>JBGSUL010000060.1:0-23123 GCA_041736155.1 Bdellovibrionales bacterium
ACTTAATGCGTTAACCAGCACGCGAATATGAGGATGATGTTCAAGAATGCTCATCAAACAGACACTCCGACCCGAGGCCACTTTTACACTTGACCGGGGTGGCGTCCATATGAGGAAGGTTGAGAGGTTACTCTCGAAAAGAAAATTTCATCCACAATATTTTTATACTCCTCCCCAGGAAGGGGAGGAGTTAGCCATCCATGGACGTACAAACCCCGCAAACTCTGATCTGCGTTTTTTAGAAATCCTACTGAGATCCTTCGCTCTGCTCAAGATGACGGTAGTTCCGCTTAGGATGAGGGTTGCTCCGCGCAGGACGACGGTTCTTCCGCTGAGGATGACGATGACTCTGCTCGAGCACTATTTTTCGAGTCTTAGGACATCATCCGCCACCGCTCAGGTTCCTATTTGCCCTTTGATAAAGCCAGATCGTATTATCTTTTGTGTAAATATTGATTCAGATATTTACATCCTACGCAGTTACAGGTCTCACAACCTTTCGAATTGATCTCACAAACCATGTCGCCGCTAAGGCACATACTAGGTCTGTAGGATTCACATCTCCCCTCTTTTTTAATAGGGTTGGCGCAACCAACTAAAAGGAAAAACATCATGTACGTTTTCTTCATGTCGGCCATAAAAAGGTTTAAAAAAATCCTCGTCAATGGATGCCTACCAAACAGAAGAAAGGCGCTTACCGACGGAGGGGCTTTATCCAACGTTCTGCGCCATCATCTACAACTTGTCTTGGCCCCTACCGCAGACAAAGTTATAAATAGTGTATGCGCAAACTTTATAATTGGATTCTGCAATTCGCTTCCCACCCTCATGCTGAAAAATTTATGATGTTTTTTACATTTATTGAGGCGTCTTTTTTTATGATTCCGCCCTATCCTTTGCAGATCGCCATTTCTATCCAAAACACCAAGCGCTCACTGTGGATTGCTTTTTTAAACACCATTGCCTCCGTCGCAGGAGGCCTTTTAGGTTACGCCATCGGCTACTTTTTTTGGGACTGGAGCCAGAGCTTTTTCTTCCGCTATATCTTCTCTGAGCAAATGTACACAAAAGTATCAGAGATCTACGGCAATAACGCCATTATGGCGCTCATCATTGCCTCGGTGACACCGCTACCATTTAAAGTCATGGCCGTGATCGGTGGTGCCACGCATGCACCGCTTGGCACTTTTATCATTGGCTCCCTACTTGGGCGCAGTTTGCGTTTTTTCGCGGTTGGAATCCCACTCTATATTTGGGGTGAACCAGTGAAACATTACATCGATCGCTACCTGGAGCGAATTGTCCTTGCCGTTACGACCCTCCTTGTTCTATTTTTCATAGCGTACTACTACTGGAGTCACACATGAAATTTGATCCCAACGCCACGGGTGTGGCTTCTGCCGGAATTTTTGGTTTGCCTTTTACTTATGAAGAATCGCAACTCGTTCTCCTCCCCATTCCTTGGGAAGTGACGACCTCCTATGGCAATGGCACTTCGCTCGGACCCGATTCAGTTTACGAATGCAGTCGCCAAATTGATGTGACCCACGCTGATACCGGTACCGCTTATGAAAAAGGAATTTTTTGGAAGAAAGATCAACAAGAGACCTGGCGCCTTCTCAACAACCAACTCAAACCGATGGCTGTTAAAATTAAAAATCATCTTGAGCAAGGCAATGAGCTGGTCGGTGGTTTTGAACAGATGCAAAAACAAATCAATCAGCAGGGCACTGAATTTCATAACGAAGTTTACAAGGCCTGCCGCTCGATTCTCGACGACGGAAAAATTTTAGGAGTCGTTGGCGGTGATCATTCCAGCCCCTTTGGCGCAATCCGTGCTCTTTCCGAAAAATATAAGAAAGATTTTACCATCATCCATATCGACGCACATGCTGACCTTCGCCAGTCTTACCAGGGTTACGAATTTTCCCATGCTTCGATTATGCGTAACGTGATGGAAAACAATCTCGTTAAAAAATTAATTCAACTCGGTATCCGCGACTACTGCCCCGAAGAATCCGAATTTATTGAGTCACGCGCAGATATCCATACTTACTTTGATCGCCAAACCAAACGCCGTTTGGCGCGCGGTGAAAGTTGGCTGTCCATTTGCGCGGAAATTATTAAAAATATTCCCACCGAAAATGTTTATTTTTCTTTTGATATTGATGGTCTCAATCCGGCGCTTTGTCCCCACACAGGAACCCCCGTTCCCGGCGGGCTTGACTACGACCATGTGCTCGAATTGATGAACTTCGTTTACACCCAAAATAAAAAAATCATTGGTTTTGATCTTTGCGAAGTTTCTCCTCCCTCACCCGAAGAGCTCGATGGTTGGGACGGCAATGTGGGAAGTCGCATTCTTTACAATCTGTGTTGCTACACACTCGCGTCTAATGATTAGGTCGTCTGATTAGGTCGCCTGATTAGATCGTCCGATTAGATTGTCCGACGACGTGTGCGATTGATCTCCCCTCTTCTCTGAGGTAAAAGCCTCACTGACAAGGAGATTCTATGCACAAATTATTCATTATTCTTTCTGTTCTATTTTCTTCTCTGGCTTACGCTGTAGATCCCGCCGCACTCGGGTTACATGACGAAAGCGAACTGGGCTACATCGTCGTCGGCGGAAATGCCAAATCGCAGTCCTTCAGTGGCAAACAAGCTACTTGGTATCAGTTTGATAACGATATCCTCAAACTGAGTGGCCATTATTTAAGTTCTAAAGCTCAGAATCAAGCCACCAAACAACTCGAAGGCGTGGCGGAAAATTGGTCTGCTGTTCTGCGTTTTGAACACATCGTGATTCCTAATACCTTCAATGTGTACACCCAAGCTGGTGTGCGTGGTGATCGTTTTGTCGGTGTGGATTTTGGTCAAGCCTACGATTTAGGCGTTAAATATTTTTGGGTTTCCTCAGAAACGGTGAAGTTTTTCTCCGAAGTTGGTTATCAGTATCTCAAGGAAGATTTTATTGCCAACAGCACTCCCGGCAGCCCCGCCTACCGCGAAGCTCACTTTCTCAGACTCTATTCGCAAGTGGATTATATTTACACTCCATCCATTAAATTTGGTTTGTGGCTGGAATATCTTCCCGATATCACGGAAGAGGAAAACTATCGTGTGAACTTCAGCCCTTATATGTTGGCGATTTTGTCTGATACATTCTCACTGAAGTTTGGTTATGAGGGGTATTATCGAAATCTGCCCGTATCACCCAACACCATTCGTTTTGACTATCGCCACGTCACCGCGCTCATCGCAAAGTTTTAAAAGCGGTTCATAAGATAGTTCCACCACTCTTTGATGTTCGAAGGGCGGTGGACTTGTACGTCGAGGACTTCGCGACGGCAAAAGGTTTTCGCATCATCGCAAACAAATACTTGCAGTTGCTGCTTACCAAAGGAAGTCATTAAACACTGAATCGTTTGTTCGCTCAGCGCCTGAACCTGACCTTCGCCACATTTGTGCGGACTTTTCACATTCAAATGATACCCTGCTTGCGGTTTAACCTCTATCGTTTCATTCCAAAGGAGCTCTCGTCGCGAGAGTCCTAAAAAGCTGGCTGCATTTTTTAGGTCCACATCCGCCAGACCTAGCAGAATTAAAAATATTAAAAAGTTCATCTTTTTAATATAGCTGGTTTTATCAATTTTGGGCATACTTATCGCCGAGAGCACTAAATATTTAAAATTTGAGGAGTCACAATATGGCAAAAAAAGCGACGGACGATTTAGCAAAGAAAAAGCCAGAAAAAGCCTGGTGGTCCGAAGGCGTTCAGTTTCAGTGCCAGGGTTCCGGTAACTGCTGTGTCTCCCATGGCGAGTATGGTTTTGTTTACGTGACCAACGACGACCGCAAAAAAATGGCCAACCTGCTCAAAATGACCACCTCCGCGTTCACAAAAAAATACTGCAATAAAAATGACGACTTTTATCATCTCAAAGACAACGGTGAAGACTGTATTTTCCTCAAGAACAAACGTTGTACAATCTACGCGGTTCGCCCCACTCAATGTCGCACCTGGCCCTTCTGGCCAGAAACCATTTCTGCCAAAGCTTGGCGTAAAGATGTTTTGAGCTTTTGCCCTGGCGTTAATAAGGGTCCCGTGAGAAAACCCGCAGAAATCCAAAAAGCCCTTGATGATCAAAAACAGTGGGAAGAAACTCTTGCCGAAGAAGCGAGCGAGAGGTAATTTAAGACTTATGAAATTGATTGTTGGCGCGCTTCTTTTTGTGTTTTTCTCCATGTTTGTAGAAGACGCACTTTTTGCCCACGCTGGCGCCGCTGATTTAAGTCCTTGTCAGCAAGAACAAGATCTCGGAGAGAGCCACCACGGACCTCTGCCTCTCGACTCCTCACATCACCGCGATGTCATGCATTTTGGTCACTGCTCTTTTTTACTTATCACTCCTTTTGTCGATACCCTCTTGACCATTTTGCCAGAACCCTCGGCAACACCTTACGTGTTTTCTCTCAAAATTCGTTTTGTCGAACCTTCTATGCGCCCTCCGATTTCTTAGAAGCTCTCGTTTCCTTTTTATTATTGATGACACTTGGTCATTTTTCTCTTTCTTAGGAAAGGATACTTTTATGATTTTTTTACTTTTATTTTTTACAGGACCGCTCTTTGCCACGGAGAAAACAACAGAAAAGATCGGCATTGATCAGTTGCTCGACAGAGCAGTAACCAATAGCTTGCACGTGCAAATGCAAGCCCTCAAGGTCAAAGAAACCAAACATTTAAACTCAGCACAAACCGCATGGAGCAATCCTAACATCATCATCGAAAGCCAAAAGGGGGATGATAACACCAACAGTCCCATCAATAAATACCAGATGGCTATCGTGCAACCGCTCACTTCCCCCTGGAAAACCAATTTAAAATCAAAAATTGCCAAATCGACCATGGATATCGAAAACCATCATTTGGAAGATCAACGGCTCTCCACCAAGGTCCTCGTTCTGCAATTGATTTTTCAATACAACATCGCTCTCGAAAAAACCAAACGTGTCGACAACCATGTCAAACGCATTGAGCTGCTCAAAGGGTTTTTGCGTTCTCGACAGTTTGTATCTGCGCAAAAACAATCCGAAGCGTTTATTGTCGAAAATAAAATCAAAGTTCTACGCAAGCAATTGGAAGATCTCTTGGCACAAACCCGCAGCTTGTGGCTACAGCTGAATCTTCTTTTGCAATTAGAAAATCCCAGCCAATTGCAAACCTTTTGGGTCAATCAAGCTTTGGATTTATCTAAAAATGACTACCGTGAAAAAATGCTTCGCGCCAATCACGACTTAGAGCTTTCGCAATTTGAAATTGAAAAAAGTGAAAGTGAATACGCCTACGAAAAAAACCAGCGCCTTCCCGACCTGGCTCTCACCGGCGGATTTAGTAAAGGGCAGAGCGGCAATCCCGAAGACAATTACACCATCGGCGCACAAATCAGTGTTCCGGTGTTCAACATGAACCGCAACAAGGCACGAGCAAGTCATTTTTCTCTTCAACAAGCACAAACCAAGAAAAAATTGGTTTCGGCGCAAATTTTGCGAGAATTTGAAGATATCTACAGTCAATATCAACTCAACAAAGACCTCATTCAAAAATTTCCACTCTTAAAACTTTCCGAAATGGAAGGTCAAATGAAAAAGATGACAGAGCAGTTTAAACGCGGACAAATTGATTTAATGACCTTTGTCGAAGCCGATTTGTCCCACGATCTGCTCATTGACGAAACCCTCAGTATTCAAATGAACTACATCCACGCTCTCTCACAACTTTCTGTTCTCGTGGGTGAAATGATTCCCCTCCAAGGAGTGATCAATGAAATCCGTCTATAGTTTTTTATTAGCTCATCGAACTTCTGTACTTATTCTTTTTGCACTGCTCAGCCTCAGCGGCATTTACCAAACCCTCCACCTCCCTGTAGATGCAGTTCCCGACATCACCAATGTGCAAGTGATGATCAACACCCTCACCGGCCCCCTTGAGCCTGATCAGATTGAAAAATCCGTGACGAAAATTATCGAAACTGAAATGTCAGGGATGGAAAATCTTGATGAGATCCGTTCGATATCTAAATTTGGTTTGTCGCAAGTGAATCTCATCTTTAAAGATGGTACCGACCTCTACCACGTGCGAAATTTAGTCTCGCAACGTTTGCAAAAGTTGCCGTCACAAATGCCATCGGGGCTGATTCCAGAAATGGCACCGCCCACCACGGGTCTGGGTGAAGTCCTCATGTATGTCTTGCAAAAAAAGGACACCGCAGAAAATCCAACTGTGGAGGAGTTGATTTATTTGCGCACGATTCAAGAGCAAGTGGTGCGCCCACAACTTAAAAAAGTAAAAGGTGTGGCCGAAATCGATACTAACGGCGGCTATCCCAAAGAAATTCATATCAGCTTAGATCCCTACAAAATGCGCCAATACGGGGTGCGCATCGAGCAACTTCGCGATCAATTAGCCACCATCGGCGAGAATTTCGGCGGCGGGTATTATGAAAATAAAAAAGAACAGATCATTGTAAAAACCTCCACGGCACTTTTGAGTACCGAACAACTCGAAAATATTCCCGTCAAACTCAACTACTCAGGTCGCCTGGTGAAACTCAAAGAAATTGCCACCGTGGCCATTGGTAAACCACTCCGTGTCGGCGCCGCGACCTATGATGGGCAAGAGGTCATCCTTGGCACCGCACTGATGACTGTGGGTGCGAATTCCAAACAGGTGGCCACAGACTTAGAAATCGCCATCTCCCAATTGTCACTTCCCGAAGATGTCGTTCTTAAAATTGTCTACTCACGGTCGTACCTCGTAGGAGCCACAATCAAAACCGTGGTTAAAAACCTGAGTGAAGGGGCTCTTCTTGTCATCTTAGTCCTTATCGCTTTTCTCGGTCGCTTTTCCGTGGCCCTGATGGTGGCCCTGGCCATTCCCTTCTCTATGCTGATGGCGACGTTGCTCATGGCTCCTCTCCACATCACCGCCAATTTGATGAGCCTCGGGGCCATCGATTTTGGTCTCTTGGTGGATGGCTCCGTGGTCATTGTGGAAAACATCTTACGGAGTCTGCGTAGAACCAAAACCTCTCTCACGGAAACAATTATTCAAGCCTGCAGTGAAGTCTCCAAACCCGTGCTTATCGGCATTAGCATTATTGTTCTCGTTTATATCCCCATTCTCGGTCTTGAGGGAACCGAAGGAAAACTGTTCCGTCCCATGGCCCTGACTGTTATCACCGCGCTGAGTGCAAGCTTGATTGTGGCCATAGTTCTCATGCCCATTCTTAGCTCCTTCGTACTTAAAAACACATCCACGACCGCTCATACCGAAACCAAAGTCTTTACTTCTGTGCTGCGCGCGTACACGCAGGCTTTACAAAAAGCTCTTTCGCTTCGCTGGGCGATTCCCACCACCATGAGTTTGCTCTTCGCGCTGACAGTGTTTTTATTTATACGTTCTGGTTCTGAGTTCGTTCCACAACTCAATGAACATGATCTTGTGATTGGCGTTATTCGCGATGCAAAAATTTCACTCACTGAATCCATTGAGCAACAAAAAGAAGTGGAAACGATCATTCGCCAAATTCCCGAAGTAGCGCTTGTTTTCTCCCGCCTTGGAACTCCCGAATCTGCCACCGATCCCATGGGTCCCAATTTTGCGGATACCTTTATCATTCTCAAAAAAGAAAACCTCAGCAATAAGGACACCGAAGCGACCCTCAATAAAATTGTCGACGCTCTCAAAAAGCGTTTTCCCGAGGTGGATCTCAGTCCCACACAGCCCATCGAAATGCGTTTTAACGAAATGCTCGAGGGCAGTCGCGCCGATGTCTCCTTACGTTTTTATGGACCCGATCTGCAGCAATTACTTGCGAATGTAGAAACCGCGATGAAGATTTTAGAAACCCTCCCAGAAACCAACGAAGTGCAAGTCGACGCCCTCACCGCCTTACGTATGAGTCCCGGATTAAATATCGAACTCAATCTCAACGAACTCACTAAGTACAATGTGTCTTTGCCTTCTGCACAGTTGGCGATCAATTCTTTGCTCGCTGGAGAACGTGTTGGGACATTTCAAGATTCGTTATGGCGCTATCCGATTGTGATGAAGCTGGATGAAAAATATCGCAGCGATCCCGAGCAAATCCCGCAGCTTGTGATTTCCACGCAAGACGGCGGAGAGGTCAAACTCGCCCAAATCGCCTCGATTCAAAATAGTCATCGTGTCACGACCATTGCTCGTAGCTTTGGCGAACGTTATGGCGCCATCTCGATTTTTCTTAAAGGCACTGATATTGGTGGTTACGTGAAAAAAGCCAAAGCTCTGATCGCACAGCAAATGCAGCTACAGCCCGGAGTGCGTATGGAATGGGGCGGGCAATTTAAAAATCTCGAGCGCGCTCGCCTTCGTCTCGCCATCATTATTCCCATTATCCTGTTCGCCATTTTCTTTTTGATCTACAGCCATTTTCAAAACTTCACCCTAACCATCCTGGTGCTCTCGGGAATTCCCTTTTCGGTGAGCGGTGGTTTGATCTCCCTTTGGCTCTTTGGCGTCGACCTCAGTGTTTCCGCTATCATTGGCTTTATTGCCTTGATGGGAATTTCTATATTGAATTGTATGGTATTGGTGGAGTTTATGATGGAAGCTCGCCACGAATTCGCCGACGCACGAGACGCCGCCATTCATTCTTGCGAAACACGTCTGCGTCCTGTTCTGATGACCGCACTGGTGGCAGCGTTTGGCTTTTTACCGATGATATTCAGTTCAGGTATGGGCTCGGAAGTGCAACGACCTCTGGCCATTGTTGTGGTCGGTGGCATTATCACCGCAACTCTCTCGACACTCTTTGTGGTTCCGTATTTGTACACGAAGTGGCTCGCTCACAAAACGTGAGGACTTCTAAGGCCGCTGACCTTGTATGTACGGCGGCCTGGTCAAATCACACGCAATTATTCGCCACCTTGAGCGTAACGTTTTTTCATGCTTTCACGAAGTTCAGCACCTTCGATACTGAGACGAGTCCAGGGAATAGCCCGGAGGCGCTCTGGCTCAATGTACTCTTCGGTTTCTTCGCAAACGCCAAACAAGCCGGTTTCAATTCTGCCTAAAGCTTGTTCAATCTCAAAAAGCTGACCACGAAGGCGGTCATGTAGAGAAAGGATCTCTTTTTCGTTGAGAATGCGAGCTGTTTGATCCGCCTCATCCCCCCCTTTATCTTCAAAATAAAGGTCTTTGCGAACTTCTTGCACGCGGTTCAAAATTTCTTCCTTAGTCTTGAGTAGCTTTCCTTTGCACTCTTCAACCAAAGCTCTTGTGATGGTCGACATATTCCCCTCCATGTTTAAGGCTCAAAATCTCAACCCCTTGAGATTTCAAACTATGCCCAACTCCAAAGTCCCGATTTGGAACTGGGGACTATTAAGACACGCGCCGAAAGAAAAAGGCAAGTCAATTTACTTAAATTATCTTAAATAATTTAAATACTTGATCAAAGTCTTGCTTATATCAGGACTTTAGGACAGCTCGAAAGGGCCTCCAGAATTGGCTTATAAGCTATTGTTTTTTTAATGAGCACTCAGTACTTTGGGTTGTGACCAAGCGCAATATTTAACCTAATTACAGTGCTTAAAAAGTAACACGTGAAGAATCTCTAGGTTCCCAAAGTGTATTTTCGTGGGCCCAATGAACCTGCCCATAGACATCTTGAACCTTCAGCCACTCCTCATCGCGGGAAATTTTGCGAAAGGTGGCGTACTTTCCCACAATGCCCAAATCGGTTGGCGCGAACTTCGCGCCCGGACCTATTCGCAAATTGGCCTTGGGTGTTTTCACGACAACACAGCTTTCTTTATAAGAGACATTGCGTGCATGAACCCAATGCTTTTCCCCCTCAAAATCTTGCACCTGATACCAAGCCCCCTTTTTATCCACTTCTCTGAAAGGCATATGGGGACCCACCACCCAGCTGACTTTGGCTTTATCACTGGGTTTCGCTCTTAATTTCACATGATCATTGACGATGCATAGGGCGTGTGCAAAGTAAGGTAAAAAAAACGATAAAATGAGAACACTTAATTTCATAAAATGAGAATATCAAATCATCCTCAATATGCATTGATTCTCAGCAAAATCTTCCCGATGGTCGGGTCTCTTTTAATGTTTCTTGTAACTTCTATGGAGTTGCCTAGATGTTAGACATGAAAAAAAATAAACCAGCGTTCAACGAGGCTTTATCAGGAGCTGATGGAGAATTTTTTGGTGTGTGATTTGCTTAAGTGCCTAACAATGCAAAGTCTAAAATTCTTACTTTTCGGATTTCTGTTCAGTCTATCTTTTACGGCCCAGGCCCAACAAGCTTGTGTTTCCATCACCGAGGATACTCAACTACAACTCTCACCGGTCACCACTCCCCGGGCTTTTGATCCTTATACTTCCTACGAAAATATTTTACGCCGAGATTCCGAACCCGCTTTGAATCTCGACGCTTACCTAGCGCTTATCCAGCATCCTATTTTTCGCCTCCCACGTCTTTTGCGCAGCCAAGGGATCGAACTGCAGTTTGATATTCAGCGGGGCATTGCTGATTCTTATCTTTCCAACAACAGTCACCTGAGAGGTGAAAACATCCAGGGTCGATTTGTAAAAGAAATTTTAAAAGCCCTTTTCCCACAAGCCCCTATAGCCCAGCAAATTAGCACAAATCCACAACGCAAAACCATCTACATATGGATTGAAGATCCTGCTGAATACCCCACCCCCTCCATTGTTGACGAGGAAGCATGGCTGGATCTCAATATTCTCAAAGCGGGCAACCCTGGGCTCATTCCAGCAAATCACGATGATCTCCGCGCAAAACTCGGAGTGCCTTATCATCGACCCGTCGTCAGTGTTTATTTACGAACGGGGTCACTTCTCGATGATCCAATCGTACAAAGATCTTTGATTGATCTGGCGACCAGCAAAGGCTTTAAAGATCTTTTTATTTCCGCAGGATCACCCATAAACCCTCAGCGTCTTCTGCAAGTCGCACAACAGGTCTCTGCCAACGAAAAAATTTTTAGTCTTTCTGATGTCACAGAAAGTTCTGTGCAGGAATCTCGGCGCTGGATTTACAACAATACCTCCGGATTGCTCCCCCAAATCCACGCCGCTGCAGATCTCAGTGTTGTCGTTGGCGTGGTAAATTTTTTTGAACCTCTCAGTGTTAAAACTCCTACGGTACTTTTTCTTCCCGCGTCTTCGTTACACCATTATAATCTTGGTGCCCTTCTTCCCTTGCTCCGTATCGCAAATAAAACGCCTGGGTTTATCGATGTTCACGACACTTGGTCGTGGTCTTCGGCTATCGAGCAAATGATCTTAACGCCTCGCCAATCCATGGTCGTACCGGCACTTATTTCCAATCCGGACTCCCCCTCGCCCTTTCATCAGGTGCTCACGGCTCTGGAAGATCTGATTCTTAAACAACTCAATATAAATAATTCCCAGTCCTCACAATAAATTGGCGAAAAGGATCTGATTTTGTTAAATGCCTACTCTATGTCCAGCAAATTCAAATCCTCAGTCCGCTGCCTCATGCTCGTCATTTCCCTGTTATGGTGTCAGGCCAGCACGGCGAATCTTCTTTGTCTAACGATCACCGAAGACGAACTTCCCGTTGCGGCCACGAATGCACCGACGGTTGCAGACTTTCCCCCTGAGCTTAAAATCAACGAAGATTTTCTCCATTTTTTAGAAACCCAACTTCCTGCCGAGCAGATGCAAACTCTTGTTCGTATTTTGAAAGCGAGCCAGACCCTCGGCGCAAGCTTGCCATTGAATTTACGCCGATCGATTACTCTGGCTACGGATTCCCTCATCTTACCGCTCGAAGAGCAACGCCTTCCCCACTTTGATATCAACAACCTCCCCCTTGTGCGCACTTATACCGTATTAAAGGCCATGACCAATGAGACGACCCTCACAGATGCGGAACTGCAAACCTGGGCGCTCATGTTAGCTACCTATGTCCCTGCGGAATATCCTAAGTCTCTGACATTAACGCTGGCGAACTTTGATCCCCTTGTGGGCAAGCGCCTGGAAAAAGCTCTCAGCGAAGAACGTCATCGTCAAACTCTCGCGTGGCCACTCTCCAAAGGGTTGGATATGGGTGTATCACTGGCATCTATAGGAGAAGAAAGTACGGCGCCTTGGTTCCTGCAACCGCGCGCAGGGGTCGACGCCGTTTCGGCAAAGCGAGTTGACGGCATCCTTAAAAAAATAGAACAAAAACAAAATCTCGCTCTTCGGGATTTGAGAGAATTACACACTCTTACCATGCGTCTGTTTCTCGCCAGCGTGGGTTACCAAGCTACCTCCATAATTGTGCACCCCACGAAGAGTTATACGATCGAGGTCGTACCTCTGCTCGCGAACCTCTTGGAACGCCTCAAACCCTATGCCGTGGATAAATTAAATTTGGTGAATAGCTTAACTCTGTTTGAATATTTTTATTTAGGAATGCCTCTTGCGAAGAACTATTCCCAATTCCATAATGAATTCTTAAAACTTATCGAAGCTCAATATCTCGCAGAACCTCGTCGGCTGTTCGCACAACAGCAAAATGATCTGCGTTTGCAACAACAAGCGGCGGAACAAGCAGCCCAAGCGGCCCGTCTCAAAGCGCTCCGCAATGACCCCGATGTTCGCTTTCGCACTTTGCGCCCAGTCACTGTGCCAGCTCAGCCCACTCCCTCAACTTCAAAAGTTAAAACTCGTGGTGTGGCCAATCCTGCAATGAGTGTCACAAACGAACCTGCTGCGCAGACAGAGGTCGAAAATCGACTGGAAACTTTGATTGAAATGCCAGAGTTGGCTCTCCATCTTATCGCCGAAGAAACACCTTACAAAGTGCGTTTTCAACGACTCCAAAATGAATATCCTACAGATCAAACATTTATCTTTTCGAAGAAAGTGATCGATTGGTTTATGGAACATCCTTCGGAGACTCTTGATTTCTTTGAAGCCATTCGCAGTGGGCCCGTCACAAGTGCTGGTCAATCGGGTATAAAAATGTTGATCCACGAAGTCGGCCATCCTTACGAAGCCAAAATTCAAGGAACAGGTATGCAATGGCGCATGACTCTCGAACGCAACGGCAACACTTGGTATGGCGTCCGCGTCACTCATCGCGACCATATGTAATAATTCTCAGTCCTCACTTTGGCATTGACTGGATTTTTTGAATTCCAAAACAACGATTAATCATTGTCGAAGAGATGCTGGCGTTGCTACATAATCCCGTATGGCAAGACCGAACTCTTTCGCCATTTTGATTTTACTCGCTTTTCTGCAACTCAGCGGACAGGCGGAAGCGACTCCGACGTGTCGGGAAATCACAACGGACCGTTTACAATCGACAACCCTCAACCCCACTGACTTTCCCGTTGAGCTCAAGATCAATACGTCTTTTCTTAACTTTCTGCAAACGCACTTACCAAAAGAACAATTACATTCTCTTGCACGCCTCCTTCAGGTAGATGCACGACTCGAACAGCATGTTGTGATGAATCTGCACAGATCTATTTCTCTGCACGAAGACTCCCTTTCTCCTCCGCCGCAAGATCAACGGTTGCCAAGTTTTGATATCCACAATATTCGTTTGCTGCGGGCGTATTCCGTATTGAAGACCATGGCCGAAGCGACGGCCATCTCCGAGGTTTCACCCACCGTGCTGTTGAGCGAAGCCGAAATCCAAACCTGGGCTCTCATGCTTGCCGATTATGTGCCAGCGGAATTTCCCGAGAGGCAGACTTTCAAATTGCGTGGCTTCGATTCTCTCGTCCTCAAAAGATTGGAATCCGCATTTTCACCTTCACAAGAACGCTATCGTTCGGCCCTGGCCATTCTTTTTTCTCTCGGGCTTGACGTCAATGTGTCGCTCGCCAATGTCGGCCCGGTGAGTGTAACTCCCTTCACTGCTCATCAACCACGCCCCCTCTTATCAATGGAGACGCCCAGTCCAACAAAGATCAGCGCTCTCCTTGCAAAAATAAGATACAACCGTCCCCTTAACCAGCGCGATTTCTATGAATTACAAATCTTTGTGATGAGATTATTTTTGATCAGTGTTGGTAAAAATGATGCCGCTGCCTTTATTATGCGCCCCACCTCTCCTCACTCCGTGGCCGTTGCTCCACTCCAAGCCGCCATCTTCGAACGCATTAAACCTTATGCGCCTGACACTGTGGTTTTGATTGATTGCCTCACACTCTTTGATTTTCTTTTTTTTGGCGTACCTTTGCCGATGAACTATTCGGAGTTTCACAATGAGTTCTTGCAAATGATTGAGGCCCAATATTTGGCTGAACCTCGCCAACTGTGGACCCAACAACAAAATGATCTGCGCTTACAACAGCAAGAAGACGTACGCATTGCAGTAGCTCTGCGTTTAGAATCTCTGCGCAATGATCCTGACGCCCGCGCACAAGTACTTCGCCCGTTGAGTTCGTCTACACTCAGTCAGTCGTCTTCTCCATCGACATCACAACCCAAAATAAAAACCCGTGGAGTTGCTAGTCCAGCGTTGAATGAACCCACCGATGAGCCGGTTGCTAATACTGCGGTTGAAAACCGCATCGAATCTCTGATCGAGATGCGAGAGTTGGCTTTGCATGTCATCGCCGAAGAAACACCTTACATCGTGCGCTTTCAAAGATTGGAAGATGTCTACCCTCACGATCAAAGCTTTACGTTTTCAAAGTTCGTCATCAAGTGGTTTATGAAAAATCCCGCTCAGGCTCTGGATTTCCTCTCAGCCATTCGTGGTGGTCCCACAACTGTTGACGGTCAGTCCGGCATCGTCATGCTGATCAACGAAGAGGGGCACCCTTACGAAGTGAAAATTCAATCCACGGGCGTACGCTGGCGCATGATTCTTAAACGCGATGGCGACTCTTGGTATGGCGTGCGCATCTATCATCGCGATCATATGCGGCGCCGTCGCCACTAATTTACATTTTTAAAACGACAGGACAATGATCGGAGCCGTGCTGTTGATCGAGAATATCGGCCTTTTGAATATGGCTCTTGAGGTTTTCACTCACACACACGTAATCAATTCTCCACCCACGATTCGCTGGGCGTGCCAATTCTTGATACGACCACCACGAGTAGCGTTCTTTGGCCGTGGGATTTTTATAGCGAAAGGTATCAACAAAACCTGATTCTAAAAAGCCATCGAACCATCGACGCTCTTCAGGCAAAAAACCGCTGGTCTTTGCCAAACGAACTGGATCGTAGATATCGATTTCTTTATGAGCGATATTATAATCACCAACAAGAATGACTTTTTTTCCAGATCGCAATTTCTGCGCTAGATGTTGCTGAAAAATTTGCAGGAATTCTTGTTTGTAATCATGGCGCTCTAGCCGTGCGGCACCGTTGGGAAAATACACGTTGTAGAGAATAAAATCGGCAAAATGAGTCACGATAAAACGCCCTTCAGAATCAAACTTCTCAATACCTATGCCGTGTTCGACCTTGAGGGGTTCGGTCTTAGAATAAGTGACAACACCCGAATAACCTTTGCGCGAGGCTGAGGACCAATAGCTAGAATAATCAGGCGTGGGGCTAAACAAGATAGGATCTAACTGATCTTTATGGGCTTTGGTTTCCTGAAGACACAGCAAATCAGGATCTTCTTCCTTAATAAAATTAAAAAAACCTTTTTTTTGTACGGAACGAATCCCATTCACATTCCAAGAAATAATCTTCATACCTATTTGGTATCAAGCCTTCCCCCATTTGTGTACGCCGAAATAATCTTCATCTATTTTTAGGTACGCCGAACGTTTTGGTTAAGATTTGCGTCAAAGATTTTTGAGATTTTGAAGAGAGTCTCCTTTCTTGGCCTCCGTTGAGCGTGACGCGATCGCCTCCGGCGACAACGGCCGAAACATGGAGGTTGTGCCAAGAAAGGAGACTCTCTTCAAAATCTCAAAAATCTTTGACGCAAATCTTAAGTAGAAAGACGTGGCATACCCTGTTGACTGCGGCGCGTTTCCCTCGCAATATGGGCCAACAAATTTACCAAAGGAGTTCCTCATGCCTATGATCGGCCAACCAGCTCCGCAATTTACAGCTCCAGCTGTTGTTGACGGTGGCGAATTTAAAGATGTGAACCTCAGCGATTACAAAGGAAAATGGGTTGTTCTTTATTTTTACCCACTTGATTTCACATTTGTATGCCCTACAGAAATTACGCAATTCCGCGACTATCTTCCCAAGTTCAAAGAAGCCAATGCGCAAGTTTTAGGTTGCAGTATTGATTCTGTGCACTCACACAAACGTTGGATCAAAGACGATTTAAAAGATCTCGGTTATCCACTCATCGGTGACGTAACAAAACGCATTTCACGCGACTACGGTGTTCTTTTTGAAGACAAAGGGATTGCCACTCGCGGAACTTTTATCATCGATCCTGAAGGCGCCATCCAATACATGGGCATTCACAATTTGAGCGTTGGACGCGATTGCAATGAGATCCTCCGCGTTCTTGAAGGTCTGCAATCGGGAGAGCTTTGCGGCGCCGGTTGGAAACCTGGTTCGAAGTTTGTAAAAGCCTAATTAAAACCTATTAAGGATTCGGCGCGCTTTGTGCGCCGAAATTCCCCCCATGCATTCACTGTTTCCGTCTTTTCAAAAGCATCTACAACAAAATTACTCCACGCTGCCCTCAACACGGATAGACTCTCTTACTCCTCAATTAGCTTCACCTTTGGTTTTAAAACTTCCCAAAAGTATTTACACGCAAGCGCAAGAGATTGTGGATGACCTTTATCGGCTGACGCAAAATTCGGAATACCAAAAACAACAACACGCCCATTTTCCGTTTACACACTTTCAAGAACAGCCTTCGCTGCTTTCCAGTCTCGATGTGCACGTGAACGAGCAACAACAGCTTAAAATTATCGAAATCAATACCAATGCCTCATCTTATTTAGTCAATGCGGAACACTACACCTCGCGCTCTATGCCCCTTTTTGCCGACGCCAAACAAAGTTTAAAGCAAAGCTTTCAAAAAACCTTTGGCGACCATCTCGCACCAGGAAAGCTTTTTCTAATTATCGATGAAAATCCTGAACAGCAAAATATGTATGTGGAATTTTTAATGTACCGAGAGTTTCTTGCAAAGGAATTTTCTGTGCGTTGTGAGATAGCCGACGTCAAAGAACTTGTTTGGGATGCCACACAAGGTTTGATGTGGAGGGGCGAAGCCGTCTCAGGTATTTATAATCGCTCCACTGATTTTTATTTTAAAGACTCACCCCATTTAGCTCAGGCTTTTCAAAATTCGCAAACGTTGCTCTCACCGCATCCGTGGGGCTATGCTCTCATCGCTGACAAAAATCGTTTGATCGAGTGGAATGAGCAGCTTGATCCACAGGTTTATCCACACCTGACTCGCGCGCTTCTTAAAACATTTCGTTTTTCGCAGTTTAAAGATGCTGACGATCTCTGGAGTCAACGCAACGGTTTCTTTTTTAAACCACCTAACGCTTATGGCAGCCGCTCGGTTTACAAGGGAAAATCCATCAGTCGCACGGTCTTTCAGCGTATTTTTAGCGATGATTTTATAGCGCAAGAAGCCTGTGCCGCTCCCGAAGTTGTTATGGAGTTCGAAAATCAAAAGTCACAGTTTAAATATGATCTCCGTTTTTATTTCTTCGAAAATAAAATTCAATTGGCAATCGCACGTCTCTATCAAGGGCAACTCACCAATCTGCAAACCCCTCTCGGCGGCCTCACCCCCCTCGAATTCACCTAACGCCAAGAGTTGCAAAAAGGTACGCCGATCCTTTTTGTTGTCGCTGATTTGCTCTCGTGTCAAATTAGTTCGCTATGCAAACACCGTTTATTCTTCCCTTTGATTACTGCCATCGTTGGATTCGCACCGCTTTTCAGATGGCAGAAAAGCATTACAAACTTTTTGCCTTGCTCGGTCTTATGGTTTTTGCCAGTGAAGTCGTTCTCGGTATGATTCCTTACCTTGGCGGACCGGCCTCAGCGGCGCTTCGTTTTATTTTTGCGCTCACCAGCTTGCGCCTGATGCACGCTCTTTTTCAGCAACAACCGCAAACCATTGAATCTTTTTTTGAAATGAGCTTCGATCAGAAAATCCTTAGCAAATTTAAAAATCATATTCTCGCATGTGCCGCCATTGGCTTGGTCATGCAGGTTGGAATGTATCTCGGTATTCCCCATTTTTATTTACTGGCCGCCCTCCTTTCTGTGGCACTTTTCTTAATTCCGTTTATGGCGTACCTCCAGCTCCGCCAACCCCAACTCTCTGAAAAAGAGGCCATGAATTTTGTATTCTCACGAACATGGGAAAACATAGGAACCCTCTTGGCCCACGCATTCCTGCTTTTGAGCCTTGGATTTGTCGCCTTGGCTCTCTGTGTTGTGCCCTTTTTCGTCTATTTTTTACCCTTTACCTTTCCCCTGATTTATCTGGTTTACATGGGGCTTTGTGAGAACAAAACTATCGAAGAATTAGCCCTTAATTGGAACTCGCCGGTGACAAGCCCCGCCGCTGAATGATAGGACAAACCCCATGCTTATAGTCACGGGTGCCACTGGTTTTATTGGAAGCGCTATTGTATGGGAACTCAACCAACGCGGCCGCAAGGACATTCTTGCCGTCGACGTGGTGAGGCCTGAAGCCCGCAACGGCATCCTCAAAAAACGTCAGTACGAAAAGTTTTGCACCCACACCGAGCTTTGGGATGTGTTGGTGCAAAAACCCAAAGTTGACGCCATCATTCACATGGGCGCCTGCTCCTCCACCACCGAACTCAATCGCGAATATCTCAGAACCATCAATACCGAGTATACTCAGCGCCTTTTTGAGTGGTGTACGGAAAACAATGTGCCGCTCGTCTACGCAAGTAGTGGCGCGGTCTACGGAGACGGTCAACAGGGTTTTGATGACCAAACCGATCCGCGCTTTTTTCAACCGCTCAATCCGTACGGAGAATCCAAACTCAATTTTGATATCTGGGCTCTTCAGCAAAGCAAAACGCCGCCGTTGTGGATGGGCTTGCGCTTTTTTAACGTGTACGGGCCGAATGAATATTACAAACAAGATATGTCGAGCGTGGTGTTTAAAGCCTATCGACAAATTCAAGTAAACCAATCTCTTAAACTTTTTCGTTCACACAATCCACAGTATGAAGATGGCAAACAGCTGCGTGATTTTATATATGTCAAAGATGTCACCCGCTGGATTGCCGAAATTGTATTAGACAAAAAAGGCTTTTCGGGAATTTACAACATGGGTTATGGCGAAGCCCGCTCGTGGTTAGATTTAGCCACAGCGGTTTTTAAAGACCTCGATAAACCTGTGAAAATAGAATGGATGGATGTTCCAGAAACACTTCGACCGCGCTATCAATATTTCACCCAAGCAAAGATGGAACGTTTTTTGAGCATGGGCTTTTCCCGACCAGAATGGTCGTTGGAGAAAGGCATACACGACTATGTTCTCAACTATCTCGACCAACCAGACCCTTTCTTCTGAGCAGGATGTACAGATGAAAAAGTTCAAACAAATTATTGAGCAGATTCCACCGCATCTTCGCCACTATGTTGTTGAACAGGATTATTCGCGCTACACGCCGATTGAACAAGCGACATGGCGTTTTGTTTTGCGCCAACTTAAAAATTTTCTCGCGCAAAATGCCCACGAAGTCTATGTGGATGGCTTGGCGAAAACCGGCATCAGCACCGAGTCTATCCCACGCATTGAAGTGATGTGTGAAAAACTGCAAGAGTTTGGTTGGACGGCAGTTCCCGTGAGTGGATTCATACCACCCGCGGCGTTTATGGAACTGCAAAGTCTGAGTATACTTCCCATCGCCTGCGACATGCGAAACGTCGATCATATTCTCTACACGCCCGCACCGGACATCGTGCACGAAGCCGCTGGCCACGCACCCATTTTAGTGGACCCACAATTTGCAGCTTACCTCAAAGAATATGCACAAGTGGCTAAGAAGGCGATTATCTCTTCGGAAGATCTTTCTCAGTACGAAGCCATTCGCGATCTCTCCGACCTGAAAGAAGATCCCAACTCAACGCCAGAACAAATCGAAGCGGCAGAAAAACATTTGACTGCCGTCAACGCTTCGATCAGCCATATCTCAGAGGCCGCTCTTCTGGGGCGCATGAACTGGTGGACGGCCGAGTACGGTCTGATTGGTGATTTGCAAAATCCTAAAATTTTTGGTGCCGGCTTACTCTCTTCACTCGGTGAATCGCGCAACTGTTTAAAAGAGAGCGTGCAAAAAATTCCGCTCTCGGTCGACTGCATAGAAACCACTTATGACATCACCGAAGAGCAACCACAACTTTTTGTCGCACAGACTTTTTCTGATCTCTCCAAAGTTTTGCGCGACCTCGAAGAACGTTTATCGTTCCGTCGAGGTGGACTGCATGGTTTGCAAACGGCGATCAAAGCAAAAACTGTGAACACCGTGGAGTTGAATTCCGGTTTACAGATTTCTGGACAGGCGAGCGAAGTCCTGGCCGACAAGAATGGCAATGTGGTCTTTTTTAAATTCTCTGGCCCCGTACAACTCTCTGCTCACGAACATCAGCTGGCTGGTCATGATAAAAGTTATCACAGTCACGGTTATAGCTCCCCGGTCGGCGTTTTAGAAAACTCGACGACATGCCTCAGTCAGTGGACAGACGTTCAACTCCTGCAACAGGGGCTCACGACCCAATCGACGACGGAACTGCGTTTTGCTTCGGGACTCACAGTACAAGGCACTGTGATTTCCCTCACACGTGGCGCAGATAAAAAACTTCTTTTGATCAGCTGGGAAAACTGCACCGTTCGCTACAAAGAACAAATTCTCTTTGCCCCAGACTGGGGAACTTTTGATATGGCGGTAGGTTCTGTCGTAACATCTGTTTTTGCCGGTCCCGCCGATCGCAAAAATTACGGCTTGGCAGATACGTTTGTAAAGAAAGTAATCCCTGCAAAAAACTACAGCACACAGAAAAAACTCAAACACGCACTTTACCAAAAGATCCGCGACACCCGCGAAGGGGGCCTTGCGACTCCCGAACATTTGGAACTTCTATTTACCGAGCTCCAACAACAGTTCCCGGATCAGTGGCTGGCGACTCTCGAACTGTTGGAATTGGCTAAATCTATTCCTGCGAACACACTCGAAACCACGGATCTTAAGAGAATCAATTTGCAAGTCGCCTTAGAAAACTATTTGCACCTTCTTAAAGAGAAACGACCTGAGCGCAAAGATTATATTGAGCTCGGTTTACAACTTTCAGCTCAGCTTATTTTATAATGGTGATTTTATGTTGAAGAGTCTGCGCATTGTTCTTGTCCGCCCAAAGTATGCACGCAACGTCGGCATGGTCGCTCGTGCCATGTCTAATTTTGGCGCTGAACAATTGATCTTGATTGAACCTCGTTGTGAGTTAGATCAAGAAGCTCGCGAGGGCGCGGCGCACGCTGAGCTGCAAATTCAAAAATGTCAAATTTACCCTCACTGGCAACGTTTTTACGATTGGGAGCAAGAGGGCATTCGCATCGCCTTTTCTGCCCGCGATGGAAAACGTCGCGAAGCTTTTGACTTTGCTTCAAGTCTCAAACTCGATACAGAACTTCGCCAACAAATTGGCGACAAACCGACCTACCTTATTTTTGGTCCCGAGGATCACGGCTTAGCAGAAAGTGATTTAGATTTCGTACATCGTGTGTACCAAATGAAAATGCCCGGAGAAAACCCGAGTTTAAATCTTTCTCATGCCGTGCTCAGTGCTCTCACCCTCCTCCATCAATCGACGGAAGAAGCTTTTTCTGAGCCCGCCAAAGAAGAACGAGAAAAATTTTATTTCCCCGACCAAACGATCAAACGTTGGCTGGAAGCTTTGAGCATCGATATCTCTTTGCATGAGCGTGTGAATTCCTACACCGTACTTAAAAGATTATTACTCAAAGGATTCCCCACTACCAAAGAGTTGCAAATGCTGGAAACCGTTTTGCAACAAACGATTCGTAAATTGAAGGATCGCTCTCCGCGAGCGGTTGCAGAAGAAAAAATTAACAACGTTGATATAGGAGATACTCCCTCATGAAATCTATTTTACTATTAACACTTTTAGGTCTTGCGCTTACGAACTGCTCAAGCGTGAATGAGTTTTTATACAAAAGTTCCTGCACCAGCAAAAACTGGGAAAGCGTTGGCGAAAAAGATGGTGAACGCGGAGTGAAAGATGTCGCCGCATGGACTGAACGCTGCCAACCATTTGGCACACAGCCAGATGTGACAAAATATGAAAAAGGAAATGTTTCGGGAACAAAAAAATTCTGTCAAAAGCAAGGTTACGCCCAAGGTAAAAAAGGCGATGTCAAAGACCTGAACAGTGCCTGTATCGAAACGGCTCTCAAAGCTTCGTTTGAAGATGGTTACTCTATCGGTCTCCATGAGTTGTGCACACCAGAGACAGGCAAACAGCATGCGTTGGCGGGTCAACCGCAGCAAGAATCTTGCAAAGGTATTCCTCCCTACACACAAACCTATGATTATTCTCTCAAAGACTATTGCAAATCGCCGCAGGCTTTTAAGGCCGCAGTCGAAAACAAGGAATTTAACTTTGCCGTCTGCGATGCCAAACTCAAGAGTTCGCTGATTGCAGCCAATAATCGCGGCAAGCGACTTTTGGAATCCCGTCAAAAAGCCACAACTTTAGAAGCTGACATCAACGACCTGACGCAAAAAATCTACGACGCCGCCACGCCTGCCGATGCCAAAAAGCATTATGAGCAAATCCTGGCGACTAAAAAAACTGAGCTTAAGAGCACCGAACGCACAATTTACTCCCTCGAAGCCGAAGAAAAACGACTGTAAGAGAATTTCTACAAGATCCTTCGGGTTATACCCTCAGGAAGCCTACCTCCCCCAAGCTTCCTCATATGGACGCCACCCCGGTCAAGTGTAAAAGTGGCCTCGGGTCGGAGTGTCTGTTTGATGAGCATTCTTGAACATCATCCTCATATTCGCGTGCTGGTTAACGCATTAAGTGTTGTCCGAACTTGGCC
>JBGSUL010000091.1:0-2318 GCA_041736155.1 Bdellovibrionales bacterium
TCCATTGCCGAATACTCTCAAGAGCTCGCTCTATATTACCGTTGGGAATCCCGGCTTGTTGATTGTAGAGCGCTTTTAATGCTTGGAATTTTTCAATAGTATTCTTACCATTTGGGTCTTTCTTCCTGACTTCCGCACTTTTTAGCAATCAAAATCGAGATAAGCCTTATCCCATAAGGACTTTTAAAATTTAGGCACTACATTATTTTAATTTTTTAAATGGTCTTTTATTTTGTGACAATAGCTTTGATATGACGGTCTTTGACGATATTGAATGCTTTGTAGATTTTGCTAGCAGTATGTGAAAAACGACTTGGCATTCGGTACCGCTTGCCTGTTTGAGTATCTTTTAGAATAGAAGATTGAACTTCCATTAGCTCCTCAAGAATAAATTGAGGAGAAATCTTCTGTGTTAGATTAACGATATATTCCATGTGTCGCAACACAGCAAATGCCATGTAACATATGGCAATATGTGCATGAATCCGCTCTGTTCTGAAGTGGAAAATAGGTCGCATGGATAAAGTGCACTTATTTAATCGAAAGCTTTCTTCAATTTTCCAAAGACGAGCGTATCTACCTAAGATCTCAGCGTGAGATGCCTCTTTGAGATTAGTGATAACACCATGTAAGCCATCCCAAGCCATATCTTCTGCGATTTTATTTTCATCTAGAATGGTTTTTGTCTCTTCTGTTTTGGTAAATTTTTTAACGCCTTTATTGGTAATAAGCTTTTGTGTATTTCCGTCAGAGCCAAGTGTCTTATTGATTTTGTTAAGTACCTGCTCTCGTTGCTTGGCATCTCTCTTTGCGCGAGAATTTTTGTAGGAAACCACCAGTCTGCGGTTCTTATAGGAGAACTCCCCTGTCCAAGCTAACTCTTCTCCCAGTAATGTTGCGTGATACTGCTTATCTGAAAGAATATCTGCCTTTAATTCATCTGACATGCCGCGTAGTTTAGCGGCAACGACATATTGGTAGCCTCGCGACTCTAGTGTGCTTAGATTCGTTTCGCTCATCATGGCTCTATCGGCGACAAAGCAGACCGTACCAATATTAAATTGCTTTTTCCATGAATCAAGACAAATCAAAAGCGTGCTCACTTCTGCTTTGTTGCCTTCAAATAGCTCATACCCCAGGGGTAATCCATCACTGTTAGTAGCCAAAGCTAAAACCAACTGTGTTGTGTTAAATCGGTGGTCCTTGCTATAACCAAATTTGCGTAAATCATCGGTTTCTGTTGATTCAAAATAGAGCGTTGTACAGTCAAAAAATAGGATGTCGATCGTTTCTGGAATCAGTTGTTGTGCTCGGCGAAAAGTTTTGCTCTTTATTAAGTCAATTTTAGTGTGGACTTTATCCATCATGCGATAAATAGCGTCTAAATCATGCGTGCGCGCAAACCGATTGGCTAGCAGGCGCTGAGCCTTAAACTTGCTGCCAGGGTTGGCTATCCGCATCAAAACAATATCACGTAGTAATTCAATATTTTTCTTTCCCGATAAAACCTTGTCATATCCCAACTGAGAAAAAACGTATCCTCCAATTTCATGCAAACCATCAATAATACGCTGCTCTTCAACAAGATTTTTAATAATAACCGTATCATCGTCTGTTAAATCTTCTAGTTTAGTTAATGGCTTTCTCCCGCGCTTCTTCGCAGGTTGGTTTTGTATGGCTTCCAGACGCTCTTTCAGCGTCTCATCAAACAAAGGTAGTTGGCCCGCACCTCCTTCCCGCCGTAGCTGCTCATTGGCAATAAACTCTTGGCCGAGTTGCTTGAGTTTATCCAGTTGAGATTCATCTGAAACGATTCCAATGTGTTTGACAATGACCTGCCGCACGGTAAAGCCGTCACGAATTGACTCAACGACCTTCACTGCCCTTCGCGGGCTATTAGGAGTGCCTGTTACTCGGATGTACATAGAGAAATCATCATTATTATTTTTATTCGATGTTACACCATTAAATAATATAAATCAAAATATTTAAAACTGCTAGGCACTACATTTTGATTTTTACAATGGTAATCTAATAAAAACCAGTAAGGGCGCGAAGCGCCACTTTAAAAATTTAATTTTTTATGGATTTTGTGCGGAAGTCAGGAAGCAGCTTGTAAAACCATCGTAAAGCAAAGGCTTGGTCAATCAGGAATGCGTTGGAAAGATAAAGGGGCGAAAGGTATTTTAAGCTTAAGAGCCTTAGTGAAATCTTCAGGGCGTTGGGGGCAGTTTTGGAATAAAGTGAACCAATGGGGGTTCCCTATCTCAATTTAACACCCAGGGTAGGCCGCACCCTGTTCGTGAACCATACTATTC
>JBGSUL010000096.1:0-1829 GCA_041736155.1 Bdellovibrionales bacterium
GAAGTGTTTCAATTTGAGACAATTGATTTGAACTCTTCTGAGATCTGAATTCTGGTGCATGAACACACGCTGACGCTAAACTTAATAAAAATCCAAGCGTAAGATACGAGCTGACACTTCTAATGTTTGATTCTTTTATATGCACAAAACCCCCAAAGCGAATAATAAGAATACTCTATTATAAAATCGGAAACAATAAGCAAAATATAAGCTAATTATATAAATCCTATACTAACAACCTGCTTAATATCTTATTCAAGATAATGCAAACCCTAGACCATGCTCTCTATTTGATTTTAAAGGCTTTTGCCATATTAGACTGTCCATCTTTTTGATAATACACTGAAATTCGAACAGTCACATGGCTCAGAAAAAATGTGTAATTTTTCAGCGATTTTGTCCGGTTATAATTTTTCAGGGAAATTGACCGCTTAGTGTCTCAAATTGATATGATTTTCGTAAAATCTACATCAAGTGAGGGGCACCGTGGGGGAAATGATTTTGAAAACCAAGGATCAGTTAAAATTGGAGATAATTTGTAAGGTTCATTCAGGGGAATTGGATCGAAATGAAGCCAAATTAGCTTTGGATATTTCTGAAAGAACATTAAGAAGGTATTTAAGAAAATATCGTCAGGTAGGTATATCATTTTTGTTTCATGGAAATAAAAGAAGAAATCCAGTTAATAAAACTCAGGATATTTTTAAAAAAAAGATTCAAGATTTGATTCTTGAAAAGTATTTTGATTTCAATGTTCTTCATCTCAAAGAGAAGCTGGAAGAGGAGATTGGGATGAAGCTGAAATACCCAACGCTTTATCGTTGGTGCAAAGAATTAAACATAATCAAAAACACGCACAAGAAAAGAAGATCAAAACCTAGAAAATACAGAAACAGAATGACTCAAGCGGGTTACATGCTTCAACTCGACGGAAGCCATCATTACTGGTTTGGCGGAAGATTTTTATGTTTAATGGCGGCCATCGATGATGCTACTGGAGAGGTTTTTGCGAAGTTTTATGAAGGGGAAACCAGTTGGGCCTGCATGGATTTTTTGAGAAGCATAATTGAAAAAAAAGGAGTTCCAAAGTTTATATATACTGACCGTGCCGGGGTTTATGGTGGTATTAAAAGAGAACACTTTAGCCAAGTAGAGCGCGCAATGGGTGAATTAGGAAGCCATGTGATTTACGCACAAAGCCCTGAGGGCAAAGGACGCGTGGAGCGTTTATTTAAAACCCTACAAGATCGTCTCGTGGCGGAGTTAAGACTTGAAGGGATTGGAGATATGCAAGCGGCTAACAAATATTTAAATGAAATATATTTACCACAAAGTCATAACATTAAATTTACAGTGCAAGCAGAAAACCCAATTAGCGCTTACAAGGGATTACCAAAGGAAATGAATTTAGAAGAAGTTTTTTGTATGAAGGAATACAGGATCGTAGGACGAGATCATACGGTGAGTATTAAAAGTGATAAGTGGCTTTTAGACAGCGATTTAAAATACAGCATTGCCAAAGCTAGGATCGAACTAAGAATCGATAAATGGGGCGGATGGAAGGCTTATTTTGCCAATCAGCCCATAAAACTTGTAAAAATAAATAAAGCTAAAAAAATATGTGCTTAAAACCGAAGCGGTCATAATCGCTGAAAAATTAACAGGTCAGTTTCCCTGAAAAATAACACACCACCACCATCTACCTTATCAAATAACGATCCTCAGCCTGTAGTGCTAGGTGTGAAGTTTCGTCCTTCAGTTTCAGGAAAAATCTTAGGAGTTAAGTTTTATAAAAGCGTGAATGATAGAGGTCGTATTAACTCATAAGT
>JBGSUL010000007.1:0-43305 GCA_041736155.1 Bdellovibrionales bacterium
GGCCAAGTTCGGACAACACTTAATGCGTTAACCAGCACGCGAATATGAGGATGATGTTCAAGAATGCTCATCAAACAGACACTCCGACCCGAGGCCACTTTTACACTTGACCGGGGTGGCGTCCATATGAGGAAGCTTAGAAAATAATTCCTGAGCGAAACCGATGGATAAAGGCGAGTGCTTCTGAACTTTTGGTATCACTGCCGCTACGGCAGTGATTGCGACTCTTTACTTATCCAGCTCGGCCTTTAAGCGAATGCCCAACTCCAACAACTGATGGCGGTCCACTGTACTTGGCGACTCCGACATCAAACATTGGGCTTTGGCGGTTTTTGGGAAAGCGATCACATCGCGGATGGCGTCGGTGTTACACAGAATCATGATCAGACGGTCTACACCCCAGGCGATTCCGCCATGCGGAGGTGTGCCGTAGCTGAGGGCTTCGATGAAATAACCAAACTTGGTTTTGGCGTCTTCGTCGGACAGTCCCAACGATTTAAACATCAGACTTTGTACATCGGAATTGTGAATACGAATACTGCCACCAGCGATTTCATAGCCGTTACAAACCAAATCGTAAGCTTTCGCCAACGCTTTGCCGAGACTTTCGTTATCACCCGACCGCAAACTTTCCACGTGTTCGTCTTTAGGCATAGTGAACGGATGATGGCAGGCCACCCAACGTTTCGCTTGTGGATCGTAATCAAAGAGTGGGAAGTCCACAACCCAACAGAATTTATCTACTGTGGTGTCGATCAAATTGAATTGCGCACCTACGGTGTTGCGAAGCGCTCCGAGTGCCGCCACAGCATTTTTAAAATCATCCGCCACAATCAGTGCAACGCCTTTTCCTTGCGGACAAAGTCGTTTGAACAAGTTCTCAAGAACAGATTGGTCTAAAAATTTATTGGCAGGTGATTGATAGCCTTGCGCATCTTTTTTAATCCATACAAGACCACGAGCATGATTGTCTTTGGCCACTTGAGTCCACTTGTCGATCATCGAACGGGAGACGTCTTCTGACGTGGGAACACCAATCCCACGCACGGTGCCGCCTCTATCGAGTGCATCACTGAAAACTTTAAAACCCACGCCTTTGACTAAATCGCCACAGTCTTGGATCTCAATGGGATTACGTAAATCCGGCTTGTCCGAACCATAACGGCTCATCACATCTTGATAGGTGTACGTGGGTATTTCTTTGATCTCTCGACCGCGGAACTCTTTCCAAATTTCGCGCAGTAAGCTCTCGTTGACCACACGAACATCGTCTTCGTCGACAAAACTCATCTCGATGTCGATTTGGCTAAACTCGGGCTGACGATCGGCACGTAAATCTTCATCGCGAAAACAGCGTGCGATTTGGAAATAACGATCAAATCCGCTGATCATCAAAAGTTGTTTTAAAGTTTGCGGACTTTGTGGCAAAGCAAAAAAAGTACCTTGGTTTACGCGTGAAGGTACTAAATAATCGCGCGCTCCTTCGGGAGTGCTCTTGTAGAGAATCGGTGTTTCCACTTCGATAAAGCCCTGACCACAAAGACTATCGCGCACTTTTTTGACCACTTCGTGTCGCGTGCGAATAAATTTTTGCAAATGTTCAGAACGTAGATCTAAATAACGATATTTCAAACGCACAGCTTCGGAAACAGAATCATCATTCAAGTGGAAAGGTATTGGTTGTGCTTTAGAAAGAATTTGGCACTCACGTGCAGCAACTTCGATGGCTCCCGTTGCCAATTTTGTATTCGTCATTCCCTCAGGGCGCAAACGCACATCACCTGCAATCGCAATCACATACTCGCCGCGCACGTCTTTGGCTGCACTCATGGCCTCATTTTGCGGATCCAACACCACTTGCACCACACCTTCACGGTCGCGCAAATCGACAAAAATCAAGCCTCCATGATCGCGCCGAGTGTCCGCCCAGCCCATCAATACCACTGATTGACCCGCATTGGTTTCACGTAACTGACCGCAATAATGAGTTCTTTTTTTGGTTTTCAGAAATGACATACAACTCCTTGAACAACAAGCAAGGTAATATAATGGCCTACGCGGAATGAGTAAACAAACAGTTCCTTGCTCGCCGCCATGACACGCCTCATCCTTGGCTTTTGGTCATGAATTGGCTACACCATGACTCATGCCTAAAGTAAATGTTGATATCAATTCCAAGCTCGGTGCCCAAGAAACTTTTACCAAGCTCAAATCGATCTTTGGTGAAAACAGCGAAATTAAAAAATTTGATTCTGCTATGACCTGCACTTTTGACGATCAAAGCCTCAGTGCCATCGCCAAGGGTGGAAAGTTTTCAGCGGACATCAAAGTCAGCCCTCAGGGTCCACAATCACAAGTCGCCATTGTGGTGGAAGTTCCTCTTCTCCTCGGCGCATTTAAGGGGCAGATTAAATCCACGATTGAGAAAAAACTGCTCGCCATCCTCGGTTAGGCATCATGGCAAAAAAAACGTCCACTGCAAAAAGCAAAACGCGCGGAAAAGCTGCGACAGCAAGCAAGCCTCTTCCCGTAAAAAAAGCCAAGGTGGATGCCAGTAAAAAAGCAAAAAAGGCGAAACCTATAAAGGCTCCCAAAAAAGCAGCAAAAACGTTAGCCGTGACCTCTTCCGCAAAAGCCAAGTCATCGGCCAAACAAGCCGTGGCTGTGAAAGCCGAAATCGTCGAAACCCCGCGCGCGACTTCCTCCGCGGCATTGACCCCCGTCGGCGATGCGCTCAGCGTTTACCTGGCCAACGTCAACAAATACCCTTTGCTCTCCCGCGAACAAGAAACACAAATCGCCGAACGCTACTTTAAAAACCATGATCCCAAAGATGCAGAAATTTTGGTCACAGCCAATCTGCGTTTTGTTGTGAAAGTGGCAGCGGAGTATTCCAAGTTTGGAAATAAATTGATCGATCTGATACAAGAGGGCAACGTCGGCCTTATGCATGCCGTGAAGGAATTTAATCCTTACAAAGGTGTTCGCCTCATCAGCTATGCGGTTTGGTGGATTCGCGGCTACATCCAAGAATACCTCATGCGCCAGCATTCCATGGTCCGAATTGGCACCACACAAAATCAACGCAAACTGTTCTATCATTTGCAAAAAGAAAAAGATCAATTGGATCTCCTTGGCCAAGAACCCAGCGTAAAACTTCTCAGCACACGCCTAGGAATACCCGAGGACGAAATTCGCATGATGGAAGAGCGTATGTCAGGGCGGGATATCAGCCTCGATGCCCCCGTTTCTGATGACGGCAATGCCGTTCGCCTGGATTTTGAGGCCAGTGAAGATGAAGCCGTGGACGATAAAATGGCACGCCAAGAAAACATCCAGATGTTGGAAGAAAAACTTGGAAATCTCCGCCCTAAACTCAATGAAAAAGAGCTTTATATCCTCGAAAAGCGCCTGTTGGCAGACGATCCAATCACTCTCCAGGACATTGGCACCGAGTGGGGTGTAACAAGAGAGGCGGTCCGCCAAATGGAAGCCCGGGTGATGAAAAAAATTAAAGAAGAGATGCTCGAAAACGAGTAGCTTTTCGACTCTATTTTACATACCTTCTAAAAAAGTTATACGCCGCCTCATTTTCCATTCACAGAGCCACTTTAAACTGGTTATCGTCCTCCCTTTGGAGACCTTGATGCCAAGCGTGCTATTAAAGTTTATATTTGGATTCGCTACGCTTTTTTTCGTTCTCCCTACGTACGCTCAGCACGCCATAGATCCAAGGGATCGTGCGCCTTTTGCGATCTCCCGCCAGTGTCAGAGCTTTATAGACGAAATTTCTTCCGAGTTCACTTATGGGTGGGTCCAATCGTCCACCAACCCTCAGCAGCCCGACTCAGAACCCGTTTATGTTTTTTACTATTATTTAAAAAATCATAAAGCCGTTATGCCAACCCTCTTTTTGAACGGTGGCCCACAATCGAATAGCCATTATTCACCACAAAATTTTGCTCACGTTAATCATCTCTGGCTTATCTTTTTTGACCAAAGAGGAACGGGCTGCTCAAGTCCCTATCCGCAATACGCTGATAACTACCAAATGCGCTATCTTTTGTGGTCGGCGATCGGCATCGTCCATGATGCCGAAAAAATTCGCGAGCGACTGGGCTGGAAGCAATGGAATATTTTGGGCCAAAGCTATGGCGCGATGATTGCTCAACGTTATGTGGAACAGTCTCCGCAATCTCTCAACATTGCTATTGCTCACGGTGGTATCAGTCTGGGGGACCCAGAAATTCTCGGTTTAGAAAATACCATAATATCTTTACGTTTTGAATTTCAGCTCCATGTGATTCGTGAATTCTTGCGTTTACATCCAGAGTCCGAAGAGATGATCAAAACCATTGTCCACCGCCGTCTTTGCGCCCCCAGCTTTATACTCCCTACAGAAAAATGTGGCGCGGCTCTTCTCAGAGAAATGACATTTTCATTTACTTTTTTGAGTGACCCTTCGCTCTGGCAAGTGTTCCCCACCTATCTGCGACTTATAAGCTTCTTGAATATACAAAATCCTCTCGGTATCACGCCCTCTTCTGAGGCTTTGCTGAGTGAGGACCCGGCAGAGAATTATACGGCCTGGAATGTCATCCAAATGGTGGATTTCCCATCTCCCTACCTTGATTACAATAAATTGCGATCTTTAGGTATTCGTACCTTGGGCTCCTCCGAGCTGTTGGCTCTGACTGACTTTTACAAGTTTCAAAACAGAGATAACTCATTTTCCGCACAACTTTATTTGCAAGAAATTCGTCGGGCTTTAGATTATTATCAGATGGACTATGTAAATCTCGATAAAATTCGCGCCAATCTTGAGCATTATCCAAATCTACAATTTTATATTTATGCTGCAGAATGGGACTATTACACTCCGCCCATTATCATGGAACGAGCCGCGCGACACATGGGCAAGCGGGTTCACTATTATAAACTTCTCGATCAATTTCATTTTTCGTATACAGATGCTTGCGTGCTCTTCCCGCTCTTGTCCAACAAGACTGTGCGCGATCAAATCCAACTTTTGTGCCTAGATCGAATTGTAGGACTCCCTTTTTAAGAGTCCTTAAATTATCTAGTGGAGAACAGCCTCATTGGCATTTTCGAGTTTGCGATGGCGTGTGTGATTTGTTTCGACATAGTACAAATCATCATCAGGATTGGGATAAAGAGCCGTTAAAATCAGTCCCTTTAAAACATAGGAATAGAAAAGACCATAGACCGCGACAGAAGCATTTTGCATAAGACGCTCAGGGTTCCCGCCCAGGGCACTGACCACGCCCAAACATAACAAAAGCCATCCAGATATCCCAAAAGCACGATCCCACTGACTGACTAAATGAGTTTTGACATCATTGTCTGTGGTCCAAAAGCGCAAACAGGAAAAACCAAATCTCATAAACATCATGCTCACGCTGAGTATTAGAAAGTATCCTAAAGTTTCAGCGGCAGCTAAAATATCGATAGGGACATAAAATGAAACAAGATAAGCCAATGTGCTTGCGGCGATTAAAAAACCAAAAATAAAACGAATCACGACAGCTCCCCCGGGAACGTAATTTCTCATTGCTACCATTATGAAGCCTCCAGGTCACGATTTTGAAAAGCTTGGTTCAGCTTGGCGCGTAAACGAACGATAGCCTGTGCATGTAATTGCGACACACGGCTCTCAGTGACGCGTAAAACGCGACCAATCTCTTTTAAGTTCAAATCTTCATAGTAATATAACGATAAAACCAGACGCTGCCTCTCCGGGAGCTCTTCGATGGCTTTAGTGATAACGTCTTTCAGGAACTTTACATCCAGTTGGTTTTGTGGGTTGTTGAACTTACAACCATCCAAAATATGTAATATTGATTTTTTATCCACACTGCTAAAGGTCGGCGCTTCATCGATGGAGACCACACTCACCGGGCGGACTTCGTTGACCAGCTCATGCAACTCCTCCACGGAGATTTGTAAGTGCAATGCGATTTCTTCATCCTTGGGGGTGCGGCCCAAAGAAACCTCTAAATTCACAACGGCGCGATCTAACATTTTCGACTTATCACGGACCGAGCGAGGCACCCAATCTTGCGCACGCAACTCATCTAAGATTGCGCCGCGAATACGAAATTCTGCATAGGTTTTAAATTTATTATCACGAGTCGGATCGTATTTATCAATGGCATCCATCAAACCAATCACTCCGCTCGAAATCAAATCATCGAGTTCAATATTCGATGGGAGACGGGCCGCGATTTTTTGAGCGACAAACTTGATCAGCGGAGCATACTCAACGATCAATTTGTCTTTTTCTTTTGGCGAGATTTTATTGGCGCCTTCTTCTTTGTACTTTTTGAGCAGTTGGTTCGACATACGCACCTTTGTGTATTCCGTTATTCTAACAAATTTCTACCTCTTGCATAGATAGACTCGACTCAAGCCATATCTATGACATGGTTCCAGAAAAACTGGAGCCCGCCGTGGACTTCCTCATGAATCTGCGATATATCAATGGTTGCGGCCACTTGTTTAATTCCCAAACTCGACAAAGATTGAGGCGCGACATTGGTAATCAGTTCTTGCTGGTGAGTGGCCTGTCTCATTTTGAGATCAAAGGGCACCGCTCCACCGTAATGAAGACTGATATTCAAAAACTTCGAGGTCACAGAGTTAATGCGGTTAAAGAGATGCAAACCCTCTTGGTCATTGAGCACCAGGTTGCTGAGAATAGTGAAATTCTTTTTACGATATTTTTGATGGAGGAGTTTGATCAACGCATACGAGTCCGTAAGACTCGACGGATCGGGCTGCACCACCACATACACATCCTGGGCGGCACTGCTCATGTACAGAACATCATCCGAAATCCCCGAAGCTGTATCGATCAGAAGGTAATCATAGGATTCTTCCAATTGGCTCACGCCATCTAAAATCATCTTTTTCTGAAAAGCATTGAGCTGGGTCATTTCAAAAAGGCCGCTCGCTCCAGGTAAAATATGAATGTTACGTGTGTACTTAACCAAAATGTCAGACAAGCTCACTTGGTCTGATAAAAAATCGTGAAGTGAAGAACGCGTGGAAGATTTGAGAAAAATGTCCACATTGGCGAGACTCATATCGCCATCAAGGATTAAAACTTTTTTACCCAAGGCTGCCAAACAGTTGGCCAAATTGACAGTGATGGTGGTTTTACCCACGCCGCCTTTTCCAGAGGTTATGCTGATCGTACGTACTGATTTTTCTTTCATGTCTCACCCTTTGATTTTGATAGTTTGAAAATGCAATCGAGAACGCGCTCTTTGGTCGACCATTCAAAGTCTTCCGGGATCATCGGACCAATTCCAAAAGCAAAATAAGGTGCCATGACCTGCCTTTGTAAATTGACCAGAACTCCATGTTTTCGCAGCTGATCTATATTGGTTAAAATAAAATCATGGAACTGCACCGCTTTAAAACGTCGCGCGAACGAATAAAGCTCTTCTTCTTTAAGCATTGCTGATAAAACAAGATGAACGCGAATCGCTCCAATATCCTGAGGGATAAAGGCTCTGAGCGTATCGAGTTCGTTAATTTGTAAAAGCGATTGGCCTTCGGTATCAATTAAAACATAATCGACGTTTTCCATTTGCTTGAGATAAACGTTAATGTCTTGGCCTTTGCGCCAAACAGCGAAAGGCACATTAAGAATTTGGCTGTAGATTTTTAATTGCTCCACGGCGCCGACTTTATTATTGTCGGCGGAGATGATTCCGACACGTTTTCTTTCTTTGAGTACCAAATGACTCGCCATTTTCACCAAAGTGGATGTTTTTCCTACTCCCCGTGGACCGACAAAAATATGATAACGACATTGGAGTTTCTCTTTGGAAATATCTATGACCGAGTACAACCACTTGGCGACCCAGGCTTCTAAAAGACCCTTTTTCTTTACGTTGTCTTTTAATTGCAAATGCGCGTTCTTCATAATTTCGGCAACGACTTTTTCATCAATGCCTTCTTGAGTTAAACGCTCGAACATGGAACTTGTCTCTTGGGAAATCCCATAACGTGCACCAGGATAAAGCGATGCAGCCGGCGCCACAGTTCCCTTTGTCATCGCGTTCATGTTTTGCACCATGGTTTGCAAACGTTTGATCTCACTTTTGAGCTCATCAATTTTGCTCGTATCAATTTTTGCCGCCGCTGGAGATTGCGGAGACACCATACTGTAAGCCGATTTGGCTTTTGTGGGTAAAATAGCTTCTTTGATGCGCGGAGGAATTCGTGTCGTTTTCGTTTCGACAAATTCTTCTTCTTCCGGAATAGAGGCATAATTGCGCGCTTCCATATCGCGACGCTTTTCAGTGACCTTTTCGTTAATACGTACATAGGCTTGATCAATAAATTGTCTTTGAACACGGGCTGTTTTTTTTGACAATCTCTCTAAATCTTTACTAGAAAGGCTTTGCTCTACAAGACGTTTTCGGGTGAAGGTGTTTTCATCGACAGCGGCGGTGATCATCACTTTGCGTGGTGAATGCGCACCCATATGTTTTTGCGTCTCTTTGGTGGAAAGGATAATGGCATCGGGTCCCAAATCCTTTTTCACCATTTCCACGGCTTCTTTAATGGTTGTTGCTTCATATTTTCTAACCTGCATACGGAACCTCCACGACTCCTACGGATGACACACGCGCCTGTGACGAAACTTCTCCATGGGAGAGAACAACAAGTTGCGGAATAAATTTATGAGTGATTCGGAAAACATGACGACGCACAGTTGGGCTCGTCAATAAAATGGGCTGACTAGCGATCTCAGGATGTTCTTCGATCATGTCAGCGATTTCTAAAACAATTTTTTGCATGCGCTGAGCATCCATGGCTAACTGAATGCCTTGTTCGGTTTGAATCAACGATTGAATAATTTCTTCTTCAATGTGCGAACTCAACGTCATGACTTGTAAGCCACCTTCATCATCGGCGTATTTGGCTGTTATGGCACGTGACATGCGCTTACGCACAGTTTCGGTGAGCTGTTCGATGTCTTTGGTGCGTGGCGCTTCATCGGCTAGAGCTTCAAAAATGGTCAACATGTCACGAATGGAGATTTGTTCTTTAAGAAGTCCTTGCAGAACACGCACCACTCCACCCAATGGTAAAAGATCGGGAATAAGATCTTCCACCACTTTGGGATAGGCTTTTTTAAAGTTTTCAATAAGACTGCTGGCTTCTTGTCGACCAAATAATTCAAACGCATGGGCACGCAAAATTTCGGTCAAATGGGTTGCCATAACGGTCGGCAGATCCACCACGGTGTAACCACAAATTTCGGCTTCTTCTTTTTGATTTTTGGTAATCCACAAAGCATCCAAGCCAAAAGCCGGCTCTTTGGTTTTAACGCCCTCAATCTTACGACTGACTCCACCCGGATCCATCGCCAAAAAGCACTCCGCTTTGAGTTCGCCTTGCGTGACCTTGTTGCCTTTGATGAGGATACGGTATTCACCGGCCTTCAATTGCAAATTGTCGCGAATGTGCACAGGCGGAATAATCACGCCCAAATCCATGGCAAATTGTTTACGAATGCTGACAATCCGCTCGAGTAAATCGCCACTCTCATGGGATTCCACCACATTGATCAAACCGTAACCCACTTCCACTTCCACCAAATCCAAAGGCAAAAGGCTTTCGATGTTTTCGGCTTTGGGCTTTTGTGATTCTTCAATGCGCTTTTGGTTTTCGTTACTTTCTTTTTGTTGTTGATTGGTTTGAATCACATAACCAATACCACCTAAAATAATGGCAATCGTTAAGAAGGGAACAGTAGGTAAACCTGGAACCATGCCCATGGCGCCGACAATCCCGGCCGCTGCAAGGACAGCTCTTGGATTAAAGAAAAGTTGTGTGGCGATATCTTGACCTATGCTCGATTTAGAACTGTTTTTGGTCACCACAGTACCCGCCGCGGTGGAAATAATCAGAGCTGGCAATTGACTGACAAGACCATCCCCGATGGTGAGCTGCGTGTAGTAATCTGCAGCAGTCGCAAGATCGAGACCTTTTTGCAAAACGCCGATAGCGAGGCCACCAATGACGTTAATGAACATAATAAAAATACCCGCAATCGCATCACCACGAACGAACTTGGAGGCACCATCCATAGCTCCATAAAAATCTGCTTCGGCTTCAATTTTTTTACGACGTGTGCGCGCTTGTTCTTCGTTGATCAATCCCGCGTTCAAATCGGCATCGATGGACATTTGTTTTCCAGGTAACGCATCTAAAGTGAAACGAGCAGCCACTTCTGCGATACGGCCAGAACCTTTAGTGATAACCACAAAGTTGATCACAACGAGAATAATAAAAACCACAAGACCGATGGCGTAGTTGTTTCCAACAACGATGCTGGCAAACGCATGGATCACTTGTCCTGCGGCTGCATGCCCATTGTGTCCTTCGGTTAAAATCAAACGCGTTGAAGCGACGTTCAAAGCTAAACGAAAGAGTGTCGAGATAAGTAACAATGACGGGAAAACACTAAAATCGAGAATCTGATTTGTATAAAGAGCAACCAAGAGGATGAGCAAACTGAAGGTAATAGAGAGAGTGAGCGACATATCAAGAAGAATGGACGGGAGCGGCACCATCATCACAACGAGGATACCAATCAACGCCACGGCCACCATCAGATCCATGTTCTTGGTGTACTTCTCAAAACGATTGAGGAAACGCAGTATATCTTCCATATTATCTCAACATCTTCTTTTTCTTGAGTTTAAAAACATAAGCTAAAACTTCGGCAACAGCGGCAAAGAGTTCGCGCGGAATCACTTGGCCAACTTCGAGTGTCTTAAATATCGTGCGTGCGAGGGGTTTATTCTCAACGATAGGAATATTATGTTCCTTGGCGATTTCACGAATACGTAGGGCCACGTGATCCTGTCCTTTTGCCAACATGATCGGCGCGGCGTATTTTTCGGGAGAATATTTTAAAGCGATAGCTAAATGTGTTGGGTTTGTGATAATCACATCGGCCTTAGGAACATCAGCCATCATTCGTCGTTGTGCCACTTCTTTTTGAATTTTACGAATACGCGCTTTGATCAGCGGGTCCCCTTCGCGAGTTTTAATCTCGTCGCGAATTTCCTGCTTGGTCATCTTCATTTGCTCTTCAAGCTGATAGCGCTGCAAAAAGTAATCAGAGCCAGCGATAATCGCGAGAACCGTACCGATCCCGGTTAACAAACTAAATACTTTTTGACCAAGGTAGCCCAAAATTTCAAATGGCGCCAAATAGACGAGCTTAGGCAACGTGTCTACCGTATCTGCAAGGACGTAGTAGGCAGCGTAGCCGATCACGGCGAGCTTGAGAAGCGACTTTGCTCCTTCGATCAACGAGCGCCATGAAAACAGTTTTTTAATTCCCTCAAACGGATTGATCTTGTCGAGATTGGGAGTGATCGCTTCTTCGCTTGTGAGAAAGCCCACCTGTAAGAGGCTGGATCCAATGGCAAACAAGAAGGACACAAGAAAGAAGGGGCCTAAAATCAGAAAAGTGGAAAATCCGAGATTCTTCATCATATCAAAGAGGGAATCTTTTGATAACTCTCCAGGGCGGATAAAGTCGTACACACCCGTATAAGAGTTCATGACTTGCTGAAGAAGGAACGTTCCAAACATGGATAATACGCCAGCGATCCCAAAAAGCAGCAATACGGAACTCAGCTCCCGCGTTTGCGCAACTTGGCCCCGACGACGAAAATCATCTCGTCGCTGCTGGGTGGCTTCTTCTGTTCTTTCCTGATCACTATAATCTGCCATACATCCTTATATGGTTTTTAAAAAATCAAAAAACGTTTCTACAAACACATTCAAACTCATCCCAAACTGATCGAGCATAAACGGCATCGATACAATCAAGACGATAAGTCCCGCCAATGAGTTGATCGGCATACTCGTCACCAAGACGTTCATCTGTGGTACTGCCCGACCTATCACAGCCAATGAAATGTTAATGAGCAAAATTGAGACCAACACGGGAGCTGAGAGCTGAAGACCGAGTATGACGACTCTCTCTGCAACTAATGTGATTTGAGACAAAGAACTTATATCAAAAGACCAGCTATAAATCGGCGCAACGTCATAACTCTGCACCAGTCCTGTCAAAAACATATGGTGACCATTTACCAGCATAAAAAAAAGTGCAGCAATCGCATAAAAAAGATTGTCGACGGGAGTGGACTGTGACTGAAAGGTGGGATTGAACAATTGAGCGGAAGAAATCCCGAGGGACGTAGATACTAAATCCGCAGTCATCTGCACCATGTAGAAAAACATGTAAGAGATCTGCGCGAGGACGAGGCCAATAAAAACCTCTTTCCCCACATAAAATATCAACTGTGAATACGAAGAAAACTCGTGATGAAAATTGGCTTTGAGAAGAGGAAACAGCACAAGTGAAAGTAACAAAGAGAAAAGTATTTTGAGCGTCGCGGGAACATTGAGACCGCCAAACACGGGCCAAGTGACTAAAAACGCACTCATTCTGGCGAAAATCAGAATAAAAGCAAAGGCTTCAATTTCAAAAAGAGAAAGAACATTCAAAACTCAGCCCCCGCTATTCTGTTCTAACGATCTCACCAGCGCTTTCAAAAATTTCTACGGTGTAATTTTTAAGAGTGGTCAACATCCATGGTCCCAAAAGAACAATAATCAGAGTGACAACGATCATCTTAGGAATAAAAGTCAGTGTCGCCTCGTTGATCTGTGTGATGGCTTGAAAGACGCTGACGATAATACCGATCACCAGGGCTCCGAGGAGCATGGGCGAGGCCACCATAGCTATGGTTTTTAGACTGTTTGTGCTTAGACTTAAAATGACATCCTCATTCATACATCACCCAAAGCTCTTGACCATAGAGCCGACAATTAAACTCCACCCATCCACAAGCACAAAAATCATGATTTTAAATGGCAGAGAAATCACCACCGGAGGTAACATCATCATCCCCAGCGCCATAAGGACGCTGGCCACGATCATATCGATCACCAAGAAAGGTAAATAAATGATAAAACCAATTTGAAAAGCCGTTTTGAGTTCTGAAATCACAAATGCCGGAATCAAAACGACAGTCGGAACATCCGCACGGGTTTTAGGACTATTCACTTTAGAAAGTTTTAGAAAAAGTTCCAGATCCGCGGCACGAGTTTGCGAAAACATAAATTTACGCAAAGGCACAAGAGCTTTTTCCATGGCAGCATCTTGTGGTAACTGGCCGTTCACATAGGGCTGCAAGGCCTCGGTGTTTATTTTTTCAAACACTGGCTGCATAATAAAAAAAGTGAGGAACAATGACATTCCCACCAAGAGTTGGTTGGGTGGCATTTGTTGCGTTCCCAAAGCTTGGCGCAAGAACGAGAACACAATGATCAGACGCGTGAAACTCGTCATAAGGATCAGAATCGCTGGCGCCAAGGTCAGGATTGTGAGCAGAATTAGGATTTGGATCGAAGAAACAATCTCTTTAGGATTGTTTGTCGACTTCATAGAGAAATTCACCGAGGGCACAGTCACTGTAGACTGCGCCGAAGCTTGTGATACAATGACACCAGAGGCACCTATAATGAGGAGCGGCACCAGCCACTTAAGCGTCGATTTCATCGATATACTTTCTCTTCTGGAAGATTTTGCGAACATCATTGAGTGACGAAACAGAAAAGGAGTCTTCGACGTCGCTGATTTGGCTGGCGATTTGGCTGCTGATTTGGCTTTCCATTTCCTCGTCATCGGATTCAACTTTTTTAACAGCTGTCTTAAAATCTTTAGGTAACAGCTCTGGGATTTCATCATCCACCACGGTCAATTGTTTAATCAAACTGATGCCATGATCAGTGACACCCAGCAAAAGGTATTCACCCGATACGCGCACCAAGGTTAAATTACGTTTAGGACCCAGATATTTTTGCGCAACGATTTTAATGGATTCTTGATTAAAGGGCGCACCCGCTCTTTTTTGATTCAATTTTTTGGAACCAAAATAAATGGCACCAAGAAGTCCCAGCACGGCAATCATTCCAAACGCCATCTTGCCCATGGCCGAAGATGTTTGTGTCTCAATGCCTGCCTTTTTAGCTACGAGGGGAATATCTTTTTCTTCTTTAGAGTCATCTATCTTCTGTGGCGAAGACTCTTCGGGTTCGATCATTTCTGCGGCAGCTACTGTCGCCGCTGGATCTATTTTGATCACGCTGGCTTCAGCAATATGATCTTGCATTTTTTGTAGGCCTTCTTCTTTCACATCATAAGAGCGGCTGAGCTCCGAAATATTGTGAGTCAATGTGGGCGACGAAGTGTCCCATATTAAAGTCATTTTATTTTTATTTTTTACGAAACGGAGTTGTTCATGGAAATTCGAAGCCATTTTATCATTATGAAGATTCACTCGAACACGTAGTCCTTTGCTATCGTGGTTGGATGCATAGATATTATTGATCTCAGCACCGTTGACATCGATAAACATCTTGTCTTTTTTTAACTTCACTTGGCCTAGATCCCACTCGATAGAGCGACGTACAAAACGTGCTTCGAGTTGAGTGGCATCCACATCTTTGGACATCTCTAAATGGATTTGAGTTTGTCCACCTTTAGATTCCACATAAATTTGCTTAAGAAAAACATCTTCTTCGCCAGCAAAACTAAAAAAGCCTATCATCCCTGACAGTAGTAACCACATAGACGCTCCGATCTATTTTAGACGACCTATTTTAACTGCTCAACTCTCTCTTTTGGAGAAATCACATCTGTTAAACGTACACCAAACTTATCATTCACGACAACCGCCTCACCCTTGGCGATCAGCTTGTCGTTGACATAAATCTCCATGGCTTCACCTGCAAGTTTATTCAACTCAATCACGCTGCCTTGGCCTAGATTTAAAAGATCACTCACGACGATCTTTGTTCTTCCGAGTTCCGCCGTCAGCTTCAGAGGAATATCCAGGATCATATTAATGTTTGGTTCGCCGAGACCCGCATTTACGCCCGAACTCGCACCGACTTCATGCAAATGGCTTTCTTCTTTTTTTGCTGCTTCTGACATACTCACTCCTATTTTTTATTTATACGTTCCGTAATTTTCATAGCCACTGATCCATGGCTCGACCCATAAAAACCTTTAAATTTCTTAACACCTTCCACAAGAACATCGATTTCTTTGCTCGCGTCTTGGTTGAGCGAAATCACATCGCCCACGCGCATATTCATTAGATCTTGGATAGAGAACATCGCCTCCCCCAAATCCACTTTAATATCAACACTGACATCTTTGAGTTGTTCAGAAATAATTTTTGACCAAATTCTCTTGTCTGTTTGATCTGCTTCCACTTGGAAACCCGAAGAGAGTTTTTGTTTTATTGGTTCGATCGCTGAGTACGGAACAACCAATGTAATTGTACCACTCGCTTTTTCCAATTCCACATCAAAGGTCGATGCAATCACCACATCGGTCGGTGGCACAATCCCTACGAATTGCGGATTGACCTCTGTACGCACAAAACTGCAATCGATCACTTCGACCGATTCCCATGCGACTTCTAAATCTTGAATCGCCAGTTCCACGACTTTTCTGACAATAGAAAGCTCAATGGGAGTAAAATCTTTGCCTTCGACTTTGGAATAAGGACGATCATCGCCACCAAAAAAACTATCAATCAATGCGTAAGCCAATTTTGTCTCGATGACAAACAGTGCTGAACCACGTAAATTTCCCATACGCAGTACACTCATGCAGGTCGGCGCTGGGAGCGTGTTGATGAATTCACCAAACTTTAAAAAATCAGTACTCGAGTGATTCAGTGAAGCGATTTTGCGAATCGCCGAGGACAATGTCACACGAAACGAGCGCATGAATTTTTCGTAGATCACATCAAGCTGAGGTAAACGTCCACGAATAATACGATCTTGGCTAGTCAGATCATAGACCACCACCACACGATCATCGTGTTTGCCCTGACTATCAACTTTGATCTCATTATCGGAAACCGCCGATAACAGTGCATCCACTTCACTTTGCGATAAGACCTGATTCATAAAACCCCTACTGGAATAAGAACTCGGTAAATAATATTTTCTTAATCTTGCCTTTAGTTAAAATCGAATTTACCGTGTCGATAATTTCGGACTTCAACTTGTCTTGTGCATTTTCGCCAGACACTTCGCCATATCTTTTGCTGGTCAGAAGAATAATAATCATGTCGCGCACTTGCGCCTGACGTTTGATGATTTCATCTTGTGATTGCACGCTGTCGACTTCTAAACTCATTGTGACTTTAAGAAGTTTGTAACCTTCACTGCCATCGAGATTGACGTAAAAAGTTTCCAAAGCAACAAGCTTCACATCTTGCTCATGCGCCTTCTTTTCTTCTTTGCCGTGGCCTTCTTCTTTGACATCTTGAATTTCGGTAGCGGACTTCATGGCCTCACGCGTAGATTGGGAATACATATAAAGTCCATAACCGACACCTAAGAAAGCCAGCGAGTTGACGACCACAAGGATCATCAAAATCATCGAACGCTTGTCTTTGCCACCTTGACCTGAGTCCTGGGCGCCTTCGCTTTCCTCAGGTTTCGTTTTTTTTGCTGCGTTTGCATCTGCCACAAATCCCCCATACACATGTTCATACACCAGCAAAGCAACCCCGGTGCCACACCGACCAAAGAAGGGGAATGACCGTGAGAAACAAATGGTGGACCTTTCGCCGACATTTCTCCGTGAACTGCGCACGGTGTTCTGACTACTAAGAGCCGAGATATTGACAGGACTGAGGAAAGTTATGTTATACCTGAGGTCGGGGTTGGGGATCATTTTAACAGTCCAATAGACGGTCCAAAGATCAGTCCAGAAAGTTGACCCATCCCGGTAAAGTCTCTTATCCTGAGCATCTAGGGGATTTCCCCGTATCGCTCATGAGAGCAAAGAAGGATGGAACCATATGAAAAAATCTGAGACTCCAAAAAAGGACGGACGCCTCGAAAAAGTCGTCGTATTTTTACTTGTCGTATTAATCTCACTCCTCTCGTTCAGTGTTGGAGTTATCTCTGGCAAAGGCTTGAGTGATAAAGAATATGCTCTCAAAGCCGTCGACCAAAAATATTCTCACGCTCTCAATGAAGACACTGCCACAGAAGCTGGCGAAGGTGATCTTTCTGAAGAAGAAATTCAACAATTAGCGAATGCGGCGATTCAAGCTGCCGAAAAAAATGGTGGCCCACAAGAAGACGAAAACTCTGACGCTTCCGAAGCGGCAGAAATCGCCGCTCTCGAAAAGAAAGCCGGACATGGCGTCACTGGCGGACATGCGGCGACGGACAGCCATGCTGACAATAACGGACACGCTGCTCCCGCTGCGACTGCCGGACATGCTCCTGGGGCCGAACACGCAGTTAATCAAGACGATCGCATTCCCTCAAGCGTGAAAAAAGCAGCTATGGCTGCAGAATACACTGTGCAAGTGGCTGCTTATCCCTCGGTGAAAGATGCAGAAACCTTATCTGCGGCTTTGATCAAAAAAGGTTATCCAGCCTATCCACTCAAAGTGAGTGTGAATGGTGCAGATTGGTATAAAGTGAGCGTTGGTAGCTTTAAAAACCGCAAAGAAGCGATGGATTATCAAGCGGACATGAAAAAACAAGGCGTAGTTAAAGACGCATTTGTCCATAAGCTTACAAAATAATCACCTTGAGTTTGTCTGGGTTGACTTCACTCCCAGAATGATCGACTTTACGGTTTATGTCCTCGCACATAAACCTGAATCCCGCCCAACAAAAAGCCGTTGAACACACAGGATCACCCTTGCTGATCCTGGCAGGTGCAGGTTCGGGAAAAACCCGCGTTCTCACACAAAAAATTTGCCATCTGATTGAAACAAAGACCTTTGAACCACGGCAAATTCTCGCGGTCACATTTACCAACAAAGCGTCTCGAGAAATGAAAGAACGCATGGGGCATATGCTGCCACCGCATCTCGCTTACGATGTGTGGATCAGCACTTTTCACTCTCTAGGAGTGCAAATTCTGCGACGTTATTGTGAGGTCTTAGGCTACAAAAAAGGCTTTACTATTTTTGACGACAGCGACCAAACGACCGTCATTAAAAAAGTTCTTAAAAAACTAAACCTCAACGAAAAAATTATCACTCCCAAGTTTTGCCAATCGCGCATTAACATGGCGAAGTCGTCGGCTTTGTCACAAATGGAAATCGACTCGCAAAAAGCTTTGTTTAGCAAAGAGTTCTCCGCCATCTATGCCGCTTACGAACAAGAATTGAAAGCCAACAATGCTTTTGATTTTGGCGACTTAATCTCTAAAAGTTTGCACTTGCTGGAAAATTTTCCGCAAGTCCGCGAAGAATTGCAAAACAGCTTCCGTTTTATCATGGTCGATGAGTATCAAGATACCAACGTCACGCAGTACCGGTTGATGAAGGCACTTTGTGCCGACAAAAATAATATTTGTGTGGTCGGCGATGAAGATCAGTCCATTTATGCCTGGCGTGGTGCGGACATCACCAATATTCTTAATTTCGAAAAAGACTTTGCTGGCACCACGGTGATCAAGCTTGAGCAAAATTATCGCTCGACAAAAAACATCATCGCTGCGGCTTATGGAGTGATCTCGCACAATTCTCAGCGGCACGATAAAAAACTCTTTACCGACAACCCTGCGGGCGACCTGGTCAAAGTAGTCGAAGTAGAGAATGAATACGACGAAGCCCAGTTTGCCGCTGACAAAATTGCCTCTCTTCGACTCGATGGGCTTTCGCTCAATGATGTGGCCATTTTTTATCGCACCAACGCACAATCACGCGTGCTCGAAGAACAATTGCGCAATAAGCAAATTCCTTACCGTTTGTACGGTGGAATTCGTTTCTATGATCGCAAAGAGATTAAAGATGTGGTCTCTTACCTCAACCTTCTTCTCAACCCGACAGACGATGTGTCGTTTAAACGTGTGGTGAATGTACCGGCGCGAAGCTTGGGAAAAACCACCATTGAGAATCTTGAACAGATCAGCATTGATCATCAGTGCAGTATGGTGGAAGCTTCCATTCGCGCTATGCAGACCAAGGCGTTGCCGTCGCGCGCCTCCGGCAAACTCAGTGAGTTTTTAGATCTGCTCGTGAAGCTTCGTGAAAAAGCCACGTCTCTAGATCTTTATGCACTCTACAACGAAGTTTTAGATGTGACGGGATATTTGCGTGAGCTTGAGCAAGATGACACCATCGAATCCAAATCACGCATTGAAAACTTACAAGAATTTGGCAACGCAATCTTGCGTTTTACCGAAACTCATCAGGACGATGCCTCTCTCGAAAAATTTCTCAGCGACATGGCTCTGGTCTCCGAAGCCGACAGTAGCGAAGAAACACAAAATCAACCGGCTGTGACTTTGATGACTTTACATATCTCAAAGGGTCTCGAATTTCCTGTGGTCTTTATGATGGGTATGGAAGAGGGACTTTTTCCTGGCCATCAAAGTATCGAAGAAGCTGGCGATCGCATGGAAGAAGAACGCCGCCTCTGTTACGTGGGTATGACTCGTGCGGAAAAATCACTTTACATGCTCCACGCACGCAGTCGTCGCCATTGGGGCGAACATACGTTTAATCCCCCGAGCCGTTTTATAGACGAAATCCCGCCGACGCTCATCGAACCTGTGAGCATGGTGCAAAAGCGTCCCAGTTTTATGGGGCGCCCCTCAGCCACAGGATTTTCGCGCAGTGGTTCCGCAAGTTTTAAAGGTGCTCGAGCTACAAACAAAGAATCCTTTGATGTGTTTCCCGATTACGAAAACATGAGTGATCTACACGAAAGCGGACCTTATAAAAAAGGGGCTCGCGTTCGCCATCCCGTTTTTGGAGCCGGTTCTATTTTTCAAGTGGAAGGCGCCGGAGATTCCACGAAGGTTTCTATTCTCTTTGGCGATCAATCGATTAAAAAATTTATCGCCAAACACGCCAATCTGACGTTTTTGTAAGCTGATCGGCTTGCATCTTGTTTATGTCTCCTGTTAAGCTTTTTTCATGGATCTGAATCTCTATATCCAAAGACTTATGGCACTTCCCTATGTTCCTGGGATTATCAGCTGGGTGTTTTTTGGTTTGGTAGCGGGAGTAACAGCTAAAATTCTTTTGCCAGGGCAAGAGAATCTAGGTTGGATTCGCACCATTCTCGTCGGCATCATCGGCGCCTTTCTCGGTGGATTCGCTGCGGCCTCCATGGGTTACACCGTGACCGTCGGTTGGAACATGGCGGGCTTTCTCGCAGCCGTCGGTGGTGCGTTGGTGCTGCTTCTCTTAAATCGTTTAGTCAACCGTTCTTAATTAACAAACGAGGTTTTTATGCTAAAAAAAATCATACCTTTTGCTGTTCTTGCACTTATCTCCGCGTGTTCCAGCCCGCCCATTAAACCCGAAGCTAAAAATGTCGAAGTCAGTCGCAACGACGCTCACAAAAGCTGCCAAGAGATCGGCCGTGTAGAAGGTCGCGTAATGAATACGAAAGGCACTTTTGAAGAAGCCCTCGAAGACATGAAACTTGACGCCGCCAAAAAAGGTGCGAACTTTGTAAAGATGGAACAAACAGGTGCTCTTGGCCAAGCGGTTGCTGGCGTCGCTTACTTTTGTAACTAGAAGACTTAAATCAAATTTAAGATTTCGGAGTGGATCTATAACTTTCCTGAGTGACGCGAAGGACCTATGTTAAAAGCGTTTGGCCATAATGAAGTCGGTTTGGGCTTCGTCGCCCATGATGAAGGGGTGTGAGGCTATTTTTTCGAAGCCGCATTTTTGGTAGAATTTTTGGGCGCGGAAGTTATTTTCCCATACGCCGAGCCACATCGCTGAGAAGCCGAGCTCTTTGGCTTTTTTCTCGCACGTTGCCATCATTTCTTGGGCCCAACCGCGGCCATGATATTCTGCTAAGAGATAAAAACGCTTAAGCTCTAGTGAAATATCTTGATAGGTCTCTTGCTCATTCACCAACATTAGCATGTAGCCGACGATTTGTTCCTCGACGAAGACTCCCAACGTCCACGTTTGTGGACGGGCAATGTCTTGTGCTAAAGCGGTAGGAGTTAAATGCACATTGGCATAATCCATGACACTTTTGGCTGTGTTCGTTGGCAGAAAGGTTTCGAGAAAGATTTTATGCGCCACTGGCGCTAGAATTTCTGCATCCTGGGGTGTGATTTCGCGTATTTTAAACATGAGGTAGCTCCTGAAAACCTTTTATGATAAACCTTTGCCAATGATTATCACTAATCTCGCTGGTGAAAAGATTATCTACCCCGATCAAAAAATCGATACGATCGGTCTATTTCCGCGCCTTAAAAAAACGGCCATCACTTTGTTAAAAACAGGTGCTGTCACCTGCCTTTTTGCTTTAATTCCTATTCTGCACTTTGTGCTTGTCCCTATTGGGGCGCTGGTTATGATTTTTGCCACGTGGAGTGCATGGAAACAGAGTTATTATCTCCCCTTGTTTGAGGTCCATTGCCCCAGCTGCGATCAAAAATCATCGACCACGGTAGCTGGAGCCATTCTTCCGCTACGTACCTACTGCCCGCACTGCCGCAACTTGATTTTTCTTAGCTAACAGTTCCCTTTTTGTATCGCACTGCTTTCCAAAAAGAGAACTGTTACCTTTTTGAAAAGCAGTGCGATACAAAAAGGGAACTGTTAGCTAGGGGGAATTCATACGTCTTTTTTTATTCAGTATTCTCATCGTCCTTTCAGGCTGTGCCACCTCAAAAACTTTAAATATCAAAGAGGCCACACTTCCTCTTCCTGAAAGTTATCAAATAACACAAGTTCCAGATGCGGCTGTGGTGCTCGCTAACGATCCCAAGGCGCCCCCTGCTGCTCTGTTGGCCAGTGCTCGTCAGCAAGGACAATTGGCTCTTGTCTTAACTCGCGAATCAGAAGTGTTCGAGGAAGTGGCCCACGGGCACCCGCTGATTGTTCGACTTAAACGGGGATGGGGCTGGTGGTCTCATTGGCAATATTCTGTACTCGTAGGCTATGATCGTGCCAAACAAAAAGTTTTTCTTCTATCGGAAAACGGTCAAAACGAAGAAATGACCATGGAAGATTTTGGGAGCGCCTGGGAGCAAGCCCATGGCTGGGCGCTGTTGGTACTGCCTCCGCAGACATTGCCTGTCAGTCAAAGGGAGTTGGATGTGACCACGGCAGCGATAGCACTGGAGCAAGCGGCGGGCCCCGAAGTTGCAGAAACCACCTATCGTGAAATTTTAAAAAAATGGCCCAAAAATATCGGCGCGCGTTTTGGTTTATCCAACACTCGGTATGCACAAAACGACACCGCAGGCGCCGTGAGTGAATTGCAAACCTTAGTTAAAAATGTTCCGGGACTCGCTCCTGCGTGGCACAATCTTTCACTGCTTCTCAAAGAACAAGGTCGTATGAAAGAGGCCAAAGTGGCCGCACAAAAAGCTCAAGAGACCGCTTCTGCTTCCGAAAAAGAAAAATATCGTCAACAATTTAATAAACCCGCACCCAAGGAGACTCGCTAATGTCCACAGCTCTTATCACGGGTGCCTCCAGTGGCATCGGCCGCGCCCTTGCCCATGTTTTTGCTCGTCAACAGTACAATGTGATTCTTGTCGCTCGTCGGGAAGATCTTTTAAATTCTCTCAAAAAAGAACTTTCCAAATATCCCATCCAAGTGGATCTTCTCGCGCTCGATCTCACCCAATCACACGCTGTCGAAAAACTTTTTTCCTGGACGCAAAACCAAAATTTAAAAGTGGATGTTTTGGTGAATAATGCTGGCTTTGGCGAGTTTGGAAATTTCCATGAAATCTCTCGAGAGCGACAATTAAACATGATTCACCTCAATATTTCCACGCTCACAGAACTGTCGCATTTCTATTTGCCAAACATGCTTCAACAGAAAAAAGGACACATTATCAATATTGCCTCTACGGCCGCCTTTCAAGCCGGCCCAAGCATGGCGGTGTATTTTGCTTCTAAATCTTATGTCTTGAGTTTTTCTGAAGCGCTCAGCGAGGAACTGAGCGGAACTGGCGTTGGTGTGACAGCGATTTGCCCAGGACCAACACAATCAGAGTTTGTCGAAGCAGCTCATCTTAAGAGTTCGAATCTTTTTAAACGTTCGGTTCCCTCATCCGAAGATGTGGCAGAGTTTACCTGGAATGCTATGCAAAACAAAAGAGTGGTGGCCGTCCATGGATTAGCAAACAATGTGATGGTGCAAAGTCTGCGATTTTCTCCACGATCAATGGCTCGCAAAGTAGCTAAATGGGTTTTAAGAGCCAATGTCTAAGCGACTTTTAAAACAAACAACTTAGGTGTTGTTTTCATTTCGAAGAAGGATTGAACTTTACGAAGGCGCCACGAATTGTAGTCTGGCAAAGCCGCCAACTGCACAGTGGCCGTCTCCACCGACTTAAAGTTTTGTGGGATAACCAAGGTTCCTGTTAATAAGATCGACAAAATAAGCGTCTTCATACTCAATAGATCGGAAGAATTTCCCTAGACTTGAGTCGATATTGTTTCAACCTGAGATTCATTGTAAATAAATCGACAATTTTGCTAGATTTTCAAAAAGAGAAAGACTCTATAGATTTTGTTCGAGTTCCGCTGTCTCAAAATGAAGAGGTGTTCGGTTCGCTTTCCAACGTCGATGGATCCACAGCCATTGTGGTAAATTTTGGCGAATCATTGCCTCTAAACACTCCTGATACTTTTGCGTGTTGAGCCATTCTTCGCGAAGTAGTCTCTCTTGAGAGCCCGCTGGTAACTCGGGAGCTTCGATGTATTCCAGTGGCTCCATAAAATTCATACGATGAGTTCCATTTTCTAGTCGGTAGACATGAATTGGCATGACGATACATTTCGTATCACGTGCTAAGTTGGCCAACCCACGAATCGACGCTGCAGGTGTTCCAAAAAAATTAACACGCAGGCCACGTGCACCCGGCATATGTTGATCCACCATACAACCAACAAAACGACCTGCACGCATCGACTCGGCAATTTTATTAAGAGTGTTTCCCGTGTAGATGACTTCAAAACCCGTCGTCGTACGTCTGTCTTCAATTAACGATTGTGAAACCGGACTCGACATTTTTTTTGCTACAATGCTTACGGGATATCCCCGTGCGGCTATACTTGCGGGAAAGATTTCCCAGTTGCCCGTGTGGGCACTGATCACCAGCATTCCCCGACCTTCTTTTTTTAATTTATCTAATTTTGCTAAGTCTTCAGCACTGATGACCATCTCATCGATATACTGCTGACGAGTTAATGTAAAGTTGCGAGCGATTTCTAAAAACAAAGTGCCGATATGGGCGTAAACTTTTTTCTGCAGCTGCTTAAGTTCTTCTGGGGATTTTTCTTTTCCCAAAGCCAATTTGAGATTATCTTCGACAATGCGTGTACGGAACCCTACGGCTTGCAATAAGACACCTAGTCCGCCACCCAATTTTCCAAGCCATCGCAAGGACAAGCTGCGCAGAAAGTACGAAAACAGCATCAGAGGAATCAAAATAATTTTAATAATCACATTACTCATCGAGCGTCGCCTTTGATAGGGGCATACACTAATAGATCCTGTCGTGGGCGGCAACTCTAAACTGCGGGAACTAACGCCTCCACAGCGTCACGGTTCCGGTTTTTTCGAACTCATCCATGGATTTGGAGTTGTAGTAGTTGCCAATGAGTTTTTTGCCACCATCGACGCTGTAAAGCTGTAGATAATTCTCTTTGCTCTCGGAACGAATTTTTACAAAAATAGCCTGGCTTCCACTCGGAGAAGTGAACTGGTCTTGCGTTCCATCGCCGCTGGAACTGCTAAAAGGCGGTTTATTCGGCTCCGCTAGGGTAAATTTATAATTTCCTTCAACGATTCCCTCCGCACTTTCACCGGTGATCTCAAAGTCCAATGTCGTCACCCACACCCGTGCTGTTGGTTTTTCAAGATTGATACTCCCTTCATAGTGCCCTTCCAGCTTTTGCGCCAAATCTGCACCATAAGGTTTTGCACTTTTAATGACTGAAAAAAGATTGCCCACTTCGAGACTTTTTAAGTCATCTTCGCTCACCTTCCCACCTTTTTCGGCCTTCAACCAAAGAGTGTCGATGTCGGCGCCCGCAGTCTTGAGCGGTCCACACGGAGAAGCTTCCTTTTTACCAGGGTGCAACGAAGACGAATCGAGTTCAGTCGTTGTTGGTAGTGGCATTTTATTACCTTTAAAGTGCGCAATTTCTTTTTGCGATAGTTTAAGTCCGGTCTCCGCTAAAAAAAGAAGAAGAATTTTTCCTAGGATCTCGTCGGCTTTAAGATAAAGTTCTTTTTGCTCGCGCAACTCCATATATTCTTGAATATCGACTCCATGGATTTTTGCAATTTCGGCGCTGAGCTTTTCGTATTTTCCTTTGTAGGAATCTTGAAAAGGAAGACTCTCTGATTTTTGCTTAATCAGGTACCCAGCTGAAAAACTGACGATCACTAACAGAGCCGCTAATAAAACTTTCACCATTCACTCCTCCTCAAAGAGGCAATATAGGAGCACCTCGCTCGCTTTGTCAAAAAGGGAGCAAGTCGTACACGATTTTGTGTCTTCTTTGAAAAAAGTTTTAATCGATGGACTTTGACAGAGGCGAATTTTTCCAAATAAAGCCATCGAGAATATAATGTGTAAATTGCGGGATCATTAAGAGCGGTACGATCCACTTATGCCAAGACGGGTTATAAAAAATATCCAGCAGCGAGAACAGCGGAAATAAGTCGAGCTTTTCTCGCCAGACAAGATGCGCCCAGAGTCCTTCTTCCAAATACGCCAAGATTAAAATGCCCACCAAAAAAAGCGGGACCAGAGATATCGTAAATAACTGACGATAGTATAAGCCTCCTATTTTTAAGTTATAGTTTTGGCGTCGTCCATAAATCCAAACCAAGGCTATATAGGGAACACCGTGAGCGATGACATTGGTGATCGTAAAAATTGTGTCGTTATTATAATACACAATTCCCACATACCAAACCAAGGTTGTGCCGAGAATCACTAGATTTTTTTGGAGATTGATTTGTTTATATTTCCAAAAAGTAAAAATCTCCGTAAGTACATAAAGACATCCCACCGCACAGTAAATGACAAAACCAACAGAATTTAACGATGGCCATGGCATCTCCAAAAAATCTCCATCCACAAACCAATGAAAGTGTCTCTCACTCGTGTGCCAATAAAGAAGCGGATAAAGAGTCACTGTGTAAATCATCAATTTGTCGACAAACTGTTGATACGAGCTTCTCTTTTGCATTTTTGAATAGAGTTGCACAAACCCATACTGCTGACGAATAAAATGGAAAACGGCCACATAAGCTAAAAGCCGCCAAAAAAGACTGGAATGAATACTGTAGAGCAAAATTCCACTGAGAAAACAAAATAAGGGAACGTACAATAAGAGCGCACCAAACTTTTTTCTTTCTTGCGTAACAAAGTAAGTGCGATAGAGAGTAGAATAGACATGCGCCACATCACAGGAGAGAACAAAGATAAACCAATAGACGATGGGCAGCTCTTGCTGCGCTAGCAATAACGAAGAAAAGACAACGCAGAAAAAAACAGCAAAAAAGCCAGGACCCAAAATCCACAACAAATCAAAGCGTGGACTGAATAGCCAATTGTTTTTTACGAGAGAGTATTTAGACACTTCTTCGCCGCCTCCACACCCCAATACTGAGCCTCCTCGAAGATGGAAATCCCACTCATATCAGTATGAGCAAAATGAAGTCGCCCGACCGAAGCCTGTCGTAAAGCCTGTTCCTTGCCCCAAATAAATCCTGGGCGGGGAATAATCATTCCGTGTCCCCAAATCCATACATCTAAATTTTGAATCTGCTCGGCAATTTCTGGATGGCGCGCTTGAAGATCCGTCACAACCTCAAAAGCCCATTCGTCGTAATTTTTTTGCAACGCCATTTTTCGCATAGCGGAAGGTGTGTCCTCATCCAAGGGTTTGTAATAAGAAATGACTGTTGCCGACTGCGTAGAAAGATTTTGGTGGGTCGCCACCACGTAGCCCAGAGAACGACTGTAATAGTTCACATTGTCCCAAGCTAAATGTTCCCCCTTTTGCAGGGGAAACTTCTTAAGTGTGATATTGGCCACCAGCCACGGAGAGTATTCATACGAATCTGTATTTTGAGCAAAGTCTGCAATCACTCTTTTGGCTATGAACCTAGGCGCTGCAAAAATCACCTGATCTGCTGTCCAGACTTGGATCGTTTTGTTTTTTGTATCTAAAATTTCCACTTCTGTTTTTTGCTTATGTTGTTTAATACCTATGACAAAAGAATTTTTTCGCACATGCGATTGCACTTTTTCTTCGAGTTTTTGCACCAACCACCCGTTGCCTTCGGGCCAGGTTAAGACGGTGTCGGAATCTGCATTGGCGGCCTCTCCCGAACGCGAGGCGAAGTAATGAATCCCCGCCCACGCTGACACCTGATCGTAGGGAGCGCCAAAGTCATCACGACAGCAATAATTCACATACCAATGTAAGTATTCCGAATCCCATTGATAACTTTCCATCCATTTTTGGAAGGTGATCGTATCCCATTTTAAAAATTCGGGATCTTGCGAACTTAGTGCAATGGGGATAGTAAACGCCGGCTTCCCATCTTTTCCTGTTTGTTTTTTGAGTCGATTTATTTCTTGAAAGAACTCTTGATATTGGCGTTTCTGGTCTGCGGAAAGAGCTACTTGTGGGATATGGCCTTCTTGCCAATTTCCATTCACAAACAAACGCTCTTCGGGATCGGAACAGAGATAGTATTCGTTATAAATGGGTTGTTTATTTTTATAGCCTTTGATTACGCCCAGTTCTTCAAAAAGTTCACGCACAGTGTGAGCGGTTTCACTCGGAAGCGGCACATAATGAGCGCCCCAAGGATACGCACTCACCGAGTTTTTACCGCTCCGTGAATTTCCCCCAACCTCTTCGTCCATTTCGAGAAGAACAAAATCTTTAAAGTTTTTCTTTTGCAACCACCAGGCGGCAGAAAGTCCGGAAACGCCTCCTCCGACGATAAGCACAGAATGATGTGGCCCTTGTTCCCGTGGGTATGAGGGAAGATCACGCAAGAGATGTCCTAGCTTGTGATTGGCCCCTTGGATACTGCCGCTCCACGAACGGTGACTCTGACGGTATCGCCATAATCCCACTGCAGCTAAAAGTGATGTGCCTATAAGGCCACTCTTCAAAAACCAACGACGTGAGATCTTTAGATTTGAAAAATTCATAAATTACTCAAGATAATGCGACCATTCGGCCTCAAAATAACGGACCAAGGATTGATTATTGAGTTTATTTACCTCAACCTCAGGAGCTTTCATATCAGCTGGAAAAATAAACATCGATGGAACGCTTTCAACACTGACAAATTTTAATAGCTCAGGATAACGAGTCGCAAGAGTGAACGGCTGAAACGTTCCGAGAATAAATCCCCATTCGCCAAAAGAGGGAACATACACGTGGTATGGATTTGTCACAAATCCTTCGGACTCCAGCGTTTTTACCACGCACCAAAACGCATTTTTCGCCACATAGGGAGACGTGCTCTGGACGACCACCATTCCGCCCGGCGACATTCGCTTTTTCAATTCACGGTAAAACGTATTACTATAAAGTTTGCCAATGGAGTAATTACTCGGGTCCGGGAAGTCGATAATCACATAATCATAGGTGTCGGGCGACTGACGTAACCAAATAAAAGCATCTTGATTGATCACCTTAAGCTTTGGTGATTGCAGGGAACCTTTATTTAAATTAACGAGCTCTTCATTAGCAGAAAAAATTTTTGTCATCAGTGGATCTAAATCGACCAGTGTCACGCTTTCAATATTTGGGTACTTAAGCACCTCGCGAGCTGCTAAACCGTCACCTCCGCCCAAAATAAGAACAGATTTTGCCTCAGGGAGAGCGGCTAAACCGACGTGCACTAAGGATTCATGATAACGATACTCATCCGCAGAACTAAATTGCAGATTTCCGTTTAAATATAAACGCACATCATTTTTTGTTTTGGTCAAAACCAAACGCTGATACTGCGTGGTTTTAGAATAAATCACCTTATCTCGGTAACTAAGGCTTTCGGCAAAGGACAGAATCTCATCCGCCATAGAAAACCCCAGCACAAGGAAAATCAAAGCCCCGATCGCCAAAGCACGCAGGGAGCGCATAGCTGGGATACTCTCCTTAAAATAATGCAGAGTCCATAAGGCCACGCTGACGTTGAGCGCGCCAAAAAAGAAGCCGGACTTCATTAAGCCGAGATAAGGCATCAGAACAAGCGGGAACAGTAAAGAAGCCATCAGCGCACCAATGTAGTCCACCGTAAATACACGTGAGACGAGATCTTTAAAATCCATTTGATTTTGCAAAATGCGCATCAGAATCGGAATTTCGATACCAACTAAAATTCCAGTCAAACTGACCAGGGAGTACAATAGTACACGGAAAGATTCCACCGATTCAAAGGCCAAAAACAAAATCGCGGCGGAAGATCCCCCGACCAAGCCCACAAGAATTTCCACACGAACAAAAAAACCAATCAGGTTGCGATGAATGAACTTGGAAAGATACGAGCCAATTCCCATGGAAAAAAGGTAGACACCGATAATTGTTGAAAACTGCGTGACAGAGTCACCCAACAAATAACTAGCGAGGGCTCCTGCAATCAACTCATAGATAAGACCGCAGGTCGCAATAATAAAAACCGATAAGAGTAAAACAAATGACAATGTTTACCCGTGGATCGCGGAAGAGATAATTTGTGCAATGGCCAAAGTCATAGCACCCGCCGTGATGGCCAATGCAATGTTGTGCTCTTCGACAATCTCTTTCCACAAGTTTCCAGGAGTGATCTTATCAAATAACACGAAGGAACCTCCCAATATGGCTAAGCCCAAAACGGAATATATAATCGCGTTGAGAATATATTTTATATTTATTACATCCATACCACTCTCCTCTAGTTAAAACTATTTATGATAAACACTTCTTCCTTGCGGACCCCAATTCGCTGGCGACATGGAGTCTTGTATTCTCCACCCTGTCATCGCTGCGTAAACAAACAATGTACAAAGACTTATACCAAGATAAAGATAAAATTTTAAAAACATGCGCACCTACTCATCGTCATCACTCCCTGCATAGGGAGAGAAATCACTGGTCGACCAACGAGACACTTCAAACTGTCTCTTGCCTAAATAAACAAAAGCAAAAATAAGACTTAAAAGACCTGTAATCCACCAAAAGTTGGACCAGATGGCCACGCCACGGCTCACCGTCAATTGGTAACTCGGATTCAAATAGATATTCGAACTGTAGCTCGGCTTTAAAACCATGTGATAACGCCCACCTGGCACGGAAGAAAGAATCTCTTCACTGCTTTGCGATCCCTCTGACCAAGCGCCATCATAATCGCTACCCGAATAATACTCTACTCCGTTTTCCAACTCGAACGTCTGTCCTGTTTGCTCATTGATCAAATCAATTTCTACCGACATCCAGTTATTAGAAACGGGAGCATATAACAAAAAGCTAACATTGTCCGTTCCTCCGCCAAGCTCAAACGATTCGGTGGTCACAGGTTCTGGTGTGGAGTTATGAAAAGAACGGTAAACAATTTTATTCGGACTCCACATAATAATTAAAATATTAAAGAAGAAAAGAAAGGCGACAAAACGCCAGAGATATTGGAACGAAACATGAGTTGTTTGTTCATGGGGCGAGGGCTGATGAGGCGCCACGCCTACTGGGATTCCCAAAAATCTTTCTGGAGAAAAGGCTTCTTTTATTTTTTCCCGATCCACGTATTGTCCAAGAGACCATACAATATCTCCTTGCGACTTTTCGTAAGAGAGCATTTCGGGTGGACACACGTAATCACGAACATCTGCCACTTCATTGGCTTCGATTTTCCAATAAAACTCGCCAACCACAGCGTGAACACGCGCCTGACCAACGAGAAACAACTTGTATTTGCGGTTGTAGTATTGAGCGTATCCATTGACTCTATCCACCAAAGGATTGCCTTTGACTGTCACGACAAAGCTCCAGTGACCTTGATACTCCACCAGCCAGCGAAAACCTTTTTGGGGATTATAAAGTAAATACTCATCCCAAAAGTAAACGTTGGTTTCATCAGAGCGGATCATGTACCCCACAACCATCCACTTTGTACCAAAAAGTGTACCCATCGATCCTATTTCTAGATACGGGTTAAACTTAGGAATTTTTTTGTATTGACAAAGAATCTCGTAATGCTCGTTCGTGGCATCGAGAACAGCACCGCAAGACACACACGCAATTGAAATTGTCTGGTTCAGTGTATGTAAAGAAAGAGGCGCTCCACAGGCTGTACACTTGAATGTTTTTACAGGACTAGGACCAGCCATCGATCTCCTTCAAATTGCTTAAGGCCAATTCTTCAAATTCCAAATACTCACCTTGATAAAAACGAGTTTCTTGCAGATAGGAATCTATACTGGCAAATTTATTGGATTCTGAAAACGAAAAATCCACACTCAGTCTTTCTTTTTGCGGCCAGGGGCGAAAAGGGAGCTCACCTAAAAACTTTGTACAGTGCGATGTTTTGATATCAGCGACCGTCGCCATTTCCCCACCCGGTAGATGGACCTGTTGTTCTAATTTTAATTTTTCAATTTGGAGGGACGGCAAAGGCGCTTGCTCACACATGGCGTAACTGCCTTGCGCCTCACTCAACCAACGAGTCGTACCATCATCCAGCTGCGCCCACCATTCATTCCAATAGCCATGCGACCACTGCCAGCGACAATAGCCAATCAGTGAAAATTCGCTGCGCCCATAGCGACCCAGGGTTCCTAATTGTAAAACACTAAAGTTCTCACCGACTTCCGCTTGTTTACCAATCAACTCAAGAGTCAGATCGTGCCGGACCACGGTTGAGGAGCAATACTCGCAGACTTTAAAAAGCGAAACGTTGCTCTTAAAAAGAAGATCTGCCCCACAGGAGGGGCAGGAAAATTTTTTAGTCATACTTATATTTTTTTAAGGAGGTCGGCTTTTTTGGCATCGAACTCCGCTTGCGTGATTACACCTTTGGTCATCATCTCATGGAGTTTCTGAATCAACTGCATTGGGTCTTCGCCCTTGTCAGCGCCTGAGGCTCCACCCAAAGCTTGTGACATCATTTGGCCCATGGCCAGGCCTGCACCCATGCCAACACCCGCAGAGGCTGTGCCCCCACCTTCATTTTGGGCGGCCAGCGGTAAACTTTCTGCTGCTTGAAATTGCGTATAGCGTTTTAAATCGCCGAGCATATTCATACTCGCCACTTTATCGAGATGCGCTTGCAACTCTTCCGGCAAGGTGATGCTTTGAACAAAAAACTTTTCAAGAGACAAGCCGTAGTCTTCAAAAGCAGGTGCAAGCGCTTGCTTAAGCGTTTCACCAAAATGAATTTGGTTAGAAGCCATGTCTAAAAAGGCTGTGGAGGCTTGGCCTAAAAAACCTGCCATGTTAGACGTAATCAAACCTTTGAGCTGACCATCGAGATTTTGAGTTGTAAACACCTCATCAGTGGCGCTGACTTTTTTGTAGAACACCTTAGCGTTTTTGATTTTATAAGAATAAGCACCATGAGCGCGCAAACGAATCACACCAAAATCTTTATCACGAAGAGTGATGGTGCTCGTGGTTCCCCACTTTTGATCCAATTGCTCACGTGTAGAAAAGAAATAAACGTCTGACTTAAATGGCGAAGCAAAAAGCTTATCCCAGTTTTTAAGGTTGGTTAATAGCGGAAGGTTTTGCGTTGTGAGTCGATGTCGACCTGGTCCAAAAAGATCGGCCACTGTTCCTTGATCTACAAAAAGCGCCAATTGCGTATCCCGAACGGTGAGCTGAGCGCCTGTTTGGATCTCTTGATCCTGCATCGGATAGCGGTAGCTAAGAATTCCCGCTCCGTCTTCGGTCCATTCGATAACATCAATAAACTGCTTTTTTAAAAAATTAAAAAACCCCATGGGTCTCCTTTTGGTTATTGAAGGCTCAGCATATTATAAAGCTACCCCCTTGACCACAAAACTCGTTTACTCATCCAAGTTGCCATTTTTTCACACCTTCGGGCATAACAAGGGGTATTAAAGGCGATCGGCGCATCTGGTCAAAGTCCTTTTTTTTACTCACTTTTAGCCCTCTGTTATATATCTCCCACGTTGGAGTTCGTCGGTACTATGCAGGTTCTCAAATCACCGTTTTTTATCAAAGGCTTTCGTCAAATGGTTCCGATCACCACGGGTGTGATTCCCTTTGGGGCAGTGATGGGCACGGTGTTTTTTAATGCTAAAATCAGTTTTGTAAAAGCCATGACCATGAACGTTTTGGTTTATGCAGGCGCCTCACAACTGGCGGCGGTCGAACTGATGGACAAACACGCCGCGCTGATTGTTGTAGTGCTGACGGGTTTAGTGATCAATTTGCGCTTTCTACTTTACAGTGCAGGTCTTGCGGTGGAGTTGCAAGGCGCCAGCTGGGGAACGAAACTTTTGTGTGCACACACTCTCACCGATCAAAGTTATGCGGTGATGCTCGCCCACCATGATGAGTTTAAAAAGAAATCCGATGCTATTGAGTTTTACTTAGGAACCGCCGTGTGTATGCTTCTCGTCTGGCATGCCTCTGTGGTGGCCGGCTACGTTTTTGGTAACTTTGCGCCAGCGTCGTGGAACTTGGACTTTGCTGTACCTCTGAGTTTTTTAGCGTTGGTGATTCCCACGCTTAAAAATAAAACCTACTGGCTCGTAGCGCTTTTTTCCACTGTGGTGTCGATCCTTTGCTATAGTATGCCGTTCAAAACAGGTTTGATCACCACCGCTCTGCTCTCCATTGCCCTTGCGATTTTTTTAACTCGCAAAAAGGAAGTGTGAGATGACGTATCAACTGAGCGATAACACTTACTTTTGGTCCGTGGTTTTTTTGATGCTGGCAGGAACATTGTCCATTCGGTTTTCTATGATTGCCCTCTCCAGCAAGATTGTTATCTCTGAACGCACCAAAGAGATTTTCTCATTTATTCCCGCCGCTATCCTCCCCGCATTCATCGCTCCCTCGGCATTTTTCCATCAAGGTCAGGTGCTCAGCCTGGGGGGCAAAGAGCGTATGGTCGTTTTGATTTTTGTGACGTTTCTGTTTTTATGGACACGCAGTACTCTCGCCACCATCTGTGTGGGACTTTCTGCGCTTTATCTTTTGACGCAATTTCCTTTCTAGGAGTTGGTTTATTTCTGATGTTCGTATCGCTCGTATTTTGCATGCTGGTTATTTGTTGGAAAACAACGGCACACGACTGTTATTTGATCCTATTTTTGAAAACCCGTTTAGCGTCAATGCCCACGCCTACCCGTCTGTGAATTTTGATTTGGACAAACTGCACGACGAAACCTTCACCGCCGTGTTTATTTCTCACCATCACGATGACCATTGCTCTTTAGAAAGCCTCGATCACCTCCCCCGCAGCACGCCCCTTTATCTCTACTGCGAGCACCCCGCGATGTTTGCTTGGCTTGGGCAAATGGGTTTTCAACAGGTTTATCCACTGACCTTGGACACCGCCGTTCTTCTCGGAAATTTTTCTGTAACTCCACGAGCGGCTGTAGAGCGAGACGTGGATTGTCTTTTTGAAATTTCCTGTGCAGGTTTAAATATTTTAAATGTGGTTGATGCCGCGATCGAACCTAAAATTGTGGACTCCCTGAGCAAGACGTCTTGGGATATGGTCCTGTGGCCCTTTCAAATCATGCGAGAGCGGGATGTGCTCTCTCCCGCCCGCTTTCCATTGACAGACTTTGTATGGCCCGAGGAATGGCCGCAACAACTAAAAAAATTAAAACCTCGTTATGTGGTTCCCAGCGCCTGTCAGTTTATTCACGAGGAGTGGTCCTGGTATCGTCAGGCTTTTTTCCCTGTGTCTTACAAAATGTTCACAAGGTTTGTGAATGAGCTTTTGCCTGAAAGTGAAGTGCAGCGCATGAATCCAGGACAAGCTGTGTCTCTTTCGTCTCAGTCGTTACACCATACAGAGCCCTTGGCGTGGGTGCATCCCCTTGGTGAGCAAAATGTGGATTACGAATTCAATCCGCAAGCGACGTGGTCTTCAACGGCCGATATTGCTTGTCACTTTCCGCCGCTCAACGAATCCCAAAAGCAACGCCTTCTGCACTTTTGCCGTTCGGAAATAGCTCAACGCTTTTATGATATTGGCCCGTCGGCAGATCTCTATTTCCAAAAAAAACGCATGTGGTGTTTATCGATTTATGATCACGCTGGCACCAGTGAGAATTTTTATTACATAGTGCAAGACGAAAATATGCAGCTTACAGAATCCGCGACTTTGCCGTTAGCATGGCATACACAAATCCCCGCCCATAAGCTGCATTCAGCACTCGAAAATGGAGAAACTCTGACTTCGCTCTATATACGAGTTAATGAAGAAACTTTTGATAAAAAGATCGAAGAGGACTTAGACAGCGTTGATATCATGGAAGATCCGCTGATTCGTGTTCTGTACACTGGAATATTTGCTGGCTATCAGCAGGCTCAGCTCCGGCGTGCAAAAAGGATTCTGTAAAAAAAACAGGACCCTGAAAGGGGACGCTGTGTTAGCATCCCACACATGGTGCAACCCGTAGCGCGATCCTTGGATCGACGGTTTTTCAAACTTATTTCCATTATCCTCGCCGGTGAAACTATTTTCATGCTGCCGTTTTTAATTCCGCGGCTCTATCGACCCCTCATCATTGAAGCCTGGCATCTCTCTAATACCCAGATAGGCATTGCGTTTTCGGCGTATGGGATCACGGCCATGCTTTCTTACCTCTTCGGCGGACCTCTCGCCGACAAATATCATCCGCGATTATTGATGACGACGTCGCTTGTGATAACCGCCCTCGGTGGCATTTGTTTATCTTTTTTCCACACTCCCGTGATGTTTGTGACGGTTTACACATTTTTTGGCGTCAGCACCACGCTCCTGATGTGGGGCGCTCTGATTCGCACCACCCACCTTGTCGGTGGCGAGAATCACCGGTCAACAGCCCTTGGTTTGCTTGATGGCGGTCGAGGGCTGACGGCGGCACTGGCGACCTCGGCGTTGGTTGTTCTCAGCGCTGTCTTTTTCCCCAGCTTACAACAACAAGATCAACTGCAAGCGCTCTCCATGATCTACTGGACGATCTCTGGTTTTTGCCTTTTGGTTGCCGCTTTCTTATGGATCAGTCTGAGAGACTTTAAAGAAGCGGACTACGACCGTGAGTTGTGGACTTTATCCGAAACCATCGCCAGTCTTAAAAACTCCAAAATCTGGCTTCTGTGCATTGTGGTCTTTAGTGCTTACTGTGGCTATAAGGGCATTGATAATTACTCCATCTATCTCGTTGACGTCCATCATCAAAACCTAACGGATTCCTCAGCTCTCACGTCTACTATTTTTTGGCTACGACCGTTTGCGGCTCTGGGTACGGGCGTGCTCGCTGATTATTGGCATCGCAGAAATCCCCGTGCACGCTTTTTAGTTTTATTTATTTTATTAGCTCTCAGCAGCGCTTCGCAGCTGTTTCTCGCTTTGACTGGCACCTCGAGTTTTCTGTATGCCATCGCCTCTCTTTTGCTGTGCTCCTCCTTTGTGTATGGCTTACGAGCTATTTATTTTTCGGTCTTTGGTGATCTCAAAATTCCCAACCATCTGATCGGCACTGCCGCGTGTATTGTCTCTTTGGTGGGATTTTTACCTGATATCTTTTTTGCCATTGTCACAGGCCATCTCATTGATGACCACGCTGGCGCCCTCGGTTACCAATACACATTTTTATTCACCGCTGTTTGTTTGGCTGCCGGAACTGTCGCCAGTTACGTGCTTTACAAAAAAGCGTAGTGCTCGTGTTATGCAAATTGTTGCAAGTTCGCTGGTTCTTAGGTCTCACGAGGCATAAGTTCTTCCGCAAAAACTTTCTCGGTGATTTTCCAAAATTTATCCTGTTTTCGTGCGATCACAAACGATGGCAAGCGAAAGAGACCTTGTAGGTCGATCACATCCTGCGGACTTTGGATTTCGATGGCAAGCTCAGGACGTCGTAAATGAGAGCGTAAGAAGTTAATATTGAATTTTTTAATCGAGGATGGGTTACTAAAAAAATGCGCTTCGCTCACGTATTGCGCATCATAGTCGTAATAGCGGATTTCTAAATACGGGTTGGAATTTTTATCCTTGCGCTGCTCAAAGGTCACTCGATCGGGAGTGAGGATGTGGGCGTTTTTGGAAAGTTTGGCTTGTTTGAGTTTAGCATCGGCATCAATCAGTGTGGCTTTGCACTTTTCGCACTGACGAGCGGTAATATCGTTTTCGGCTCCGCAGGCGTGGCAGAGTTTAAAACGGAAGCGAAAACCACAAGGTGTGATCTTGAGAGTTTGCGGATCTTGTATGGCCGCTCGACAGGTTCTGCCAAAATGCTCGATGATCATTCCGTCGTGATCCACATAGCCCCAAAAATCATTTTCAAAATGGCAACGCGGGCACGGAATGCGCACGGGCACAGTGTCTTTGGCCGGGCGCTTGTCGCTGATCTCGGGCGCATAGATGTCGTGCCCCATGCCTGTGTAGTCGAGAATAAAACAATCTTTTTTACCCTCAGAAAGGCGCAAGCCTCTGCCGATAATTTGCTGATACAAACTATTAGAATCGGTCGGTCGTAAAATAGCGATAACATCCACATGAGGTGCATCAAAGCCGGTGGTGAGAACTGACACATTGACCAGATATTTAAATTTTTTCTGTTTAAAGTCCGCGACGATTTGATCGCGCTTGTTCATCTCGGTATCGCCGATCACCAACCGGGCCTCGCCCTCGGGCAGATAAGTCATGATCTCTTCGGCGTGTTTAACAGTGCTACTAAAAATCATCACCCCTTGGCGGTTAAACTTTTCCGTAATGTCGATAATGTTTTTGATAATAAAGGGTGTCAGGCGTTTTTGACTTTTTAAAATCTCTTCCACCTCGGCTGTGGTGTACATACGATCGCGATCGGTGAGCTCGGAGAAGTCGTAACATGTGACTGGAATATCCACTTTGACCGGATTGATCAGGAATTTGTTTTTAACCATGTAGGACAATGGAAGTTCAAACACACACTGTTTAAAAAACCGCGTCTTGGTAGTTTTGATTTCGCCAGTTTGTGAATACTCGTAGATCCAGCCCAGTCCCAAACGATACGGAGTGGCGGTAAGACCTAAGATGCAGAGGTTGGGATTCCGCTGTTGCAGTTTTTTAATCACCTCTTGGTATTGGGTAGCTCCATCCTCGGCCACACGATGGCACTCATCGATAATCAGCAAAGAGAAGTCGTTAAAAAAATCATCTGGCGCCCGCGCCACGGACTGCACACCGCCGAAGATGGCTTTTTGCTCAAAATCTTTTTTACCCAGACTGGCCGAGAATATCCCCGCCGATAAACCGTAACTCATGTATTTTTGATAATTTTGCTCAACGAGCTCTTTGACGTGCGCGAGAATCAGAACCCGCCCCTTCGCAATGCGTGCGAGTTCCGCTATCACCAAACTTTTCCCGGCCCCGGTAGGCAGCACAATCACCGCTGGTTCACGTTTTTTCTGAAAAAACTTAATAACGTTATTAACAGCCTGTTGTTGATACTCACGAAGTTGAAACATACAGATGCCCTTGTACTATTTACGCGCCAATCTCTTCAGTCGACTTTTATGACCTGGCTTGCATTAAGTCGTTTTACCGGAAAAAATCTCGGACGTTTTTAGCAATCCCTTTATGAACTTAACTCTAGGGGTACCATGAAGGAGATATTTAGGTAAAGACGAATTCCTCTTGACAATGTACTTCAAATTGAAGTACATTGTCTCTAGATGCAACTCACCAAAGTTTCAGCAACAAAGCAGTTTGAGAAGGATCTCAAAAAAGTACCTGATTTTATTCGCAAGAAAGTGATGCTCTGGGTTTTAATTGTGGAAAGCCAGGGACTCGCGCAGGTTGCAAAATCACCAGGATTTCATGATGAACCTTTAAAAGGTGCGAGACAAGGCCAGAGGTCTGTCAGAATGAATAAAGCATATCGATTGATTTATCGAGTTATAGCAGATCGAGTTCATATCGAATTATTGGAGGTCAATAAACATGAGTATTAAAAAAAGTTCGTATTTTGAAAAATTGGAAAAGACTTATGGTCACCTCTCTTTTGGTTCTTTATTGAAGGCATGGAGAGAAGCCGAAGGCCTATCGCAAACTGAGTTTGCCGAAATGCTCGATCTTTCTAGACAGAATGCGAGTGATTTAGAGCATGGACGCCGTATCCCATCCCCCTCTCGTGCAGCAAAGATTGCAAAGAAGCTTGGGTTGCCGCAAGCGCCTCTCATCGCCTTAGCTTTGAGAGATGCTTTAGAAAAAGAAGGTTTTAAATATGAAGTTAAGCTGGAGACGGCTTAACTCTCAAAAGACGGTTTTTACCTCTTAGATTTACTAGTTTCCTGGGATTTAGCATTCGCTGTTGCAAAGGCCGCCGCAAAGGCTCCGCCAAGACCACCTGTGGTTTGTTGGGAAGGATGCATTTGCCAAGAGTTGTCTTCGGCGGCTGTGGGTAAACCTAAAGAGATTTTTCGCTCTTCAAATTTTATCTCGTCCACACGAACTTTGACGGCGTCGCCCTTTTTCAAATTTTCGTACATTTTAGAATCTTCAGCATCGCGCCATTTGGATTTTGGCAAAAGACCGTTAATTCCCTGTGTGATCACCACAAAAAGTCCATAGGCTTCTTTTTTATCGACGATCCCGTCAATCACTGCACCCACAGGATATTGCTGCGGCACCAAGTTCCATGGATCCATCAGCTCACCACCTTGTTTGATGGAGAGACTGATTTTTAAACGGCCATCGACTTCGTCCATTTTTAAAATCTTCACTTGCACCGTCGTGCCAAGGCTCACGCCATCGGCCGCACTCTTCAGGCGGGTAAATCCGACTTCGGAAACGTGCACTAAGCCCTCGACTCCACCGCCCACATCCACAAAGGCTCCATACTGTTTAACTCGAGTGACTGTGCCGGTAACAATGTCGCCCACTTTGTTGGTGTCCATCCATGTCCCCTCGTTCTCGGCCTTTTGCAGTTCGAGAAGTTTACGGCGAGATACAACCATGTCTTTGCGACGAGCATCAAATTGCGTAATTAAAAATTCAAACTTTTTGCCAATATAGGGAGTGGCATCTTGACCAAAAGGAACTCCGAGCTGACTGATGGGGCAAAAGGCCGACTGACCTTGCACAAGTACACGGTACCCACCGTTGATGATTTCGGTAACTTTTCCTTCGACTGGTAATTCCATATCAAAGGCGTCCTCGAGGCTATCAAAGTCCACAGGTGCCGAGCGTGAGCCTTTGCGGGTGACACGGATCTCGCTGGAATTGGCGCGAACCACAACCACGTCGATAATGTCGCCCACTTTGTATTTAAGAACTTTGTTCTCGTCCAAAATATCAGCATTCAAGAGCACCGCATCTCGGGGTGTTCCGGTGGAAACAAAAGTTTCGCTTTTGCCAATACTCAGGATCTCCCCTTTAAAACTGTCCCCAACTTTGAGGGTTTTATTGAGGTTAGATACGGAGTTCTCAAACAGCTCTTCAAAGCTCTGAGATTCGTTTACAACAGGGTCATTAAATAGGTCGATTTTGTTCTTTTTTGCCATAGGGCGTAGGTATAGCGTAAAGCCCAACCCTGGGCAACCACCTCAAATATCGATTTCGCCTTTTGCCACGATCACGGCTTTTCCTCCAACTTTGACAGTTTGGATGTGGTTCGGATTACCCACGATTTCGACGCTAGCACTTCCCGGTCGCCCCATCCAATGACCTTGCTCCGCAATAAAAGACGGTGTTTTTAGCAGTCGATGGTGCCAAAGGTAAGCCCCCATTCCACCCGTTGCGGACCCGGTAAAGGCATCCTCAGCGGTATCTGGTGGCTCGCCTAGATGGCGGGCAAATGTGGACCCTTTTTCCGTGATACCTTTTAAACAAAAGAAATGCGGACTAAAAAAATCAGAATTTTCTCTGTAGCGTTTGTACAATGCAGTGTCCATAGAAACCTTTTTTAAGGCATCGAGACTTTTCAGCGGAATCATCAACTGAGGAGTTCCCGTACTCACCGTTTGAATTGGAACATCCGGCAATAGATCTGTTGTTTCTAGATTAAAAATATCTGTGATTTTTTTTGGATCGTGGATGGATAAAAATTGTGGTTTCAACTGCGCCATGACGATTTTATAGTCGTCTTCAGCTTCTCGAAATATTTCAATATCAATATCAATAATTCCAGCTTTGAGCTCCAAAGTGACTTTGGAAAAAGGCTTATCCACCACGATTTTCTTCATTTCAATAAGAGCTCGAATGACAGCGATTGTGGGATGTCCAGCCAGGGGAATTTCTTCTGCAGGTGTAAAATATCTGGCACCGAAATCTGCTTTTGTAGACTTCACGATATAAATCGCTTTGTGTATCCGCTGAGCTATTTTTTCAGGTGTCGTTGGCGACAATCTCATCATTTTAGCAATGAATGGCGCCATAGAGTTGTAGTGATAGAAATAGGGATTATTTTTATCTTGAGTGGAAATCATTGTTTAAAGCGAAATCGAAGCTAATGGCCGCAAAAAAGAGGGTCAACACCATTTGCGTTAACCGAGGGATACTGCTGCGTCATATCCGCCTCCGAGGCCCATTTGACGAGCTTTCCTTGTTCCTTTTTGCGTCATCTGTTATATTTCTGTTTGGTAGGACCTACCTTAAAGTTTTTTAAGATGGGGGCGTACTGGCTTCGACGTGGGATGTGAAGCTTAAGGAGCATACCGGGGCGCATGAGGACCTCGTTAAAAACGTGCATTTGTTATTCGGCGATTCATTCGCTTTTGCAGCTTAATTAAAAGCTGTTGCTGACCAAGTTGCCTGCTAGCGGCGATTTGCGAAGTATCACCTAATGCTAGCTCGATTTTTGAGTGTTGTTGCGAGCTCAAAAGTTTAAATCCTTCGCAGCAAGGGTTGCAAAAGTTTGTCGATGGAAGTTTGCAACCGTCATTAAACACCGACTAAGTATGTAGCGCCTTAATGTGAATCTCTTGCGGACCCGGGTTCAACTCCCGGCGCCTCCACCAATTGTCAAAGTATTCGAACCAAAAGTAAAAAAATGATTCAGGGCTTCCAGATAAAAACTGGGAGCCTTTTTTATTTTCTGCTCAATTTCCGTCTTACGAGCGCCTTTGCTACTACCAGTAAAATCGACCTCTGAAGGGGCTTTTTTGTTTTTTTAAGCACGTCGCGCGAATACAAGTCTGTGCTATTCGATCCAACACCCTTCTATAGAAGATGATTGAACAGTTTGATGTCGAAAATCAGTACAAAAAAGTCTCCACAGGCGAAGTGTTTGTGGCAACGCACTTGCTAAAATATTTCTCCGCAAATTTAAAAAATCTAAAGCAATTAAACAGTTGCGGGAGATTTACAATCTCACAAAATTTTTTAAAAATTGGAGACGCGCTTATTTTTTCAATTCTATCTGAAGCAATAACTTTCATCTTCGCGCTGAGATAATATTTTTTTCAAAAAAATATTGCGAATCAAATTTTAATCTTTTTGATTCGCAGAACTCAACTCTTTTTAACTCAAGTCATTTTAGACAAAGAAATTCCTGCAAGAGGGATATTTGCCTCTTGGAATTAAAAAATAAGTTGGCGGCAAAATTCTTCTATCATAAAATCAAAAGCCATGCCATTGCTGACCTTAGGGGACTGTGAAATAAAAGCACTGAGTACTCGCTCAGAAGAGAGACGACAATCGCCGGGGCTTATCGGTAGATTTTATGGAAGAGACGGATATCCTACGCAACGGCCACTGGAAAAACGACGGCCAAAAGATTCCAGCAGAACGCCCCGATTTAGTGATGTGAGGTCACTAACCATAAACCTGTGCAAAAGTGATAAGTCCTGCATAAGATCAGTCAGGCAGAAGTAGCGCAGCGAGCGGCATGTTTTTGAGTTTATTTTTTTATCGAGGAAAGAGCAAAAGAATAGCTCTTTCTGGATGAAATTGAATGCGTATTTTTACAAGCTTTCCCGACTGATTTCAGTCTTTGACTTCAGCCGGGAACGTCCTTGTTTTACGTTGCACTCAACTCTGTGCAAACAAGTG
>JBGSUL010000085.1:0-63488 GCA_041736155.1 Bdellovibrionales bacterium
GATCTGGATAAAACATTACAACGAAGAGCGTCCACACAGTTCACTTGATTACTTAACACCAAAAGAATTTGCACATCAGGAAAAGGCTGTGTTACAGAAGAAAAATAATTTACTGGCACTAAAAACGGGGTAAAGGTCAGAGCTCTTAGCCGCAGTGGCGCAAAAGCATAAATGCCATCTACATATGGGGGGCGTGCCTCTCCGTGAAGGTGAAGTTGTGTTTAATGCTTCGGTGTTAATCGATCCTTCCGGCTATAAACAGATTGTGTATCGCAAAGTTCATTTGTTCGATGTCTGTGTGCAGGGGCGCGAGGTGCGGGAGTCGGCTTCTTTTACCGCCGGTGACCAACTTGCCGCGGTGGAGATCAATGGTTGGCGTGTCGGTCTTTCCATTTGCTACGATCTGCGTTTTGCCGAGATGTTTGTTCAGTATCACAAACAGAATGTGGATTTGATTTTAGTTCCTTCATCTTTTTTAGTGCCCACGGGGCGCAGTCATTGGCAAACACTGCTGCGGGCTCGTGCCATCGAGACCCAGGCGTATGTGGCTGCACCGGCACAGGTGGGTGTGCATCAGAGTCGGGTGGATGATTCTTTAGAAAAACAAACCTGGGGAGAGTCCCTCATCGTTGGACCTTGGGGCGAGGTTTTAGCGACTTCCAGCAATTTTGATCAGGCCCTTTCCCACGATCCCCTTTATTGTGTCCTCGACAAAGGACCCATTGCCAAAGCGCGCGAGCAAATCCCTCTTCTGTCGCACCGTCGTTTGTAGTAAAAACCCACTAAAACCCGTAGGCTTGTTGAGACGGGTTGTAAAAACCCGTCTTCGGTCCTCTATTTTTTGAGATAAAAAACGTTAAAATAAAAGAATGAAATTACTCATCCTTTTCAGCCTCTTTTTACAAGCTTCAGTCGCCTTCGCCAGCGATTCCATTATCGACACAGATTTAATGAACCATGAAGTTTGGTCAGAGCCGTATTTCCCCAGCGAAGAAGAATTATCGCGCGAGCCCAACAGCGAGGCAGGCGCGGAGCCTGCACGCGAGTACGTAAAAAATGCGGACGAATATCTCGATGTCCTCAAAAAAATTCCTGCGTCCGAACCTACGATCACACGTAGCTGGATTGAATACAAAATCCTCCACGAAGATTAGAACTTATCGGTCTGTCGGCTTGAGCTTGCCATCATAGTTTTCTTCCTTTAAAACAAGGCATCATCACTTTGTTTTCATTCGGGAGGGCGGCTTATGAGCACAGAAATCAGCGGTCAAATCAGTCAAACCAAAAATATCAACCGCGAAGAAATGGAAGTCGACATCCTCATCGTGGGTGGCGGAGCGGCCGGTCTTTCTTGTGCCATACATCTTAAAAATCTAGCGGCACAAAAAAATCTCGATCCGATGATTGTGGTTCTCGAAAAAGGTTCCGAGATCGGAGCACAAAGTTTATCGGGCGCTGTGCTGAACCCCATCGCTTTGCAAGAGTTAATTCCCGACTACAAAGAGCTCGGCTGTCCAATCAATAGCGAAGTGAAAAAAGAAGCTTTTTATTATTTAGGGAAATCCTTTACTCTCAAAAGTCCTATCATCCCACCGCCGTTCCATAATCAAGGCAATATGATTATTTCCCTTAGTCAGTACAATCGTTGGCTCGGACAACAAGCGGAAGCTAAAGGGGTAAATATTTTCGCTGGCTTTACTGCGGCCGAAGTTCTCTTGGATGGCGATAAAGTCATCGGTGTTCAAACAGGGGACCGCGGTTTAAATAAAAACGGTGAGCCCAAAGAAAACTTTGAGCCCGGAATGATTATTAAATCCAAGGTTACAGTTTTTGCTGACGGCACACGTAGCCCATTGCTTAAGCGTGTGGCCGAGAAATTAGGTCTGCGAGACGGTCGCAATCCTGAAGCTTTTGAATTAGGTGTGAAAGAAATCATTCAAATGCCAGCGGGAACCGTAGAGCCAGGACAAGTGATCCATACTTTGGGTTTTCCATTTAACAAAAGTGTCGGTGGAACGTTTATCTACACTCTCAAGAACGATCAAATCGTTGTCGGTCTGTGTGCGTATCTTGATTCTATCGATCCGCTTTTAGATCCACATCGCGAACTCCAAAAACTCAAAACCCATCCGTTTATGCAAAAACTCCTCAAGGATGGGCAAGTGGTCAGCTACGGCGGAAAAACTCTTCCGGCCGGGGGTTGGTTCTCCATGTCCAAACTTTATCATCATGGCATGATGGCCTGTGGAGACACCGTATCCATGGTCGATGTGAAAAAACTCAAAGGCATTCACTTGGCGATGAAGAGCGGGATGCTTGCCGCGGAGACAGCCATCGAAGCTTTGGAAAAGAATGACTTTAGTGCTGACACCTTAAAGAGCTACGATGACAAAGTGAACGCGAGTTACATTAAGACAGAGTTGTGGAAAACCCGCAATTTTCACCAAGCGCTCAGCAAAGGGGTGTTTGCCTCCATGCCCGAGATCATGTTGCAAGAAATCACTGGCGGCCGTGGTCTCGTTGCGCGCAGAACCGTAGATCATCAAGACTACCAAACCACGCGCAAGGTGGCCGATGTGTGGGGGAGTGAATCCGCGGCCCAGGCCGAAAAGGCACTTCCACCCACTGACAACAAACTGTTCTTCGATAAACTGAGCAGTGTGTACTTGACCGGGACCATGCACGACGAGGACTCGCCTAACCACTTGAAATTACAAGATGGAAATATTTGTTCTGACATCTGCCAGCCGCAATATAATTCCCCTTGCAACCACTTCTGTCCTGCCAATGTCTACGAAATGATCGACGATCCAACTGCCAACAAGAAGAAGTTACAAATCAATTATACCAACTGTATTCACTGCCAGACCTGTGATATAAAATGCCCGTTCGATAACATCGATTGGACATTGCCGGAAGCCACTGGCGGGCCCAACTACAAAGAAATGTAGACATCAACATAACAGAACCGACACGCAATTAAGAATGTCGGTTCAGAACAGGAACAAGTATGCCCCGTTTTGTGGCCGTGACGTCTCCAGGACTCACTGACGAACTCTATAAAGAACTCCATAGCATGAACCTCACCAAGCTCGAAAACAATAAGAGCAGTGTGATTTTTGAATCCAACTGGGAAGGCTGTTACCGCGCCAATCTCTGCTCTGGCATTGCCACGCGTATTCTTTTGCCGATTTTAGAATTCCCTGCGTACAAGCCAGAAGATATTTACTTTAATATCAAAAAACATGATTTCACTAAGTACATCAAGCCCAATGGCAAATTGTGGATTAGCGCCAAACTCGAAGACTGTGCGATGAATGATCAACGCCTTTTGGCGATGAAAGCCAAAGACGCCATCGTCGACCAATTTCGCGATAAATATAATGAGCGTCCCAGTGTAGAAAAAGACGCAGGATTGATTCTTTATATCCGCGGGTACAATAATAAATTTGTGGTGTCCATCGATACGTCCACGCCCACACTCAATCAACGTGGGTACCGCGTAGGAATGGTGGATGCCCCGCTCAAAGAAAACGTCGCCGCCGGGATTTTATCTTTGGCCGATTGGGATGGAAAAACTCCCATTATCGATCCGATGTGTGGATCAGGAACTATTTTAATCGAAGCCGCTTTAAAATACATGAAACGTTCTCCAGGATCTTTACGTCGTGGTTTTGCTTTTCAAAAACTACTCACATTCCAACCTGAAGCTTGGGACAATGTTCTCGAGGCTGAAATGGCTAAAGAAGACGACGACAGTCTTAAGGTTGTCAAAGAACCTATTTTCTTTGGTTACGACAAAGATCGCAAAGCCATTAAAATGGCCGTCGAAAATGCTCGCCAAGCGGGAGTGGATCATTTGATTCAGTTCACACGCAAAGATGTGGTGGAAATCGACGCTGCACCTGTCGAGAAGGGCATTATTATCACTAATCCTCCTTACGGAATTCGTGTGGGCGATGAGTTTTTCTTGGTGGAAACTTATAAGAACTTTGCTTTTACTCTTAAAAATAAATTTAAGGGTTGGGATGTATGGGTGCTCTCTGGCAATCGCGAGTTGACTCAGCATTTTGGGATGCGTGCTGAGCGCCGCTTCCCATTGATCAACGGCGGTATTGACTGCCGATTGATTCATTATAAAGTAAAGCAGTGAAATCACTTTCCTTCAAAGAGCTCGATCTCCTCGTGGACCGAGCCAATCTCTACAAGCAGTCTGTGTTAGAGGATGTAGTTTATCATAATGACATCCTTCTGCTGCTACTTAAAAAAGTCGACCAAAAAGCAACCAGCCAAAAAGTGTATTTCATTGCCGATGTTAGGCCGAAGCCCTTTTTTATTGTCAGCGAGGGGCGAGTTCCTGGTTATAAAAAACAAATCAAACCGCTCTACTTATTTTTAAAAGCGCGGTTTTTGGGAAGCGTCTTTGAAAGCGCTCATGTACAGAGCGAGTATGGTCGTTTACTGACTTTAAAATTTTCTGGCGATCGCGAGATTGAGCTCCATCTTTTTTCACAAGCACGTAACATAATACTTAAAGATGGTGCCGAGAAAAAAAGCCCCAAGATTAGTCTACATAAAACTATCGATTTAAAACTCATGGGCGATACTTACGAGGATCCCAATCCACGCAGTGCTGAGCAGATTGAGAGCGAGTGGTTGGAATCCATGAATGTTTCTAGTGCTGAGAAATCTTCGGCTACAGGCGAAGACGCAATCGCCAAACTTCTCCGTAAAAAAAATCAAGGCCTGCAAGATCTAGAAAAAAAGCAAAAGGAACTGGAGAATTCTTCCTGGCCAGAAGTGGCTCAATGGTTGGCAATGAACCGTTCTCTAGATGTGCCTGAAGAATTATCTCAATGGATTGATGAGAAAAAATCAGTGCAATGGAACGTAGAGAACGCTTTTACTAAATCTAAACAAGCCAAAGAGAAATTGGCATCTGTTCAAGAACGACTTGAAGATTTGCAAAAAGAAATTGCTAAGATTCAAAGTCACCCAGAGAGCGCTTCGATCTCGAAAAAGGGCGACAAAGATAAGGTAAATAAAGAAAAAACGGCCATAACTGGTGCCCAAGGGCGCACAAAAATCATTAACGAGTCCGTGCGCGCTTATATCGGCAAATCTGCCTTAGATAATTTAAAAATCTTGCGACAATCTAAAGCTTGGTATCTCTGGATGCATGTTAAAGAACTCCCCGGCAGCCACGGTATCATCGCCTTCAACAAGGGCGAGCAAATTTCCCAGGAAATTCTTCGCGAAGTCGCCCGTTGGGTAGTGGAGCAATCACTTACAGTAAAACAGCTTGAAGACTGGCGTGGAGCAAAATGCGACGTCATTTACTGCGAATGCCGCTTCGTTACCCCTATTCGTGGGGATAAACTAGGTCGTGTAAACTACAAAAACGAAAAAACTCTCACAATCAGCTTAAACTAACCCCCAACGCCTGAATTGTTTTTTTTGAAAATGCCGATATGTGAAACCTCTCCTTTGTGAACCTCTCGTTAGCGGACGCGATCGCCTTCGGGCGAAACGAGTGAGGGCAGGAGGCCCGTGTTCACAAAGGAGAGGTTTCACATATCGGCATTTTCAAAAGCAGCAAGAAGATTACAATTTGCTGAAATAAATCTCCCAGCAGTCCATTTCAAATAGCATCAAAAAGATTACTGGATCGTGCAAGTGCCAGGGGCTTTGCCAAACACGGGGTCGCGTGGGTTGTGTACACGAGATGTCATGTCGGCGTTGACGTAGATTTTTATATTTTCTTCGCTGGGGCCTTCGTTTAATTCAAAGGCGTAGAGGTAATTGGGATCATTGAGCAAAAGATTTTCGATCGTGGCGCCGGTGCCTGTTATAAAGCTAGCGTAGGTATTGAGACCGATTTGTTTGTTCTCGTTTAAGTCGGTCACTGTGGAGAAAAACGAGGTTGTATAGAGAGTGAAAATACATTGGAGCGTGAACTGTGCCAGAGGTGCCATATAAAAATGGTAGAGTTCGCTAAGCAGAATGTCAATAGTCGCCAATGACAGATATGACACACAGATGGTAGGCAAAAGCGGCTCTGTGGGCACACAGCCTCAAAAAGTTGCCATTCGTGCAATCAAGTTGACGGACAGGAGAGTTTACGAGAGCCTAGGTGCGTATGTTGCGCGTCGAAGATCTCTCTTTTTATTACGGCCCCAGAAAAATTCTCGATGGATTATCTTTTGAAATTCGCAAAGGACAACTCGTTGGATTTTTAGGTCCCAATGGCGCTGGAAAAACCACAACCATGAGCCTTATCACTGGGCTTTTTTATCCCATGCAGGGGCAAATCTTTATTCAAAATATTTCTATGACAAAAGAGCCACTCATTGCCAAAAAACATGTGGGTTTTTTACCTGAGCACGCACCTCTCTATTTAGATATGACAGTGTCTGACTATTTATATTTTGTCGCTGAGCTCAAAGGAGTGGAGAAACAGAATCTCCAGTCGTATGTGAAAGAAGCTATTGAAAAAACACGCTTAGGGGAAGTTCATACGCGGTTCATCTCACGACTTTCCAAAGGCTACCGTCAAAGAGTGGGTTTGGCACAGGCCATTGTGGCTAAGCCGGCGTTGATCGTGTTGGATGAGCCGACCGTAGGATTTGATCCTCAGCAGGTTCAGGAATTTAAAAATTTATTAAAATCTCTACGTGGTGAGCACACCGTTTTGTGGTCCACACATATTTTAGCGGATGTGGAAGACACGTGTGACGAAGTCATTGTGATTGATCACGGCCGTAAAGTGGCTCATGGTCCAATGAGTGAAATCGTTCCGCGCGCCCAACAGCGTCGCGAATTGCATCTGACGGTGCGCCTTCCTTCGCTCGCTTTTGCCAAACGGGTGCGTGAATTGCCTGGAGTGATGGGTGTGGAAGAGATGCAGAACCGATATGTGGTTATCTATGGCAAAGATGACATTGCTGATCAAGTCATAGAACTCGCGGCGCATGAAAAAGTTGGCGTCTTACAGATAGAGACTGACAAGCGGGATCTGCAGTCTTTATTTTTGCAGCTCACTCAACCTGAGGCGGGAGAGCGTGCATGAGCTCGATGCAAGCGTTAATTAAGAAGGATTTAAAATCTTTTTTTCTGAGCCCGCAGTTTTATCTGGTGGCGTTTATCTGCACGCTTTTGTGGTCGCCGATATATATTTTTTCTTTTGGATTATTTTTATCTCAACTGGTCAATGTCTGGGGCGCCGGTAGTGCTGAGTTTATGACGTATCAATCACGTGTCCTGAGTGAATTCGTGTCCTTAGTACATTTGATGTTACTGATTTTAGTGAATAGCGTGACCATGCGTCTGTTGACGGAAGAAAAGAAAAACAATACCTACGAACTCTTAATGACCAGCCCGTTAACGTCGTGGCAGCTGGTGATTGCTAAATACATTGTCGGAGTGATTGTCGTTTCTGTTTTGGTGGGCATCGCCTTTTTGTATCCGGCGACAACAGCGGTGCTCGGAAAAATTTCCTGGTCGGCTGCTATTTGCTCCTTTGTTGGATTGCTTTTGTTCTCGGCTATGTATGTAGCCGCGGGAATTATGGTGTCATCACTCACGCGCTCGGTGCTCTTGTCGTTTCTCTTAGCTTTGATTGTTAATATTGGTTTATGGTTTTTAGGTTCAGGAGCAGAAGCATTTGACTCAGGTTGGGCGCATAGCTTTTTTCAGGCGGTAAACTTAGATCCTGTTTTTAAGGATTTTTCGCAAGGTTTGTTTCGTTTGCCCGGCGTGGTTTTACTGTTGAGTTGGATTGGTTTTTTTCTCATCGTCACAGAACGTTGGATTGAATCGTCGAGGTGGAAATGAAACTCGTCAGCCGTATTTTACTCGCCATTGCTGCGTTCTTTTGTGTTATCACAGCCTTCACTCGTTTTTTGTTAGCGGAATGGAATTTGCCGAGCTTTTTCTTTGGTGCTGGTGCTCTGGTGGTCTTAGTGATCGCGGTCGCCTTGGACCGAAAGTCCTTTTGGCAAATGCTGACCATGTCGTCGACACGGCGTTGGGCATCCATGGGCATAACAATCCTTCTCACCGTGGCATTTTTAGTAGCGTTCAATTATGGAGTCTCTTTTCTGTCGTGGAAAATGGATTTTACCAAAGAAAAAACTCATACGTTGAGTAAATTTAGTCTCGATGTGGCCAAATCATTTCAACAGCCGGTGGAATTTTTGTATTTACAAATTCCCGATGAAAATAGCAAAACCGCCGATGAAGCAGCTCGTCTGTCATTGCAAAAATATGTCGATGCCAATGTTCGGTTTAAATACACGAAATTGAATATTATGGAACACCCTGAATTGGCGAAGAAGTACAATCTGCGTGACAAAGAACAGGCGATGTTCGTTGTCATTAAAGATCCGACGCAAGATCGCCACGAACGCTTTTACAAAACCGACGAAAACAGCGTAACACAGGCTCTTCTGCGTTTACTCAAAGGACGTAAAACTCTTTATTTTTCTGTGGGACACAATGAATTAACTCTAGAAAATAGTAACCCGCGAGGAATTTCTTCGCTTAAAAATGAAGTCGAGCGACTTTTTTATGATACGGAAGAATTAAATTTAGAAAAAGAAATAGTACCCTCTCAGGCCGCGGCGCTTATTATTATGGGGCCAGAGAAGAACATGAGCGAATCTTTCCGCAAAAAAATTTACGATTATTTTATGCAAGGGGGGCGGATCTTTATCGCTTTTGATCCCGTGCAAAACCCTGACGAATCCCAATTTCTCAGCGCTTATGGGGTCTCTATGAGTTCGGGCATTGTGCATCAGGAACAAAATGCCATGGCCAATCTGGGCTCTTTTGTTGTCGCAGGAGCCCTGCCACCGGAGGCCAAACATTCGGCATTGCAAAACTTGGATCCACAATCACCAGTGATGTTTTATGTCACGGGTGCCTTAAGTCAGGTGCTGCCCAGTGATTTTCAATTTACTCCGTTGCTGGTCAGTGCTCAAGATTCGGCCTTACGCCAAGGCTACAGCAAACAAGATAAAGAATTAGGGCGGGGCTCCTATGTCCTTTTTGCGGCCGTGGAAAACAAACAGGGCGGTGTTTTGTTAGTCAGCGGCGACAGTGATCTGTTTGCCAATCAGTTTCTCTACAACCAACAAAATTCTTCTTTTATGTTCAATGTCTTTAGTTTTTTAACCAAAGATCAAGACGTAGTGAAAAATCCCAGCCTGCAAGAAGTGGCCGAAGATTTTATGGTGACCGATACTAACTTTAAACTTTACATAGGTTTATTTGCGATACCACTGCCGTTGTTTTTTCTCTCATTTTCCGGGATTTGGTGGTTTCGTCGACGTTGGTTATAGTCGTTTGTAAGAGGAGAATTTATGTTTAAGGTTCAGTCACCCATGCGTTTTGATCTCGCTGGCGGCACACTCGATCTATGGCCCCTTTGGGCAATGCTTGGCCAGGCAACAACGGTGAATGCCTCTATCAATTTGTTCACTGAGTGCGAAATCATTCCTCACGATTCAAATAAAATTGAGATTGAGTCTTTGGACTTTAAGAAAAAATGGAATTTTGCAAATCTGCAAGAACTCTTGGAATCAACAGATACAGATCTCCTTTTTTATCAGGCGCATCTGCGCCATTGGATGCCCAAGCAAGGTTTTTCCATGCGAACGCGCTCTGAAAGTCCCATTGGCGGCGGTTTAGGCGGAAGCTCCAGTCTTTCGGTTTCGGTGTATAAAACTTTTTTACAGTGGATGAATAAAAATGAAGATATTCATCAGATCGTGCGTGCGTGCTCTAATATCGAGGCATTTATTCTCAAAACCCCTACAGGGACACAAGATTACTATGGGGCCGCGGCGGTTGGCCTAAACCTGATTGATTTTGATTTTGCTGGCACACATTTGCAGACTTTGACTGACAGTAAAAAGAACATCGCCGAAAAACTTCTTTTGATCTATACTGGCAAAAGCCACCACTCAGGCATTAATAACTGGCAAGTGTTAAAAAAATTCATCGATGGAGATGCCATCACTCAACGCGCGCTGTACGCTTTGCAAAAAACAGCACTGAAGATGAAGCAGGTGTGTTTGCAAAACAACTGGCAAGAGATTCCTTTTTTGTTTGAAGAAGAATACCAGTCACGCTTATTGTTGGCGGACAGTTTTGTTTCACCAGAGATTTTAAAATTAAAAGAACTCTCAAAGACTCTTCCTGGCGTGGAAGGTTTTAAAATTTGTGGTGCCGGTGGTGGTGGGTGCGTCGGCCTGTGGATCGAGACGGCACAGAGAACGTCGATTCAGCAAAAAGTTGAGCAAGCCGGGTTTAAGGTTTTACCAGTAAAAATATTATAAGTAGGAATCATGGCCACAAAAGTTTTTAAGAAATTTCGTTTTATGGGAATTTCCCTCTCGGGTGGAAAAACTCCGAGAACGCATGTGGCGATCATTGATTATTTTCCCTCAGAGAAAAAAGTTTTTTTAACTCATCTCTTTCGTGATATCGGCGAAATGAACGGGCAGAGCGCTGACACCGTTTTGATTGAGCTCATAAAAAATCATAAAGAAGATCTTGAATCCATCAGTGTAGATGCACCGCTCTCCACACCCAAGTGTTTGCGCTGTCGTTTGACATGTCCAGGTGCAGAAAACTGCAAATTGAAAGAGATTCAGTGGATGTGGCAGTTACATCGCCAAATGGATAAACAAAAAAATCCCAACAAAATATTCACGCCGTACACAGAACGCTGTGTAGAACCCTATTTGGCGACACAATTAGAGCAACCATTTCCAGTGGATCATGCTTTAGGTAGCAATCGTGCCCCACTTTGGGCGCGAGCCCAATTTTTAATGAAACGTCTAAAAAACTTCCGTTTGCTAGAGATGAGCCCCAAGATCAACGTATGGAGAATCGGCCGTGAACTCAAAATCTCCAAGACGCCGTTACTATTTTATAAAAACTCGGTGGAAGGAGCAGGCCATCGCCAGGTGATCTTAGACAAACTTTTAGATGCCGAGTGGATGTTTATCTACTCACAAGATACCAAACATATGGTAAAGGACGCTTACGTCTTTGAAGCCGTGCTCTCAGGCTTTACTGGACTTTTGGAACACAAAAAACTTTGCGAACCACCACCTAAAAACTTCCCCACAGATGAGGGTTGGGTTTCCTTCCCTAAAATCCACTTTACGAGCCATTTGAAGATCTAAAGCCAGACTTCCTGAGTGAAGCGAAGGACCCAGATTCTTCGCTGCGTTCAGGAAGGTTCGGTGGGGCTAACCACACACAGACACAGGTCTGGTTGAGTTCTTATGAATGGTGCTTTTTAAGCTTATTTTTTTAAAGGAAAGGGCCGAAACGCTATTCATGGTAGCTATTTGGGTTGTTGTCGGACTTATATTATCAGCCGCAGGGGTTTCGGTACTTGGTGCCACCTTTTCGGTTGTAGGTTTGGGCGCTCTCTTTTCGGGAGCGATGGTCGCCGTATGGGCGATGGCGGGTTCTCTTGAATTTGCTAAGTTTGTTCTTGCGGCCTACCTTCATCAGCGTTGGAAACATCTCAATTTAGTTTTCCGTTCTTATCTTGTTTTTGCAGTGGTCGTATTAAGCTTAATCACCAGCATGGGTATTTTTGGCTTCTTGTCAGATGCTTATCAATCGTCTTCACATGAAATCGAAGAAGTGAATATTAAGATAGCCAACCTTCGCTCACAACAAAAGTTAAACGAAAATGAAATAGCTCGTTTAAATAAAGCCATTGATGAAATTCCTGACAGTCGGGTGAGTAAAAAAATAAAAGCTCGCGCTGAGTCCGAGCCACGCATTTCAGGACTTACTAAAGAGTCCGAAGAGATCGATAAAAAAATCGGGACAGCTAATTTACAGCTACATGAAATCAAAAAGAAAATTGGTCCTTTGGTTTATATTTCTCGTGCATTGAACAAAGATATCGATACGGTTGTGACCTATTTGATTTTGGTTTTTGTCAGCGTGTTTGATCCACTGGCTATCTGTTTAGTTATTGCCACAAGCGAAGCCATCGAAGCGCGCCGTCGTTGGAAACTCAATCCACCCAAAGAGGAATTAGTTCCTGAAGCTCCTCCGGTCCTTGCCGTGGTACCCCCCACAACAGCAGTGGCTTCTCAGGCGGCAGTCCCTGTAGCTACAACAGCGCCAGTTCCATCTATGGAGGCGACGACTTTTGCCGCCAACCAAGAGGTCGCAGTGCAGTCTATGCCTGCGCCATCAGGTTCGGCTCATCCCGAAGTGACAACTCTTCATCCTGAGCGCCCTGATTTTTTGACTCCCGACGATGAAGTGATCGAAATGAAATACATCGACGATAAAAAGCTGGGGTAAACGATGAAAGCGGTGAAGTTTTTAGAGCGCTCCGTTGTCATACGCTTCTTTGGTGCGTGTTTATTTTTAGCCCCTTTTATTAATATCGTCACCCATGCGTACTTGCAGTCTTTAAAATCTGAAGTGACAGGTAGGATTATTTGGAAATCTCTCACTGTTGGAACGTTTGCGCAAAATATGCAAAACGTGATGACAATCAGTAGTATTGCCATTGGTGTCATTATGCTTTTGGGAATTAAAAAAGCCTGGAGTTTTGTTTTAGGACTTATTGGTCTGCAAATTGTGATTCAAACCACAACGCTCCTTAAAGATCTTAAAGAAAATTGGTTTTGGGGTGTCGTATTTTTAATTAACTTGGGAATTTTCTTTTTTATTGCTGACCAACTGGTTTTTAAAGAAAAGCGCGATGAAAAAGAAGACGAAAAGGAAAAGGAAAAGACGTCTCCTCAGGTGGCACCAGCCACTCCGGTCGCGGAAACCTCAATCGCGCCAGCAACAGCAGTTGTTCCTTCAGCCGCCGCAGCGCCTGTGCCGCCAGCTCCACAAGAACGTCCCATGTTGACCACACGTCGACGTATTTTTATTCACTTGAGCGATCTCAAAATGTGGGCGCAATTATTACATATTTCCAATGCCGGACTTTTGGTAAAATCTATGGAAAAACAGCCCATTACTTTTTCAGATAAAACCATGGTGGTCTTTTTGCGTGCAGATCTGCGTTTATCTTTAAAATTGCAGTATGCAAAAGGCGACGAGGTTTTCTTTGAGTTTCTCCCCATGTCCGCACAAGAAATACGCCACCTCAACGATTGGATCTTAGAGAAATCGGATCTTAAACGCAGCTCGTTAGAGTCCAATATCAACTCTCTTTCATTTACTCAAAAAGTGTCCTAAAACATCCGTCGTTCCATTGCCTCAGTTGAAAATGAGGCGTAGCTTGATCCCATGATTTTATGGGACTTGTCGCCCCAGAAAACGGCGAAAATTCAAAGCTTTCACGAAACCCTTACGCATGAACAAAAAACACGTCTTCAGGATCTGGGATTTGTTATTGGCGAGAGCGTTATTTGTATTCGGCATCTCCCTTTTTCGAGTCCGCGGGTTTATCAGGTGCAATCGGCTGTGTATGCCGTAGAAAAAGAATTGGCAGAGAAAGTGACTGTGCTTCCTTTATGAAAAAGATTCTGCTCGTTGGTAAACCTAATTCAGGCAAATCCCTTCTCTTTAACCGTTTGACGGGTTTAGATCAAAAAGTGGCCAACTTTCCAGGTGTCACAGTCAGTGTTAAAACCGGCGACTGGAAAAATTACCAACTGGTGGATTTTCCAGGAGTGTATTCTCTTTCACCCGTGACCACCGATGAAAATATTTCTTTGCGAGAGTTTCATAATTATTTGCAAGATACGGAATTGCATCTTGTTGTCTGTGTTTTGGATTCAACACAAATGGAGCGGAGTTTAACACTCGCATTACAAGTCGCTCAAGAATGCAGTAAAAAACAAAAACCCATTCTGTTTGCTTTTAACATGTACGATGATGTCCTCGGTAACCATTTAAAAATTGATTTTAGTGGTCTAGAAAAATCCCTCGGCATACCTTGCTTGCCAGTCTCTGCGCGTAGCAGTTTTGGGTTGCCTGAGCTGGAAACTTATCTGGAAAAAACGCTTTCGGCACCGCCCCCGAATTTTGTGATTCCCGTAGCGAAGGATTTAGCCAAAAAATTTGGACCGCAGTCTGATTTTTTTATTAAGCGGATTCATCGCTGGGATTCTTTTTTATTATCCTCCTGGTTGGGGGGGCCGTTGTTTATATTAATGATGCTGGTGTTGTTCCAAAGTTTATTCACTTGGGCCACACCGCTCATGGATTTGACGGAGCGGGGAATACAAATCCTCGATCAGTTTGTGATTTCGTTTTTGCCAACGGGAATTCTCGCTGATTTTATGTCGGGAGCCATCTTTGGTGGGATTGGCACCTTCGTAGTCTTTGTGCCACAGATTTTTATTCTTACATTTATTATGGGAGTTTTAGAGGACAGCGGGTATCTTGCGCGGATTGCAATCGTCTGTCATCGTCCACTCCGTTTCATTGGTTTGTCCGGAAAAAGTTTTATTCCCTATTTATCAGGACATGCGTGTGCGATTCCTGCCATCTATTCCGCTCGCATGATCGAGTCGCCCACCAAACGGCTCATTACAATTCTCACCATTCCGCTGATTTCTTGCTCGGCACGTTTACCGGTCTACAGTTTGCTGATTGTGGCCTGTATTCCTGATATCAAGTGGTTTGGTATTATCGGAGTGCGTGGGTTTACTTTTTTCGTTTTGTTCTTTTTGGGATATATATCCGCATTTGCTGTCAGTGCCTTACTGGCACGTTTCATTAAAAAAGATAAAAATGAAATGCCATTTGTGATCGAAATGCCGACGTATCGCCGTCCTTTTTTAAAGCCGCTCTTATTGCGTTCGATAAAAAGCTCTTGGGATTTTTTATCCAGTGCGGGACCAGTCATTTTTATCACCACTCTCTGTGTGTGGATCTTGGGATATTTCCCCAACGCCAATGGCTCTTTGCAAGGATCATGGCTAGAGAGCATGGGGCGTTGGTTAGAGCCCATTGTGCAACCGATGGGGCTGGATTGGAAATTTGCTGTCGCCATTCTGACTTCATTTATTGCTCGTGAAGTTTTTGTTGGAACATTGGGAACGTTTTATGGAATTGAATCTGCGGATGAAAATGTTTCGACATTGGCGCAGCGACTTCAGCAATCTCAATTACAACCAGCCTCAGGTCTGGCTCTTCTTGTTTTTTATGTCATAGCATTGCAGTGCGTTTCGACTTTGGCTGTTATTAAGAAAGAGACAGGTTCTCGTAAGATTCCTGTTCTGGTTTTTATAGGTTACACGGCTTTAGCGTACACAATGGCACTGATTTCTTACAGAGTCTTAAGTTTTTTTCTTACATAATATTTCTCTATACACGTTTAAATCGCTTCCACGAAAAGATGCCTTTTCTTTTGATTCATTGCTTATTCAATGAGATTCTTGAGTCAGTAGGAGTACACAATGAATAAACAACCTGTGAACAGTATTGATTGGCCTTCGACGCTTTTTTTAACCCTGACACCTATTTTGGTAATTCCTCTTTCGATTTATTATTTTAAAACCGAAACATTTAATTTTTGGATGATTCCTATCTTTATATTTTTTTACTATGCGATGGGCATGTCCATCACCGGTGGTTACCATCGCCTCTTCTCACACCGTGCTTATGAGGCTTCTTGGATTGTACGCTTTCTTTATCTTTTTTTTGGTGCAGGTGCTTATCAAAACTCGGCACGCAAGTGGTGCATCGATCACCGATTACATCATCGTTATGTCGATGAAGATAAAGATCCTTATTCCATCAACAAAGGTTTTTGGTACGCGCACTTTTTTTGGATGTGTGTGAAGGAAGACTGGCGCGATTCTGATTTAGGCAAACCCTACGCGCGCGATCTTGATAAAGATGCTTTGGTGGTTCTTCAAGATAAATATTATTTTACGATTGCGACGTTTTCGTGTTTTATCTTGCCGGCTTTGGTGGGATGGGCGGCAGGAAGTTGGGTTGGAGGACTTCTTTTTGGTGGTCTGTTAAGAATGGTCGTTGTCCATCACTTCACCTTTTTTATTAATTCGGCCTGCCATTTTTGGGGACGCCAACCATACACGGACAAAAACACAGCACGCGACAATGGTGTTTTAGCTTTATTCACTTATGGTGAAGGTTATCATAACTTCCATCATATTTTTCATGCGGATTACCGCAATGGAATTCGTTGGTATCACTACGATCCCACCAAATGGTTTATCCGTTTTCTGGCGTATATGAAGTTAGTTTCTCACTTGAAAATCACTCCTGAATTTGAAATCTTTAAAGCCAAAATGCAAATGGCTGAAAAACGATTACGCGAAGGCGGAATGGTTCAATGGCACAATATGGAGTCCGCAGTGGAAATGCTCAAATTCAAAGCCGACGAAGCACATAAGCGTTTTGCGCTCTTGCGTAAGGAATATGAAGAAGTCCGTAAGAACTTTGCAAAATCACAGACACAAAGACTTCAGCAATTACGCGAAGATTTACATCATGCTCAGAGAGAGCTACAGGCCGTCTGCCAACAATGGCAACTGTGTATGCAAGCGTAGGATCTGGTTGTCATGATCTCATCGTAATAGGCTGGAACAGAGAGCGGATGTTTTCCTGTTTGTAGGGAACTTGGCCAGTGGCATTGAGCCAGGTTTCTGGGGTTTCCATACACAAAAAGACTTTCCATTTTGGATCGAGGGTTTTGAATTTATGCAAAATAAAATGAAACATCTCTTCCCGTAGAGATTGATCGTAGCGCATCTTGCCCGTAGAACTTTTAAACATTTCGGCGCGGTTAACCCAACTGTCCATACCAAAACGTTCTCGCATGATATCTTTTTGTTCTGGTTGAAAACGCAAAGCACCCAAAGAAATATAAGGGAGTTCTTGCGGCCGGAAACGTGCGTGGATCTCATCAAGCAATAACGTGTAATTGTGTTTCCAGTCATCGTGCCAAATCACCGGATCAATATGCAAGGCGATTTGATAGCCATAGTCCAAGCAGCGGCGAGCCGCATCCAGGCGCTCAGCTAATGAGGCTGTCCCATGCTCTTCTTTTTCGACGATGGCTTGGGGATTGATCGACCAGCTCACGATGGTGTTTTTGCTTGCAGGAATTGTCAGAAGGTTTTCGATAAAGTTCGACTTGGTTTTAAATTCCAGATTCCAACGAGGTTTGTCGCGAAAAAAATCCACCAGGGTTTGTGAATAAAGTGTCAAAGGATCGAGGCTCAGACTATCGACGACTTCGCCGGTTCCTATACGTACGGAACTCTGTCCGTGATCCAAATACAACCCCTCCAGTTCTTGCAAGGCTTTATCGATATTGGTGTAGATCACTGTGTAAGGAGTATTGAGAAATGACTGCAGGTAACAATAACTACAATCCATATCGCACTGTTGACCAAGATTGAGAACAAAGTAATTGCAGCAGGCCAAACCTTTTTTAGCGCCGGGACAACGTTTAAAAAAATCGCCAGCATGTTCGGTAAGAAACAAACGTTTTTTGCTGCGAGTGTAATCCGCAGCACTCATGTCACCTTTGGAAAAAACGTGCGGTTTTTCGTCGACGATTTCTATTTTTTCTGCAGGAAAAAGGGAGCGGAAACGGAGGGCGAGTGCGGAGTCTTGTACATCGCGCTGGATAAACACGGTTTCGAATTTATGAACCAGGGCCTCAATGCGATTCATGCAGTTGAGTCTCGTGCTGAACAACATTTTGTAATTCTTGAACCCGTTTTTGTAATTCGGAAGATGAAGAAGCGAAAAAACGAATTTCGACACCGCTGCGGTCGCCCTGGCGCAACCAACGTGTTTGAATCTCTTTGGTCCATGGCAGCTGCATCAAGGTTTGCTGTTTTTCTTGATCACGGCTGTAGGTTTGCGGAAAACGCAAGTGCTGCAAATGCTGTAACCACAAAGCTCCGTCCTCCGATTTTTCCGAGGGCGGTTGCAAATGATCTGATGGTACTTTGAGAAGTATGCATTCAATCAAAATTTCCAGAATCTGACTTCCCAATTGGCGAGTGAGATTCAATTGGGCAAAGTTTTGCAAGAGCGGATTGAGTGTTGTTAAATCACTGACACTGAGAAACGGGAATAGATCGCGCGGGGAAAGGCTACGGGTTTGGCACCACTGCCAAAATATCTGTGGTAAGGGCCGCAACTTTTCGATCAAAGACTGCAGTTTGCTGTCGTAGGCATAGCCATAATTTTGCAATAGTACAGAGACATTCAGGGGAGTTGCCATTTGTACGCGGTTGATGACATCCACCAATTCACAAAAAGGCAAAGACGGGTAGGCGACGGTGATGGCGGTCTCAATAGGGATTTGAGTTAAATCCAAGACCTCTAACGCATCGCTCCTCTCGGGATTAAGCGCTACAGAATTCCAAGTATAGAAGAGCTGTTTGATCATAGACGCCTGATACCATGCGATAGCAGGTGTGGCTAGGTAACAGTTCCCTTTTTGTATTGCATATTGTTATTCCGAAAACCTTCGGAATAACAATATGCAATACAAAAAGGGAACTGTTACCTAGAAATACGCGGAATAGGAGAGGCGAACTACATACTCGCGACTGGGCGCAGGGGAATTTCCCCATTCGCCATTGTAAGGCTGAATGTAACGGTGTTCTTCGTCAAAGATGTTAAAGACCCCACAACCTAAATTCATATTTTTAAAAAGGAAACTGTCATAGACAAAATACAGATTGGCTAAAAGAATGGCGGGCATTTGGCGCAAAACTTCGGAGTCGGAAATGGCGTCATACTCGTAAGACGACATGGAACGCATGTAAATCAGCGATGGGTTCATTTGTAGGCGAGGTATACCCGTGGGCATGGATTTTAAAAATGTTACTTTGTGCTGAGGAATACCTAATAATTCTTTGCGCCCAGGAACATCGTACGTCCCCACAGAGTTTTCGCCCTTTTGATAAAAAGAATAATTAAAAGTGGTAAAGCCTGTTTTAGATTTGTAGCGATATTCGGCCTCGAGCCCTTGAGTTTGCACTTTGGGGTAGTTCGTGTAGGCGTCGCCGCCCATGCTGTTTATTTCGTAAATAATCACATCGCGGATTTCGGTGGAAAACAAATTAAGTGTGAGGTAGCTTTTTTTACTCAAAGAATAACCAGTCTCAATTTCGTAGGTTGTGGTGGTTTCTGGTTTAATGACTGAGCTACCGTTCGCATTATAGTCCACATCAAAATTAAAGACTGATGGCATACGGAAAGCTTGGCTGGCCAGAGCTTTCACGTGCCATTTTTCTGCTGTTTTGGTGATGGCAAGACGAGGAACGGTTTTGGAAATACTTCTCCCAAGAGGAGCGGACAGGTTCTCGTGGCGGCCGCCGAGTGTGACAAGTATGGAATCGAACTTTGCTTCGAGCTGAGAGTAGGCAGCCATTCCCGTAAAACTCACATCGTTGTTGCCGGTTAGGTTAAATGGCGTCTCTTCGGGCAAACCTGTCGTTGAACTAATTCCTGTTTGATTTTTGATGTGAGCTTGATCTTTGTAGACCTCGGCGCCAATAAGAATATGGGTATCCGTAGACCAACTGTAAGTGGCACTCGTGCCTATTTTGCTTCTTTGTGAAGTCACATCAAAAGTCGTAGCTTCGGTAGTTTGTAAAATTTGAGTGCTTGTGGTGTTCCACGGCTCTTGCCTGCGCACATGTAAATAGGGCGTAATTTTCCAGCGCTCGCCGATATTCCAGTGGTATTGCACAGAGCCGATGAGAGAGCGAAAAGATGTTTTAATTCCATTAGGCTGGCCATTGCCTAAACCATAATAAGCGCGTGAAGTGGTGCTGTAATTATCGTAAATCATACGAATGTCCCAGTTATCACTTTTTGCGCCAAAGTTGAGCCAGCCAGGGTTGAGATCGTTGGCATGGCCTTCGGAGTAGTTATAAGTTTCGTCCGTGTAAATCCCTGAGTTAGATTCATAACCAGTAAAAGAGCCATCGCCGCGGCGACCTTGACCAATGAGTCCCGCCAAACTGAAATCCCAAGTCTCAAACTTTTTTCCCAGCTGCACGCTGAGATTGCGACGGCCATAGTCTTCACGCATCTGACCGTAAGTGACTGTGGTGCGGGCCCCACCGATGTCCGCGCCAGAGTCTGTCGTGATATTGATCACGGCCAGTTCGGCATAACCGCCATAGATGGCTGAGCCGGGGCCGCGAATGATTTCAATTCTTTTAATATGATCAACAGGGAAGTGATTTCCAAATTGCACACCTGAATACAAAATATCATTCATCTCTTGTCCGTCGACCATCAAGGAAAACTTTCCCTCGCTGGCCCAACTGCCGCGCACAGAGAGGCTGACCATGCCCATCACATCGTGAGCAAAGTTGAGGCCTGGAACCATCATCAGGACATCGATCAGATCACGCGCTCCTAATTGTTTGATTTCTTCTTTGGTGATAACGGTCACGCTGCCTGCGGCTTCGCGCGTGGTTGTTTCCGTCTTCGAAGCCACTGATGTTTTCATGTTAATGAGGTCTTCGAGAGTCAAATTATCAAGATTGATATCTTGCGCATAAGAAGTTGACGTGGATACTAAAATCCCTAGCAGAATCCATCTGCACATAAATACTCCCTCAAACTATCTATTCTTTAAATAGTTTTCTATATCCGTTTTTCCGGCTTCTCTCGCCATGTCCAAAGCTGTTTTTCCAGCTTGTGATTTCGCATTCGTGTTTGAATGGCTTTCAACCAACATTTTAACAATTTCAAAGTGACCGAGTTTGGCGGCAGCCATAAGCGCTGTAAATCCGATGGAGTCCTGCTCGGAGACAGAGGCTCCTTTAGAAAGGAGGGCTTTGACAGCCACTGTATTTCCTTGCAGAGAGGCCAGCATCAACGGGGTCATGCCTTTGCCGGTCTTTGCATTGACGTCCACACCTTTGGCGATAAGGCTTTCGATCGCGGGATTATCTCCGCTCATGATGGCTCTGATAAGGTCTTTCGTCATATCTTGCGCAGAAGAAACTGAACTAAAGACAAGTAAAAATAACCACAAAAACATATCTTATGGTCGAGCAAAACAAAAGGGGAGTCAAGTAGCATAAGTGTTGAAAAGTCTTCAATTTTTCTCGAGCAAAATCCGATAGTGAGACTGTCGTGTTTTACGAGGAGATGCATATGTGGCTGTGGGGCAAGATCCGCGAACTTTCTGTTTATCATCAGACAGTTTTCATCGGTCTTTTCAATATTTTCATGCTGTTAGCATTGGCCTCTCTAGTTTATGTCTTTTCCACAAGCAGTCAAAAAGTTGTGGTCTCTAACAGTGAAAAACAAGCCTATTTTGTAGCGGAAATTAACAAGCTGAGTCAGTCGGTCATTGAGCTTAAATCTCTGTATCAAGTGATCTCTGCCACAAAGGCCGAGGGTGCGTTTATTTATCTCGTTGAGATAAAGGCCTCACAAAAAAATATCGAAGATCTCACTGCCAATCTGCTCAAAAATGAAAACTTGCGAAGTGAAATTAAGAATGAGTTAATGCTTCTCAATAAGTGGATAGTGGATGTGATTCGCCATGGTCAAGACATGAGTACACATTTTCTCAGTGAAGATTCCGCAGGGGCTATCAATAGCAAAAAACTTTTAGATGAGGCTATCAACAAAGCCTTTCTTGTACTTGCAAAATTTTCCGATGAAGTTCGTAATGACAATGCTCAGTCCTTGCAAACAAAACTTCAGCAAGACAATACGATCATTCTTTTGCTCACCGCCTTTTTTATTGCTCTTGCTTCGGGAGTCACATTTTTTATGGGGCAAAGAATCAAAATGAATCTTTCCGCCATTGTTAAAAAATTCAAAGTACTTTCTGAGGAAAACAAGGGAATTTCGGAAAAACTTTTTGGTTATTCCGTACAGGTGAACGACTATGCCAGTCGTCAAGCGGACTCCATTCTCGAAACTGTGAGTGTGCTCTCGGAGATCACGACGATGGCACAAAAAAACGCTACCAGCGCGTCACTGTCTTCGGAAAACCTTTCTTCAAGTCAGATGATTGTTCAGCAGGGGCAAAATCTAGTTATTGAAATGAATCAAAGCATTAGTGATGTGCGTGAGAGTATCGATTTTATTCTCAACAAAGTTGAGAAAAGTAACAAAGATCTCGACGGTATTGTGGATATTATGAAGGCGATTTCGGAAAAGACCACGGTCATCAACGATATCGTGATACAAACAAAACTCTTATCGTTCAACGCGTCCATCGAAGCAGCGCGGGCCGGCGAGTCTGGAAAAGGTTTCTCGGTGGTCGCCAACGAAATCGCCAAACTCGCGCTATTGAGTGGGGAAGCCGCCAAAAACATTGATGAAACACTTAATACAAATCTTAAGAACGTGAGTGAGATTGCGGCAGAAATGAAAAGTTCGGTCAGTTCTTTAGTGGACGATTGTGCACAAAAAGTGAGTTACGGAAAAGTTCAAGCAGAAAAGTGTCGCGATATTTTGGGGAGCATTGTTAAAAATGTGGAGAGCATTCGTACGACAGCGAATCAAATATCCATGGCCTCCAACGAACAAGCTTCCGGTGTGAAGGGTATCAATCGCGCCATGGACAGCATTAACATTGCATCAACAGCTACGAAAAAAACCTCCCATGACTCAAAAATGGCAGCCGAAAGTTTATCGCTTGTTACAGAAAATTTAAAGCACAACATTGTGGATCTTGAACAAAAACTCATTGGCGATCAAAAGGTGGCTTAATGGATGCTTTTGAAAAAGAACTAAAGATGAGTTTTTTGCAAGAAGCCTGGCAGATGCTTCAGGACACTGAGACGTGTTTTTTATTATTAGAAAAAAACCATCAAGATGCTGGAATGCTCGATCAAATTTTCCGTTTGGCGCACAATCTCAAAGGGAGCGCTAAGGCGGTTGGATTTTCACAACTTGGAGAGTTCGTTCACGAATTTGAAACTTTCCTCATGCAACTAAAATCACATAAAGTTCAGCTTTCAGAAACCATCGCTACGCTTCTTTTAGACTGCAATGACCATTTAAAAATATGGATTAAAAAGTTGACCAATAACTTGAATGAGCAGATCAACAGTGAAGAGCTCTTATCGCGCTTGCGTTTTGAGGAACCTTTAGAGGTCACCCTCGATGATGCTCAGCTTTTACAATTGGTGTTCGATGCCAACGCATCTTTGTCGCAACAAGAAAGTACAGGCGCGCAGCTAGATGAGACCATCCGGGTTTCAATTCCGCGATTGGAAAAATTAATGAATAATGTGGGTGAGCTGGTCATTCTACAAAGCGTACTCAATCAGCATAAACAAGACATCATCTCGCCGCTTTTAACCAAAACGATCACGCAATTAGGAAAAATCACCAAAGATATTCAAGACATTTCCATGGGTTTGCGGATGATGGCTCTCAAACAAACATTTCAAAAAATGCAAAGAATTGTCCGTGATTCGTCAGCAAAGCTAGGAAAAGAAGTCCAATTGCTAGTCGAAGGTGAAGAAACAGAAATTGACAAGACGGTGATCGAAAACCTCAGTGACCCATTGGTTCATCTCATTCGCAATGCCATTGATCATGGAATTGAGATGCCGGAAGAGCGCGAAGAGGCAGGAAAGTCACGTCGCGGACGAATCTATTTAAAGGCTTATCACTCGTCGGGGAAAATTATTTTGCAAGTTCGAGATGATGGCCGAGGTTTGGACTCCCAGTTGCTACGCAAAAAAGCTATAGAAAAAGGCCTGATAAAAGAGACCGATGTGCTTTCTGATGAAGAGGCGCAGTGTTTAATTTTTAGAGCTGGCTTTTCTACCAAAGAAAATGTGAGCGACATATCAGGACGTGGTGTTGGCATGGACGTTGTTAAAACCAATATCGAAAAAATATTGCGTGGACGTATCACATTAACCAGTCAACCAGGCATGGGAACGCTCTTTCATATTGAATTACCACTCACCTTAGCGATTATCGAAGGTATGATTGTTTCTGCAGCGAATGAAAAATACATTGTTCCGCTAGCACATATTCACGAATCGCTACAAGTCGAGCCATCCATGGTTCGCAAGGTTTCTGGTTTGGGACGCGTTCTTCGTTTGCGCTCCGAAGAGATGCCGCTCTTAAAACTTTCGGATTTGTTGTTTCTAAAACCGAGTTTAGTAAGAAGCAAAAATCATGGTGGTATGGCACTCGTTATTCGTTCCGAAACGACCACATTTGCACTGGAAGTGGACGATATTATTGGCCAACATCAAATTGTTATTAAAAATCTAGGACAAGAAGTCAAAAACATGAAGGGTGTTGCCGGCGGAGCTATTCTTGGCGATGGCAAGGCGGCATTGATCTTGGACCTTTATGAATTGGCGCGGCAGGGAGAATCGTCGCGAAGAACCCATGAACCTGCGAGGAAAGCATTATGAATGAAGATAGCGAAAAACCATCAACAGCATCTTATTTAAAGTTTATGCTTCATGAGGAAAATTATGCCATTCCTTTGCTGATGGTGAAGGAAGTGATTGCACTTCCCGAAGTCACATCTCTTCCTCATACACCCAAATATTTTTTAGGTATGATGAATCTGCGTGGACAAATTATTTCGATTATCGATTTACGTTCGAAACTGGGTATTAAGAGCGATTTCAATGCCGAAACGACTGTGATCATTTGTGAAAAGGGCGCTTACTGCATTGGGATTGTTGTGAACTCGGTCGAAAGCGTGTTTGTGCTCAACGAGGGTGAAATTAAGCCTAAACCGCAAATTGAAGCGACCAACTCCACCGAATATATTCATGGAGTTTTTGGTCAGGAGAATGAATTGATCATTTTAATTGATGTTTTTAAAGCATTGGATTTAGCGGATCAAGATGTGATGAAAAAATTAGAGAAAGCTGCATAGAAAAGTAGTACGGACAAGTTGGAGAAAAGATTATGAAGACAAATAGAACACTCAAACAAAAACTTCTCGTGATGACCATTGGACTGAATTTAATTTCGGCGCTGTTATGTGGATATTTATTAAGTCAAACGCGCGACGTTATCAGTCACTCGCTGTTGTGGTTCACGGCACTCGGTCTGGTGTGTTCGGCACTCTATAGTTTTTTGTTCGTGACACGCACAGGACAACAGTTCTCGCGTATTATTATGCAGCTCTTTTCCGAAGCTCAACAAATGCGTGAATCTGTCAAAGACATCAGTGATGCTGCCAGTCGCCTCGCTCAGGCAACGACAGAGCAAGCGTCGGCGCTTCAGGAAACGGCCGCCTCTATCGAAGAAATGAATGCTATGATTAAGAAGAGTGCGGAGAGCGCGCAACGTTCCCGTGAAGTAGCGCAAAAGAGTCGCAACGTGGCCACACAGGGCAAGGTTTCTGTGGAAGAAATGATGACGGCGATTGATGACATCCATCAAAGTCATGCATCGATCATGAGGGCAATCGATGAGAGTCATAAAGAATTTTCAGAAATTGTAAAAGTCATTTCTGAAATTGGTCAAAAAACAAAAGTCATTAATGATATCGTTTTCCAAACAAAACTTCTCTCTTTTAATGCCTCGGTGGAAGCCGCGCGGGCCGGAGAGCATGGCAAGGGTTTTGCGGTCGTCGCTGAAGAAGTAGGAAGTCTGGCGCAAATGAGTGGTAATGCAGCCAAAGAAATTTCAGGTATGTTGGAACAAAGTATTAAGAAAGTGGAAGGCATCGTCAATAACACCCGCGAAAAGGTAGATGCTTTGATCAGCCAAGGTCGAAAAAAGGTGGAGGCGGGGTCTTTAGTTGCTAGAGCCTGTGGAGACGTGCTCGAAGAGGTTGTTCAGCATGTTACCCATTTGAATAATATGGTTGAGGAGATCTCGACAGCTTCGCAAGAGCAGTCGCAAGGCATTTCTGAAATCACGCGTGCGATCAATCAATTAGATCATGTCACTCATTCGAATGCGATCACTTCTCAGCAAACAGCAAGTGCGGCCGTGCAATTGGATTCGCAAACACAATCGACCTTGTCCTATGTAGATCAGTTACATGAAATTGTGAATGGCACTCACGTCCAACTGTCATCAAGGCCGGCGAACCAAGTCGCTAAGTCTACAAATAAGGTCTCGAACATTGTTGAGTTCCCCAAAATAGAAATTCAAAAAGTAGAATCCTCTGGCCATTTCGCCATGACAGACACGGAGCAAGTGCCTGAACATGACGATCCACGTTTTAAGGACGTATAAGATGAGTGATGACAAAATAAATCAGGTTCGGCCTGAGGATATGAAAGAAATTTCTGAGATCATGTTGCAGCTGACAGGCGTGCAATTTTTAGACAAGCAGTCGGGCATGATTCAATCGCGCTTGTTCAAACGCATGATTGAACTTGGATTAAAAGAAATCAAAGATTATCTTACCTATCTGAAGGATAATTTTTCTACAGAATCTAAAATTTTAGTCTCTTTGCTAACAACCCATCACACTTTCTTTTTTAGAGAGTTTTATCACTTTGAATTTCTTTTAAAAGAAGGTTTGCGCCAAGTGATTGATGATGTTCGTGCGCAAAAACAGAACAAAATACGTATTTGGTCAGCCGCGTGTAGCCAGGGACAAGAGGTCTATTCCCTCGCACTTTTTTTAGATTATCATTTGGCAATGATGGCTCCCGATCTCAGTTATGAAATTCTTGGCACAGATATCGACATAGATTGTATTAAATTGGCCAAAAATGGGGTTTATCGCTTTGAGCAAATTAAAGAAATCCCTACGATCTATTCGGCCAATCATTGGCAAAAAGGCACAGGTGACATTGCCAACTATGTTCGTATAAAAGAACCAATCAAGCAGCGCTGCCAGTTTGTGACTTCCAATTTGTTTGATATGAATCTCCTCATGGGACAAACGTTCCATCTTATTTTCTGCCGTAATGTTTTTATTTATTTCAGTCCTGAACAAATTTCTAATGTGAGCAAAAACTTATTACAGCTGCTTTCGCCAAAAGGATATTTATTCCTTGGTTTGTCCGAAACGCTCAATGGGATCACTTTACCTATCGAGCAGGTGGGAGCCTCTGTTTATGTTAAAAAGGCACAGAAAAAAACATTGGGTCATAAAGGTTTTGAGGGTAATGCCGCTCCTGCGGCAAACAGTCCCGCTCTTGTTCCCGAGGTTGTAAATGCATTGACAGAGCCCGCTGCGGTCATGTCCAGTCCCGATGAAAAGAAAAAGATTCGAGTATTATGTGTTGATGATTCTCCAGTCATTTTGTCGCTGTTAAAAAAGATTTTTACAGCAGAATACAATTTTGTGGTGGTGGGGACTGCCGTCAATGGTGAAGACGCCCATGAGATGGTAAAAAAATTCAGTCCAGATATTATCACGTTGGATATTCATATGCCAGAACTCAACGGGGTGGAATATTTGCGCAAGTATTACAATGAGTTTCATCCGCCGGTCGTGATGGTGAGTTCCGTCAGTCGTGAAGATATGGAGTTTGGAATCCAAAGTCTTGAGCTTGGAGCAATGGATTTTATTGAAAAACCTTCATTGGCGACTCTTAATGATAAAGCTGATGAGTTGAGAACTAAATTACGCTGTGCTGTGGAGTACAAAGAACAAAGACATCAGCAAGAGGCACAATTGCAACTGGTTAAGTCCTTCCAAAAAGAATTCCATTCCGTAGGACCTGTGGACTGCATCAGAGTTTGTGTGGGCGGACTTGGAGATTTGCAAAAAATTAAATCTATGATCAGTTCGTCCAGCAATTTGCATTCGGCTGTGGTGATTCTACTACATGGCGCTGATTCTTTTTTGTCACTCTTGATTGATAAAACTCAGATTCCTGGTAAAGGCGTTTATGCTGTAGATAAGACATCTGTATTTATGCCAGGGAATGTTTATATAGGCACATTTGAGTCCTACGATAAAGTACAAAAAATTATCGATCAAAAAATGACTCAGCATTTATTTGTTTTGGGTGATACACCAGATATGGTAGTTTTAAAATTACTCCCCTCTATAGCAAATCGTGCTCTGTATCTTGAAGAGGTGAGCGTCCTCCAAGGAAAATCCAACTACAGAAAACTCAAAAAAATTGCCAAAGAAATTTGTCCTTATATGAGTTTGTTTTACCACTCGAATCGCCAAATGTTTCTTGATAAAAAGAAAGCCGCAGCGTGAAACCACTTCGACTTATCGAAAAACATTTCTATTTTTCCGGGGACGACCATGTCCATAGTGGATCTATAGACAATGGTTTTTTTATTTGTGGCTTTAATGCACATAAAAAACTTTCTTTTTTCTATTTCAATGCCGAAGTCACAGATTTTCAAAAAGAAATAGACTTTTTAAACCATGAGATGGAAAAAAGAGGATTTCCAAGTGAGAGCTGTACCATTAAAAGTATTCTACCTCTCGAGTTTCACGATCACCCCTTCTTTAATGAAACAAAATGGGGGAGCGTTCATTTATTGGATCCACAAACTATAGAAAAAGATTTTTTCTATTATCCTGAGAGTGGACGTTTGCGCGTCAAAATTCTCAGCCAACTTGTTTATCAAAGCCCGCAACCAGAAGCTCAGCAACATAAAATCAAGGTGTTAATAATCGATGACTCGCTGACAATCCATACACTCCTGAAGCGCCTTTTAAGTCGTGCACCTGACATTGAGGTGGTGGGGGCTGTGGCAAATCCTCTGGATGTGGAAAAAGCCATTCGTAAATACAATCCTGATGTACTTACGGTCGATATTCACATGAACCCGACAGACGGCGTGAGTCTACTTAAGAAAATTATGCCAGAAACACCGATTCCTTCGCTCATTATTTCTTCACTGAGTTTGCAAGATGGTCCATTTGTTCTCGATGCCCTCGAAGCCGGAGCCGTGGATTATATTCAAAAACCGACGATGGAACATTTGGACAGCTTTGCGGTCGAAGTGCTGGAAAAGATCAGAACCGTTTCTATCGCCAAAGTGAAAATCAAAAAAAATGTGAAGATTCCTGAGCCTTTGTTGACAGGAGAGATGGACAGTCGTGCCATGATTGTGATGGGCGCATCGACCGGCGGGACTGAGGCGGTGGCGTCAATCCTGGCGCATTTACCCAAAGAGATTCCGCCCATTCTATTGGTCCAACATATTCCTGCCTCATTTTCTAAAGCGTTTGCCGATCGTCTCAATCAACTTTGCCCGTTTCATGTGGTGGAAGCTGCCAATGGCATGGTGATCAGGGCGAACACCGTCTATGTTGCACCTGGCGGTTTGCATACCCGTGTGATGACAAAAGCGGGGGAGTGGGTTCTCAAAGTTTATGAGGCTCCACCGGTCAATCGCCATCGTCCCTCCGTGGATGTCCTTTTTGAATCCGTAGCTCAGGAGGTGACGGGCAGAACCGTTCTCGCGCTTCTGCTCACCGGTATGGGGAGTGACGGCGCTCAGGGGCTCTTAAAGCTGAAGAAGAGTGGTGCCTTGACCGCTGCACAAGATAAAGAGAGCTGTGTGGTCTACGGGATGCCAAAGGTCGCCGTGGAATTAGGGGCAGCAGATCATGTCTTGCCGTTGGAGCAAATGCCGCAGTGGTTACGTATATCCCTACAGAAAAAAAAGAGAACTGCCTAGGGCATATGCTCATTTAGCACTATGTCAAAATGAGCCTATGCCCTAAGCCAGAATCCCTTGGGAATTTTTGCGATGTAAGTTATGCTTACATTTATGAAGGCTGAAAACGGCAAATTAGATAAAAATAAAGACGAGAAGAAAAACGAAAAAAAGCGCCAAGTGCAAATCATCGGTGATGTGGTTTTTTTTAGTTACTCGCCGGTTTCTGATTATGGCCAATTTGATGAAGTGTACGTCTGGGATCTGGATAAAACGTATCTAGACACTCACTGGCAATCTCTCAAAGATATATTTCGCGCCTCGTTTGCCGATAATTATCATCGCAACAATGTGCCGGGCACTGCGACTCTGGTGAATTCCCTCAAACAATTTTGGCAGCAAAAGCACGGTAAGGATTCCGTCTTTCCGATTTTTTTTATAACAGCTTCGCCGCCGCAAATGGAAAAAAAGATTCGCGAAAAATTACAGAGCGATGAGATTTTGCCCCTAGGGATTTTTTTTAAAGACAATCTTAGAAATCTTTGGCCGGGACGTTTTTGGAAATTAAAACAACACGTCGGTTATAAGGTCACAGCACTGATGTATTTGCGTACCTTATTAAAACAGCAAGTCTCGCAAGTGTTGTGGGGCGATGATAGCGAGACAGACGCTGTGATCTATTCTCTGTATTCTGATTTCTGCGCACATCGCGTGACAGGTGAAGAGGGTGAGTCCATTCTTAAATCATTCCAAGTGAGTTCAGAGCAGATCCAGCGAATAGCATCGACACAGGCGCAAATCGGCGCTTCAGACCCTGTGGAGAAAATCTATATCAACTTAGCGATAGATACAGATCCTGAATATTATATGAAGTTTGGGCGCAGAATGTTGCCGTCCTACAATTCTTTGCAAATAGCCTTAGATCTTTTCCAAGATCACCGTTTAGACATCGAGCATGTTCTGCGTGTCGGAAAAGATCTTTTCCTCAACTACGGTTACACTGTGGACGAGTTGCAAAGATCTTTAGATGATCTGATTCGTCGGCATGTGATTGGTGAACAAACGTTTTTACGACTGTTTCCTTCGCTCGTAGAATCGGGACTCGTTCATGCCGACTATACGCCGTCCGTTTCTCCAGCCAAGATCATCTCTGATGTGGGAGAAAAAGTTTTCGAAATTTCAGGCGTCCACGAACCGTGGGTTCCTGATCGCATTGATTATTTCCACGACTACAGGTAAATGCGAAGGATCTCCAGAATGTCTTAATTACCTGTGGGCATTTCTACGAAAATAGGGAACAGCGCATGAAGTGGTTCCTTGGCGCTAAAGTTCTTAAAGCGCATCCGTGCAAAAACAGATTGCAGGCATTGATGATACTCTTTGTCGTCAATATCACTACGCATGACTTTGGCGGATTCGATAGAGCCATTCACATCGATGAGTAGGTCAAAAAGAGTCTCGCCGCCATTCACTTTTCCCAATTGCGTTTTATAAAGACGCACAAAACAAGTTTGAAAGAATTTACGGTGAAGTTGTAGCGTTTGGAAAATTTGTTTTTCGATCAAAGTTTGTGGCGAGTTTTCTTTTTCTTCCAACTCTTGGAATTTTTCATCATTGGTGCTGACAAGGGGAGCTTCGATCACTTCGCGGGTGGAGGAGAATTCGGTGTCCGTGATGGTTTGCCCTTGATAACTTAATAGAATAGATGGACGCGAGTTGTTAATGACAGTCTCAATCTTTTTCACTTCGCCATAAAGCAGGTGACCCTGCCATTGCTCACCATCGAGGATAAATTCCATTTTGGAAAAAGGCATTAGCCAAAACGCCGTAGAAAATTGCAGTAGAACTTTGCTGTCCTGATGAGTGATAACAATATCACCCGATTTGAGGGGTGTTTGCGCAGTCAACACGCTCAATGTAGGATCTGAGGCAAAACGTTTTTCCACTTTGCCGTAGATATCCGAAACCACCAAGATGCCTGAGTGGTCCTTGCGGGCCAACCAGGACTCAAAAGTTTCTGGAGAAGTCAGAAGCAACCCTCCCAAAAGGAGGGTGACGACGAGGAGAGGTATCCAGGGTCGTTTTAACATAGAGATTATTTTTTTTCTGGAGTGGCAGGAGTCGCAGCTGCCGGAGCGGCGGGAGCTTCTGTCGCCGCAGGTGCGGCATCTTTAGCTGTAGGAGTTGTCTCCACAGGGGCTGTGATGGGCGCTGTCGGTGGTAAAACTGTATTTGAAAAAACGCCCGACTTTGTCGGTTTGGTAAAAATGGTGAGTGCGACACAGAGAGTTCCAAAAGCGATCGCCATATAACGTGTGGCTTTGGTTAAAAAGTCTGCTCCACCCGACGTTCCCAAAATAGAATTAGATCCGCCGCCGCTGAAAAGACCTGAGCCACCACCTTTGGGATCTTGGATCATGATGAGTAAAATAAGAAATACACAAACAACGATGTGGATAACAGCAAGTGTGGTCGCCATAATGACTCCTGAAAAATGATCAGCCAAAAATAAACAAGCACTAGTATATATGGGGTGTGATGCTGGAGAGCAAATACTTCTCGGCAGAGAGACCGAGAAGCTTGGGTTATGCTGCGGTGCGAAGTTCGCGAGGTTTGCTTAATTGCCAGTAGCTTCCAATGGTTTGCGCGGCAATTTGGCAAAGCTTAGCATCGGCGCTATTCAGATTGGCGGATTCAGTCAGACGCGCGGAAAGGATGCCCTGAAGATTGCCATCGCAAAAAATGGGGAGAACAATCATCGAGTTAAAGTAGATCGACTTCATTTGGTCTTTAATAAAAGACATCATGGCATCGTCTTTAATACTTTCAATATAAAGTGGTTTCTCTGTACGTTGAACGTAGTCAATCTCAGGGTACTTTTGCACTTGAAGAGCGAATTGCGTAAATTTATCATTGTCGCTGGAAGCAATCACCGTCGGCTGTTCACCCAACTTGATCAGCGATACACGAACAGCACCAAGAGCGATCGAAACCATGCGCAAAAGTTGAAAGTGAATTTGATGAGTCGAGGTTCTCACGCTGATGGTTTTCATCAACAGCTCTGCCAGATCTAAATAATAACTAGCTTGTTGCACCTCTAATGATTTCTGTTGCTCTTCTTGTCGAAGACGACGACGTGCCTGCAAGTGGAGCGCAATACGGGTGAGAAGATCCATCGGGTTAACGGGTTTTACTATGTAATCGTGAGCGCCATTTTTGAGGCAGGTATCAACGTTTTGCTTGGCGTTATGTTGCGACATCACAAGAACACGCACAGAGTCGTTTTCGAGCATATTATGCTCTTGTAAAAAATTAAGACATTTGAGAGCTGGAAAATCGGGCATGGTCATATCGATAATAACAAAATGGGGCTTAATTTCCAAAAGCCGGTCGCCCAATTGGAGACCATCGTGAAGTGTGTAGACCTCAAATCCACTGTCTTGCAAAAAGGTCCCAAGTTTACGTGTTGTGGTCACGTTCGTATCGGCGATAGCTATGCGTATTTTCTCGTTTTCCATGATCTTCCTATCGGCAGAATTTATGGGAGAATTAAGTGCATTTGAGAAGGCTGGGTTTGTTTAAACAAACCCTCTGTGCTATCTGTAGAACCACCGAGGAACGTTTATGAAATTTTTTGTATTTGAAGGGCTTGATGGCGCTGGCAAGTCGACCTTGATCCAGAAAGTCCAGACCTATTTACAGCAGCAAAAACGCGAGACCTGCTTTATTCGCGATCCTGGCGGAACGGATCTCGGTGAGAAAATTCGACATCTGATTTTAGATCCCCACTGGTCACCCGCCGCGCGGACCGAAGTCCTGCTTTATCAGGCTTCGCGAGCGCAGTTAGTTCACGAAAAAATTCGTCCGGCTCTCAGCAAGGACATATGGGTTTTGAGTGATCGTTTTTATTCCAGTACCGTGGCTTTTCAGTGTTTCGCACGGGGATTGGAGCGCCAAGATATCCAATGGTTAAACAACTATGCCTGCGCCGGGCTTGTGCCCGATTTAGTTATTTACATCGATATTTCTGTGGATGAGAGCGAAAAACGTGTTCAGAAACGTGTGCTAAGCAACGGTGAAAATAAAGATCGTATGGAGCAGGAGAATCGCACGTTTCACGAAAAAGTGCGGCAGGGTTATTTAGCTCAAGCGCAGGAAAATCCGCAAAGCTGGTTAGTTCTCGATGGTCAGAAAAATCCAGATGAGCTTTTCTCGCAAGTACTTGAATATTTTCGGAGCAAAAAATGGCTCGACTCTTAGATTCTATTTTTGGCCACGACGCGCAGAAAAAATTATTTCGTGAAGCGATTCGCCGTGAGCGTTTTCCTTCGGCGGTGATTTTTAGTGGTGCGGAAGGCATTGGCAAAAAGAGAATGGCCACAGCGTTGGTGCAAGAGTTGAACTGTGCACAGCGTCCGGCATGTGGAAGCTGTGAACCCTGTTTAAAGATGACACAAAATACCGATGTCTTTTTACAAATCGTCGATTTACAGAATGATAAAATCAAAATCGAAGCCATCCGCGATATTTTGCAATTTTCTTCTTTAAAGTCGTGGGTCACTCATCGATTTGTGATCATCAATCAAATTGAAAAGATCACCATTCAAGCTGCCAATGCTTTGCTGAAAACTCTCGAGGAGCCACCGCCGGGTCTGCATTTTATTTTGATCACCTCCAATTTGTCGCAAGTGTTGCCAACCTTGCGTTCGCGCTGCCAAGTCGTGCATTTTTCACCACTCGCTGAAGGCGAATTACAAAAAATTGTTCCCGATTTGCAGCCTTGGCAGATGCGTTGGAGTTTTGGTCGGGCGAGTTTGGCCCAAAAAGTGGTGAGCGACGAGTGGCAAACTATCCGCAAAGCGGCGATTAATTTTTTACACAGTCCTCAAACGCCGGCAATTTACGAAGAGGTGCAGGGATACTTGGGCACAGCCGACACGGCAGATTTTGTGATTCATTCATGGATGACTTATTTGTGTGATTCTTTGCGTTTACAAGCGGGCTCGAGTGAAAGCACGTACAATGTGGATGTTTTGCCATTTCTCGAAAAATTTGCAGCGCAGAGAAATATTCCCCATTTGATGGACCAAGTGCTACAATTTCGTCAAGATTTAAGCGCCAATGTGGATCGTAGTCTACTGCTAGATCAGTGGGGCTATCAATTGTAGGAGATGTCTTATGCCAGTGGACTTTGAAACCGAAATTGCCAAAGAACCGTATCTGAAAATAGGTCCGTGGTTAGATGTGCATGCGCATCTTAATTTTCTCGAAGAAGCCCCAGAAGTTTCGTTGCGCAAAGCTCAAGCAGCGGGTGTGAAAAGAATTGTCACCATCGGCACAGAACCGCAGGATTTAGAAGTGGTCTATGCTTTGGCACAAAAACATTACCCAGATGTGACATGCACGCTGGGCATCCATCCGCATGAAGCCAAACTCTACACGCCCGAAATCGAACAGTGGATTTTGGCGAAGGGTCCCGAAAAATACGTCGTGGCTCTCGGCGAAATGGGCTTGGATTATTATTATAAAAATTCCACACCGGAAGAACAAAAAATCGCCTTTGAAAAACAGTTGGACCTTGCGCAACGCCTGCAGCTTCCCGTGGAAATCCATACGCGCGACGCGGAAGAGGACACCGTGGCTCTGCTCAAGAATTTTGCGGGACGAGTCAAAGGCCTCATTCATTGTTTCACCGGGTCGCAATGGTTGGCCGAAGAGTGCCTTAAGTTGGGTTACAATATATCTTTTAGTGGCATAGTTACATTCAAGAATGCGCAGTCATTAAGAGCGGTTGCAGAGTGGGTGCCGGTGGACCGCATGCATGTGGAAACGGACGCACCTTTTTTAACCCCGTCACCGTTCCGCGGGGTGAAAAATTCTTCCTATTACGTAGTTTACACCGCGAAATTCATGGCGGAGCTCAAAAAAATGGAGCTTCAGGATTTTGCAAAGCAAATGGTGTCCAATGCACGTCTGATGTTTCCCAAGCTTCCACTCGACAATATCTAGATAAAATGCCCAGGGACACATTCAAAATTCTCCTTAAAAATCAATGGACAGGCGCGCCCTGCTAGAATAAAACCTGGGCATCGTAAACTCTCAAAGTCAAAGGAGATAGAGTGTCCAAAGTACGCGTTGGTATTAATGGTTTTGGTCGAATTGGTCGCATTTTGTTTCGCGCAGCTTTTGATAAAGTAGAAATTGTTGGCATTAATAATTCCTCGGGGACTCCGCAAGAACAAGCCCATTTCTTAAAGTACGATAGCACCCATGGCATTTATCCCAGAAATGTTTCCGCCGACGAAACAAATCTCATCGTCGATGGAAAAAAAATCCCTTTCTCAGCAGAAAAAGATCCCGCGCAAATTCCTTGGAAAAAATGGGGCGTCGATGTGGTCTTTGAATGCACGGGAGCTTTTAAAGATACCGCTGAGAATCAAGGACATTTTCAAGCGGGTGCAAAAAAAGTGATCGTTTCTTCTCCGGCCAAAGTGGATGCTACGTTTGTTTACGGAATTAATCATAAAAAATACAATCCCGAGCTCCACAACGTCGTGAGCAACGCTTCGTGCACAACCAACTGCTTGGCACCCGTAGCCAAAGTTCTTAATGAAACTTTTGGAATCGAAAAAGCACTGATGACAACTGTACATGCTTTTACCAACGATCAACGCATTTTAGACAGCTATCATTCGGATCCTCGTCGTGCGCGCACAGCGTCCACGTCGATGATCCCGACAACCACCGGTGCAGCGAAGGCTGTCGGTGAGGTGTTACCGGAGCTCAAAGGAAAAATTCACGGAGTCTCCGTACGCGTGCCGACTCCGAACGTGAGCCTCGTAGATCTCAACGTGCTTTTGACCAAGGGTGCAACCGTGGAAGAAGTGAACCAGGCATTTATCAAAGCGTCACAGGGCGAACTCAAAGGTGTGATGGCTTGCGAATCCCAAGAATTAGTAAGTATCGATTTTAACGGCAACCCACACAGTTCCATTGTCGACCTTCCTTGCACGGTAGCTCTGGACAAAAATTTTATGAAAGTCATGGCTTGGTACGATAACGAATACGGATTTTCCATGCGCATGGTGGATTTGTTGCTTTACATGAACTCTGTTCAGAAAATAGGTAACTAATGAAATTTCTAAAAGACATGACAGACCTCAAAGACAAAAAGGTTTTTCTTCGTCTTGACCTCAATGTGCCGATTAAAAACGGCAAGATTCTCGATGATACAAGAATCCGTGAGGCTTTGCCGTCGATTCAATTTTTGTTGGATCAAGGAGCGAGAGTGGTTCTTGCTTCGCACATGGGACGCCCCAAAGGGGATGGTGCAGAGGACCGTGCGAAATTCACGTTAGAGCCAGTGGCCGAAGATTTAGCGCAAAAGCTCAAACGCGAAGTGTTTTTAGTCGAATCGCCCGATTCCGATGCCCCTCGTGGATTGTTGGCTGAGGGTAAATTTAATAAAATTATTCTTTTAGAAAATTTACGTTTTGATAAAGGGGAAGAGGCCAATTCGCCAACACTCGCGCAAAAATGGGCGCGCTACATAGATGTTTATGTCAACGATGCGTTTGGCAGTTGTCACCGTTCCCATGCCAGCATCGACGCTCTTCCACGCGCTATGAAAAACAAAGCGGCTGGCTTTTTGATCGAAAAAGAAGTGAACGCTTTAACAACAGTGCGTGAAAAACCAGAGGCGCCCTTTGTGCTTATTCTCGGTGGCAGTAAAGTCAGTGACAAGATTCCGGTGATCGAAAATTTTATTGATAAAGCCGAAAGCATTATTGTCGGTGGCGCCATGGCTTACACTTTTCTCAAAGCTCAAGGTGTGCCGGTGGGCAAATCTTTGGTGGAAGAAAAACAAGTAGATTACGCTCGGATGTTGTTAGAGCGAATGGAAGCGCGTAACAAAAAAATTCTTTTGCCTGTAGATCATGTTGTGACCACAGCTCTTGATGCCGTTGATCAAGCCAAAACAGTAACGACCATTGAAGTGGGTTGGTTGGGCGTGGATATCGGACCTAAAACGATTCAATTATTTTCGCAAACCATAGCGGAAGCTAAAACTATTTTTTGGAATGGACCCATGGGTGTTTATGAAACACCGCCTTTTAATAAAGGTTCATTTGCTATCGCCAAAGCCATTGCCGAATCCGATGGATACTCGGTGGTGGGGGGCGGAGATTCTGCCGCTGCGATGGTGGAGTCGGGTTTTGCAGCCCAGGTGGGACATATTTCCACCGGCGGTGGAGCCAGTTTGGAATTTATGGAGGGGCAGACTCTTCCAGGTCTTGCCGCTTTAGCGTGAATCGGTTTCTTGTCGCCGCCAACTGGAAGATGAACAAAACGTCTACGGAGACGGCCGAATTTTTACGCGAATTTAAAGAAAAATTTCAAGCGCGAGATCATCGCGATATTATTTTTTTTCCTACAGCGTTGAGTCTATCGCAATTTCAAGAAGCACATTTACCATCCCCCATTGCATATGGTGGACAAAACTGTCTGAGTCAGCCGTCGGGAGCTTTCACCGGCGAAATTTCAGCGCCGCTCTTAGCGTCCTATGGTTGTCAATTCTGTCTGGTCGGGCACAGTGAGCGCCGCACGCTTTTTGGTGAGACCGATGCAGATGTCGCCAAAAAAGTAAAAGCCATTCAAGAGGCAGGTTTGATTCCGATGGTTTGTATCGGCGAAACAGAAAAACAGCGTTTAGCCAAAGAAACTTTGGCGGTTGTTCAACGACAGATGACAGAGGCGTTGGCCTTGGCGCTGACAGATAAACCTATAGCATTCGCTTATGAGCCTGTTTGGGCCATCGGCACAGGGCTTGTTCCGACGGTCGCTGAAATTGCAGAAGTGCATACTTTTTTACGCCAACTTCTCGTTCAAAAAAGAGGCAACTCTGGAGAGAACATACCGCTTCTTTATGGCGGCAGCGTCAATTCACAAAATGCGCGTGACATTGATTCGGTGAAAGAGGTCAATGGTTTTCTGATTGGTGGGGCGAGTCTGAAGGTCGCAAGTTTGCTTGAGATTTATTCCATCTAGGACACTCGAGGAGATCATGAGTTCGCAGAATCCATTACAGATTGATTTAAAAATGGTGCAAGATGCGAGGGAATATCTTAAGCCACATATAGAAAAAACTCCTCTTCGCAAAGCCCGCAGTCTACCGGGTGATGTTTTATATAAATGTGAAAATTTACAAGTGACCGGAAGTTTTAAAATTCGTGGGGCACTCAATCGCCTGCGCTTTTTATCCAACGAAGAAAAACAAAAAGGTGTGATTGCCTCGTCGGCTGGAAATCATGCACAGGGTGTGGCCTATGGGGCTCAGCTCAGCGGCATTCGAGCCACCATCGTGATGCCTGAGACGGCGCCGCTCATCAAAGTGGCGGCGACCCAAAAATATGGTGCACAAGTGATACTGTCGGGCGAATATTACGATCAGGCTTATGAGAAAGCTCGGGAAATTTCACAAAAAGAGGGGCAAGTTTTTATTCATCCCTATCAAGATTCCCAAGTGATCGCTGGCCAAGGCACAATTGCTCTAGAAATTTTAGAAGATCTTAAAAACCTCAAACAAATCATCGTGCCCATTGGTGGTGGCGGTTTGATTGGTGGCATTGCTTTTGTGATGAAACAATTAAATCCCCAATGCGAAGTGATTGGCGTAGTGACCGACCAAACACAAGGAATGAAAGATCTTAAAGAAAACCGTCAACCGGTTCTCAAATCACAAGTGAGCACGATCGCCGATGGTATCGCGGTGAAAAGACCCAGCAAAGAAATGTTCGAAACGTACATTAAGCCGTACGTCGATAAAATCGTCGCGGTGAGTGACAATGAAATAGCTGAAGCTGTTGTGAACTTGATGGAAAAAGACAAACTCATCGCTGAAGGCTCGGGAGCTGCGGCTCTCGCCGCTGTGCTAGCTAAAAAAATCACGCTGCAAGAGCAAGCGGTGGTTTTATTGTGCGGTGGCAATATCGATATGAATACAATGAATGTGGTCATTGAGACGGGTCTGCGTCGCAAGGGACGCCTCACGCGCATTTCGGTGATCGTGAATGATCTTCCAGGTGAGCTGGCGCGCCTCACAGATATTTTTGCAAAAAATCGTGCCAACATTCTCGATGTGATGCACGACCGTGTAGCTTCGGAGTTGTCAGTGCGTGAAACACGCATTGATTTTTTAGTGGAGACTTCGAGTTTTGAACACGCCAAAGAAATTCAGAAAAAATTAGTGCAAGAAGGAATTCGTCTGTTTGGGGAAGGTCTGACATGAATCAAGGACCGGTGATTACCATCGACGGACCAGCCGCTTCGGGGAAAACCTCGGTGAGTCGAGAGCTGGCCAATCAATTCGGTTGGGTGTGGGTTTCTACGGGCGCTTTTTATCGCGGACTCGCCGCCGTGGCCGTGCGTGAGAAGGTCGACTTAGGAAACCATCAGGCCCTGGCAGATCTGGCGCTCTCCTCCGTGTGGACCGTGCAAATGACGGCGCAAGAGACCAGTGTCTTTTATAAAAAAGTACGTATCACCGAAGAAACCAACAAAGAAGAGACGGGGATGCATGCGAGTCGTATTAGCCAATATCCCGAAGTGCGAGCAGCGCTGCTGTCTTTGCAGAGAGCGTGTGCCACAGCGAACACGGTGCTGGTGGCCGAAGGCCGTGACTGTGGCACGGTGGTATTCCCTCAGGCTATTGTAAAAGTCTATCTCACAGCCAATTCAGAAAGCCGAGCCCTACGACGTTCTTTAGAGCAAGAAGACACCAATGTGGACTCATTGATTGAATTGCAAAAAAAACGCGATGCTCAAGATGGCGCGCGTAAAGTCGCACCCATGCAAATCGCGGACGGCGCCCTGGTGATCGATTCCAGCGGCATGGCGCTCGCGCAAGTGGTTGAAAAAATCGAGCAAGAAGTGCGCAAGCAGTTCCAAGCTTCGGGCCTCAGTTCATGGTTTAAAAAATAACGCCCCTATAATATGTGCAATTCGTAGATAAATAATTGTTAAAAAATTTCTCAAATTGCAGCAAATGAGATGAGATCCTGCACAAGATTTGTATGTCCGCATTCTCAATGCTACCTCCTCGGTGAGTCATAAAGGGGTGTTTATGGGGTTCCGGGTTTTCTTTTTTTTCGCGATTGTTTTTCCTAGCGTTTTTTCGTTTACAAATTCGCAAGCGGCGGTGTGGACGAATCGTTACCAATGGGATGCCAACTGGGAATCCCGTTACCAACAATGGGTGAATGAAGCATGGGATGCTGATTTTTACCTGCGCCGCGGACCCTATAAAAACTTACGAGTGGATTGTGCCGACGCGGTCTATACCATGCGCTATGCCTTTGCTGCCGAAAACGGGTTACCCTTTGTGATCAAAGATCCTACGGGTGGCAAAGACGCCAGTGGAGCTCCTATGGTGATTTCCAACTCCATCACACGTTGGGACAATCAATCGGATGAGGATAAAAAACGCAGTTTTTTAAACTATCTCTTTGGCGTGATCAGCACTCGTTCTTTACCGGCAGACAGTTACCCTGTGGCGGTGAATCGTAAAGCTATCACTTCGGGGACCTTTTTACTCACCGATGCCGCCAGTCATCACAGTTGGACTGTCAAATATATCAGCGACACGGGAATTCCCTTTTTGATTTTTTCTTCGCGTCCAGCAAAGTCGCAATTGTTTACGCGCTTTGAGTACCCCACCACCGCCTTTACTTTTCCGCACGGGCTTACAGAGCAGTCCCATGCGGGCTTCCGTGCCTTTCGCCAACCGCAAGATATTGGGAAAGCTGTTTGGGAAGTTCCTGGATATTCTCAACAGCAGTATCAAATCCGCCTCAACGTGTGGGCGCAAACACTGCAAAGCGCTCTGAGCATTCGCGACGAAGCGGCAGAAGAAGTGATCGAGCGCCAGCTGTTCGCCATTTGCCAAGGGGCTCAGGATCGCATCATCTATGTAAACGATGCCCTCAATTATATCGGCAAAGTGCAAAGATGTTTAAACGCCGTGGAGTACGATGATCTCTCTTCGCCCAGTCGTGACCGCCGTTTGTTGGGATCTATTGAAGATCTGCAGAAAACCTACAACGAATTATCTCAGCAAGGATACTTGGATAAAATTTCTGCGCCGGTAAAGGCAAAATTTTTACAAGTTCTTTTTGGCTCGGCGGGGAACTATTGCGCCTTGCAGATCAGCGCCAATAAAACGATGTCGCTTTTTGAACTTGTTGATGGTTTTGACAAAGGCTGGGTGTCTTCCAATCCCCATGACTCTTTAGAAGCGCGTTGGGGAATGACCAATCAGAAGAGTGAGCTAGCTAAAAAGTGCGCGACCTATTAGAATAGGAAGATGAGTAAAAAGCGAAACCAACCTTTCTTTTATATCGCCGTGATCGTTGTTATCGGACTTGCGGGGATTCTTTTTTTAAAAAAAGAATCAGCCACGGCGGATTCAGCAACAACTACAAGTCCGCAAGCTCCCGATATTATTCTTTCCCCCACCTTTACAGAAACCACCCCCCAACCACCGCCGCAAAATCCCTCGGCAGCTGAAGCTGTTCAAAATAAACCAGCACCCATTTTTTCGGCGGCGGATTGGGATGTTGTGATGAAATGCGTTGAGGCTAGCGACTTTAAAAAATACTTTTCCAACGGCTTTTTAGAGCTGAATCAATGGATCAACAGCGATTCCCGGGGGCAAAAGACTGTGGATGAGGTATTGATCCACTACGTAAATGGGGGTGTACCCTATCGATTGAGGGTTTCTCCCTCGCAAAGAGGGGAGGCAAAGGAGCCTCCGCGTCTTTTTAAAGTCGATACGGATGGCCTTCCAACCCCGATCGATTTACCAACTCAGTGGAAAAACATGAGTGATAACAGTATTTTATCTATGATCCGCCAGACGTATCCGGTCGGACGCACCATCGAAAGCGGCCGTTGGAACATTCCGGGAGAGATGACCATGGATTACACCCTCGAAAACCAGCAAATTACGCAATTTCAAATGCAATGGATGGCAGCTGGCAAAGCCGCCGCAATAGCCTGTGACCAGGCGGCTCAAAAGATAAAATGTCAGTGTAATTAAACCGTCGCAATGAGGGCTGTCCAAGAGCGAAAAAAGCCCACCAAGATTTGACTTTCGGCATTAAATCTCTATAACTGATCCATCTCTTAAACATCGTGGACACCGGGGCAATCAAGCACCGCTCATGCCATTCTTTAAGGGACGAAGAGGACTCGAATGCAACAAACAAATCTAGATGCACAGAAGTTTTCGCAAGGGAGAATAAATATACTCATGCAAGCTACTAAAAACATGACTAAAAAACAGATGCAGCAAAATCAAATCGAAGATCTTTTCTCAGAAGACGCAGCCGCTAAACAAAAAGCAGCTATGACTGAGTTTAGCGCGATGTTTGAACAATCTTTACAGGATCGCGACTACAAAGTCGGTGACATTGTTAAAGGAAAAATTGTCGAAGTTCAGACAGATTACGTCCTCGTTGACATCAATTACAAATCAGAAGGTCTTATCCCTATCAATGAATTCCGTTTTGTCGAAGGCAAACTCTCTGTTCAGCCCGGCGATGAAGTTGAAGTTTTCATCGATAAAATCGAAAACGAAAACGGCATGATCGTTCTGTCAAAAGACAAAGCCGACATGTACAAAGCATGGAATGACATCACTCGCGCAGCAGAAAACCAAGAGTTGATCGAAGGAACTGTGATCGCGAAAGTCAAAGGTGGCCTCAGCGTCGATATCGGCGTGAAAGCTTTCTTACCAGGTAGCCAAATTGATTTACGTCCTGTGCGCAACATGGATGTTTACATCGGCAAAAAATATAAATTCAAAGTTATCAAGTTTAACAAAAAACGTGGGAACATCGTTCTTTCTCGCCGTGCCCTTCTCGAAGAAGAGCGCGAGTCCATGAAGTCACAAACTATGGATGCGATGAAAGAAGGATCGGTCATTCGCGGTATGGTTAAGAACATCACTGAGTACGGTGCGTTCTTGGATCTGGGCGGAATGGATGGACTCCTTCACATAACAGACATGAGCTGGGGACGTATTAAACATCCTTCGGAAGTTCTCAATGTCGGTGATGAAATCGAAGTGATGGTTCTTAAGTATGATCAAGAAAAAGAGCGCGTCAGCCTCGGCTTGAAACAGCTCCAAAGAGATCCTTGGTTGGATACCGCAGAGAAATACTCTAAAGGTAGCCAAGTCACTGGAAAAATCACAAGTCTTCTTGATTACGGTGCTTTCGTAGAAATCGGTGAAGGCGTTGAAGGCCTCATCCACGTCAGCGAAATGAGCTGGACGAAGAAGGTAAAACATCCTTCACAACTCCACAACGTGGGCGATGAAGTGCGCGCTATGGTTCTTGATATCGATCAAGAAAACCGCCGCATCAGTCTCGGTCTTAAACAATTACAACCTAATCCATGGCTTGATCTTAAAGAAAGCTATCAACCCGGAACGATCATCGAAGGTGAAGTTAAATCCATCACCGATTTCGGTGTGTTCGTGGGCGTTGATGAAGAAGCGGGAATCGATGGACTCGTCCACATTTCTGACTTCTCATGGGCGAAGCGCGTAAATCATCCTTCTGAAATGTTCACCAAAGGACAAAAAGTCCGCGCGGTGGTTTTAGGTGTGGATGTGGAAAATGAACGTTTCAGCTTAGGTATTAAGCAACTTGAAGCTGATCCTTGGCAAGAAGTTGAGAAGAGTTTCGTTATCGGTTCTACACACGAAGTAAAAGTTGTGCGTATTGCTGATTTTGGAGCTTTTGTCGAATTGAGCCCAGAAGTTGAAGGTTTGATCCACATCAGCGAACTCTCTTCACAACGTATTGGCAGCCCTACAGAGGTTGTAAACGTTGGTGATGTCGTGAAAGCGGAAGTGATCAGTATCGACCAAGATGCTCGTAAAATTGGTCTCAGTATCCGTTTAGCGAAACTTCGCGAAGAAAACGGCAATGTCAGCGAGTACATCGCGAAATCTACCAGCTCTAAATCGAGCCTGGGTGATGTTTTTGGCGATAAACTTAAAGAATTGCGTAATAACCAAGACTAAGCTCGTATTCCTCTCTGAGGAGCTGCACATTGCAGATGCGACGCATAAAAAGCCAGTGGAATCCCACTGGCTTTTTTATTTTATGGCCAATCTATGTCATTCTACTGGAAGAAGTTTTTGAAGGGCTAAGAATTCTCCCTCTCATTTATCGACACGACCTCCATGTCTATGCCGTTGTCGCTTCGCGAGCGCCTCCGGCTCAACGGATGTCGATAAATGAGAGGGAGAATTCTTAGCCCTTCAAAAACTTTCCATGCGAACAGGTGGGTAATGCAAATTGAAAGAGTCAATTTGTTAAGCCACGATAACCGCCAGATACGGCGAGAGAATGTAAAATTTTTTTTTGCTTAGACAGAAATCACAGCGGGTAGGGCAACGATGAAGAAGCAGATCAACGAAGATATTTGGCCGAGTGAACGAGATATTTTTGAGCGTCCTCAGCGGTTGAAATACGTTCGTAAGATTATTAGGCCCAAAGGGTGTGTGTTTTGTCAGTCGCTGAAGGCGAAGTCGCGTTCGAGCTCGGGTTTGCTTTATAAGAGTGAGAACGCCATGCTGGTGCTTAATAAGTATCCTTATAACAATGGGCATGTGTTGCTTTTGCCAGCTCGCCACGTGGGTACGATTGAAGATTTAAAGCCGCAGGAGTGGAATGAGATTCATCTTTTGTTAAAAGAGACTGTGAGCATCCTTAAAAAAGTCTATGGATGTCCAGGGTTGAATGTGGGGTTGAATTTAGGTGCCGCCGCTGGGGCTGGAATACCTGATCATTTGCACTATCACATTATCCCTCGTTGGGTCGGGGATACCAATTTTTTTCCGCTGATTGCCGAGACCAAAGTGGTCGTAGAAACTTTGGCCACCACATTTAAAAAACTAGAAAAACCGTTCAGAGCTCTTGAAGGAAAAATCAAATGAGTAAATTTACTTTTGAGTTAGATCATATTGGCATTGCCGTGAATGATTTGGATGCCGGTGGTGCATTTTATCGCGCCTTGCAGATGACTGAAGCGGATCGCGAAGAAGTTCCCAGTGAAAAGGTGAGGGTGGGTTTTTATCCTTTGGCCAATGAGGCCAACATTGAACTCCTCGAGGGGACGAGTGAAGAAAGCCCAATACGTAAATTTATCGACAAACGCGGAACAGGGGTTCATCATATTTGTTTGCGGGTGAATAACTTGGATGAACTTGTTGCACATTTAAAAAAACAAAATGTACAACTGATCAACGAAACTCCTCGTTTAGGGGCGCACAACTGTCGTGTGGTGTTTGTGCATCCGAAGTCTACAGGTGGAGTTTTGATCGAACTCAGCGAACCGGCTGAGAGTCATGGAGAAGACTGATGTCACAACCAATGTCCTTTCAGATGGCTGGGCCCAGTCCCGCCGTTAAAAAGTTAATTATTGCCAATCTGTTTATTTGGATCGTGTTTCAGGTGATCATCGAAAACCTTATTCTCAGCGAACCTTATATCACCATGTATTTTGGTTTGATTCCCAAAACGTTGATTGAACGCTTTTTCATTTGGCAATTGGTCACCTACATGTTTTTGCACGCGCTCAACCCGATGCATGTGCTTTTTAATATGATGAGTTTATGGTTTTTTGGCACCGAGCTGGAGCAACGTTGGGGCAAAAAACTTTTCCTCACTTATTATTTTTTTACAGGTATCGGTGCGGCTCTTTTTTATCTGTTAGGTGTCGCTGTGGTCGGACTGTTTAAAGGCATGGCACCCATCGTGTACACGCAACCCGTGGTGGGAGCTTCCGGTGCGGTGTTTGGGATTCTTTTGGCGTATGGTTTACTGTTTGGCGATCGCACGATTTATTTTATGGGAGCCTTTCCTCTCAAGGCCAAGTTTTTTGTAGCGATCATCGCTGGCGTGGAAGTCATCAGTCTGTTGAGCACGGGACTTACTGGTGCCATTGCCAACTTGGCACATATTGGTGGTTTAGTGTCGGGAATGATTTTTCTGTTCGGTTGGACACGTCTGCAACAGTCCCGCTTTCGAAAAGGGGGCGAAGGCAAGCGTCGCCTCAAGCTCGTCGTCAACCGCGAAGAACCCAAAGGTCCTAAGTTCTGGAACTAAAGCACAGATCCTTCGCTCCGCTCAGGATGACGGAATTAACCTTCCTAAGTAAAGTTTCCGTCTCGGTCTTGAGCATAGCAATCTGTCGTCGTGAGCGGAGCTGTCCGTCGTCCTGAGTGGAGCGAAGGATCTATTAATCGAATTATTCTGAGACAAAACTGTCTCATTCCTAAACGATACACTTTTTTTGAGAAGACAAAGGTTTAGTAAAACCAGTAGCTACCGATAAGTCTTTGTACTTTTGTCGAGCAGGGGGCTCAGTGATTAAAAAAATGCGAATTTTTAGTGCGCTGAGTTCAGTCGTTATATCTCTCATTCTTTTCACTTTTAATAATTGTTCCAACTTAAAAAGCCGCGATACAAACAATCTTATTTCTATGGAAGAGAATGATAATCGAAATTTAAAACTAATTGATGATGACATGTTAATTGATGCTGACGAGTTATCAGAGGAGGCGTTGGATTCTTTTGAAGAGGATGGACAGCTTCTGGTCAGCAAAGTCGGACGAGATCTGAGTGATGTCAGCGCCACCTATTGGAAGAATGGCGTGATTCCGTTAAAGTACGAAGCTGGATTTACGACGAAGGAAAAGACTGTTGTCAGTGATGCGTGTAAGAAGTGGGCCGCCGTTGCTAAAATCCAATGTGTTTCTTATAACAGCGCTACTCATGGATCTAACTATTTGAATGTTACCAAGACGGGCGACGGTTGTTATGCTGCTTTTGGAAAACCTAAGTCAGGTCCTGGATATATTAATCTTTCTACAAATGAAAGTGTGACCTACTCATTACCACAGGGCACCTGCATGACAGTGGGAATCGCCATGCATGAGTTTGGACATGTGATTGGTATGGCGCATGAGCATAGCCGTCCAGATCGCGATAAATACATAAAGATTGTGACGGCAAATCTGAAAGAAACATGTGTTGATAGTTTTTTGTTTAAATATACCAACGATCAAGTGGTGCAGCTGGGTAGTTCCTATGATTTTAAATCCATTATGCAATACGCAAAACAACACTGCTCTGCCAATGGCAAAGCCACGTTTGTCCCCCAGCCAGGTTATGATCTCGGGTCGTATCAGCTGGGAGATTCGGTTTTAAAGACATTTACCTTGAGCAGCGGAGATAAAAATTTTGCCACTGCGGTTTACGGAGCTAAATAAACGAATCCTTGTGGTCATTTTGTTGTCAGTCATTTCTTTTTTACAATAAGTGCTGAATGAGTTTTAGTATGGACCACAACACAGTATATTCAGCCCACTTCAGGGGTTGTTGTTGTGGGTCATTTTCTGTTGGTTCTCTTTATTTTTTTTGGTTTCAATTCATCGGCTTACGCTTTCTTTCAATGTATTGATATTTTTCCAGTTAATGACACGGTTTGGTGGGATGAAGCGCGTTATTTAGCACCCAATGAAGAACACCCAGAGCACGCAAAATCGATTTTGGATAAAGCTCCTGAAGGCATTATTGTCAGCGTGGGGGCGGAGCGAGTTCTTTTTGATTTTCTTTTAAAAGAATCAGCAACCACTTATGTGGTGGCTGTCGACGTTGATCCTATCATTATTCGCTTTCATCAACTCAACCGAGTGCTTTTAAGTATTACGCCTGAGGGCGATCTGCTCACTTATCAACGTCTTCGTTTAAAACCAAATTTGCAGGATTGGAAGATCACCGCCCAATTAGCAAATGATAAAAATTGGATCAGCGACGAAGATTTTGCGATTATTACCAACAAGAAGAACTTTGATTGGTGGTTGAAAAATGTCACAAACCACAAATCATTTGCAGGAATGCACTCGGGTGAACGCCTTATCCCAGTCAATTATATTTATAATCAAGATCAGTTAGAGAAGCTGCAACAGTTAGCGCGGGGCGGACGTTACTTGGCTTATAAAGTGGATTTATCAAAGGTGGATGCTGTTATCGCATTGAAAGAGTTTTTACAAGAGATCCAAAAAAGCGAAGTGGGGCAGGGATTTGGAATCTCGGTGTTGGATATAAGTAACGCCTGGGAAGATTCTTTTCCAAATCATTATTTAGGAATTCAACGTATGGCCTCTTTACTTTTTCGTCTGCATAATTCTTTTGAAGAAAATGGGATCATTCTTGAAACTGTGGTATTTGCTCAGGAACGTTTAGCCAAAGGAAGTCGCTATCAATGGGCCTACACCGGCTATAATATGCCGCCTGCATCTCTGCAGCTCACTTACGGCTTTTGGACAAAACAGGCTACATTCATGGACTCTTATAATTTCCAAAGGCAAAGAGAGATGATTAGCAGCTACTTGCGTGCAGACGAAAACATGCCGTGGTCCGATCTTACGGACTTGTTGTACTACTAGCATCCGCGGTCATGTTGTTATCTATTTTTGCTTTAAATTTATAAATAAAACCATCGCGAGAACCTACTACGATCTCGCTGTTCCATACAGCGGGTGTACTTTCAATGCAACTTCCCGAAGGTAATAGATAACTTGTGAGTTCCACCAGCGCCGAGGGATTTTGTAAATCGTAAATTTTAAATCCTCCCGGGGAGCAAGTGCCAACGAGCAGGCGATTCTCAATCACCACGGGTGAAGACCAAGCGTGAAAGCCAATTTCAAATTCTTGTGTGAGTTCGCCATCATCCATATTCACGACGAGCAAACGCCCGTCGTGGGTGCTGGCGTAGAGTTTATCTTGTGCAATGGCCGTGGTGGCCCAGATACCCGACGTGGTGTGATCGCCGCCACGGACATCGAGTTTCCAGACGAGTGGATCTTCACCTTCCTCTGTATACGGGTTCAGTTTAATTAATTGGCCCACATCGCGGGCTTGCTGTAAAAAGCGTTCGTATTCTATGGCGATATAGAGCATTCCTTCATGATCGACCACCGGAGTGGCATCGATGTCATCGCCGGCCCAGAAATCAAAAACCACTTTGGCCTGTAAATCGGCATCCACTTCACTGAAATCCAAGCCGACAATGCGTCCGCCAGAATTGGTAAAGTACACGCGGTTTTCATAAACAACGACTGAGCTTTCGATGCTCGCGTTGCGATCCCCTGTGCTGCGCAAGAGATCATCATTCCATCCTTGCATGCGTACTTTGATTTCTGGCTGAACAGTGGGTTGTCCATTGACCATTTTGCGATTGAGTTTCCAAATATAAAACCAACCATTTTCGCCACCGATAAAAAGATGATCGTTAATAATAGAGCCGTTGCTATCCCAGTCGTTGTTCCAAATGGTGTAAGGCACATCTTGATGCGCTTCCAAAGACCACAGTTCCACCGCCTCTTCGCCAGCGAGTGAGAGAATGCGATATTTATTGTCTCGCGAACCAAAATACAAAAGTGGAAACCCGTCCGGGTCGATGGTGACAGAGCCTTTGATAATATCGCCGGTGGGAAAAGACGGGCGGAGTGCTTTGCCGGTGTCGAGATCGATAAAGTGCACGCTACGATCGTAGGTCCCGACGATGACTTCCATTTTCCCCGAAGGGTTGCGCCAAATAGCAGGTTGTCCTGTCCAACCACTTCCGCACCACTGCTTTCCGTCGGAGTTGGCGCACATGGATTCGTCAGGGTATCTCCAAGCAATGGTATAGTCCGTGCTCAGCGGACCCGAGCCGTACCAATTGCGCATGGGGTTCCCACGGAATTGCAAAAGCCCTTCGGCGGTGCCCCAGGGTTGATAAGCTGTTTGTGGATCAAGATAAACAGGTATGCCGTCAGCCATCACCAGGCTGCTGAGCCAGAAGAGAAGTATCATGTATTGTCCTTTGGTAGACGTCTACATAGCTGAACTTTATGGCAGGTGCATGCAACAGATTTGAACATGTAAAAAAGAGAAAACTCTGTCTGTATTTTTATCAGAAGGTCGGGGTTTCTCTCAGAATGAGACGCTTTTTTGCCTCCCCAAGTGATCATTTCAGGATCGACCTTCAGTCCAGGGATGAAAGTCCGATAAGAGTGTATATGCAGAAAATCATTACTTTCGCAATTCTAGGAATCAACCTTCTGGCTGTCGGCGGGGGAGCCTTTTTTACCTTTATGGCTCTGCAAGCACCCCTTATTGAAAAGCCAGCCAAGAGCGATATGTCCACGCAAGAGTATTTGGAGCATCACCATATTTTTAATGACCGGCCTATTATTTACTCGTTGGACGCTTTTACCGTGAACTTATCGAATATTGAAGAAGACAAAAAGATTCTTCTCGAAGTGAATGTGGAACTCAACGATGAACATTCCTTCCACGAACTGAAGGAAAAATCCGCGGTTGTGCGCGATGCGGTTGTGACCATACTTGCGCAAAAAGAGTATGCGGACATCGCCACGATTCAAGGAAAGCTCTCACTCAAAGATGACATCGCCGAAGCCTTAAATAAAAACCTCAAGCAGACCATGGTTCGCGGCGTGTACTTCACCAAATTCTTCGTCGAATAAACTCCCAAGCTAACTGAGTTTGATGCTACTTCACCTTCCTGAGCATGAAGCTAATTAACCTTCATTTTTTTTCTGCCGGAACGGTATCAGCCACAGCATTGAGTCAGAGTAATCATTCACTTGCCTTCTTTTGATAAATAAATAAAATGGTCACATATGTATCAAGGGGGATCATTATGAAAAATGGTATTTTCTTATCAGTTATTTTTTTCTCAGCAATGTCATCTGCAGAAATTAAACTAAGTACAATCAGTGGAATCAATGCTGTACATTTATATAAAAATAAAATTCAGATCATCGAAGTGGATCTTTCGTCTGCGCAAAAATTGAAATTTGTTTTTATGTCGACGGATAAAACAGGGACACCTAAAGTTACATTCAGAGATGGCTCGGTTTATGATGTTCCTCTCGTGTCAGGGGCCCAACCTCTATTGCAAGTGAAGGAGCCCGTAGAATTGAGTGTGGATATAAACCAATTACAACTGGTTTCAGGGTATGAGCGGGTCTTTAAGGTGGGTATTGACGGCAACAATGATGGTGGCTTACTTACTGCTGAAGATGATTTTTATTCGATTGCTATCAAGGCCCTTTAAAAAAAGTTGCGGGCCTGCTTAGGCAGGTCTATCTCAAGCGAAGGATCTTCGTAGCCCTATCTATTTCTTGCACCCGATAAAACTGTAGTACGGAACTTGGGACAGCGGTAGATACGGCAATCGATGCGTCCCTTCTTCATACGAAATTGCCTCGAAATTTTTCTGCAAATACCTTACGTGATCGCGGTTTAAATAAACACCGTCCCATGAGAACCAGGTTGGCCAGAGGGTCTGTGATGAGAACTTTTTGAAAATGGGTGTTTTTTCGTTGGTGTGTGGGATATGGAAGTCGATGATGGCGATGAGGCCGCCGGGGGCGAGCAAAGATTTGGCGTTATCAATCGCGGCCATCCAATCTGGGATCATGGTGAGTGAAAATGACAGTGTCACCAGTTGACACGGATGGGGCGCTTGGAATGTGGAGGCGTCTTCTTCGATCACATGTATTTTTGTCTGAGAATCCTTAGGGGTTCGCGCCTGTGCTTGCTTGAGTAATGATGGTGATAGGTCGACTAAAAAAATATCGTTAAAATATTCTTGGTTGAGGTGTGTGAGATTGATTCCTGTCCCTGCGCCGAGATCGACCCAGGTGCCGCGGGGGCGATGCGTGCGGAGTTCAGCAAAATGGCTTGTGCGATCTGGTAATAGTCTCTTGCGAAATACGTCATAGTATTCGGCTTGGTTTTTGTAGAAACTTTCCATTTTTTCAGCGTGTGAGTTTCCTTTGCGCGGCTGTGCAAGATGATAAATGGTTTTGAGTTCTTTCAGTAAATCCATCAGTGCTGAACCTGAGTAATATAAAAGCTTCCATAGGTGTGCACGCGATCGGATTTGTGTAGTCGCTGAGCTTTGTCGGTATCATACGACAGATGATCTCCCACGTAACTCCACTTTTGGTTCACTTTGACGGGGAGGGGATTTACAAAATCCACATTCAGGCTCGCTGAGCGCCAGATAATTCGTGAATCTTGCGGAGTTCGGCTGAGGAGGTTTTGCCACTGTTGCTCGAGAATATGTGAATTGTTCTGATAGAGCCAATCCATATGATCCAGCAGAGATACCTTGTGGAGAGGGTGATCCGATTTTTTTAAGAAGTCGAGAATCGATGAGGTATGAATATGCACTTTGGAAAGTTGCTCTTGCAGGAGAGGAAAGTTCTCTTCTTTGAGGTATTCAGGACAACAGCTTTTAGAATAGGATCCGAAAAGATAAAGATGCCAAAAGTAATTATCTTTTAAAGGAAGCTGCGCGAAAACGGATTCGAGACAGTCTTCGATAAATTTGGCCATTCCACCTTGGTAGTATTGTTCGATTTGTAAAAACTGTGAGCGCGGTACACCGAGGGCGGACATGGTTGCTCCGCGGCGAGAGACCCAGCGTAAAAAATTATTCCAAAATAACGGTTTTAAATGGGAAAAATAAATTTCTTTTTGCTCTTGAAGAGTTTGCGCTTGGAAGGCTTTGCTAACGAGTTCCTTCATGCCTTTGATGTCGACATAATGATTCATCAGCCGAGCGATGAGCCCTGAGGTGCCATGATAATAAAAGGAAGAGCGCCATCCCGAGGGAGAAAAAAACTCGATATTCTTATCCCAGTACTTTTGGGCGTAAGGAGAGAGAGATGAGCGCAAATGATTTTCATAAATTGTCGAAGCTTGAGCATGCTGTCCATAACCAAACAATTGAAAAAAATCATCATAGGCGAGGTGACGAAGAGCCGCTATCTTGAGCTCGAGCAAAGCATTTTGTCGTGGATTCATATCTACAGAGTCGATGCGCGCTGGTTTTTTTAAAAGATAGTCGAGAACGTTGCAACCAGCCGATGTGATAAGAAGAACATTGTCAGTGTGAGAAATCTCCAAAGCTTCATGATCCAAACGAGGATCTTCCCAACATTGATTATAGATGAGGTTGTTGGAGTGAACGAATTGAAATACTTTTTGTCGTGGCCATGCGAGCATACGAGTACGTTAACGATGAAATTTAACAAGCGCAAATTGGTGTGTGGTCAGGAATTTGTTTGGATTGAGTTAAGGTTTATCCAATAGTAGTTGGTATCTCTTTGTAATTTTTCAAGGAAAACGGTCTTAACTAATGTGCCGCCATTGGCGAGAATTGTTTTGTTGGAAGCAATATTATCGGGAGCGCAGGTTAATAACAGTTGACCAATTTCAAAGGCTTTGGGGGTTTGCAGAAGTTGTCTTAACATTTCTTTGGCAAATCCGCGTTTTCTACTGCTGGGGCGAACTTCATAGCCAATATGGCCACCAAACTCTTTTAAGTTTTCATTTAGAAAGTGGCGGAGTGAAATTCTCCCAACGACTTGAGAGTTCTCACAAGCCCAATAGATTGTTTCACAAACAAGTCCTGGGGCTGGCTTTGTTTCTGCATCAAGCAAGCGTTGAACAAACTGCGCGGTACTCTCATTGTGTCGGGGGATGACTCCTTCCCAAATTTTTTCACCCATTTGCCGCATCTCCTCGATAAATTCGAAGTAGGAGGCAGATAAGTTTTCCCGAGGACGTTGCAGGGTTAACATGCTGGTAAGCTATTCAATAGCGAAAGAATTATCCACTGTAAAATACAGGTGAATGACACTTCGTTCTGCGATAGCTACCGTAGCGGCAGTGACTCCACATCATGTCGATAACTGAGAATCCTTTTGAGCAGTCGAGTCTTCGACTCATCTCAAGAATGGCTGAATCAGTGGTACTCCCTGAATTGAGCGGCGAGTTGTTTGCATACGGGCTATTTCAGCATGTTTTGCGGCAACGAACGTAGCAATTATTGTAATATTGGAAGCTAAAATATTCACACTAAAAACTTAAAGAATTCTATAGGTTAGATCATCTATTCTAAAACTGTAGGTTCTTTAAGCGATAATAGCATCTCAATTTATTGGCATTCTCTTGCATACATTACTATTTTAAAGCGAGGATTTTATGAAATACTTTTTATTTGTTGGGGTTACATACTTATTTTGTTTTTGCTACGGTGATCAATCGCTACCAATCGCAAACCTTGATGGAATAGAAATGGCTGCCGTTCAGTCACAGCTAAGAGCGAGCTTAAAACCAAGTATTGAAAGTGTCCAAGTTCTTTCATATCAGCGAACTTTTAGAGGTTCGGCTATTGGAGTGGCAAACAAAAGCATAAACAGTAGACGAATTAGTTTTGAAATCAATATTTCAGGTAGTATTACACTTTACACATGTGATGCGCTTTCTATTACATACAGAACAAACCTAAATATACTAAACTGTACTGTAACTAGAGGAAACGGACCAAGCATAGACAGCTTATCATTAGGCGGTGAAAATTCTTTTCATCTGGAAAACGTTAAATCGGCCACTTCAGAGGTGCCGCAAGCCACAGAAAATACGCGTGAAGAAGGCCCGTCTACATTTCAGAGTGCTTACGAGAATGGTTTAGAGGTAGTAAGCGAGCTTTTTAGAAATTCTGAAGTTAGCCAGTGATTTTTTGGTTATTAGCACAAACCCGCAGAGTTCTCGGAAATAATCCCGAGAACGTCCCTCAAAAACCCTCTATCAAAGAGAACCCATTCTTTCTTATTTAAAATCATCCGAAGATCACGATCTCAGGGAGTTCGTGACCAGGACATGGAAGAATCAGCTACTTGCGCTTCTTCATCATAAAGAATGCGCCGGCGCCTGCGAGAATCAGGGCGACGCCGTAAAGCCAAATATTACTGCCTGAGGATTTTTTCTGGGCGCTTTCGACGCCTTCCTCTGTGCCTGTCCAGCTATCGTCCATTTGGTCGCCGACGGCGCCCATGAACTCATCGCCGGCTTTGCGAATACCTTTTGTGTCAGCGCCACTTTGGGCGGTGACACGCAAGCTGTTGATCGCGTCGAAGAAGTGTTTGCTGTACTGAGTGTAGTATTCTTTTTTGGCACTGAAGGTGACGAGTACCGCGATTTTATTTTTAATCGTCACTAAATAACGTGAGTAAAAGTTGGGGAGTAGGCTTCCCAAGTGCAAGCCGTCCACCCATGGATGATTGGAAATTTGGACCGTGTTCAAATGTTGAACTTTGGACTGCGTAGCCACGGTGCCGTCGCGATGTTTCGGTGTCTTTGGTGTTTTTAAATATTGCGTGTAATAAGCAAAGTTATCGTTGGGGCCCACTTCTTTGGCGGTGAGAACAATGATGGCTTGTCGTGCTTGTTCATTATTAGAACTTCGGCACACCCACTCTGTCCCAGCCACTTTGCAGTCCCAGTTGGGCGGAAGCTGGAAGTTGACGTAGGAGTTGGAAAACAATTTGGCTTGCGCGAGGCTTGCCGAGAAGAAAACACTTAGAAGGATCATTTTGCACATAGAATCTCCGTAGGTATCTCCATACTAACTGCGGAGGGCTCGAAGTGGTACGCTCCTCACATGAGAGCTGGCTGAAGGTCGAGGGCCTTTTTCACCGCTTGTTCGGCATCCACGAGCGAGCCGGTGGTGATTTTGCCTTTTAAACTCGGCAATGCCTTGCCTGTGGTGAGAAAAATCTCCTTGATCTGTTGCGGTTGAAGGAGCGGGTTGGCACTGAGCATGAGGGCTGCAATCCCAGCCACAATAGGCGAAGCCATAGATGTGCCAGCTTGTGGAACAAAATCCAATAATAGTGGATTCTCGGGAGCTAATGAAAAAATAAACTGCTTTTGATCGCCCCCTGGCGCAGCCACTTGCACCAGTTCCGTACTGAAGTTGGAGTAAGTCGTTAATTCACCCATGGAGGTCGCAGCCACCGAGATTGTGTTTGGCAAGTTGATCGAAGCCGGGTACACGCTTCGGCGGCGAATATCAAAACCTGCTCCTTTAGCATCACCATTGCCTGCAGCAGCCACAAATAAAACTTTATGGCTTTGCGCATAGGCAAGGGCTTGTAGCAGCGGAAACGGAAAAGGCGTTTTAACATCGGTATCGTCCGAGGACACAAGTTCCAGAGATGCATTGATAATGTGTGCGCCGTGGTTGACCGAGTAGTAAATCGCCGCCACAAGAGTTCCCAAATCTGTGCTTCCGCCAGCATCAAATATTTTCAGCGGCAGAATTTGCGCTTGAGGGGCAATGCCCGCGTATTGCGAAGCGATCAACCCTGCGACATGAGAACCATGGCCAGCATCATCAAAAGGAAATCGGTCTCCATTGGCAAAATCCCAGCCCACGGTGTTGTCGGGATAGCCGTCATTATCTTCATCGTGCGTGTCAACACTCTCGTTCGCATTGATAGAAATTTGCTGGCGAAGTGCAGGATGGTTGTAGTTCACTCCGGAGTCTAGTACGGCAACAAGGACATCGTGTCCTTGTGTGAGCGGCCATACTTTATCTGCGTTAACCTCCGTGATGTGTTTAAAAAGGGACGTGTTCGGTGGTGCTAGCTCGCGCTCGGTGGCACTGAGTTCTGGATTTTGTGTCACTAGGAAATAAATTTGTTGGAACTGACAAGAGAGATCGGCTCCTTGCGCAAAAACCCCCACCAAATAAAGACCTGTGCTATCAGGAGTGAATGTTTGTGCGTCGGCAATGCCATTGCCAAATTTCATTTTAGAAAAAGACGGTGGACGCATGTCCCAGAAAAAACGCAACTCTCCACCGACAAGAAGGTGTGGCGTACCTGAGGCTTTGAGTGTGACCGATTCTCCCAATTGAATCGTCTGAGTGTATGCACTGACAGATGTCTCTAAGCTCAGGAAGGGTTCCGTGTTTGACTGCTTGCAGGTTTTCATCGCATGGACTGCATCTTCGGAAGTAAAAGAGGATTCGGCAGAAGCGAACGAAAAAGAATTTGCCTCCAGGTCTGGAGCTTGAGTCATTTTTAGAAATTTATTTTTATAAATATTTTGATCGGCCAGAGTTTGGCGAAGAACTGTTTCTGAAACATGACTGACTTCGAAAAGATTTTGCTGAGGATTGAGGGAGCGGAGTTCGACGGCAGGTGCAAGCTCGAGCAAGCGTTGTCGCTCTTGCGGGTGGACGGTAGCAATCCAACCTAAATCGTCGTTCGTTTTAGGAGCTGGCCGAATATATGAAGACTCGCTCTTGGCACAATGCACTAATGCACATGCCATAAGCATAGCTGAAACTAATCTGAACAAAATTCCCCCCGGAAGAATGTACCTTTTACAAGGCAAGCGCAAAGTAACTAATGCAAAGTGAATCGTCCATGAAAAATTTCTTACATAATCCATAAGGAAATCTTATAATAGTTTCAGCTTTACTAAGGAGACCGTGATGAACTTTCAGCATCTGACGACGTTTTGTACTGTAATTAGTGAAGGAAGCATGACTGCCGCAGCAGAGAAGCTCTTTCTGACGCAACCTGCGGTAAGTCAGCAAATCCGCAATCTGGAAGATGAACTCAATGTGGAACTACTTCAGCGCGGCTCGCGCCAAGCGAAGCCCACTGCGCAGGGTCAAATACTTTACGATTATGCGCGAAGAATTTTAGCACTCAGTCAGCAGGCCCAGCTGGCGATTCAAACCATGAATGTCGAAGTCGAAGGCACCTTTCGCATCGGTACTCTTAATTCTCTTGGCCTCTACATAGTCAGTCCGGTGATTGGTCTGTTTTTAAAACATAATGCAAGACTTGCGGTGCACCTCATCTATGAAAATGGTCAGAACCTTATCAGCGCCTTTGAGCGCGGTGAAATCGACATCATGATTCTTCCCGACGCGATGATTGAGTACGGACTAGAGCCAAAAAATGTCGAGAAGAAACTTCTTCTGCAAGATGAGATGTGGTTGATTGGTTCGGGTAAAGATTCGCAATTGCCAGCTGATATCGAAGTGCAAGATTTGCCGATCAAACCGTTTGTGAAAATTATGGAACGTTTTCCAAATTTCGAAAAAGAACTGAATAAAGTATTAGCCAAAGAAGGAATCCAATTGGCTCCCGTCTTTGAAACTGTGAATGTCGGAACGCTCAAGAGAGTTTTAGAATCAGGTCTAGGCTGGGGATTTTTGCCAGCGCATAGCATTCGTAAACATGTGCGTACGGGCCGACTCAATTCGGTGCCGGTTTCGGATTTTTCCTACACCATGAATATCTTCTACTATTACAAAAAGAATCTTCTCGATGAGAATGCAAAACGTATGGCAGAAGTTTTCTACCGCGCCCTCACTCAACATGTGCAGGCTAGCGGAAAATAATTAGATACGTGTTTTCAATTTATAAAATCTGTATTTTCTGAGTTTAATTTTTCGGACGCGTCGTCCATGGACTCGCACGCAATACGGGCCATCCCCCGCCGGGACGAGCTTCGCTCGTAAACGAGGACCGAAGGTCCTCTCTGCGGGTCCATGGCCGCGTGAGGTCCGAAAAATCAAACTCAGAAAATACAGATTTTATAAATTGAAAAAAGCGAGGGTGAGGCGAGGAGCCTTCGGGTTTTGCCATTAGGATCTAGGTTTTTTGTAAACGGGCGAGATAGAAGCCATCGAAGCCGAATTTTTGCGGCAGGATGATTTCTTCGTGGACCAGGGTCCATGTGGGGTTGTTCTTGAGGAATGTCTGCACTTGGTGTTGGTTTTCTGAGGGGAGAACGCTGCATGTGGCGTACACGCAGCGGCCCTTGGGTTTTACCATGCGGGTGTAGGACGAGAGGATGTGTTGTTGTGTTTCGCGCAGGGTTTGGATTTTTTCTAGCGATAATTTCCATTTGCTGTCGGGGTTTCTTTTGAGGACGCCGAGACCGGAGCAGGGGACATCCAACAGTAAAGCGTCGCAGGATTCGTCTAAGCGTTTGATGGTTTTTGTGCCCTCGATCACGCGGGGTTCGATCAGGGATGTTCCAGCTCTTCGGGCGCGTTTTTTTAACTCTTGGAGTTTGCTCTCGTAAATGTCCATGGAGATGATGCGGCCTTTGCTTTTCATCAGTGCGGCCATATGGAGACTTTTTCCGCCGGCGCCGGCGCAGGCGTCGATGATTCGTTCGCCGGGTTGTGGGGCGAGAGCATGGGCCACGCGCTGACTTGAGGCATCTTGTACTTCGAATAATCCTTTTTCAAAAGCTTGAGTGCGAAACACATTGGCACGTTCGCGAAACACCAAGGCTTCGGGGTAGAGGATTGCGTTCGGGCGGTCTGTTTGTATATTTTCTTGGGCCAGCAAGTTTTGCAGTTCTTCGGGGGTGGTTTTTTCGGTGTTCGTACGCAGGACCACTTTGGCTGTTTGGTTGAGAGCGGTCATGGTGGGCGACCACTCTGTGGAGAGCTCTTCAGCGCCCAAGTCCTCTAGCCATTGAGGTATAGCGTGTATCAGATGAGGTTGAGTGAGTTTGTTTTTGCGACTGAGGACGTCTTCGGGAGTGAAAAATGTTTCATACCATTCGGGGAGAGGCAAACCTTGCACAACCAGATGTGCAGCTAAAACACGATGGCATTGCTCGAGGGGGGAGAGGTCGGAGGCATTGGCCAGTACGACAAGCTGATTCCACCAGCGAACCACGCCGTAGATATTCTCGGCAAAAAAATGTCGATCGCGTTTGCCCCATTTTTTATGATTCTTAAAGTAAAACTCGATGGTTTTGTCGGCCTGGCGATTTTGAAAAAAGATTTCGTGGAGGGCATCGGCAACTTTGTCAGATAGGTGCTTGAAGTACTTCATGGAGGGTGTGTTACATGCACTAAAAAATGAAAGCAAGGCCCGAATTGAGAACCCAACTGTTGGTGGCCCCTTTGTTTAACAAACGCTGGTAGTTCTGCGAGCCAAACTCCACGTGGAAAAGAAAGCGGCTATCGGAAAAAAGCCGTAACCCGACGGCGGCAGCGTAATCCACGGTCAGTGTCTTGCTGGTAAAATCACCTGTAAAATATCCAAGACCTGCGCTGGCTTTTAGATAAAGGGGAAATTCAGATTCGATGCCGGGGAGAGTGAGGCCGGTGAGAAGCGAATAACGTTTTTCCAGAGAGTGATCGAGAAACTGAGCGTAAATGCCTTGCGAGAGCCAGTAGGAGTGGTCCCACACGTAACCAATATTCAGGCCCCAGCGACCGGCATTCTCGAGGGGGTTTGACATTTCGTTATTAAGAAAGAAAGTGTTGTCAAGAGATAAAAATTGATCGTAGTCTGCGTCAGAACCGCTGCTAGATGAAGGGGCGCGTGTACGGGTTTCGGAATCTTTGGTGAAAAATTTAAGTGCTGATTTCCAGCCACTTTCCGGAGGCGGAGTGTCCGCGCTGTATCTCTCTTCGTCGAGAGCTGCGCCAGATAGACAAAATATAAGCAGAACTTTAAGTAGTAACAAAAAAAACCCCTGTTGCTTACCCCAGCTGCGCCAGTCTCCGTTCTTGACCTAGGCCAGCAATCGATGCAAATACAAAATCTGATGAGACTCATAGACCACACTCAAGAGTCGTTGTAGTATGGGTCTCACTAATAAGCATAAATATGAAATGTCCAAACTGCAACTCCTCAGATACAAAGGTTATTGAAACGAGAGCGACAAAAGATCTCTCCGGGACCCGTCGTCGTCGTGAGTGTGAAAAATGCGAATGGCGTTTTTCCACTTTAGAATCGATCATCGTTTCGTTACCTGCCGTTCTTAAAAAGAATGGCCTCAAAGAAACATTCTCTCAGGCGAAAATTCTAAAAGGTCTTAAGGCGGCTTGTCTTAAGCGTCCGGTCACTCCTGAGCAGTTGCAGAACATTGTCAAAAAAGTGGTTTATTGGGCCGAGCAGTTGCGCTCCGATGAAGTGACCTCCAAACAAATTGGCATCATGGTCCTGCAAGAGCTGAAAACTTTAGATAAAGTGGCATCGATTCGTTTTGCGAGTGTTCACCAGACATTTAATGATGTGGATGAGTTTTTGTCGCATCTGGAAACATTATGAGAGAGGCTTTATGAGTCGTCGTCATTCCCGAGAGTTAGCTCTCCAAGTCCTTTTTCAAAAAGAATTTATGGCTCCGACCACTCCCGAAGAGCTTTTAAAACTCTATGAAGAGCATCTGTCTTTGGATGGTGCTGTGGTGGAGTACACGAAAACAATGGTTGGTTTGGTTATTCAACACCAAGAGAGCATTGATTTGTTGATTCAAAAGTACAGTATCAACTGGAATATAAAAAGACTGTCATTAGTGGATTTGAACATTTTGCGATTAGCGGTTTGTGAAATGATGTTTGTGAAAGAGGACACGGTTCCTCCACGTTCGGTCATTAACGAGGCGATTGAGGTCACCAAGAAATACAGCTCCTTGGAGGCACCTGCATTCGTCAACGGCATTCTCGATCAAATCCTCAACAAAGAAATAGGCCATGATTAATCTTGCGCCGGATGTTTTAAAAAGTCCGCTGTGGGTAGTTCCCGCTGATAAAGAGGATTTGTGGTTTTCTTATTTTGATTGGCTCAGCCAATTTGAACTGACGCAAAAAAAACATATTCAGTGGAGCCAAGAAAAAGGCTATTCCCTTTTTATCGATCCTCGAGGGCTTTTGGCTCATCATTTGTTGGTCGTCCATTTTGATAAATTAAATCCATCACATTTTTCTGAAGTCTGGAAGTCCTTGGGTGAGCCGTCGGCGACTTTTTTTAGTTCGCGACAAAATCTCGATGAGTATATGCAGTTGTCAGGAAATTTTTTGCGCGTCACGGATATCGAATGAAAAAGGTTTTTATCTTTATTATCTCCGATGGCACCGGCGAAACGGCCATGACCATGACCAAAGCGGCCTTGGTCCACTATACTAACTACGATCTCAATATTGTGCGTTTTAAAAATATTCGCACCGAGCAACAGGTCGATTCGACCATCGAAGATGCTTTGCAAAAGAAAGCCATTGTCATTCACACAGTGGTCAGTCCCCAGCTGCGTTCCTATTTGCAAGACAAGGCGTCGGGGTACGGTTTACCCCAGGTGGATCTGCTTGGGCCTTTGCTCTTAGAGCTGGATTCCTATCTCAATGTGGAAGATACAAAAAAAGAAGTGGGCATTTTACATTCTGTGGATGCAAAGTACTTTAAGCGCGTGGAAGCCATTGAGTTTGCCGTCAAACATGATGATGGAAAGATGCTCTCAGATTTAGACAAAGCCGATATTATTTTGGTGGGCATCAGTCGTACCAGTAAAACACCACTCAGTCTGTTTTTAAGTCACAAGGGCTGGAAGGTGGCCAATATCCCTCTGGTGCCGGGCTCCATTCTTCCAGAAGAGTTGTTTAAGGTAGATCAAAGAAAAATCGTCGGTTTAATTATTGATCCGGATTCCTTGCAAAAGATCCGTCGCAATCGTTTGGAGAGAATCAAACAAGATCCAGGCAGCGAGTACGCCCGCATCGACAAAATTTTTGAAGAAATCGATTACGCCAAAGAGCTGTTCAGCAAAAACAAACGCTGGCCTGTGTTCAACGTCACCGAGCGCGCTCTCGAAGAAACAGCCACCGAGATCACCCGCGTGATCTGCAATCGCATGGGCCTGAAATTCAATCCTGATATGTTTTAAGCGAGATCCTTCGCTGTCCTCTTGAGTAGACATTGTCGTCCTGAGCCTTAGCGAAGGATCTCTGTGGTAATTCTTAAAAAACGCAGATCAGAGTTCGCGGAGCTTGTCCTTCCATGGATGGCTAACTCCTCCCCGTCCTGGGGAGGAATGTAAAAATATTGTGGATGAAATTTCCTTTTCGAGAGTAACCTCTCAACCTTCCTCATATGGACGCCACCCCGGTCAAGTGTAAAAGTGGCCTCGGGTCGGAGTGTCTGTTTGATGAGCATTCTTGAACATCATCCTCATATTCGCGTGCTGGTTAACGCATTAAGT
>JBGSUL010000102.1:0-16571 GCA_041736155.1 Bdellovibrionales bacterium
CGTTCTTAAACTTCTACCGGAATGGTTTGCAGATTATAATCATGTTGCCCCGCACTCTGCTCTTGGAATGCGAAGTCCGATCGAGTACAAGAAAGCCGTGAACCTTTAACCGTGTCCAATAAATCGGGGGTCACTCCAAAAGTCTAAAAGATCTTTTTTTGAAATCCCATTTGTAACTAAACTTTTTTGACTGAACTCAAGGCTAACAGCATCTCCACTAGAGCTGAGTAACATATTTGGGTGATCAGATGTTGAATAAGTAATTAGTTTGTTGATTTCAACATCTGTGTTTGTCGTAGTATTACGAACAACCAGATCTGCCATAGCGTTCGAAGCTAGTACGAGCGTGGCAATAATAAAAATACATTTCTTCATAGAAAATCTCCTTTTTTGTCACAAGCGCCATTTTTGTCACGTATTAACTAAAATAGAGGCTGTGACTGTTTTGCTGGTAAAACAGAGCAAGATTGATTCCAGAAAAAATTGAGTAATTCACTGTCGTAGCGGTAGTGGAAGGCGAGGTTCTTCGGGCTCTGCCCTCGGAAAGCTTGTGGCGAGCTATCGCAGGTAGTGAGGTGCGCGCGAAGGTTGTGGTTTGAGCGTTCTAAACAAACAGCCCGTTGTCTTTTATGTAGCTTGCGATCACCGGTGGGACAAATTTCTCCCACTCCTTCTTTTTAGCTTTGATCAGCTCCTGCAGATCGCGGTCGCTGATGAGCAACGACGGGTCGCAGTGATGATCCTTAATGTCTTCGAGATAGCCGTCTTGCATGAGGTGGGCGAAGAGGAATTTGTTTTGCACGGGCACGTAGTTGTTCAGCGTGAAGTACGGTTGTTTGGCATCTTTGACGTACTCTTTGGGAATCACACTTGTCGGTGTGGGATAAAAGTACATGCGGGTTTGATCTTTAAAAATTCTCGCGAGGGCTTCAAATGACGAGAAGTGATTTTTCTCGAAGATGTCGACCAGTTTTTTCGACGGATACACAAAATGAATATGATCTTTGGTGAACTTTTCTAAATAGTCCATCAATTGGAAGGTGTCGCGGAATTGCGAGATCAAAATATTTTGTTTAGCCAGCAATAGCATACGAATACGATGGAGGAGTTGCGGCATGGTGGATTCGTTGATCGGGTCGGGATAAAGCTCGCTCAGTAAAAACGGCGCGCACTCGCCCTCAGTTTTGGAATTGCAGTAATGATCGCGAGCGCTGATGAGCATGTCCATGTCGGACGAGGTCATGGGGTTGAACTCGGCGCGATGGATGAGAACTTGTTTAAGGTAGAGCTCTTCGGCCAAGTGGCTGACATGGCCATCGGCGCAGATCAACACAGCCGGGGTGAGACCTAGCTCCAGTGGGAGAAGATTGGCGGCGTGAATGTCCACGTCTTTAAAGGCCGGTCCACGGAGGCGCAGGGTATTGATTTCGATACTCTCTTCCAAGTCGCCATCGGCAAGAGCTGCGACAAGTTTGCGAGGATCGTGAGAGTAGTTGATAGCAGCATGGAGGAGGTTTACGCCGAGAACCCCAAGGGTCTCTTGCTGGCGTAAGTTGGTGGAATCGAGCATGCGAATATGCACAATGATTTCATGAGCTTCGCCACCAGGCTTCAACTGATACTTGAGACCGACCCAACCATGGCAATCGCCTTTATAGCGCGGGGATTTGGCGGCGACCGTGTTCGCTAAAGCAAACAACGAGCGACAGCCCTGAATTTCACTTTTACTGCGATTGAGAAGAAGGTCGTATTCGTAATTGATCATCTTTTGCACGCGGCTCTCAACCACATATCTGCCAGAGGGCTCAGGCCCATAGATCGCATCACTAAACGCCATGTCGTAAGCGGAGATGGCTTTAGCGACTGTGCCTGAGGCACCGCCGACTTTAAAAAACCAGCGGGAGATTTCTTGGCCGGCACCGATTTCGGCTATTGTGCCAAAATGGCCTTTTTGCATGTTGATGGATCTAGCTTTTTCATTGGTAGAGAGATGAGGTGTGGACATAAAACAAGAATGCCAGGACCTCTCAATCCTGGCAATTTAAATCAAATCTTTTGTTTCCGAGAAAATGAACCTATTTAAGAACAGACAATTTACAATCCTCTAACTCGGTACTTATTGCGCTTGATTTAGGAACCCGAGTGACCGCTTTGCACTTTACGGTCACAGGATTATTACGGATTCCACCTTGAAGCTCTATAGTGGCGTCCGATCGAATTTCGGTATATTCATAACTTCCCGTGCTGAAAAAGCTCAGTGCCAGTGAGTTTGCTACCGCATTAGCTACCTCAATTGACTTAATTTCCAGATCAAAATTTCTTTCAATCACGCCTCTGACCTCATACTCAAGATTTACATTTTGAGCAAAAGAAAAGGGGCTTACACTTAATATCAGACACAGCACAAATAGTTTAGACATAAAAAATCCTTCTTAAGCTAGGCTTATTTCTCTTTCATCGATAACAAACTCACTTGTGTATTGTTCACTTGTGAAGTTTGTACAGTCAGACGATTTAAAACATTCTTTCCGGCAAGGAACGCACAGTTGTCACAGGCAATGGCTTCGACATTCGTCAAGGTCCATGCACCGAACATAACTTGTGGAATGATCACGCGAGTTCCCGAAATCTGTGCTCCGGTGTTAGCCGTCACAGTGATCGCGCCCTTCGCTTGATGAGGAATATTGTTATTTTTTAAGTACTGAGCATCGACCGTTGTATAAACAGACTCTGGATTTACGATAAACAATTGTGTTTCCAAAGCGCCGTTTAAAATCGCCGGAGCAAAGAAATAATTTCCGATTTTCGAAATGGTCATTTCTTTGATCGCATACTTTTCTTGATACTCTTTAAACTCAGCTTTGATTTTTAAAGCCAGGTTATGCCACACCTTTTGTGTCTTCGGGATCACTAAGTTAAAGTGACCGATCACACTTAAAGCCTCACCATATTGATGAGAGCTGGTCAGCATCGACATGAGGGACTCAGCATATTCTAAATTATCAGGTTGGGCTTTGATGGCTTTGTAGAACCACTCTTTAGCATCGGTATAAAATTCTTTTTTACCGAGACTCTCACCGTATTTCGCCATGTGACGGGGAGTTCCCTCGCTCAACGAGAAATATTTTTGATACATAAGGATGGCTTGATCGTGTTTTTGGGATTCTGTTAAAGCAATGGCGTATTCGCCTACATATTGTGGATTTTCTGAGGATTTTTTAAAAGCTTGGGCAAGCGCCATTTCTTTACAATTTTGTTTTTGTAACTTGTGGCAAATCACCGCCATGCGGAACTCATTACCTGGTGTATTGAGTTTTACAGTGCTCTTCATGACATAGAACGCGCGTTCCATGACATGGCCCTTCCACTCTTTAACACCATAGCCAAATGCAGAGACGCCGATAGCGAATGCTGCCAATTGGAGTTTAGCTTTTTGCGAAAAGCCTTTTTTCTTGTAGCGCGCAGGCGCCGAGTAGTTATTGTTATATGACATTTTAAGCCTCCTTAACGAGGACCACTTTTGCAAGGTTGGGGCCTGGCTCAGATGTCTTAAAATGAGACAGGGCCGTCGGAAGGGCCCATTTTGGCCTCTCAAGCCCTGCGCGAAGCCGCTGAATGTCACTGGCAGGGATGTTTTGGAGCCCCGACCTTCGTCTTATCCTAGAGAGGAAGTGGGCCCCGGACTGGAATTGATCGTGATTCTATATATATGATGAGGACAGGGACCTCATAAAACATGGGGATGGGGGAATATGTTCATCGTTTTTTTATACCTTATACAGTTCGGTTTTTGTGAAGTCACCCATAGCGTACCTGTCGTGCTCAATCCAGCTCCGCAAGTTCAACTGACCGACGAAGAAAAAAACAAAGCACTCCTTATATATATTGATAAATCCGCCAGTGTTCAAACAATGAGAATTTATGAAAAAGGCGTACTCATGGCTTCGTATCCCGTTTCCACAGGGCGAGAGGTGGCGGAGTCCAACTATAAGAATCCCAACTTTGAAACCTACTGTTCCACCACACCCGTGGGAGAGTTTCGACCCCGAAGCATGTCTGAACTCTATCTCTCCAATCAGTGGGGTGGATCTAAAATGTACAACACCGCGTTTTTTCAAGGGGGCTTTGCCATTCATGGAGTTGATGAACACTACTACGAGCAACTCGGCACGCGCGCCTCAGGCGGCTGCGTTCGTTTAACCCAAGACAATTCAAAAACTGTTTTTGATAAAATCAACAAAGTGGGTATGAGAAATACAGAGATCAAAATCGTTGATTCGTCCCCCGAAAGTGAAAAAATTAATATCCAAGAGGATTGTGAAAATCAAATGCTGGTCGTGCGATGTACGCAAGACAAACTCAGAAAAGAAAAATATTACGAAAACAATCCGCCGGTACAGAAAACGATCAATGGTCGTACCTTTACCACTTACAATGTTCCTCGTGATTATGCCTACCAAAGAGAAGAGGAATGTCGTGCGGAGCTAGAAGCCCGAGGAGCTTTTAAACGTTCAGTAAGAACTTCACCTCGCCCTCGTGCTCGTCCTCCTGTATTTCCGCCTCAATATACCAGTGAACCTGTACAAGATGCGCCTTTTTAAAAATCGAGGTCCTCAATGAACATGATTTTTGTCTTTATTTTTAGTTTATTTTCGCAGGCGGAAATCCAACCCTTTAAAGATGAGATGTTTGGGCCTACAGCCACTCAATCCACTTCGTGCAATGGAGCCTTTCGTAGATTGGATTATGATGAGTTACGTGACGTCAACGGAAGAGACAAGCCGCTGCAGGCTGGACAAGTGGCTCTGGATACGAGAGTTGATACGACCTTGGTCACACCACAAAGAACCAGTTTGGATATTCCTTATGGAAATCAATCCACACTGAGCACTTATCAGGTGGGCAATCCAAGAAATGCTGACTTCGCCGTTATATTTATTCATGGTGGTGGGGGAGATCGAGAGTTGGGGGTGAGTGATGTTTCCTTTGGGGGAAATTTCAATCGCTTACAAAATCTCGCCGTAAGAAATAATGGTGTTTATTATAGTCCCACGGTGACATTCGACGAATCTGGGGCCGCGGGTGTTGCAGCTTTGATGGAAAGAATTCGGCGTAATTCCCCGCGCGCGAAAATCGTTGTGGCCTGTGCATCTGCGGGCGGGAGCATCTGTCGTCAACTCGCCGATAGGAGAGAGTATGCCAATCTGCTCAGTGGTATTGTCATGGTGGGCACGGCCGAAAATCTGAGTTCAAACAATACTCCTGCTCACGAGCGCCGGGTTCCCATTGTTTACGCTCATGGGACACGCGATAAAATTTTATCCGCTGGAGTTATCGAAAGCAATGCGCGAAGCTTGGCCACAGGCAGCGGCTATCCTGTGAGGTACACCGCCTACAACAATGGTGGTCATGGAACGCCGATTCGTATGATTGATTGGCGGGGAACTCTCAATTGGATTTTTAATCCCACAGTGACTCAATGTGGATCGCAACTCGACGATCATCCGGGCACAGCTACTGCACAATAAGACTTACGATTTATTGAGAACTTTCCGATGTATAAGTAGGATTAAGAAATGCTCAGATGTTGTCTTGTTTTCATTTTTTTAATATTGCCGCTTGCTTCATTCGCAAAAGAAGCCGTTTACAAAGCTCCGTATAAACAATTATTGTGTACTGGTAAAAGGTGGCCAAACAAGAGAGATCCTGTTCCATCTTATTTGCATAAAAAATTTGATAAAATATCGCGCAGAGATTTAACTCAATATCTTTGGTATGAGTTGAGTGCTCGCCCCAAAGATGATTTGGCCTTGCCGATGCTTCAGTATTTGATCGAGACGGAAAGAAGCAAGGATCTAAAATCGTATTATCAAGTTTTAGGTGTGGCGGCGTACAACACCAACGTGCCAGTGAACACGTTGTATCGCTCGTATCCCAAAAAGAAAACCCCGATCGTGAATAAAAAAATCAACGTTGTTGAGATTTGTCGTCTTTACAATAAAACAGCGAAGACCCAACTGTGATTAAAATACTACTTTACTTACCATTCATGTCTTTTTTAGTTTCTTCAGAAGAAACGAGGACCTACTCGGTTGAAGAACTGTGTGTGTATGATGAGTATTGCCGGTATGCGTTTGATGAGAGCGGAAAAACTTACCCCGTAAAGCCGGAAGTCAGGTTCGTTGTTGCCAATTTTCATGAGAGCATTGTGGCTGCAGGTACAAGGTATGGAGTTGATCCGCGAGCCATTGCAGGTTCTATCGCTGCAGAAAATACATTGAATGTGCAATTGAGCGATGAGATTCAAAATTACATAGCGCAAAACGGAGTCACCTCTATTGCAGGACACGAGTTTACTTACGGCCTCGGACAAATGAGTCCTGAAGCGGCGATGATTGGTGAGCAAACCATTGCAAAAATAGAGGGACGTCCACCACGCAGCCGAAACGAAGTCGAGCGAGCGATGTCAAATCCTTTGGAATCGGTAAAGCTCGTTGCGGGAATCATTCGTAACGCGCAAGATGTGTATGCGGCCAGGGGGATCGATATTTCCAAGCGGCCTGATATTTTGGCGACACTTTATAATCTTGGACAGCCCGAGACACGAGTGAACCAGGTGAGCGCACAAAATCCGCCGCGTTCGAATTATTTTGGAGCCTTTGTCACAAATAATATGACCGAAATACAAGATACAATTGGTTGGTCGCCAGAAAAAGGAAAGTACCAACCTCTCTACTTAAATAGCACAAACTACACAATGAACCGACTGTCGGGCCGACCCATGAGTTTAGTGAGTCGACCGCCGACGTGTAGCACTCAGGAAACAGCAACAAGAGAAGCGGAAGTGGTGCGCGGAAGAACCTTCAATGCGTATCGACAAACGGGGCAAATTACAAGTGACTTTGTAATTATTGATCAAGCCATTGATTGCGAAATGCAACGATGGGTACTCGTGCAAACATCGCAAGGAAGTATGGGTTGGGTTAAACAATACGATCTTGAACAACGCGCAACCATGACTAATTTTAATGGCTTGTTGATGGGGGTGCGCCAATATCAAAATCGACGAGCCTGCCAAGACTCTATTAATCAGTGCCTGCACAGAATTGCTGAAATCACTGGGACAACAACGACTCTCGATGGAAATCTCATGAATATTATTGTGAATGCTCCAGAGGGTGTGACCACGCCATCGATTAAAGATTTTTACCCAGAATGTCTTGAAAATCAGGTGCGAACCAATGTTACTGGAAGTAACGGCCAAAATAATAATAATAACAACAACTACGGGTATCCAAGTAATTACAAAAAATTGACGGGCATACAGCTGCGACAAATGCGTCAACAGTTAGAGGATCGCAAAAAAGAAATTTTAAGACAAATGAACTTAACCAAGTGGGATGATGTCCCCGCCGACTTTCGCGAAGTCTTTAGTCGTATGGAACAGGAGATGGACAGAACAGCTCCACGAAATAGATATGGAGAGGTAGAGGTTACGGTTGTGAATACCGATATTTTAAATGAGGTGCTGCATTTACACCACCGCAAACGGCCTCAACACCCAACGCAGCACCAGCAGCCACCGGGCGGCCCAGATACTTTGGAGATATGACGGGCTATCAATCTAACGGCCAAAATAATAACAACTACTATAATAATGGGTCATCTCCGTACAGGAATATTTTGGAGAACATAGAGTATGCATGGCGGTGTGATCGCATTCGATTGGAACTGCGTGGAGCGGCATCAGCACCAGATATTACAGAGTATCGGCAGCCTCTGGGACCAGCTTCGGCGCCGCGAGGAATACAAGCTCAAGAAATTAGTAATATGGTGGAAAGTAGAAAACAATCGCGACGTGATTTAGCTACCTTACAGACAGAATGTAAGAACTATCCGAATATGGGAATTTCTCAGAGTGAGCTACAGCCTCTTTTAACAAGTGCCGGAAATGATATCAGCTTTGTTGTAGATCACCTTCGTAGACTGGGAAGGCATTGTCAGTTCTTTGATTCAATTGCGTCGGGGGCAGATTTAGCGAATTCAAATCAAAGACTTTGCGATCGGGGCGGATGCGAAATGTATTATTTAGACCAGAGCACAACCCCACCAGAACTTCGCCGCGATTACTTTCCTATGGATTATATCCAACAGAATAAAGATCTTCTCCGGCCGCAAGAAATAATGAGTGCCTTGGGGAATAAGTATAAAAACGAGCTGGCCGTTTATTTTGGTGGAGGTGGCGGTCAAGGTCAATACGGAGGTGGAGGTCAATATGGTGGCTGCAGTTACGATCCCATCAAGACGCTCGAAAAGATTGAAGCGCTTTCGCAGTTGGACTGCGTGGGTAGTATTTTTGTGCCCGAAGGAGATTTGTTCAGTGGAGCAGAGAGAAAGTCGGTTCCCAAGGTGAGCTATCGACCTATGCAAACCAATGATAGTTATCAAGTGCTATTTAAGGGTTGTGCTTTGGACACTTACGCCGAGCCGGTGATTCCTGACGAGCCTGTGCCGCCAGCTCCCACTTCCCGCGCTCAATAAGTGCGAGCGCACAAGGAATTGTGTCGACCTACGGGGAGAACGCTTTTAAAAAAGTTTAAAATCTTTCGCGAAGCCTCGTTTTGCTCTGCAGAATTCGTCGTTTTTAGATAACCGTTGGCTACATAGTGATAACCACAAAGTTGCACAGATCTTTGCAGCTCCTCGATTTGCATTAAGCTTTGCAGAGAGTATTGGCCGCGCAAATGGTCGATTAGCCACACCGTTGCAGCTTGCTGTGGGACGGTGATGTCCGACGAGCTGTGGCTGAGTAGCGCCACTCCCATATTTTGAAAATTAGGGTTCAAAGTTAAAGTCTGTTGTTTTATATATTCATGAGTGCTTCCCGCGTGCTGAGGGAGTGTATTGAGTTCTTGGCCTTGATAAATATTTCCGCAGCGATCAATTAAAAATTGAAAAGGAACATCAGGGAGATTGGTTTCGGTCATCATCTTTTTTTGATAGTTTTGAATGGTGGCAGAACCACAGTTCCTAAAATCGGCCTCGGTGGGGAAGTAAAGTGTGAGGGCATTATAGCCTTGTGGCTCGACAGTCTTCATTCTGGCAGTTTGTGCGGGTAAGGCGCTCCAATCTGCTCTGGAAATAATCTTGAATTCGGCGAAGGAATTCGTCGCCAGAAAGAATATGAAAATTGTAAACAAGGTTTTCATGGTTTACTCCCGGCTCTACGTATTGCAATTACAAAGCCAAATCAGGACGATAACGCCGAGTAGGGGTACAAAAGTGTCTCAAATTGAGCTAATGAATTTAGAGTCTTCAAAGAGCCTTTAAAGCGACCTGATAAGCCTGTTTTAAAAGCCCCTAAGTTGTTGATGGCATGTCAATGCTGTTCATTTTTTAGTCAGCTGTTGACTCAGTATTCAACGTACAAATGCGAGATGCCCGTAAATCAGGTCTAGGGTGGCACCGCCCTTGCTTTATAAGGTGGTAGGGGGATTTATGAAAAAACTTATTTTTACCTTAACACTCTTAGTGGGACATTCGGCATTTAGCGCTGGGTTAGAAGATGCATTGTCTGCTGCTATTAAGTCGTCAGATACTGAAAAAGCGAGCACAAAAGTCGCTTTAAATGTTTCCGAGGATATGATCGAAAAAGCGACCTTTAAGCGCGGCCAACAGAAAATTATCATCAAAGCGCAATCGAATATCATCTCTGACAATACTTATGCGCCTGCAGAAACTCGCCGTAACGCCAACGTTGATGAGTCCTTGCAAATTGAGAATCTTGAAAAAGAACTCAATGACAAAAAATAAATAGAAGACTAAGATCCATGAATGATGTCATTCATGGATCGTGTCGAAAGTCTTATTTTAAAGAACCGCACATTTCTTTGTGTCGGTTTAGATCCAGATCCACAAAAAATTCCACAGAAGTATCGTCAGGCCACTCAGCCTTTGTTTGCTTTTAATAAAATGGTGATCGATGCCACCAAAGATTTGGTCTGTGCCTATAAACCACAAATTGCCTATTATGCCGCTCACGGAGCGGAAGCTGAATTGCTGGAGACCATTCGCTATATTCAAAAGCTAGGCGTACCAGTGATCCTCGATTCCAAACGGGGCGACATTGGCGAAACAGCAGAGATGTATGCGCGTGAAGCCTTTGAGCGTTACGGTGCGGAGGCCATTACGGTCAATCCCTATATGGGCACCGATACACTTCAGCCGTATTTAAAATTTGCGGATAAAGGCGTGATTGTTTTGTGCAAAACATCGAACTCGGGCAGTGGTGATATACAGGATCTCGTGGTGGGTGAAAAAGGTCAGCGTTTGTATGAGTTGATTGCGGAAAAGGCGGCGGGACCATGGAATGCGAATAAAAACGTATTGCTTGTGGTGGGAGCTACGCATTTAGAGCCGCTGAAAAAAATTCGTCAGCTGGCACCGGAGATCACATTCTTGGTCCCAGGCGTGGGTGCGCAAGGTGGGGACTTAAAAGCCGTGCTGCGTGAAGGACTGACTGCGAAAAAACGCGGACTGATTATTAATTCTTCGCGCGGGATTATTTATGCCACAGGCGGGGCGAGTGATGCCGAGTCTGTGCGTCAGGCCGCCGAAAAGGTTGTGCACGAGATGCGAGAATTTTTATAGGTGGGTTTTGGCGTGAGATTTGTTTGTTTGCTCTTTTTCACTTTTGTTTTCTCTAAGGCTCAAGCGGCTCAACCCCCCGTTGCCGCGCCACTTTTCACGGACACGCAGATTGACCAGTTCGTCAGCCAAATTAAACAAACACAAAAAATTCCCGACCTTGCAGTGGATCGTCTGTTTTCTTTTTACAAACAAAATCGCGCCGCGACAGGTGGACTTAAAGACGCTTCGTGTTTTGCGGAGAAGGGTTATCGCATCCGCTGGCAGGATGGCAAGATGAGCAAGGACTACCTTAAAAAGGGAATCGAGAACGAATCCTGTTTGTGTGTGATGGATTTTACCAAACACAAAGATCAAGAGCGCGGCCATTGTATTTTCCTCGAAAAAAATAAGGCTCCTCAGATTGAGAGTTTTTTAGTGGCGCACGGGCGCGGCTCAAAAGAGGTGGATGGAAAACCTACGGTGCATACCAACTCTTTGAAATCTTCTGGCACGACACTGTCGGGTTTATTTATCACAGCGAAAGACACTTACAAATTTCAAGGTGAAGCGATAATGAAATACTCGTCCACCGGACTTGGTTTGTACGGCGTAGAAAAACGCAATTGGACGGCAGCACCTGTCGGCAAAGTGACTCATGGTGCTCCCTATGTGGTGGATGATCCGTTGAAGAAAAATGTCGGAAATTCTTTGGGCTGCCCTGCGATGCCCATGGAGACGGCGAAGCGAATACTGCCGCGCTGTCTGGGCAAAGCCGCATGGTTGAATTACACCGACGAGATCAAAGCACAAACGGATTTGCTTCCACAAAGCTGTCGTTGAGAACATGGGGGCTAAGCCCGACTGATCTAGCGAAAAATTTCTGTACAAAAAGTTACGGGAGCTAAGGGATCGTTGGGCAGCAGTCTCTGAATTCTTTTTTGCTCAGCATTTAAAAGAAGTTGAGAATTATAAATCACTCGATACAGGATTAATTGGCCGTGGCTGCGTAACGCAACATTGGATACACCAATAAATCCGCCCTCATGATAATCAGCGGTGATGAGGCGATCTTGAAGTATTGGCGTTGCATTCCCATTTAAATCCAGAAGGTAGTGTCGATAGAGATCCCAATTGGCTTCAATGCCAACGAAGCCACCAGGGAATGCCTCAAGTTGTAATCCTGCCGTAACTCCATCATCACCCGTGTAACGGATTGTCTCCCCGGAAGATGTCTGCACCAGCAAAGTATCATCGCGTAAAGCATAAGTGTATTCTGTGGTACCAGAAATCATGGTTTGATTTTCTGGATACCTTACGTCCTTTATGCTGGCCTTGTCGCCAATGATTACAAGATGATGATATTCCCATTCTGACCGTGTTTTGTTGGGTGAGGCATAACGAATAATGAGTCGGTCGTCTCCTAATCTCCAAACATCTCGATTGGGCAAGTCTACAGGGCCATGGAATAAGTAACTTCCTGAGAGGCCATCTATGGTCAGCAAGGTTTTAAATTCTTGGGTGAGAGGATTAAAGTGAACAACATGATGTACATTGGGATTATGTGTGGAGGATTTTGACTCAACAATGTAAATCGTCTCACTAAAAGCACGTACATTTACTGGATTCAGCTCAACTAATACATCTAATAAATTAAATAAAATATTATTTTCCAGAGTGCTCACAAACCAATAATTTCGAGTATATTGTTGTGTACTTTGTGAATTTTTCTCAAACGTGGCGCCTATTCTTAACAAATGACTATTGATAAAAAAAGTGTCTTTTACATAGAGATTATTATGGAATTTCGAGAGGTCATAAATCTGCTCAATGGCCGGAGCTTGAGTTGTGTTTTCAGGCAGATTAACAACGACAACTTTGCCATTGACGTTCTGTCCAGTAAACTCACGACCGTCCAGGCCGAAGGCGATGGTAGTCATGTCAATGCTAGAAGCAAAGGTGGTGAGGGGCCACTCAAAGTTCGAAATTGTTACAACGGAATTAGGAACTCCTAGTAAGCCAGCTTCTAAATCATCTTTATTACGAATGGGTATACCTGTCATGGTGGACGGTCCATATTTTAGATCTTTTAGAATTTCAGTGAGAGAAAATTTTTGTACGACAACAGGAGGGCCACCTGCAGCTGTGGTACAAGTGAAAATTGTGGCAAATAAAATAGATTTTATTTTAAATAGTGTTTTCATAAAAACGGACACTAATTGAATTGAGAAACCATTGCCATAATTTTATACACGTATTTAAAAAGTTCTGCTTTTCAATACGCCCACAAGCTATAGAACATCGACTTCAGCGACTCTGTCGCCAGCTGATCCCACGGAAGGTGGTAGTGTTTCCCGGCCGTGGCGCGCGGATAAATCGTGATATGCGCTGGATACGTCGCCTGAAAGGTCTTTAGAGAGCGATGCATGTGTAAACGCGATGTGATTAAAATCAAATCCTGGCACTTCAGCGCCTCCACCAAGGGGAGCGTTTGCTGTGCATTTCCATAGGTCGTTTTGGAATTTTTTTCGAGAATGATATTTTCTTTTTGAATTTTTCCATAAAAAACTAAATGCGGAAAAATTTCCTCTAAGTGCGAGTTGGGATTCACACCCGAGACAATGAGTTTGTTCACTTTGTTTTGATAAAGAAGATCCAACCCCTCATCCAGACGATTGCGTTCGCCGGTGAGCACAATGGCGCAGTCGGCCTGTTGCAGATCCGTCCATGCATTGGCAGGTTGCTCGGCAACGAGGTTCATTTCCCGCGACCACCATTGAAAGAGCACTGCGCTCAAAACAATAAACGCAATGATCGTTAAAAGAGAGGTCAGTCGCGACATCGGTTATTTACAAGCGGTGACTTCGATTTCCACATTGACGCCTTTAGGGAGGCCAGACACTTGCACTGTGGAGCGTGCCGGAGGAAGTTCTTTAAAGGCTTCCGCATAGATCGCATTGACCTTAGGGAAGTCTTTCATGTCGGTGAGGAAGATAGTGGTTTTCACGATTTGATTCCAAGTGTAACCAGCTTGGTCGAGCACCGCTTGGATGTTTTTCATCACCTGACGAGTTTGTGTTTCGATATCGCCAATGAGGACCTGATCTGTTTCGGGAGCAATGGCAATTTGGCCCGAGCAAAACAGCATGTTACCGAACTGGATGGCTTGCGAGTAGGGGCCGACCGGTTTAGGAGCTTTATCGGATTGGATTACTTTTTTCATAAAATCGTCCTTTGTTGAGACTCATTAAAAATAAAAAATCACACCAGCATTAAAAATACCATCACCGATGGTGCGAAAGCGCGAGCCGCCATCGCCGGTGATAATGCCCATTCCGGTTTCGAAGGTAAAGGCCAAACTGTCTAAGCCAGTGAGAAAAAACTCTCCACCGACAAGGGCGTTAAATTCAAAATTGGATTTATCTTCATAAACTGCGCCGACCAACTCCTCATGGTTGGAAAAACCAGTGGAGGCGCCCATATAAAAGTTCATCTGGGTTTCGGTAAAAATCATGCGACGAACTTTGACCAAAGCGCCAAAGCGGGAATCATTTTCCTTCGTATCAATTCCGAGGGCACCCGAAATGGCAAAGCGCGCATTAGGGTAGTAGTGTGCTGTAATCATGGGCAGGTCATGAACGGCACCCATTTGTTGCGAATAACCAATACCGAGGCGATTGGTGAGATCCACCGCCATGGCGGATTGGGCGGAAAAGAACAAAACAAAGGTTAACAGATAAATTATGGATTTCATTGATATCCCCCGATGAACATTAAGTGTGAGACGATTAAATCTGTTTTTGCTCGCAGATTCAATGAAAAATTGAGTTTTATAGGAGCGCTGAGGCGGTGTCTTAAAATGAGATAAGACCGCAGTATTTAATAAGACTTAAAACAATTTTTGTGTAACAGCTAAAAAATTGGTTATAATTAAAGAATTGAGTACGTGGGGGGGGGGGGATATGAACATATTAAAATCCAAAAAAATGGTTTTCTTTTGTTTTGCGATCATTGGTGGTTGTTTAGTTGCCACCTTTCAAAACGCCGTAGAAAATACCGCAAATATTGACTGTGGTCCCAATGCAAACATTTCTCCTATCGGTATGGAGAACTTCCCGAAGCTGTATTTTAGCAAAGAGAGCTTGGGACGTGCCGTCGCTTGCGCACGCCCCGACCTTCGTGAAGAGCTAGTCACATCGGCGAAAAAGATTTACTCGAACCTACGTTTGGAGCGTGGCGCTGTGACTCAGATCGATTTCAGAGATGATGATGGTGATCATTTTGTCGATGAGTTTCTCACTCTGGCGACAGGAAATGATGTCAGAACCGATGGTACATATACTCAATACTCACCGCAAGTGAACTTTAAGTTTCCAGGAGATGCACGAGTCGTGCAACGCCTGTCTGCGGCCGCATTTTTTGATGTTGCAAATGCACAAAAATACCGTGAGGTGGCTCGACTTACACTTTTGCATTGGGCTAGGAATACTTTTAAAGAAGACTCAGACGTGCAAGCAAAGAGCAAGGCGGAACTCGATGCCAATTTCGGACTCAGTATAGGTAGCAGTATGACATCGTTTGCGTTTGGGTATGATCTGCTCGTGGCAGGAAAAGGTATGACCTCTGCCGACGAGCGACGTGTTGTTGAAGATTGGTTTGGCCGAGTTGTTCGCCACATTGAGACCAGCAACAATGCGTGGATGCAAGCCTGCGTGGATGGAACACCATTTAATTATGATGGAAAAAGCTGTTCGCGAGCGATGGGTGATAACCACGTCACTGTCGCTACAGCAGCGATTTATGCGTTGTCAATCATGACCGGGGACCAAACCCGAGCTCAAAGTGCCGTGCAAAACCCCACGCCCTACAAGTGGGGATACCAAGATCGATTGGGTTCGATTATTTATAATCTACGCGATACAGTGGCGCCACAGGATCGTTTTCCCTTTGTTCATACAGGAGAAATCTATGATCGTTGGCGTGGTCACTATGTGGAAAGAGATCGGGCGCTTCAGCTGCATCGTTCGATGTCGTACCCTTATTTGAGTTTATCCTTTTTGACAGCGCAAGCCCTCATGGCAAAACGGCAAGGTGTTGTGGATTTACTGCAACCTGTTCGAAAAGCCAATGGCAATAGTATTTCTTTAGCAAAAGCTTTTTTGTTTTACGGAATTTTTTTAAAAGCCTACGATCCAGGTGAAATTATAAATCCGTTGGCACCTAAAGCGGGCGTGAGTAGTGATTATTTTCCTGGTATTCAGAGCACACTTAATTATACGTCTCTGGAGCAAACCTACTGTTTGAATGGACGTTTTAAGAATGGAGGTGCTCCGCTCCTAGATAACAATTGCCAAGTTTCTAGCATAGTTACTAACGGAGTTGCCTTGGTCAATCCGAACACAAATAAGGCGTTTACCGAGGGGTATTATCACCTTACTTTTGCAGCGGCTCACTACTTGCTGAAAGACAAGGATGTGAATTCACAGGCAGCCATTGCGGGCACGATAACGGAAGCAAAAATGCAAAAAGCCGCCAATGCCTACTCTCCCCATATAATGCCCTTTGAGCCGGCTCTCTTTATTGAGAGAAAAGTGTCCCAGGGATTTAAAAATTGAGCAAAATTGCCTGAAAAATCTTGCTTTTGGGGTTTAAACTCGTTAAGTCATTGAGGAATTAAGGGGGCGTGTAGCTCAGTTGGGAGAGCATCAGCATGGCATGTTGAGGGTCGCAGGTTCAACTCCTGTCACGTCCACCAATTGTCAAAGTATTCGAACCAAAGTTAAAAAAATGGGTTCTTCTCTTTCACCCGAATCTGAATTTAGCCCTGCGTAAAAAAATATTTTCACACATTTTACGAAATTAATTGTTCCCACGGTCACCGGCGGTGACTGGGAGGCACAGCTACGCCCAAAATCTGGTGTTTCACCTCGCGGAGGAGTGGACTT
>JBGSUL010000113.1:0-19259 GCA_041736155.1 Bdellovibrionales bacterium
GTTTTACCTCGTCGCTGAATTTTCTCTTTGGCTTTCCCATTTCCTGACTCCTAAATGCTCTGAATATAGAGCAGCTTGGGCCAGCCCGCTATTGTAACTTCTTCACCGTGTTAGACTCCAGCTTTACGCCCGCAGTCCACAGCTTTACTTAGTATACCGCCCTCTTCCCATGTAATTGTCCCTATTTTTGCTTCTTTGCATGAGTAAATTGTATCAGCGTAGCTATTATGGGTAAAAAGAAACATAAACGTTAACAACAGATATTTCATATTGCTCTCCTCGAGGTTGTCTTTATGAGACAATCGTACGACCATAGAAGATATCGGGCAAAGGTTATTGGCAAGGATGAGCACGCGCTGCCCAATAGATTAATTTAAATGGAATCGTTCGATCGGAGGTCCTTGTGAATAAATACATTATTTTTTCTCTATTTTTTGTTCCGCTACCTTTTCCTCAAGTTTCAATTGGAAGTTAAGCATAGATTAAATTGTTGGAAAATCCATTGGTTACGATGAGAGAAAAGAAAAAATTGATGATTGGATATGTACTGTGGGCACCCCTAAGGAAGATAAATTTGGCAATGAAATAAAGTGTTTTGGTCGTGGCCTAAAAGAAAGATAATGGCCTCCAGGCATACGTACTTACTACTTGTAATAAAGATAAAAAGAGAGGTAAACCATTTTCAGAAAATGGCTGTTTGAATTTAAAAATGAATAAGTCAGGATCAAAACTTATATGCTTATTTTGTGACTAATTTAAAAAAAATAATTGTGATTTTATGCAGGTTTACCTCTACAGCTGATTAAAGATCTGATTTGTTAATTTTGAAAATTGTCGTTACGAGCAAAATTTTATCACCATTTTCACTTTTTAGGTCAGTATAAACTAGTCTGAGATCTTGACCCATTTTAAGCATATAAGTGTCGGATTGATCTTTCATTTGCACAGAGTTCAAATAGATCTTAATGCCTGAAAAACTTCCTTCCAAAAGCTTTTCTAATTTCTGCAAAATATAGCTCTTTTCATCTATAGAGATTTTTTCCAACTGTGTCAGCGCGTGTTCGGTGAATCTAATATTAGTAGTCATTTAGGTTTCCTGTTTTTAAGTATTGCCCCTGACTTAAATGCAACAGATACGACTTCATCGATGCTTTTGGAAGACTTAAGTAGTTCTCTGATTTGTACTTTTGCACATTTTTGCATTTCTGGATCGTTGCGAAAGGCTTCCACCGCAGCTTCGGCGCTTTCTACATCAGATTTGATTTTAAAGATTAATACTATGTTGAGTAAAACTAAAAAAATTAATCCCAAAAAAATATAAGATTTTATGGAGCTCCAAAATCCATCTCGTATTAAGAGATCCGTATATAGATTAACAAACAGTCCTATTAGGATTGAAAGGATAAGCAAAAAAGAGGCTTTAATAGAGGCTGCCATAAATAAATTATATTTGTTTAGTTAAGAATCGCAAGTTTTTTATTGGTGGTATTTAGAGCCAAGATTCAATTTTTGTTCTGAGTTTGCGATCTAAGCTTTCACCCATTCGATCTAAGGTTTCTAGACCAGTTTTAACATCATCTTTTGCTAAGACGCCTAACTTTAGAAGGTCTAAAATCAAATCCTCAAAAAGTAATACACGATTTTCCCCAAGTGTTATCTTCGCGAGAGATCTCATGGTTCGCTCTTGTGTAGCTAGAGCTGTTTTGTGCTTATAGGCAAGAGACAAAAGATCTTTATCTGTCTTTGAAGTCGCGGCTCCCTTTTTATCCGCTGTTAGCGAGTTTTCTTTAGCATCTAAAAAGCGATGGCTTCTTGCACACTCGCGCTCATCGGGGTCTCTTAGTGTGCATTGATGCTCAATACATTTTTTTAACGCATCCTCGATAAGGACTGCTGTGAATTTTTGTACTTTTCTATTGTTTTTCACAAGCCATTTTTCTAATTCGCTAATGACGGTGTGGTGTATTTTAATTATCCCAAAGGAATAAACCGCACTAAACATGATGCTGGATTTAAATAAAATCATCAATAGGACTATGTTTGTGTCGCAGATTATTACCTGCGGCGAGCTATCTTTTTTCGGCTCTACTGACATTTGGGCTATCCTCTTCATCCTGTTTTTTAGCCCAAAGACGGATCAATTCATCAGCATCACCAGAATCAATATTTAACAGCTCAGCGAATTTTCGAGGTGATAATCTTCCGCAGGACGCAGCATCTTTAAGCTCTAAAAATGGCTTAAAGAAATCTTTATTTTTGATGATTTCATTATTAAAAAATATTTGTAGGCTTTCGAAGTCTTCGATCTTGAAACTTGTGAAGAATAGCTCGTCGAGAGACTTGTTATTTGAAATTAAAGTATTTAACTTCATCAATCGCTTATACTCGTGCGAGCTACCTTTTATTAAGCCATTTTCTTTTAATGCAATTGCCAGCCCCATTGGGCTCCAGTCAAATTCTCTGCAAAGTTCCATAGCTCTGCTTAAAGCAGTGTTCCAGTCGGTCACTTCCGCATTTAAGAACGGTTCGATAGCATCCTTTTTATCAAGAAAGAATTTCTTAGGATAGATCAACTCTCTTGCCACCCAGTTACACAGCTTCTCTTGCTCTTCAGTTGCATCGATATGATTAAGTACGATATGGGCCAGTTCATGACAAATATCAAAACATACTTGATCCAGTGTACGCTGAGTATCTGAGAAAATAATTCTTCTGTCGCCATTTGTAGCTGTAAATGCGACTTCCTTATTATTGGAAGTTGAATAGGTAATACCGATTTTGTGAAATGGAACAAAGAAAACATTTATGTTGTGCTTTTTAAGCTCCATTAGCACATCCCCAAGTCTTACGGGCTCATGTTTATCTAAACATAGCAGCCCCCTAATTATATCAGCGATAGCTGAGTGGTCCGTGGTTTGATTGCCAATAGGGAAAAATTGACTGTTTACTACGTAAGATGAGCCGTCGATTTTAAAGAATGTATTTGCAATGTCTTTGCTTCTATTTTGAATAGTTTCTTCGGATGGCCCAAGGCCAACGCGCCTAAAGACTAAGGTGGTTTCTGGAACATTCATGAGCCGGGCAGTCTCATCTTCAGATAAATCTAATATCGTGATTATATCAAACAGGCGATGGTCTTCAGGTGTAGATTTACCATTTATCCACGCTGATACTGATGCACGGGAAACGCCCACTGCATCTGAAAACTTTTGAATAGTCTCAAACTTCGCAGCTATAAGGTCTTTTAAATATGTCATATTCATGTATATGCCACCTATCCCTAAGCTTATCGGAATGTAAAGTAAAAAGATAAGCTAAACTTTACATATGCAAGTTAAATGCCTGATATAAGGCCATTATGTACAGTTAAATTAGATATGGCACTATACATCGCGTAAAATCTGGACGCTTAAGGGCAATATATTCACTTTACCGACAAAATTTCTTCAACGGTCTGTAGCTAATGCATTGGAAAACTATCGGAAATTTTGTGACCGTTGCAAAAAGTACATTTTAATTTTTGAATGTTTATATCTCAGGAAATTCAATAAATTGCGCGCTCCAGTCCATTTTGATTTGCCCTCTTCGGTCCTACACCCCTCCCCCTCAACTTTGTTGTAGCGATAGGGGTGTAGGACACGGTCAAATCAAAATGGACTGGAGCTGGTGGGGTGGAAAAATTGTAGGGTTGGGCGTGGGATATATTTCACAAGAGATCTAATGATGGCGGGCTGAGTGCTAATGCTCACCCTCTCCGCCACTAATATCATTTAGTTATAGGATTCTCTGGTTGATATATATGCACCATAGCGCCGGAGCTGAAGACTTTCGTGTCGATGAGCTTGAGGTACAAAGGCTTGCTGAGCTTTTCAAAGAGACCGAAGCCTCGGCCTGCGGCTACGGGATGAACTGCTAAACAGAATTCATCGACGAGACCTGTTTGAACAATATTTTGCGCAAATTCTACGCCTCCATGAACCATCAAATCTTTACCGGCTTGTTTCTTAAGAGCTGTGATTTCTTCGGCCAAGTCACCCGTGAGGACCTTTGATTCCACCCAACCCTTTGCACTTGTGACCTGAGAGGGATCGAAGCCTTTTTTCGAAAAAACAATTTTAGGAATTTCGTTCATTGGATTCGCAAGGATTCCGCTCGTGTTTGGCCAAAAAGAAGCCATCTCGCAGAAGGCTTTTCGACCCATAAGATGAGCTCCGGCCTGTCCCATTTTTTCTGCGACCCAAGCTGCACCTTCAGGGCTTCTCGATTTAGCAAAATCGAGTTTTCCATCAGCAGATTCGATAAATCCATCGATGGAGACAGATATTCTCAATATTAACTTTCTCATGGGGACTCCCGCGCAACTTTACCCTGGTTACTGCATCTTAACTAATTCGTGGTCAGTTTCAAACGTCTTTAGGTTGTCATACTGATGAAAAAGCAGATGGGTAAAAATATCGATCTTATATAAATGACTAGCCCACTTCCAAATCATCTTTCAAGCGGGTGAGGAGGGCGGCCGCGGGTTGCGCGTAGGTGCTGAGCCATCGTTCGTAAATCCTTTGGATGGGCTCTACATTTAAATAATTCCAACGAAATTTTCCTTCGCGTTTAACAATAATAAGATCGGCTTTAGCGAGAACATTTAGGTGGAGCATAATAGTACATCGATCTAGCTTTTTGAGACGCAGAGAAATTTGCCCTGTAGTTAAAGGCTTTTCCTTTAATAAATCAAGGATTTGGCGACGATTCTCGTTGGCAAGAGCATCCCAAACTAAATTTTCTCTAGCTTTTTTCATGTTATAAATATATAACATATAAAAGTGCTAGGCAAGTAAAGAAGAAGTAAATAAAAAAGGATCAAATATGGAACTCAAATTTTTAGTGCAAACAAAAATTAACAAACCTGTAGCCGAGGTGTTCGACGCCATCATCAATCCGAAAAAACTGACTGGCTACTTTTGTGAAAAATCCGACGCTCCTCTCGTAGAAGGTCAAACAGTTCGTTGGACATGGGCCAAACACGAAGTCGACGTGAAGGTAAAACAAATCATTCCCAATTCAAAAATCGTTATTGAGTGGCCAGCCGCCACATGCGGAACTTCCATCGCCGAGATGTCATTTAGCACGCTCGAAGGTGGACTTACCATGATTGCTATCACCGAATTGGGATGGCCCGAAAATGCCGAAGGTCTCAGCGCCAGCTACAAAAATTGTCAAGGTTGGCAACATATGCTGAGCTGTATGAGAGCTTATCTTCTGCATGGAATTGATTTACGTAAATAGGAGTACTCATGAAACATACAGGTAGCTGCCACTGTGGCAAAGTAACCTACGAAGTTGAAATGAATTTAGAAAAAGCCATGAGCTGCAATTGCTCCATTTGCTTAAAGAAGGGGACATTGCTGGATTTTGTGCCCGAAGCACAATTTAAACTTCTTTCCGGAGAAAACGATTTGGTCGATTACCAGTTCCATAAAATGAGGATTCACCACCTGTTTTGCAGAGTTTGTGGAGTGACTTCATTCGCCAAAGCCACTTCGCAAAAAGAGGGAGTAAAGATGATTGCCGTCAATGTGCGATGTCTGGACAACGTGGATATTTCAAAACTCAAAATCAACGAGTACGACGGAAAATCACTTTAGACAAATCGCTGTGATTTTACTGAGGTGATGATCTCGAGGCTCGCCACGGAGCATTTTCGATATCTTCGACTAAACCATAGATGCCTACAGCGAGAAGATGGCGCTCACTCGCCAAGAGACCTATGCAAAGATTTCTATTTTGCGCACAGAGCGGTTGATTGCATAGGCGCTTGGCGCGGTTGAAAACCGGTTCGATCAAAGCCTTTAAATCCCAAATTGTTCCTACCGAGGCCTTGGAACAATGCTGTATACCGCCCATAAGACCCAGTTTTTTGCATCGTGGGTCCAAGGTGCTGGTGTTGATCAAATGTTCGGCAGAATCGACAATGTTTAAAAGTTCTATTTTACAATCGGCAGACGCCGTCGACAGAGAGAAAAAAATGAAAATTGGAAATAAGTATCCCGCCATCCGAACTAGTTAACCTAAATTTCGGAAACTGTCGAGAGGGCGGATTTACACTTTTTTATTGGGGTGTTCCGCCCGTTTGCCAAATACGAATAAGTTCACGATCGCGTTCGTTTAACATGCCCGATGGAGGCATGGGTGAGAGAGTGTCGTTCACTCTTGTAAGCATTATATTCGCCATCGATGAAGCAATAGAATATTTACTCAGATCTAAACCGCCACGAAGTGTTCCAGCATTGTGGCAATTCAAACAAGCGCGACTGATCACATTCAGAGTCGGATCGGTAGAGGTCAGCTGTGAATAGGTCACGCGCGTAGGTAAGGGGAGAGGGTCCGTTGGGCCACCGCCCGTGCCGCCACTACCAATGGTACCAAAATCACCTATTTCTATTTTTTCATAGACGAGAGCAAAGGTGTCCGTTGCAGCCACACTCGAATAGATCGCCAAAGCTTGACTCGCTCCCGGCGCCAAATTCACATCCGATGTGGACAGGATAATTCCCGAAGTTTGATTGTAAGTGGTCACATCTTTTGCCAAAGAATTATTGATGCTGATCGAAAGATTACTAAATTTGTAACCTTTTGTAGCTGTTGATTTAAGCCTGAGAGTAGGATTGCGGAATTCGTAACCGCGCGCCACATCATTTACGAGAGCGACACGTACTTCAATAGAAGCGATCATCAAGTACAAACCCTTTTCGGCTGCGGTCGACGTTTCTGTTTGCAGATCCCACTCTAGACGCACCCATGGGTTTCCCTGCCGAGCTCTTGCAACGATGTTTTCATTGGAACGATGGATCGTGGTCAAAGCCACATCAGTCATTTGTCCCGTGTTTATGGCACAAGTCGTGTATTTATTTTCAGCAGCGAGCCACTGTTCCGTTACTGAATTTACCAATGGCAAATTCTGTGGGCCGGTCAGACCAGCTTGGTGATTGGGATTTAATAAATTTCTTTCTACACGTGCACGACCTAAACTTTCGAAGGCATCAAACGCTGTGGCAAAATTAGAGTTAGCAAAATAGCCAAGGCCTGGCCCTTTTTCATGGCAAGAGGCGCACTTTGAGCGAAAAACTGGGTAATAATAAGTACTAAAAACATTCATTACAGGAGCATCACAGCTCCCCGAAAAAAGAGCTGCAGATTCTGTAACATGAGTATGATCGGGCTCTCCGCAAGCAACAAAGAGTCCACTCAATACTATGGATAAAAGAAGAACCCAACGTCGGTTGCTCAAAGGACTAGCCAACTTTCACCACCTGATTGAGAGCAGCTGTATCCAAAACATTGCGACCCACCACTTTTTGTATGTCTGCCAAGCGTTTATTAAATTGCAAATAATTAGCAAAAACAGCTTGTGCAGCACGAGCAGGATCGTTGCCAGTAACAAATTTATCATCCACCACTTGATCATCCGTAAACGAGCCGATTTGATGGCTCGAAACTGCAGGTCGTCCTTTTGGATCGTAAAGAAAAATATAAGCAGCACCCGCGCTCCCACGATCACTCGTCCATGGAGAATTGCGCGCGGCGGAGTCAGCAGAAACAACGGCACCATCACTGGTGACATACAAAAAGAGCGGTTGTTGCAAAAGACTTGCTGACTGAAGAATACGCCCCATGGTCACGCCGGCTTCACGGTCACGGGTGTCGCCTGTGTTTCGTGTATTATTATGATAATCGAATCCACCCATTTCTAAAGCAGCCGAGCCGGCAAACCCCATAAGGGCATTGTAAACCATAGAGCCAAAAACGTAGTTGTTGGAATTTTGTTGTGAACCGGCATTAAGTTGCCAAACAGTAGCAAAAGCCGAATTTTTCACTGGATCAACAACGGAGCTTCCTTCTTGAATGAGGGCTTCATTTTTAATTCCTGCACAAGCCACTAAGTTGTGGATTTGATCTCCTGTTGTCACCGACGCTAATTTACGCGCTTGGCTCTCACTTAATTTAGAAATCAATTGCGCAAGTTTTTCTTTTTGTGGAGCGGAGAGCTGTGTACCTAAGGCAGCTGAGTATCCCAAAGAGTTCAGAATATCGCGAAAGCTTCTGACCACGAGAGGTGTCGGTGGTGTTACATACGCCGGCATTTGACGAACGCCGGTCAATGTGGATTGAGCTCCTAAGTTGGGAAGATGAGAGCCCAGCAACCCTGCTTTGGTCACCAGACCATCTATGCTAAAAGGATTTTCGCTGGAGTCGTCGCGCGAGCGCACACAAACACCGATAAAAGAAGTGCGTGAGAGAGTATCCGCAGTTGCAACACTACGAATCCCTTCCAACATTTTGCTGATGAGATTTGTGCTGTCACCAGCAAAGGAAGCGCCACCAAATTCTTGCACAAGAGGAACCTGATTGTCTCCTAAACCCATTTTGCTATAGGACGCCAAACGTTCGCCATTGGCTTTCATGGGAACAAAGTTCCCAGACATTGCGGCGCCACCTGACAAATTGAGACTGACAAAAGGTGCCCACTTCGCTGTGGAGGTTTTACAAATCACGTTACTGGTTTGGGCGTGCGCTTGTGAGCTCAAAAGGAGATTGACCAATTGTGGAGCCATGAGACTTGCGCTAAAGGGGATCAACCCATGCGCTAAAAATTCGCGACGCGTGGTTGGCTTGCTGTGTCCTGTTTGTGCCCAAAGTGGTATTTCTTTTTTTATTTTCATATAAACCTCAAAAAGTAAGTGTTTCGAAACTAGAAAGTGTTGCTGAGCAAGCAGAGAGAGCCAAAGCTTGGGTTTGTGCAGCTTGTGTGCGTTGAGCATCTGTCAGATCCATAACAAAAGTTGCAAAAAAATCTGCAAAGAGCGCAGATTCAGAATCTGTTAACGGGCGCCCCCACAATTTTTCAGCAAAACGGTCGATCGTGGTCATAAAAATCGTATTATTGATTTTATCAACCCCGGTAGAAAAATTAATGCCCTGAAAAAACAAACGGGATTCCGACGCCAACCCACGCTCTTTTGCAATCAACGAGTTACACACTTCGCCAGCAAGAGAGGTGGCAGAGAGCAACAGGGGGGCATTCATCATGGTGAGCTCACTTCTGACTGAAAAAGAAGAGTTGCGAATATTATATTCATTAAGAACGGCATTGTTTGGAGCGCTCTGTCCAGTAAGGCGTAACATCGTGGACAACGCTTGATCGGCATTGAGAAGTGCAAGTGGAAAATCCTCACCTTTGTTCTGGAGACTATCTTCGCTCGTCGACTTCACAGATTCCGTTTTGCGAAAAGAACAATGGGTGAGAGAAATAAGTGCCAATAGTAAAAGAGTCGATTTTAGAGAAGTTTTCATAAAGAACCTCCTGCCGGATGACGGCATTTAGGATGGGTCGCGATCACTTCAAAAAGTTTTTTCAGTTTATAGCCAGTGGTTTCCCATTGTGCGCCCACCTGTGCGTAAATCAGCATTTGTTCCTCGAGAGGAAGAGTGCGTTTACAAATCATTTCAAAAGTACGGCGAGCCATGCATTGACTAAAGCGTTGGGAGTTGGCGAGCTGCTCTCCAAAACCACGAACCCCATTCCCGGTGGGGTTTGATCGCCACATCAGGTTTGTGGCATTGGTGCCGCGGTTGGCGAAGTTGATCCAAGAGTCATCTGTTGTGACATATCCACCCGAGTACACATTGTTATTTTGATTTAATTTAGAGGCAATACCACGACTGTCGGCACGAGGAGCGCGTCCCTGTGTACCACCAGCGGCGGAATGAATGGGTGTCCCATTGAGGAAATCCCATTTGGCAAAAGCACCGCGGAATCCATCCATGACGGTGTGACAACCTTTACAGGTTGTTTGGAATTTAACGGGGTCACCACCAGGAAAACGATCAATGTCGCGCCCAATCCGTACATCGGGGGCCATGGTGTCAGCAATAGAGTCTATCGGTGAGCATAAAAATTGACGAAAAGAAAATTCCACGAGACGACGATTAGTACCTGCTGTCGCATGAGCCTCTAAAAATGCGCGCGACGTGAGAACACCCGCAGCATCGGGATTGAGTACGGTATCGTTAGCATCGTTGATCGATAATAATTGGAAATCTCGTTTTTCTAAAAGATTAACAAGGTTCAGACGTTGTGATTCCAAAGACTCATAGTGTTTGTTTGAGGCGAGCATGTCGTCACCAATGTCCATCGGGATGGTGACTCCTGCAGGTATTCTGCTCGCGGCTGCCGCATAATAAAAGTTTCCGGTGAGAAGTTGTCGAGCATCGATGTCATCACGAGTTACGCCGATAAAGCTTGCTGCGAAGTCATTAAAAGGAGTGCGAATCGTTTCTTCGCGCGTCGACATCAGCAAGGCAAACTGTTTAATGGTGATGTTATAGAATTCGGGTTCACGCATGGCTCTTTGAGCAGCGGCGCTGCGCGACTGAGTAGTTATTAACTGTGACATCTCGAGAACAAGATTGTCATCGGCCGGCCAACGTGTGCCAGTCAAGCGCTCCAATAGCCACTTGGCTTCTTTCTCGGTATCACTCAGTGCGTTCACTGTGCTTGGCAGTAAACCCAATATGAATAGAAAACAGATTCCTGCTTTATTCATTACGTCCCCCAACGTTCTAAATAAGAGATTCCCCATGAAGAATGTCTTATCAGACTACTGGACCAAGGGCGGTATAGCGATTTTTTTTATTAAAGCGTATCAGCTTACAACGCCTTCTCAGCTTGAGACGCAAATAAGTGTCTCACTCTGAGAATCAAGAGGGTGTTGTTTTGGATAGGACCAACATGACAAGAGTAATGGCGCCAAATCCAAAAAAAAGATTTAGCCCAACATTCAGCAAAGCCAGAGACCATTGTTGGCTTTCGATGAGGCGAAAAGTCTCTACCCCAAATGCCGAAAATGTCGTGAATGCGCCGAGAAAACCGGGAACAAAAAAAAGGAAAAAAGTTTCAGGAAGAAGATTTTTATAGAAGGCCGCGATGGCGATAAGAAAACAACCGATGACATTCACAAGAAGTGTCGCGAGAGGAAAGTTTCCATCAAAAGGGAGGGCCAACCCCATCGAATAACGGGCAATAGCTCCTAAAAATCCACCAAGGCCGATAAATAGAAATAACATACTATGAGAATCGCTAAAAAGCAGACGTGCGGCAAGAAAAATTTATAGGGTGAGGGCCACAGAACAAGAAGGAGCACTTGAGCATTGCTCGTGGAGAAGGGCTCATGATACACCCTGGCCATGCTTAATAAAAGAATAATGATTTTAGGTTCTGGAGAGTTAGGTAAAGAATTCGCGATTTCCGCCAAGCGCCTGGGGGTCATGGTCATTGCTGTCGATCGTTATGCCAATGCACCGGCGATGCAGGTGGCAGATGCGTACGAAGTGATCGACATGCTCAATGCTGATGAGCTAGAGGGAGTAGTCAATAAACATCGTCCCGATATCATTGTTCCCGAGATCGAAGCAATCCGTACGGAGAAACTAAAAGAGTTCGAAGACCGCGGCATTCAAGTGGTGCCTACCGCGCGCGCAACGCATCTCACGATGAATCGCGATGCCATCCGCGATCGCGCCAAAGAAAAATTAAAACTCAAAACTGCAAATTATGCCTACGCCACCTCACTCGAAGAGTTGCAGAAAGCCAGTGATCGCATAGGCTACCCCAATGTGGTGAAGCCGGTCATGTCTTCCTCTGGCAAAGGGCAGTCGGTGGTGAAGTCAGCAAAAGACGTAAGCAAAGCATGGGTCTACGCTGTCGACGGAATGCGCGGAGATAAAAAGAAGGTCATCGTCGAAGAGTTTATTTCATTTGATTTTGAAATCACTCTTCTCACAGTAAAACAAAAAAAGGGGCCCACACTTTTTGTCGACCCTATTGGTCATCGCCAAGAACGGGGAGATTATCAAGAGTCATGGATGCCAGCGAAGATGTCAGCCAAGCAGTTGAAGCAAGCTCAAAAAATGGCTAAAAAAGTGACCGACGATTTGGGCGGCAGTGGTCTTTTTGGTGTAGAATTTTTTGTGACTAAAAAAGATGTTTACTTCTCGGAGCTCTCGCCGCGTCCGCATGATACAGGTATGGTGACTTTGATTTCGCAAAATCTGACGGAGTTCGATCTTCATGTCAGAGCAGTGTTGGGATTGCCGATCCCCAAAATTACGTACTACGGGCCGAGCGCATCAGCCGTGATATTAGCCGATCGCGAAGCAGAAAAATTTTCTTTCAAAGGCGTAGACAAGGCTCTGCAAGTGGATGGAACCGATGTGCGGTTGTTTGGTAAGCCTTCAACTCGGGCCTTCCGCCGCATGGGTGTGGCTTTGGCGCGGGAAAAAACTGTGAAGAAGGCGCGCAAAAAAGCGGAGAAAGCCGCACGACAAGTGCAGATTCATTATGAGTCTTAACTTTCGTAAAGTTTATTTAGAAATCAGCAACATTTGTAATTTGCAATGCACATTCTGTCCTGTGGTCGAACGTGATCAAAAGGTGATGGCGCTTTCGGAAATAGAAAAGATCCTTCAGCAGATCAAGCCCTACGCGGAGCGCGTGTGCTTTCATGTGATGGGCGAACCTTTGAATCACCCCCAATGGGCACACGCCATTGTACTCGCTGAAAAACAAAACATTTCTCTTGAAATCACAACAAACGGAACACTTCTTAAACCAGAAAATTTTGCAAACCTGCTCAATCCGGCGGTTAAACAAATTAATTTCTCACTGCAAAGTTTTGTTGATAATTTCCCAAAAGCCGACCCACAGGTGTATTTTCAGAAAATCATAGATTTTGTTCTATTAGCGGAACAGCAACGCCCTGATTTGTATATTAACTTTCGTTTTTGGAATTTAGCCAAAGAGAAAGTTAAAATAACACCGGAAAATCCCGTAAACGAATTTTTTCTGCAGACGATAGAAAAAACTTTTCAAACAGTCATTAATCGCCAGGTTGATCCTGGGTTTCGCAAATCTAAAAATGTTCGTAGTCGAATTTACGTCCATTTTGATACGCGCTTTGAATGGCCAAATGTGCAGGCACCATTTGTGTCCGAAGAGGGAACGTGCTGGGGAGCACGAGCGCAGGTAGCAATTCATGCCAGCGGTGTTGTGGTGCCTTGTTGTTTAGACAAAGAAGCGGATGTCCCCCTCGGAAACATCAACACACAGAGTTTTGAGGAGATATTATCAAGCCCAAGATTTTTAAAAATGCGCCAAGGCTTTGAAGAAAATCGTGTGGTAGAGTCGCTTTGCCAGCGTTGTAGCTTCCGCACTCGGTTTAAGCGCGCGATGCCTCTTACAGAAGAGGAATTTCAATAACCCGCGAATGCAAGCGCTGCAATTTTTCAGCCTCTTGATGTCCATGGGCGACCAGGATCAATTCGATACCCAAGCTGTGCGCCACTTCCATATCGTGATCAGTATCGCCGACAAGAACAGTGTCCTTCAGTGGAATTTGGCAAAGCTCGAGGAGCTCTTTCCCACGATAAACTTTACTGGCGGCAAATTTATCAGCGATCCCAAAAACATGATCCAGATGTGAGCGGAGTTGATGATGATCAATCATGCTATCCAAACTGTGTTGGTCCGAAGCGGAAAGAATAGATTGTTTTATTCCAAGATTTTTAACTTCTTGGAGAATAGATTTAGCCCCAGGCACGAGGGAGCAAGAGTAAATATCTTTCATAAAAAGATCGACAAATTCTTCGCATAACATTTCAAAAGACTCATTTTCGAGATCGAAACCAATAGTTTGATAATAAGACTTGATCGGAAAGTGAAAATTTTTTTTGTAGGAAGCGGTTGTCAAAAGAGGGATGTTTCGGCGCTCGAGGAGAGTATTTACCGTGCGCACGGCATGGTCGATATCTTGTAAAAGAGTGCCATTCCAGTCCCAAATAACATGTTTGTACTCAGCGAGATGGGGCAATATTGACGTCATGTCTTTTACTACTGTAAAAGATGCAGGGAAAGCAACAAAAGCTTTAGTTGATGGCAATAATTGTTATAACACCGACGATGAACCCTGACCCGTCTGTAGAACTTCGTAAAGGCGCCATTTACGCTCTCTTTGCTTATTTAGCTTGGGGATTTTTCCCTATTTACTGGAAATTTTTAAAACATATTCCGTCTTTAGAAATTTTGTGTCATCGCGTCCTTTGGGCCTTTGTGTTTTACAGTGTTCTGATGGCCATTCAAAAAAAGCGTTTTGAAATTTACTGGCCACAAAGCAAATCCCTGTTCCGAGCTTTGTTTTTAGGGGCCACAATCCTAATGGCTAATTGGTTTGTTTATATCTACGCAGTCAACTCCAACCAAATTGTTGAGAGCTCGCTGGGTTACTTTATTAATCCATTAGTGAACATCGCCATTGGAGTTTTTGTTCTTAAAGAAAAATTAAATATTTATCAAAAGTGGGCGACATTTCTGGCAACGGTAGGAGTGTTGATTATTTCTGTGGACCAGGGGCATCTACCGTGGATTGCTTTGTTCCTCGCTTTCTCTTTTTCCTTTTATGGACTGATTAAAAAAATGAATCCAGTCCCCGGTTTAGATTCTAACCAATTTGAATCGTTAGTGATGGCGCCCGTGGCCATCGTGTTTTTATGTATGCAAACAAAATGGCTGGGTCAGGCTCCTTATCCTTGGGGACCCAACGAGGGAATCTCCACCGGTTTACTTTTGATGGGAGCGGGCATTGTCACCGGCTTGCCCTTGATTCTTTTTGCAGAAGCCGCACAAAGAATGCCGTTTTACCTTCTTGGGTTTTTTCAATTTTTAGCACCCAGCTTGCAATTTATGACCGGAGTGTTTTTATTTGGCGAAGCTTTATCGTCATTTAAGTTGGCAGGGTTTGTTTTTATTTGGACGGCAGGAACTTTGATCCTGATGAACAATATCCTTGTTAATAAATACAGGCGTGCCAAAACCTAATTTTTAGAACGACACTTTTAGCAATTGACTGAGTTGTCTGAGTGCTTCTTGAAATTCGTGTGATTCAAACGTGACTTCGTTAATTTGGAAAAACAGAAGTTCTTTTTGGTAGAGCAGGGCCTTCTGCCCATCATTAAAAAAGAGCCGCGCAGACGGCGTGAGTTTAAGTTCCAAAATCTTTTCTGACGACAATGGTTGAATTGAAACCGTACAATAGCGTGCCAACCATTTTTCTACAGCCAAGGGATCTACTCGCACAGGGCTTTGCTGTGGGAGCGTTAAGATCCACTGGCGCTCTTTAGATTCCAAGGTCCACGGAGTGGTCATTCCTTCGACTCTTTGTAGACGGTCTGTGCACCAGGTGAGTGATTTAGAAGAGGTAAAACCAAGGCTGGTAAAAAAATCAGTGGAATGCTGGGAGTTCAGCAGATACATCGAATAAACTGTTGCCGAAAGTGCAATTCCAAGAGTGAGCGCTTTAAAACCGAGTTTCCAATTCATGGAGATACAGTAGCCAGTTCGTTTAAAAAATTCAACAGATCTTGACGTGGAGGAGCCCATGGGGCGAAGAGCACAGGGCAAGAATCTTTTTGAGTTGTGTCGAGTCCGGAAAAATTTATTTTATTTCGTAGGGCAAAACGCATATCAGTCAGTTGCCCATCATGCCAATAGGGGACACGCACAAACTTCATCCATGCGCGCACGTCGCAGCGAGCAAGCAACACACGAAGCTCCTCATGGGGTGGCATCCATACCCCACGCAAATGGACTTCTCTTGGTGATTGTGTAGGAAGAGGGCGCGTGGTGGGCTGGAGTGATTGCTCAAGAGGCCAAGGAGTGCTGCCATCATTGGGACCATACAGAGATAGGTCGCCCGAGAAAATTTGATATTGGGAATTTTCAATAAGGGGCACCAAGAAAAACCAGCGACTCGGGTTGGAGGGAAGGGGAACCAAAACGGTATCGAGAAGATGCGCCTTTGGCATGCGCGACGCAAAGTAATTTTCGATTTTCCACTGAGCCCACTTTTGATGGGCCCAAAATAAACCAACCAATACGAAGAAAAACAGGAGGGCTGAAGAGGCACGTTTTTGAATAGGAATCCGCGGAGAAATAAAAAACAACGTAACAAAGGATAAAGTGGCAAGTCCGATGGCTAGTGGCGAAAGCAAACCACGCGTCCATCCAAACGTATAAATGCCAAAAACAAGTGCTGCGAGTGCCGCTGTGGACCTGCGAGAATTTATCCATAGCGGGAGAAGACAAATCCACAAAAGGGGTTCGATGATAAAAATCGTATCCAGGTAAAACCAGTGGGCATTGAGTGGCCAAAAAGGATGAACCCCATAGGCGTTAAAAAAATCCAAAAGCACATGCGTGAATCCGCCGAACAAGGCGAGGAAAAAAATATCTCTACTCAAGGGTGCGGTTTTTTCTCTAAAAAAGAAACGAGAAATAAACCACAAGAACAGCGTTAAAAACAGAGTTCCCAAAACGGTGTGGGTCCAACCTCGGTGGTTGAGCAAGTACCCAAGGTGGCTGTTGTCAACCAGACCGGTAAGCAGATCCGAGTCAGGAAGATTGTTGGCTATGACCGACGTGCCATAAAGGATGGTGCGAGTTGTTTTATCAACAGGTTTTTTAAATCTTCGCTGGATGTAAGCTTCCGCAAAGGCCATACCAAAAAGGGAGTGGGTCAGATTGTCCACCCTTCTGTTTTAGTCTTCTCGAATTTTCAGTCAAGGGTTTCTACGTCATTGTAACCGCAGTCACGTCCTTTTGCTCTTGAGCGACATGACCGCATCCCACCGTTGTCCAGCAAAGAAATCTAGGTAGCAGACACCGCATCGGACCCATGAGTTTTGACAATTTTATTATAAACTCCGAGCATCAAAAAAGTCGGCGCCCAAAGTCCAACAAAGTTGGCCATGTTTTTGCGTTTTGCTGACACAGCAAAAGCTGCGGAGAGCGCGATGGAACCTACGGCCAGCGCCAAATAGACGCCTGAAGGTATTTTTGCTGTTTGGTTTTCAATGGCTTTCGTTGTCGCGCCCTCTTCGTGATCTTCCTTAAGTGCTAAAAGACCCGTCGCTTTTTCGATAATGCCTTTGCCGTTTTTATTCTCTGAGGTATTGCGGTTTTCTTTTGAATATTGGGTATCACTTGCCATAAAGAACTCCTTTTGAAAAATTATTTTTGTTCTTGCCACTTTTAAGACTGCAATTTTTCAGCCACAACAGATGAGTGTGGAAGAGGATCTTGTTACGTCTGATGAAAAAAACAACAGAGAATGTGGCTATTTTGTATCTCTCGCGAGGAATTAGTCCTCGTTGTACCAAATTATTCACTTTTATTTATCTTAAACACAGCATTTAGAGAGTCATAGCGAGTGGCTTTTTTATTGCAATAGAGCTTACAGAAGGTTGCATATTTCTATTTTAACAACATTGTAAGGAGCTACAAAATGATTAAGAGGGATATTCTTAAAAAAACATTGATTGAAAATGCGAACGGAAAAATTGCAGTTCCCATTCTACTTTATCTTTTGGGAGTTCCAGGAATTATTGTCATACTACTCTGGGCCGTATTTTTTCGAGGTTCGTAAACAAACAAGAAAAGATCAAGATTCCATCGCAACCAACATGGTCACTCAGGAATTAGGAAAAACGCTCGGTTGTGACTTCCCCGTATCCACAAGGACATGTATTAAATCTTTTTCAAAAAGAAATCGGTCTATAAATTTCTTATTTACAGTTGTGTTCGAGAATATTGCGATGGCCGAAGCGGGGGAGTAGAGATGAGGCAACAACCTTAAAGGAGCGTACGTGAAATATCTATTTTTAATTTTAGTGTGTTTTTCTTTTAATTCCAATGCCAACGCCTTCGGCCCTACATTGATTAAAAAAGTCTTCAAATGTTCTGACAATTCCGATTACAGTGTTTATATCGTTGAAACGTCGGGAATAACTGTTTCCTACTCACTCAAGGCATTTTGCCTAGCTGCAAATGACCAAGATGTACCTTCTTGCCTCGAGGATGAATCTGCTGCCACCTACGCCTGCTATGAGGAGTTCAACAGCTTAAATTCACTTTCGGCGGGCGACGGAGAACTTACAATTATCAATGGCAAGTAGTCCAAACAGCATCAACGTTTGTTTGGGCAAATTTTGCTCAGACGAGTGTTGATGCAACTCAATGTTATTTGGCGGGCCGACGGGGATGACTTTATGACTGAAGGTCTCGCTACTTCGGGTGAAGTTTTGCTCATCAACCCAAATTCAGCGGATTTGATCATCGAATCTGGACCGTCAGAACCAATCAGGCAGAGATCGCTAATAAGATACGTAACGCCATGAATAAAACTTTCTAACACTATTTAGCTGATGTATATCCTATTTCTTGGGGGACCCGATGGAGGGCCACCGGTAATGGTGAACAAGAAAAGTAAGCTGGGGTTAGAGACGTCCGCTGTAGATCGAGGGATGCAGTCACCAGAAGATTTGAGGATTCAAACCGAAGCTCTGTTCGGCAAACTTGTTAAACATATCAATGAAAAAATATCCTGCGGCGATAAATACGAGCAAGTTCTCGATTTTATTTTCGAATCACTTTTCCCCCTTATTCCCTATGATCGAATTGGAATTGGTCTTATCGATGATTCGGGGGAGGTCATAAAGTTACATTGGGTGCGTTCAAAGGGAACTGTTACGCATCTGGCCCAAGACTATTCAGCACCCTTAAAAGAAAAGGGCAGTCTAAGGCATATATTAGAAACGGGGACTCCCAGGATCATTAACAACTTGGCAAAATATGCACTCGAGCATCCAGATTCAGAATCAACCCGGCTGGCTATTGCAGATGGAATCAGCTCGAGTCTGACGTGTCCGTTGATTACGAATAACAAGCCCATTGGAATCGTATTCTTTTCGAGTTTTAACGAAAACACCTATGAGTATCATCACGTTGAGGTTTTTTGCAGTATTGCTAACGAACTTGCCGTAATTATCGAACAAGAACGCCTACGACATTTTTTTTCTGACAACGCCGAGATGGTTCAAGCTTTTAAGACAACAATTCACGACTTACGAGCACCCCTGAGCGTTGTTCAGAATTACATTGAATTTGCATTGGATGAAGATTGGTTTAAAGCTTTAGGGCCAGAAGCGCGAGAGATTTTTTCAACACTGCATAGGAACTGGACTGCGGGCGTTTAGTGGGAGTCGAACCGGCTTAGAGTTGGAACGATGGCCGACTGACGTTTAATTCTGTTGCTATCTTATTTTCAAATTCCTCTGGTGGCAAGTAGCCAATGGCCGAGTGTAGCCGCTTCTTG
>JBGSUL010000114.1:0-7867 GCA_041736155.1 Bdellovibrionales bacterium
GGATCGCTATTCCCGTCGAAAAGTGCTCTTTAACGATCAAACTCTTCTTTTTCTGTGTAAAACGTTTACGCTTTGTAGGCGTTACTTCCATAAAGACCCCCTGGGGTTGGGTGTCCAAATCAAATCGGGGTCACAAACACAAGCTACGAAGTCAGGATCTTTCATTAGTAGTCTGAAAATCTACTTGGCTTGTGACCAATAGGCACGTGCAAAGTCGAGTGCAAAATAACTAAAGATAATATCTGCTCCCGCACGCTTGATGCTGAGCAAAGACTCATTGCGGGCGGTCACTTCGTCAATCCAGCCTTTTTCAGCAGCGGCCTTAATCATGGCGTATTCCCCACTCACATTGTAAGCGGCTATAGGAAGCGTGCTGTGCTGTTTGAAAAGTCGAATGATGTCGAGGTAAGGGAGAGCCGGTTTGACCATCACCATGTCGGCGCCTTCGGAGATGTCCAACTTCAGTTCACGCAAAGCCTCGCGGGAATTGGCGGGATCCATTTGGTACGTTTTTTTGTCTCCAGCGCGCGGCGCGGAATCAAGAGCTGAACGAAAGGGACCATAGAAACTCGAAGCATACTTGGCTGTGTACGAAAGTATGCCAACGTTTTTAAAATTGTTTTTATCGAGAGTTTGGCGAAGAGAGCGCACACGCCCGTCCATCATATCCGATGGGGCGACAAAATCGGCACCTGCTTCGGCATGAACAACGGCCATTTTAGCTAAGACTTCTAGAGTTTCATCATTGAGAATTTCGCCATCTTTGACCAAACCGTCGTGACCTTCACTGGAGAAGGGATCGAGCGCGATATCAGTAAAAACGACAAGTGAGGGAAAATGACGTTTGATTTCGCGCACGGCACGGGGAACGAGACCTTGAGGATTAAGAGCTTCGGAGGCTTGCGAGTCTTTGAGGGAGTCTTCGATTTTTGGAAAAAGCACAATTCCCGGAATCTGATTTTTTTCCACCTCTTCGCAGACTTTTAAAAGTTCATCAATGGAAAGACGAAATTGGCCAGGCAAAGCCGAGATGGCTTGTTTTTGTTTTTTGCCTTCGACGATAAAAACCGGATAGATAAAATCATGTGGAGTGAGTAAAGTTTCGCGCACGAGATTGCGAACTTGGGCAGATTGGCGATTGCGACGTGGACGAGGTAACATCATGATCTCACGTTCGTGCTTTCAAAAATTTTATCGGCCGATTGTTCGACAAATCCCGTGTAGAGTTTTCCTTGCACCGGAAAACGGTGCGCAAACTCGTAATAACAGGCAGGGACTTCAAAAGTTCCATCGGAAAAACGAACTTGGGCTGGTTCGGCTAAGGTGGAGGATTGCTCCAGGCCAATGGCTTGTGACCCTTTAATTTCGCCACCGCTGGTATTTAAACGAAAACCTGCGGTTTTGAGAGCGGCATTCACTTCTGTGAGATTCTGGAAAGTTTTGAGCTCATTGACGAGGACTGTAAAATGATTCACCCGAAAGCCAAACGCCGACATCCAGGCGGCATATTCGCTTTCTTCGAGAAGTTTTTGGTAATCACTGTAAGACACATTCCAGGGACGACCACGAATGCAAAAATCATCGGCCTTGGCGATGGAGAAATCCATTTGTTCAACAAGAGAACCGATGATTTTTTGGGCCGGAGCAGATAATTGCTCGGTAAGAAGCTCACTGATAAAAACTTTGGGTTTTAAGGGATCGCTATGCTCGTAGTGTTCAGCATAAAGTTTTTTGACTTTAAAGTGATACTCACCCTTTTTTATATAACCATTGTTCAAAAAAAACTGCGAATAAACTTTAAGGCCGATGCGCGGATCATTGTAGGTGCGAAAGGCCACATGGTCATTGATGACAGCTTCGCCCCTCTTGGTGAAAACCTCATGCACTTTAAGTACGCTGGGGTTGAGACTTGTATAGTCTTTCCACATTTCTCCAAAGAGTATTTCCGCTGTCATCAGAACCTGCCTTATTAGTAGTTCGTCACCTTTCTACCATTGAGAGGCTGCGGTGGTCGACTGTTTGCTGCAAATTTGGAACGAAAGGCAATAATTTGTTCCTTAGAAAGTTCAGTCGGAGTGTTAAACACAGCCCACTCAACACCCTCTGTGCAAGGCGGCGAAGTGAGAGATCCCATGTAATGATAATGAGTTTTTTGTGGAGGAACGAGAAGGCTTGCGTCAAACGTCATTCCGCTCGCCGATGGCGTAATAAATTGATTCCATACTTCGTTGAGCAGACTGTTTTCACGGCCTTCGATAGCAAAGACAGAAAGAACGGCGTAACCATTTCCGCTCACAGCTTTATGGACAAACTGAATTTCCATGCTCATTGAGTTTTTGCTGAGTTGATGTTCGCTCGGAGAATGAAACTCAATGCGCTCTAAATTATAAACTTTTCCGTTCATAAGTAATTGATTCGGGCCATTCATTTTAAGTGATGGAATTGGCGTGCTAAGGTCAGCGCTAGCGTTGGTGGCAACATAGCTGAAATCCATGCGTGGCATTTTTTTGCTCGGTTTTCTCCAAGCTAGGTTAATGGGAGATTGTTTTTTGCCTTTGGCACAAGCCACGTTTTCAGGGCTGAGACTTCCCCAGGCATCGACACCCTTGTCGCCGTCGTAGTTCCAAGCGTAGTTAGGGGCTTGAGTTTCCGCAGCAGGCTGTTGAGCTCCTGCAGGAGGAGGTGTTGACGAAGAGGGTTCTTCGACCACGGCCGGACGTGTGTGGCACGCAGCTGTAAAATTAAGCACAATTAAGCAAGCTATAACTTTTGATAAATTCATGATGGACTCCTTATATCTATAACTAAGAGGGTATTCATGAAACAGAAGCAGGTCTAGGTCTAAAGCATGTGCAACTGGACTTTTAGCGAGCTGAGTGATTGATTAGTGACTGGTTATTCTCAACGAGGTTCAACATGAAAAATTCTCCAGTTTATGTGATCGGTGGAGTGCGAACTCCTTTTGTAAAATCATTCACCAACTACAAAGATATCAAAACGCAGGAGCTTCAAGAGATCAGCTTGAAAAATCTGGTGGAGCGCTTTCATTTGCACAATCAACAACTGGGTGATGTAGCACTCGGCGCGGTGATGAATAGTTCTAAAGAGTGGACGTTGGCGCGCGAAGCCGTCTTGTCTTCGGGTTTGCATCCTTATACACCTGCGTATTTTGTTCAACGCGCTTGCGGGACAGGACTTGAGGCGTCTTTGCAAATTGCTTTAAAAATTTCCGCAGGACAGATCCCGTGGGGCATTGCTGGAGGTGTGGATAGTAATAGTGATTTACCGCTGATGGCCTCTGCCGGTTTGACCAAAATGTTTTTGCGTTTAAATTCAGCGCGCACGTTAGGGGAAAAACTTTCCATTTTAAGTGGATTCCGTCCCAGTTTCTTAGCTCCCGATGCACCAATGGTGGCGGAAAAACGCACGGGTTTATCGATGGGTGAACATTGTGAATTGATGGTCAAGGAATGGAAGATCTCCCGCGAAGACCAAGATGAGTTGGCGTTTATCAGCCATCAAACAGCTGCAAAAGCGTATGCGGAAGGTTTTTACAACGATTTGATTTGCGATGTAATCGGCTTAAAGAAAGACGGTATTCTGCGTGCGGATACCACACGAGAAAGACTCGCAAAATTAAAACCCGCTTTTGACAGGTCAGCAGCAGGGACATTAACTGCCGGAAATAGTACGCCGCTCACCGATGGTTCTTCCGTCGTGTTGCTAGCCAATGAAGAACAGGCAAAAAAACACCAGTTGGCACCTCAGGCGCGTTTTGTCGATGCCGAAGTCGCCGCTTTGGATTTTGTCGGTGGTGACGGATTATTGATGGCTCCGACCGTGGCCGTTTCGCGCTTATTGGATCGGCAAAATTTAAAACTTCAGGATTTGGACTTTTACGAAATCCACGAGGCATTTGCGGGACAAGTTTTATGCACATTGAAGGCTTGGGAATCGGATGCTTATGCTAAAAAATACTTAGGCAAAGACAAAGCTCTTGGGCCCCTCGATCGCAGTCGCATGAATGTAAAAGGCGGCAGTTTGGCAGTGGGACATCCTTTTGCCGCCACCGGCGGCCGTATTGTGGCTAGTCTTGCAAAAATTTTAGCACAATCTGCAGGCACTGGAAAAAAACGTGGATTAATTTCCATCTGCACAGCTGGTGGTATGGGAGTTGCTGCAATTCTCGAGACAGTTTAAGGGAAATAAATTCACAGCCAACCCGTCGAGGAAAAAGCCCTAGAATGTTCTAGGGTGTTTTGCTAAGTCACTGAAATGGCAAAAAAAATAATTTTTTTGTTAGTCCTTTTCGGGCTGGCGGAATCGCATGCATTATTATGTCGTGACGTATGGTCGCCTTATGGGGAAATTTTAACAGGTCACGAAGTAACAACGCGCTTATTGGAAGTGGATCAATCGATTCCCATGTCGCCTCTGACCAAAGAAAATCTTTTGTATCTCGAACTCAATGCCAAAGAGGTGGCCGCTGCGATTGCGGCTCGTGCGGATCAAAAGCAAATCCACACTGTGGTGTATCCTGCTGCCGGTTTTGATGGCACTTCTGCACTCTTGGCATTTTCGGACGCAGAATTAGTGATTGGTATCGATAATCATCCCTTTGTTCTCGAAGGCACATCCATTGTACATGCTCAGGTTCCTACTATTTATAAGCGTGAAACACGGGTGGGGTGGCTTCTTTTTAACGAAGTTGACGAGCAAATGTACACAGCGGATATGTTGCTAGGACGTTTAAGTCATGCGTATCGCAATTTTCGTGTGCTTCGGGTTTTGGATTTACGGGATAGCGGTGGATTATCGCATGGTTTGATTGAGTTTGATACAGGGGAGGGAACACAAGTGCGTCAATACCTCCATATTCAGACCGAAAATCAGAGCAGCGTATGGGATGAAAAGATGCCGTGGTGGCTGCGTAATTTGCATGTGCGCGGCCTGCAGGGGCTCATTAGCAAAGCGGCGATGAGCTTTTTCGAAGACACAGGAGAGTATCATTCTCTTCCCTATGCATTAATGCGAATCCTCAAGCGCGAGCATGGAGTTTTTGTCGATGGTGATTCTCACGTATCGCCTAGCGATCTGCGGGTGACACGCGAACGCACGTTTCTAAAATATTTTGGTTACAGTAACAATGTGCGCGTTTTTGTTTACTGACGACAATGATGTGTCACAGCTTCGATAAAAACTTTCCCACGGGTTATTTTACGAAAATTATTTTTATAAATCAGACAAATTTTATCCACAAAAAGGGGAGACTGGGAAATGAGTTCGCACGGATGATGGCGAATGTTGTCGATCACCCGTTGCGGGAGAATTCCTACGCCGCTGCCACTCACTACTAACTGTGCAATCACATCTAAGCTCGTAGATTCCAGTGTGCGGGGAAAAGTCCATTTTTTCTTTTTGAGTTTGTTCAGCAGATCTAGTGTCTGCAATAGACTAGAATCATAAATCAACACATCTAGATTTTTACAATTCTTGGCGGCCCATAATCCCACACGATCGTCAAACAGAGGCTTAATGATGAGATCGGGATGAGGGGCGGGGTTGACGGCGATGCCCACATCCAGAAGGTTGGCGGTAACCAGATCAGTGATTTCGCGTGAGAGGCCATGCTTCAGCTGGAGATTGAGCTCTGGGTAGTTTTTAAGGAGTTGGGGAGTAAATGCAGGTAAGAGGTATTGCGCCAGACTGACATGACAACCTAAACGAATAAGGCCGTGCGGTTGATTTTGTTGAAGCGATATGGACTCACGAACCTGTTTCCAATCGTCGCTCAGTTTTTGTGAGGCTTGTAATAAGACTTCGCCAGCGGTGGTGAGCTGCACGCCTTTTTTCGAGCGGGTGAACAATTCAGTTTTTAACTCCCCTTCGATTTTTTTAATGGCGTGGGTGAGGGCAGGCTGAGTGATGCCTAAACGATCGGCGGCGCGGGTAAAGTGACCGATGTGGGCAAGCTCTATAAAGTATTTTAAGTCGACCGAATTAATCATTAAAATTGTTTATCATAGTACATTAAATAATTCATTGTATTAATTATATGGGACTCGTTAGGTTTGAGAGGTCGCTTCGGGGGAAGCCAAAATAACAAAGGGGGAAACAATGAAGAAAATATTATTATTAAGTCTTTTGACTTGTTTGCAAGTCAAAGCACAAGAATCTATTTTACAAAATTCAAACACAAAAGAAGTGGTCATTGAAGACAATACTTATGACCTTGACGTGGATCTCAATGAAAAGACTGTGCTGTGTTTGAAAGGAGACTATACGGCTCCTTCATTTAAGATAGCGATTCCAGGTATTAACAATATAACTTATTTAGATCACACTTCGCCTGGGGCGCCGGGTCCTTGTATAAATGCTGGGTATTGTCGAGAAAAAGAAGGGGATGCATTTGCTTGGGGGGCTTTGGTGGATTTTAGATTTCCCATTTTTCACGATTTGAACAAACCAATTGAAAACGTGCAAATTCGCGTTATTCGTAAAGAGGTTCTTATATTGACTGAAAATAAAAGGTGCCTTCGTTACTATGTGGAAGCCGTGTCGTCGACCATTCGCGGTACTTTGTTTCAACATGAAGCCAGCATTCCATTAGCTTCAGGTCCTGCCGAAATGTGTAATTAATCCTTAACCGCGTAGAGCAAACCTCTACGCGGTTTTTTTACTTATCATTTTTCAAATCTCGCAAATTCTAAAGACGAAATTAATCCCGGAATTAATGTGAGACGGGGAATTTTTCCCAAATCTGAGGCTCAAATTTGATTTCTTTTGTGTAGAGCCAAGGGATTCATCGGAATGAGTCTTGCAGTTATCCATTTAAAGACATCGAATTTTAAAAAGGAGTTCAGATGCAAGTAAACAAAAGTAACGAAATAACTGGAGTCGAAACCCCAAATGGAGTTTGGGTCAATGGTGAAGTGAAAACTTCAGCTGTCCGCTTTGGCATATTTGGGGCCGTGGCCGGGTTCATTGCTGCCACGATGTTTGCATTTTTTTTATATTATAATTCTAACTTTACTGAAACTCCGCAGTTCCTTTTGTTTTTCCTACCTCCCATGGGAATTATCATGGGGACAATGGTGGGCGTGGTCGTGGGCATCGGAACACCGATCAAAAAGTTAAACCCTCAGCAAGGTCGTTTTGTAAGTTGGAATCGCTTTTTTGCGCATAAACTTTAAATATCGCGACCTAAACACTCAATGTAACATAATGGAACTTATAAGAAACGCATAAGTATCTGTTTTTACATGATATTTCTAATTCATTCTGTCACCTCCTAATTTCTCATTCAAAAGGAAGCACCTGAGTGTTTGTGCTTGAAGCCGAAGTGGAAATGAATGAGATATCAGGCCGGCCGATTAAAATCGAGCACGTTAATAGGCGCAGAGCAGGTTAAAAGGGTTGGATTTTAAAACTCGAGATCTTTGCCGCCGATCCTTCAAGATTCATAATAATCTCATTCATGAAGTTATTATAATATTTTCAAATGTGAACGGAATATAGACAACTTACAATCGCCAGACTTTATATAAAAGGTTGAACTTGGCATTTCAGTTGCACCTCTCTTTTGTGCTCAATTAAAACTAAAAAAAGGAGTATTAGATGCATTCTTCATTTATTCTGTCGGTATTGATCAGTTTTCTTTCCTTCCCCGCTCTAGCCCAACAAAAAACGTTTTCTAGAGTATATTGTGGCTTACCCGATGAAGTTAACTCTGGACTGCGGGCGTTTAGTGGGAGTCGAACCGGCTTAGAGTTGGAACGATGGCCGACTGACGTTTAATTCTGTTGCTATCTTATTTTCAAATTCCTCTGGTGGCAAGTAGCCAATGGCCGAGTGTAGCCGCTTCTTG
>JBGSUL010000115.1:0-13300 GCA_041736155.1 Bdellovibrionales bacterium
GTTTTACCTCGTCGCTGAATTTTCTCTTTGGCTTTCCCATTTCCTGACTCCTAAATGCTCTGAATATAGAGCAGCTTGGGCCAGCCCGCTATTGTAACTTCTTCACCGTGTTAGACTCCAGCTTTACGCCCGCAGTCCAGGGAAGATGGGACGCTTGCCTTTGCAATCAAAGATCAGCATCCGGTATCGGACGGACACCTTCTAATTATTCCTAAAGCTCATCGAGCAAATTATTTTGAGCTCTCACATGAAGAATTGGATGAAGTTAATCAGTTATTAAGGATTTGTCGCGATAAGATTCTGTCTCAAGATTCGTCCGTCGAAGGCTTTAATGTCGGTGCCAATTGCGGTGAGGTTGCAGGACAGACCGTATTTCATTGCCATATACATTTAATACCTCGAAGAAAAGGCGATGATTCGAACCCCCGTGGAGGGGTCAGGGGTGTGATTGATGGTAAAAAGTCGTACTAATAACTGCCACCCCCTTTGAGTTGGTGCTTAAAAAGTAGTATGTTAAACTCCATCCAATGAAAAAATTATTTCCAAACGAAAATCTTATTACAACGCAACTTTTTAATGTTGGGCAAGACTGGGAAGTACCTATTCCTGGATTTTTTATTATCGCTCCGCTGAGGGAAATAAAATCAATTACAGAGTTTACGGATTTAGAAGCTGCTGAATTCATAGATTTAATTCGTCGAGTGCGCAAAGGCATGAGAGACGTCTTGAATATCAAAGAAGTCTATTTTTTTCAAAATGAGGACACAGAACATGGATTTCATTTTTGGATTTTCCCCCGTCGAGAATGGATGGAAAAATTTGGCAGGAAAATTGAATCAGTCCATCCGATTATAAAATATGCGGAACAACATATGTTGAGTGATGACGTTTTTAGAGACGTTAGCAGAGACGTTGCTGCTATGAAAAAATACCTAGAACATAATTAATGACTACTGCCGTAGCGGCAGTAGCATCAGGTTATTTTAGTTGATCTTATTTTTTTAATTCGGTGAGGGCTGCGAAAGGGTTGTTGAATGGCGAACCTTGTGGACGTCGTCCGCCACCTTGTTGGCCGCCGCCACGATCGTTGCGGTTGTCTCTGTTTTGACCGTCGCGACCACGATTGTCGTTTCTGTTCTCACGATCGCGATTATCACGATTGTCCCGGTTATCTCGTCGGGCGTCTTTCGGCCCGCCTTCACGGCGCGCACCTGGAGCACTGCGATTGTCGCCGCCGCGTGGTTGTTGATCCCGAGGTGCACGTGGGCCCTTCGGTCGATTATTTGCACGATCACCGTCTTGACGTTCACGCGCTTGTGGACGTTCCGCGGATGCTTCCATCTTCATAGTGAGAGAAATTTGTTTTTTCTCAACATCGACGGCTTTCACCTTCACGGTGACTTTGTCGCCGGGGCTGACCACTTTTTGTGCGTCGTTCACATATTGATTTGAGAGTTCAGAAATATGCACCAAACCATCTTGGTGAACGCCGATGTCGACAAACGCACCAAAATTGGTCACGTTGGTCACAATCCCATTACAAATCATGTCTGGTTTGACATCTTTAAGATCAAAAATATCATCGCGGAATTGAAAAACTTGAAAGTCAGAACGTGGATCACGTCCTGGGCGTTTGAGCTCTTCGTAAATATCTTGAAATGTAAATTCGCCTATCAGGCCAATCCATTTTGTACGAAGGGCCAGAATTTTTTCTGCACCTGCACCCATGATTTCACCGACACTGACACCCAGCTCGCTCGCCATATCTTTTACTGCGGCATATCGCTCCGGATGCACACCGGTCGCATCAAGGGGCACTTCTCCGTCGCGAATTCGCAAAAATCCGGCCGCTTGCTCAAAAACTTTCGCACCGAAATTGGCCACTTTGTTTAAATCGTCTCGGCGTTTGAAGAGACCTTTTTCTTGACGATGTTTAACGATATTTTTTGCCGTCGCAGGACCAATTCCCGATACATACTGCAATAATTTTTCTGACGCTGTGTTAACATCCACGCCCACGTTGTTCACGCAAGATTCAACAACATCATCCAATTTCTTTTTGAGAGTGGGCTGCGAAACATCATGCTGATACTGACCCACGCCAATGCTCTTAGGTTCGATTTTCACCAACTCTGCGAGAGGATCTTGCAAACGACGAGCAATGGAGATCGCCCCACGAATGGTGAGATCTAACTCTGGGAATTCTTCGCGCGCCACTTCCGAAGCGGAATAAATACTCGCTCCGGCTTCACTGACTAAAATCACAGGAATTTCGCTATTTAGCTCTTTTAAAACTTTCCGTAAAAAGACTTCCGCCTCGCGACCACCCGTTCCGTTACCCACAGCAATGGCTTCAATTTGAATTTGCTTGATCACTTCGGCAAAAAGTTTTTTGGCTTTTTCTTGCGCATCATCGCCCTGAATATGCAGAACCGTGTGAGATATAAAATGGCCTTTTTTATCGATCAAAGCCAATTTACATCCGGTGCGCACACCGGGATCCACACCCAAAACGCAGCGTGAACCATAGGGACTTCCAAGAAGTACTTTTTTCACATTGCTCGCAAAGACCTCAATGGCATGAAGGTCGGCAGCGTCCTTCAGTTCTCCGTGGATTTCATTGGTGATGGACGGAACCACATGCACCGTAAGGGCTGTTTTCGCCGCCAGGTCTAAAAAGTTGCGGGCGATGGATTCACGATTGGGACAAGCAAATTTTTGAAATTCATTGAGCAATAACTCTTCATCGGCCACCATGCTCACAGCCAACTCTTCTTCATTCCATCCACGACGCATTGCTAGGTAGCGGTGGGAATTTTTCTTCTGACGAAGGGAAGAAACCTGCTCATTGTAATCAAAGTACATAGAAAATTTGGAATGCGCTTTGATTTTTTTGCCTGGTTTTGAAATGATTTTGCCTTTTTCACAAAACTCTTCTCGAACATTGGCACGCAACTCAGGGTTGTTAGAAATTTTCTCAATCAGAATGTTCGTGGCTCCACGAAGGACTTCATCGTACGTAGCAAAAAGTTTTTCCACATTGATAAACTCTTTGGCTTTGACTTCGAGTGTGATGCCCGCATTGTCTTGCCCTTGACCTAAATCCCAAATCCACTGTGCCAGCGGCTCCAAACCCGCTTCGCGGGCCAATGTGGCTTTGGTTTTCTTTTTCTTTTTGTACGGTCGATACAATTCTTCAATTTCGGCCAGCATCCACGAGTTTTCAATACGCTGTTTTAATTCGTCTGTGAGATTGCCCTGCTCCGCCACTTCTTTAAGCACAAATTCTTTACGCGTGAGGATTTCGGTGTATTCCACCTCATGATCCATCACATCGCGCACCTGCACTTCGTCCAAATTACCTGTGCGCTCTTTGCGGTAACGCGCAATAAAAGGAATGGTTGCTCCCTCGGCTTTGAGATCCAGAACCGCCTTGGCAGATTTCCAAGCAATGGTGGGCATTTTTGTTTTCAGATAAGCTTCAAATGTTTTTAACATAAAAGTCTCGCTCCGCTTTGCAATTCCCCATATTCAGGGACTGCTTATAAGTGTCAAGGGTCTTCAAATACTTGCGCCATTTAAACAACGCGGCAAAATCCCTATTTTCATTCGTAGTCGATTTGTGTTCTATTGCAAATATGACCTCATTGCAAGTGACTCAGATCGCACAAAAATGGCCGCAGCTTATTCATTCCGTTTATGGCGATCCACTAGCCACATTTGACCATATTGCAACACCGGAAAAAGCGTCTCCCGCGTCTCTGATTTTTATCACCAACGAAAGTCAACTCAGCAAAGCCAAAGCCTCCTTGGCCTCCGTGGTGATTATTCCCCACCGTGTATCTACAGAACTGCTAAGCAAAGAGAAAACATGGATTCTCAGCTTTCTGCCCGAACTCACCATGCGCACGATTAAAAACGAATTCCTCCTCGCCACACCTTATCGTGCCGTGACTCAAACGACCCTACATCCCTCAGCGGTGATTGATCCCACGGCACACATCGAATCTTCCGCCATCGTCTGCGCGGGCGCCGTGATTGGACCGGGCGTGCAACTTGCTGCGGGTGTTTTTATTGGCGCCAATTCTATACTTGAGAAAAATGTCAAAGTGGGCCGGGATTCTACCATTCATCCGCTTGTCTACGTCGGCCACTCTTGCGAAATCGGCGAGCGCTGTGAAATCAAACCCAACACCACCATCGGTGGCGAAGGATTTGGTTATGCTCATAATGAAAAAGGCCAGCACTTTCGTATTCCCCATTCCGGGCGCGTGATTCTCGAAAATGATGTGCACGTGGGATCCTCCTGCACACTGGACCGCGGGACTTTGGAAGACTCTGTGATCGGCGCTGGCACAAAAATCGATAACCAATGTCACCTAGCTCACAATGCGGTGGTGGGAAAAAACTGTCTTATCACCGCTCAGTTTGGCATGGCGGGTTCTTCGAAGATTGGCAATAATTTTATCAGCGGTGGCAAGGCTTCTGTGACAGGTCACGTAGAGATCACCGACAATGTCCACATTGCGGGAATGTCTGGCGTGACAAAAAATATTGAGAAAGCTGGACAATACGGCGGTTTTCCTTTGCAACCCCTGCAAGACTACTTAAAAACAAAAGCGGCTATGACTCACTTGCATGACTTACGTAAACAACTGCAAAAATTTTTAAAAAAAGAAAGTTCATCCTAACTTAAGAGGTACCCATGTTTAGCTACAACTTTTATTCATTTCTTCATATCTCCGCCGTTATCACTATGCTTATGAGTCTTGCTATCGTCGCCATGCACGTCTCCCAAGGCGGGACAAAACAAAATCTCAAAGCGCGCAAGGGTCTGGCCATAGCCCATGGTATTTCTCTTCTTGTGGCTTTGGTGGCTGGTTTTGGGCTGATGGCTCGTGCGGGTTATCAATTCTCATCGTCGCATTGGATTCACGTGAAACTATTATGTTGGCTTCTTTTGGGTGTCTACCCGCTCTTCTTGTACAGAGGTTGGATCCCACGTCGATTTGCAATGGTGGGTTTTTGTGCCGTGGCGGTTTTAGCCATTTACACAGTGGTCTTTAAGCCTATTTAGATTCTTGAAGATTCGAAGGATTCCGCAGTAAAAATGTATCGCGATGTTTTGGCTTATTTGGGTCAAAACGCTCTTTGAGGACTTTAAAATAAATTTGATCATTTTTGAGAGTGGTGATCTCATTCACCGCTAACTCTTGATACGGCTTTTGGAAATATAATTGCGCCATAAAGTCTTGCAAAGTATCCTCAGAAACACCTTTTAAAACCACCTGCGGCGTAAAAAATGCACTGACTAAATCGTTATAGTTAAATTGCATCAAATCATTATCACCAAGAGTCTCCGACCAAGCCACATCGTTTTTAAATTCAATTTTGCGACCATTCATATTAAAAGAACCGCGTCCATCCATAGATTGTAAGCAAGAAAGCTTGCGACAATCTGTGTGCTTAAACCGAGCCGAAAAATTTGTAAATATCGGTGAAGATTCAAAATAATTCGCTGGTGTTAAACCACTGACAGAGAGAGCTAAATTGGCTGATTGATAATCTACATTGATACGATTATCTAAAGCTATCACTTTTATGCGTTCGGGCAGCGCCAGATTACCAACCCAGTGAATAGAAATTTTGGCATCTTTCTTGAGATTTTTATAATTGTCTTTCTTTACAGTAACATTCACTTTGGCGCTCAGATACTGCTCATTCGGCTTAAAAATAATATTTTGCGCGCTTAAGAGCGATGAATTTTTTTCTTGCGTAGAAAGAACACCAATGACCAGTGTTTCGTTTTCGTATTTAACTTGTGAAATTTCAATATTGCGAAAATGAAGATCCAACTTCTTACCGTCTGTGATACTTAGATCACCGATTTTAATTTTTTCAACCATCCCACTGAATTGCGCAAAGGCATAACTCATTCCCCATGGTGACTCGATATTAAATTGCAAATTTTGAAATTTGGGCCGTGTACTTGTAAAACTAAATATTTCTGGTGCCACTCTAAAATTGAGTTTTTCAATAGAAAACTCTTTGGCCCGCCAACGCCCCTGGCTGTAAAAACCAACCGGTGCTTGTTGTATATGGACTCCTTGAGCTTGGTAACCAACAACGTTACCACCACCCTGAAAAGAATCGACACGCCAGCCTTCCGAGAGATTTCCTTTAAGAGAACTAATGCGAACGCCATTCTCACTTAAGACAAAAAAAGCTATCTTGGCTATTAATGGAGTTTTAAAAAATAAATAATAAAAGCTAAAGGTAAATGTCAGTATAAAAGCAAAAACCACAGCAAAAGAATGGGCCTTGGATGTTTGATATTTTTTATCAGAAACAACCATACTTCCAAAAATTTGATCGTGCAGTCCACGATGGTCTTTTTTAAATAAAATTTGAATATAACCGAAAAAAACTGTGCCAATACAGATGATTCGTCCGATGGTTTCGCGCAAAAGAATACGCCACCACAACAAGGATTGATGCTGGGTGCTGATTAAGCGCAATCCCATTATTTTTTTGCCAAGAGTTTGTCCCCAGATTGTATGACAAATAAAAAACTACAAAGGCAAAAAAACAAGAGAAATCCACACGCTTTGCAAGCCGATAAAAGATGACACCACTATAAAAAAAAGAGTCACAAGAATAATATCAATGAACTGTGCACAGAGACGATCGAGAGATGAAGCTGGCGCTAACGTTCTTGGCAAAAAGAACTTTGCTGGCTTTTCAGGAAATGATGGTTGCGAAAAATGGCTCACAACTGTTAATCGGCTAAAATCAGGAACTATTTGAGGAAAAGTGAGGACTTAGATGCACTCTCGACCAAAAACTTGATCTTGGTCGAGACTCTGACTACCTTGAAATACAAACGACCGTATCGATGGCATAACTATTTTTATCACGTAAGCCCATCCAGCCAAACTGATCCTCTACGCGTTGACCTGTAAAGACGGCCAAATTGACCTCACCTGTGCCTTGACCAACCAATCGAAAACGCACAGTGGCTGTCATCGCCCCTTCGTTGTTAATTGCGTCTGGATCATAGCCTGGTTGAAAAATTTGTAAAAGATCTTCTCCTTGCCCACTCTTGGTTAAACTCGCCTTGGGGCCAAGAGCCTCGTCTTTGGATAAAAAGATAAAACGGATTTTTATTTTATCATCATTGCGTTTTATAAAATACTCACCATGATGTTCTCCTGGAGTTATCGTACATGGTCCAAAATTTTTATTTTCAAAATGACGAGCGATTTCTTCGAGAGTGACAGGCGTGGTTAATTGAGTTGGGAGAGCTTGGTTTTGTACAGTTGTAAGGCGTTGGTTTGTTTCGGCGAGTCGTTGCCCTAATCGAGTGAGCTCCCCTTGCAATCTTTGAATATCAGCTGTGCTTTCCTCAGACTGGCGAGCGGCCTCTTGTCGCATCCCTTGCAGTTGTTCGACCACACTGTTTTGTGCAAAAGTGGTATTTTGTAAAAAGCAGATTGCGAAGAGGGTTATTTTAAAAATCTTCATACTATCTCCCATGCCTTGCTGGACGCTGACACGTTGTTATATAGTTCGCATTTAAGAGTTGTTGGCGTCTCTCAGGTTCTGTTCCCGTTAATGGAATTTGTGATACCGACATGCCATTTTCGAGCTTACAAGAAAGCCCTATATCACATTGATAGAGCGACCGCTGATTGAGGAACCCAGTGTTGTCCATGGGATTTAATTGTCTTTCCCAACGCGCAGGCTCTTTCGTATATATTTTTCCTTGGCTTGCATAGGTGGGACAATAAGCTGCATTTTTTGAACGAACAGCACAGACTGGGAAACCTTGATTTCCTAAAACACATCGAGGCACAGTGACGGATTTATCTAAACCAGCTATATTCAAATCATTAAACCACCCAAGACAATCCTGATCCCCCTGAGGAGAAACGTTCGTCGAAGGACTCCAGCGACATTGTGATTGTGGATGATAATGGGCAAAAGTATCCGTCACCATTTTAGTAAAATCTTCCTCCGCCAGAAAACGGACGGCTTCTGTAAAACTATCTCCACAGCGCGTACGTAAATATTCTTGTATCGGCATATTGCTTTCAATTGGGAAGAAATTAGAATAGATCGTGTAGGACATGCGTCCGACAATTTTTTTCGCCTCTGAAGAAGAACCAAAAATAAATGAAATTGTATGTTCTCTGGTCTCTTCCATGATTAAACTCATTTCATACTTACACAGCCCCACCATGGGGAATTGTTGAGAAACTCGAAAGTAAGTACGTAAATCCTTTTTTTGTTCAATCACAGAGCGAAGCCGAGGGTCAGAAAGTGACATCGGTTGAGTATTGTTTTCGGTAGCATTGGGATCTATGGCGCGCATGGAAGTCATGGCCATAAATGTTGTTTCTTTATTGTAAGCATAACGAATTGAATATTCTGAACTATAGTTTAATTGAGCCCCACTCAATATGACCCGCGCAGGAAAGGAAAATGGTCCGACAAATGTGCCAATCGCTGAGGCAATTTTTCCGGTATCAAAAGTCGCCCTTGTCGTTGTCTCCACGGGCTCGCCACTACCGAGCTCAATCCACGTTCGTGGAAAAGCTGGGAAAACTAACTCCGATTGTTTGCGTGTTTCAAGTAATTGATCGAGTGTATCTTGATCCTGCTCTGCGGTTAATCCCGGATAAGGATTAAAATAATCTAAAATAGAATTTTTAATAATATTATTCGTACTATCATTGGGGCCCGCCCACGAATGGGAATTCCATAGGCCACCGACAACTATAAATAGAATTTGAACGTACCATCGCAACATATTGTCATCCTCTATAGAACGGAACCACTACAGGCCCCGTGCCTAAGGGCTGTATTGCATTCTCTGTTCCAGCCCTAATGAGGAAATACGCTGTTTAATCGATTTTTAAGCGACAAAAAAAGTCACTTTCATGAGAATTGTGACTTTTTTAGGTTAAGATTCTGACTTTTACTGCCCCAAACGATAGGACTCAAAACTGTCGTGAATTCGCTCGGCTTGACCATGACTAAACTCGGTCAAACAAACGTCATCTGAATAATCCATATAGTTATGGATCGGGTCGAGCTCAGAATCACTGGTGCAGGAGTCTTTGGCCACTTCGGGACACCCAAAACTTGGTCCCCCCTCGGCAGGAGTGTCATCGACTTGGTCTCCCCCAAGACAACCACCTTGAAAGGTGTGGAATAAACCCAGCCAGTGACCCGCTTCGTGAACCAGAGTGTTTCCCATATTGTATTCTTTAAAACTCCCCCCAGGTAACGTTTCAAAGTGGATAACGATTCCATCCATTTTAGGTTGTGTGGAATAATCCCAGGGGAACGCCGCCCATCCCAAAGAACCATCGGTCGGCGCCGATGTATAAACATTGAGCGTGTCCGCACTGCCTTGGTGGAGTGTTTTCTTCATTTCTTTTTCGTACTTTTCACCATAACCTGCCCGATACCACTTTGCATTGTTGGTTTGCTCAAAACTGACCAAAACAAATTCCACATTTAAAGGTGCATAGGCTCTGTTCAAAACATCGACTTGTTCTTGAGCGCGTTTTTCATCAATCACACCCGCCGAACCATCCGATATCCCATGGAAAGCCACCGCAATTTGGATGGTGTCGCGAGAGAAAAGCTCGCGAGCGGCTCCCCCACGTTGGGCGCGTTTAAAGCGCATTTGATTTTCGACGAGAATAACATTGAGAGCATCGACCTGCTCATTATGACATCGTCTCATTCTTGCCGTGTCTTGATTGACTTCTTGATTGGCAAAAACAGTGGATGAGAAAACCAATACTGCTGCTAACCCCATTGAAAAAAAGAATTGCCCCATGCGCCCCCCTTGGCATTTGCAGCTTCGTCACTGAAACCGCCCCGACAAAAATGCTAGCAAGATTCCCTCTATATAAGCACGAAATATTTTGATATCTACTTAGCGTCAACAGACTTTTTAAGAAAGATGTCACTGTTCGTTTAAGAAAGCCACTTTTTGTCAGCGCATACCTCTTAAAAAGCATTTGAAGTCGGTACACCCTTTGCAAAGATTCTTTCGGTAATTTTAATTTAACTGAAAGGAACCTTTATGAAATTTTTTAAATTAGCTATCGTTACGATAGCCTCCGTCTCTTTTCTCGCAGCGTGCTCCGATGATAGCCACAGCGTGAAAGGCACCAGCAACAGCGAACAAACACAAGAACAAGATACACAAGCCAGCTTAGATGCTGATGAAGCACTCAAAACCACCCTGCAATCCTATCAAGAAACAATGGTCAATATCCAACTTTTAGCCGAACCAGGAGTCATTGCCCTCCATTGTTCTGAAGACCAAATTAAAAATGCCCTTGGTAATGATTTGAACCGTGTATTAGAAAACAGTGCCTCAGCCGACAGCATATCCTCTTCCCTGCAACAGATCCTTTCCCGTACTTCCGATCAAGACTGTCAACTGGCGACCCTTAACCGTGTCGCGCAAGAAGCATCAAAAAAGTTCGGCAGCGTACTTAATGGTACACAGCCCAACTCTTCTGAATTTGCCAAAGTTGGAAGCTCTATGGAACAACTCGCCCTCATCAGTTCGGTGATTGGCCCTAAAGTGAATGAACTTAAAAGTTCGATACTCGAGAGTTCCAACGCCAACACTCGAGAAAACTTCCGCAGCGGCGCTGTCTATTATTACAAAATCCGCGAAAATTTAAATGTTGAAATTCTTAAGCTGCAAGTAGTAATTGAATCTGCAGAAAAGACCATCAGCGGTTGTTCTCTCTCCGCCTCCATGTGTGCAGAAGAATTTGCATATATCAAACAACTCACTTCCTTAAATAAAGACATTTTGTCACAAGTGACGAGTGCCGTCAGCCGTCTCGAGAGTTTGAGCGTAAATGATTCGCAATTGACTCAGAAAATTTCAAAAGTACAAAACTTAATCGTTGTGACTGTTGTTGGTCGTGTGCTTCTGGAAAAAGTCGTTACACCCGTTTCGGACGTATCTGAAAAAGCTGTGTCTGAGCCTATCGTTAGCCCTTACGGTCCCCAATAATTCTTAGTATAATGCTGTCGTTTCGTTCGTAGAAGCGACAGCCCTTTTCATACATTCCTGAAAAAATCTCTTCTTGGTTTTTTTGAAATCTAACTTTAAGCACTATTGGGTAGGATGTCTTATGTTTTGCGCAAGGTTTTAGCGCTGGCGAATGAGGCGCCATTTTTGATTGTTGTATCCATAATATGGATACTGATTTATGTTGCCTCCGTCGACAGTCAACCCACCATAGACCTCTAGTGCTTTCCCGCTATGAACATTAATGATGGCATAAGTGTCTTTACCTACAGAATAAATTCGCCATTTTTGATTGTTCCCACCCCAACAATCCCATAAGTGAATATTCGCAAAATCACTTATCGACTCACCGGCCACATCAACACAGCGACGTGAGAAAAGTGGACGAATCGAATAAGTTCCATCGGAATTGTTTATAAACTCAAATTTTTGGTTATCAACATCAAGAAAAGACCACTGATGAATGTTAGCACCATTTGTATCCAGGTATCCAGCGACATCCATCACTTTCCCACTATGAACATTTTCTACCTTATAAACAGGACCCTCCAATTGAGGACTCCCAGCCACCCAAGACAAAAACTTTTCTACACTGATGCTAGCCACGCCCAGCCGTGAATTTCCACCTGGATAGTACAACGTATCCCGCTTAGAACTATCATCTCCAAATGATCCCCAACCTTCATAATAAAAATAAAGTGTGTTTTGATGAACAAACGCATCTGACGTCCACACCGCTCCCTGATCCCACTCTCCCACATTTCCTCTCAACATAAAGGGTTGAGAGTTGATCACTTTAGTCCAATTGATGAGGTCCGACGAATAGGCAACATGTACTCTTTCAGGGTAGTCAAAATTTTTTGCACTGACTTGATAAACCATAAACCATCGCAAATCGCCAGGGACCCTAAAAATCTTGGCTCCATTTGTGGCCGCGGAATCGTAGGTGCCAACAGCACCCGTAGGGATTGCTTTTTTAATCTCGACACCAAGGTCATTTGGAGCTTTGCTTTTGCTCACCATGATCTGTAACTTTTGGCCAGCTGTTCCTGTTTGGGGATTCCATTTATTCGTGCCATAATAAAAATAATATTCGCCTTTTACATAAGCAACGTCACTTGGCCCCACATGCGTGGCCATAGGATTTTTACCAAATTTGATAAAACTTTGACCACCATCCTGCGAGACGGCACCCGAAAAGGTTCCCTGCCCCATTGCCGAAACACCCTTGTAATAAAGATAAATATCCTGCTCCCCCTTAACGACGACCGTATCAAGGAGATGCCTCTCGTCATAAGAACCCGCGCCGCCATTTTTTAGAATTGGGTTCTGCGCCTCTTCCTGCCAGGGTCCAAAAGGACTAAATGTTGCCTTGTCTTGGTAAAACAGTCCAATTTGATCATGCAAAGTACTTCCCTGCCAGCCAGAGCCGCGTAAGTACATTTTCCAACGTCCATCTCCCGTGGCCCACGGTCGAATGATTGAAGCATTCGCCACGTGCGTGGAGCGCCAATTCGGCTCTTGTCCTGTTCTCACATCGATAATCGGATTGCCAAAATGTTTATGCACAAGCATCGCTGGCTGCGAAAATGCGGCCGTGGCAAGAACACCGGCGCCTTCACTTTTATTCACTGCTATTGCATTTTCTGAGGACGCCACATCTCTTATATTTGTTACGGATTCATTCTGCGATTTTCCACAGTTTTGAAATAATAAAGTCAAAGTTGCGACAGCCACGAAGACTATCCCTCTACGACGATTTGTAAACATACGTTCCCCACAAGATGAAAAGATGAATTTTTCAATCTTCTTCCATACGTCTACCAGTGTATCATTCTCTGTATTTCAGTCTTATTTATTTATAATAATTTCGTAAAAATGTTTCGATTTGAAACAAAATGGAGTGCTTATAGTCATTCAGGAAATGACTTGAGTACACGAAATGTGTATTTTACAAGCGCAACTAAATAATTGTCCATAACATTTACATTTACAATTCATTTCCAATGAGAAATTTGTATTCTCGACAGCTCCTAAGTATGAATTTCGAATGCTTTTACTGCGAATATTTCTTTTTGTAGCCTCACTCTGGACTGCGGGCGTTTAGTGGGAGTCGAACCGGCTTAGAGTTGGAACGATGGCCGACTGACGTTTAATTCTGTTGCTATCTTATTTTCAAATTCCTCTGGTGGCAAGTAGCCAATGGCCGAGTGTAGCCGCTTCTTG
>JBGSUL010000116.1:0-5142 GCA_041736155.1 Bdellovibrionales bacterium
TAGGCCAAGTTCGGACAACACTTAATGCGTTAACCAGCACGCGAATATGAGGATGATGTTCAAGAATGCTCATCAAACAGACACTCCGACCCGAGGCCACTTTTACACTTGACCGGGGTGGCGTCCATATGAGGAAGGTTATCCTAACCTTCCTGAGGGCGAAGCCCGAAGGATCTCGACGAGGGAGTTCATTGCGAACTCAAAGATTCCTTCGACAAGATAAAAATTATTTCTTCACAAAACCTTTGATGGTTTTCGCACACGGAGTGTTGTCGAGTTCAGGCATTGTGTCGCGGGAAGCGCGGAATACTTTGCTCCACAAACAGCTGGCTTCGGTTTCTGAAACCATCATATCCTTGGTGGTTTTTCCACAATAAGTCATCGCTTGATTTGTGCACTTTTGGCCAAGAGTTGATTTGTTTTTCGCATAAATCTTGGTGAACTCTTCTTGTGAAATTTTCTGAGTGATTTTATCACTCATCAGCAAGCTTGTGGTCTCCGCTGTGCAAGCCTGGTGTCCTTCATGCTTACACGCTTTTTCTGCGCAACATGTTTTTTGCTCGCCGTGGTGATTGCAGCCTTCATGTGCGCCACCTTCTTTCATTCCACAATTGCATTCTTTCTTTTCCCCATTGTTCATGGCTCCACTTTTCTCAGCACTGGCGTCACAACCACATTCTGTTTTTGCTCCATCATGGCCATGGTGTTTATGAGCGCATGCTCCTACGAAAACGGTCATCATGACTAAAAATAAATACTTCATAGAAACTCCTTGTTTATATTCGTCCAGAAGATGAACCCCGACGAATTCGTTCTTTGAAAATCATGGTACCTAAGGCAAAAGCAGATAACAAACACAAACAATCATGGTCGGGGGAAGTGCTGCCAAAAAGAGAGGCAGTGGATTAATCACGCCATTCTGAAAAGTTCCCTTGAGTATTCCGTAACCTGCTGGATTGGGAGCATTGGCGATCACAGTGAGCCCTCCACCCGATACGGCCCCTGCCACTAAATAATATTTAGCTGTATCACTGAGGTCCACCAATGAACCCAAATACGTTAAGGCTGCATTATCAGTGAATGCTGTTAAACCTGTCGCGCCAAAGTAAAGAACGATGTCACTCAAACTGACGAGAACTTCCTGTAACCACCACTTTTGCATGGAACCTAATACCACTAACCCTGCGAGGAAAAATCCCACCATCAGTGAGTCTTTCAGTTTCAGTTCGTCTTGATATTCGCGAGTCACTTGAACAAAACCGACAAAATACAGAAAGAGCCAGATAAAAAAGACTGGATGATGAGCGGTCGCCACCACACCCGCTAAAAACAGAATGTGCACTACATAAATCCACGTTTTGGGACGCATTTTTCCCCGTGGCTCACGATGCACAGCCAGAGGTTGTGAAAGCTCTTTACGAAAATAAAAGGCATAAAGACCTGTGGAGCACAAGAGAGCGACGATGGCTTTCCAACCAAAGTGCCCAAACATAAAGGCTATATCCCAATTGTATTTACTCGCCACCATCAAAACGGGGGGCGCAGCAAAATGAGTAAGCGTGCCACCCACTGATATGTTCACAAACAACAACCCCATGGTGGCGTATTTGAATCGATCTGACATTTTTTGTTCAAAGAAAAAAGTAAGGAGCAAAAGAGCGGTGACCGTCATTGCCGCAGGTTCGGTAATAAAAGATCCGAGCAAGGGGCCAATGATCAAAGTCGATACATAAAACGCCATCTTACGCGGAAGCGGCAATATCTTAGAAATGGCGATGATGCTTTTTTCAGCAAGTAAAATGATCGGTCGCGTGGCCGCCATACACATCACGACAAAAACAAAAAGTGGCTCGGTAAAATTTTGCGATTCTAAGTAATGGAGAGCTCCGTCTTCGAGACATGTATACACCACTAAAAAAACACCAGCCCATAACCCAAAAACGGCCTCTACCTCGCCCAGCAGATGAAGGAGATTTTCATTCACCGATCCTCGAGGAAACCTGTTCGCCCACCTTTGAAAGTAGCCCACAGAGAAAGTATGTAAAATGGCGACAACAAAAATGAGAGTGGCGGATATTTCTAAAAGAGTGGGTTGCATGATTGGCAGTATGCATTTTCTATGGGGACTTGCCAAGCCTTGTCATATTTGCGCAACACCCCTTCCCATGTTACGCTTTTTTTATGTCCTTAACGGTCAGTGTCCTTATTCCTGTTTACAATGAAGTGCAGACGCTGCCTTTGGTAATTGAAAGCGTTCTTAAGCTGTCGACCATCAACGAGATCATCATCGTCGATGACGGTTCTACGGATGGCACACGAGATTTTTTAAAAAATTATCAGAATCCGCGAGTCAAAGTTGTTCTTCATGAGACCAACCAAGGAAAGACTGGGGCGATTCAATCGGCACTGCGCCAAGCTTCGTGCGACGTCTGTATCGTGCAAGATGCGGATTTTGAATACAATCCCGAAGAAATTCCTCTGGTCCTCGCACCGATTCTCAACAATAAAGCGGATGTAGCCTACGGAAGTCGGTTTCTCGTGCGCAAAGAATCGCGCGTTCTTTATTTTTATCATTATCTCGCTAATAAGTTTTTAACTTTTCTTTCCAATATTCTCACCAACCATAATATGACGGACATCGAAACTGGCTATAAGGCCTTTCGCACCTTTATCGTCAAAGACATGGGGCTCACCGCCCGCGGCTTTGGGATGGAAGTAGAAATCACCGTGCTCGTCAGCAAAGTTGCCGCGCGCATTTATGAAGTGCCGATTTCTTATTACGGTCGTACTTACGAAGAAGGTAAAAAGATCACCCTCAGCGATGGCATCATGGCCATCTGGTACATTCTTTACTACAACCTTTGGTATTTTCGATTGCCACAACAACGCCAACGACTCCAACAGATTCGCGAGCGCTTAAAAAAACAACTTTAGATTTTAGACCTGAGACCTCGTCGAACAAACTCAATCAAAAGCGATTGGTACTTTTTACCCTCGCTCCGCGCTTGGGTCTTGACCGCTCTTAACAAATTTTCAGGAACCCGCAAACTAATGAGTCGTGTTTTCTCGTCTTTTTCAGAAATGAGCAGCCGCATATCTTCTAAAAACCGTACTGCCTGCTCAGGCGAAAGGGACGAATCAGACTCAACTTTCTTTTTGGCCACGTAATTTCTCCTCGATACTCTGTAAATCGATCAAGTCCTGTGGTCTCCCGAATATTTTCTTCAACTTAGCCAAATCCTTTAAAGAGAGCACCGGAACTTTTCTCCCACCTACGGATATTCTTTTCACTTTAAAATCTCTGACGTCAAAGATGATTAAAATATCGACTTGCTTCATGGGATCTTTAAAGTCGACAAAAGACCATGCTTTAAGCTCACGATTTTCGATATATTCTTTGCGCATTTTAAAAAGAAGATCGCTATCAATAGGCAATCGAGATTTTAACCCAATTTCACCGAGTGCTTTTTCGACTTTGGTAAAATCTTCTTTTTTGATTTGCATGACCAAGTCAATATCGACGGTGGCTCGCACGATCCCCTGCAAAGCAAGAGCATATCCACCGATAAGAGCATACTTTAACTTGTGTTTTTCAAACTGATCAGTCACTTCGTAGAGAAACATATATCAATTGTATATACATGTATATACAATGTCCATAATTTATTTTTAAGATGAATCATTACTAAACAGTCCTGGAGTTCGACGCGCATCAGCCGCCCTCAATTCAAACTTTATTTACAAAAAGACATCTAGGGTCTATGTTGGGCCACTATGACAATCGAAAATCCCTACCGACCCGAGATGCTTGCCCTTGTCCCTGCGAATGCACGACGAGTCCTTGATGTTGGATGTGCGGATGGCAGCTTTGGAGCCTCCGTTAAGTCAAAAACAAGCGCCGAGGTTTGGGGGGTGGACTTGTCATCGGCAGACGTATCTAATGCGCGCCTAAAACTCGACAAAGTCATTGTTGGCCCCATCGATGCCAATGAAACTCTGTTGCAACTTCCCGATGGGTTCTTTGATGCTATTTGCTTCAACGATGTTCTCGAACATTTGATTGATCCTGATCAACTCTTGAACCTGATACGGCAAAAACTGACTCCGCAGGGTGTGATTGTCGCCGCGATTCCTAATGTTCGTTATTTTCGAAACCTCTCCAATTTACTTTTCAAAAAAGAGTGGAAGTACGAGGAAAGAGGAATTTTAGATAGAACACATCTGAGATTCTATACGAAAAAAAGCATGAGAAGATTGTTTGAAGAACAAGGGTTTGAAATTCTTTTCTTTGAGGGAATCAATGCCACACTCTCTTTTCGTCCCTACTTCTACCATATTTTCTCTCTTGGTCTCTTTGGATTAGATACCAAATTTTTACAGTTTGCTATCATTGCCAAGCCTCACCCTATTAGAGAGATCAATAACCTTTCCCAGTAGAAATAAAGCTGGGATCTGGGAGTTGATCTACATACCGCTCGGCTCTTTCATCGATGATGATATCGGGCTTGCCAGAATCTTTGAGAGCGCGAGGTATATTCTTTTTAGAATCAACAAAATGCATGAATACAGTTTTTCGGAAATAAGTAGGCATATACTTTTGAAGTGCAATACTAAAAGAATCCCCAACAATCCATGCTGTTTTCTGGGCCTGTGGGTTTTCGAAAACCAAATAAGTTCCATCTGAAATGATAGGTGTGAGGCAGCAGGCGCCTTCAAGATCAACTCTTAGATAATTTTTTTCTGGATCTTGGTAGTGAATCCATTCGTCCAAACCATTAAACATATCACTAAATTCATTTTTGTTTGCGTTGTCTACCAGTTGTATTTTTGCTTTTTTGGGATCAATTTGAGTCTTCAAAAGGTTATTCACAGAATCTAATATTGCGAGGTGGGCATTATAAACTCCCCAATCAATCCAGTGAGTGTCCGTCGTACGATAGGTGGGATATTTTTCCTTGGCAGTTCTCATATTGGACTCAAGCATTAATACATGTGGGGAGACGTCTGGACTGCGGGCGTTTAGTGGGAGTCGAACCGGCTTAGAGTTGGAACGATGGCCGACTGACGTTTAATTCTGTTGCTATCTTATTTTCAAATTCCTCTGGTGGCAAGTAGCCAATGGCCGAGTGTAGCCGCTTCTTG
>JBGSUL010000117.1:0-9744 GCA_041736155.1 Bdellovibrionales bacterium
GATCGCTATTCCCGTCGAAAAGTGCTCTTTAACGATCAAACTCTTCTTTTTCTGTGTAAAACGTTTACGCTTTGTAGGCGTTACTTCCATAAAGACCCCCTGGGGTTGGGTGTCCAAATCAAATCGGGGTCACAAACAGAGGACTATTGTTGAATCGCGAGATGTTTGGAATAAAATTGGTTCAAAGTTAGCTCATTTTCATCTTGGCATACGTGGTTGGTGTGCTTTTGAAAACCTCTACGTTGAAATGGTGCAAGCGTTCGATAGAGGTCAATTTTTAGAGGTAGGCTCTTTTTGTGGTCGATCTGCGGCTTTTTTAGCTACCGAAATTAAAAACCAGAAAAAGTCTATAGACCTATTTTGTGTAGATGTTTGGGAAAATGGAGCCAAGGGGTTGCCGCCTGAAACCTACATCAAGGAATCGCCCATCACTCTTTTCCTTAGGAACACGAAAATAGTTGAAGATGTGATTCAACCCATACATAAATCGAGTGTAGAGGCCGCGAAGATTTTTAATGATGAATCTCTCGACTTTGTGTTCATCGATGGATCGCATGAATATGAAGATGTTGTTCAAGATATTGAAATTTGGGCGCCTAAGGTTAAAAAAGGGGGCGTGCTGGCAGGGGATGATTATATTTGGGAAAGCGTAAGTCGAGCGGTGAGCGAGACATTGCGTGGATTCTCGGTAGGCTTAGCAAACAAGAAAACGCCGAGTGGCTGGCCATCTAAATACTGGCTTTGGAGAAAAATTTAAATTAGAACTTTAGAGATCAGATGAATTTTTATCAGGTGTAAAATGAAGCAATATGTATTTTGGCAATTTTCACATATGGGTTTAGGAAGTTTATGGCAGGAGATCAGTTTTATCTTGTCATTTCAAGATTCTCCAGTGGAAATCGTAACCCATCTGAATGATTATTACTTTACAAGACTTAAAACCGTTCTTGAAGATTGTTTTGCTCCTTCTCGATATCCTATTGAGTTATGTCGAAAGGAAGTCATAGATTACGGAGATGCCTACGAATGGAATGATCAGAATTGGAATATAACGTCCAAAGAAGTCGCTGGACGGCTGGCTTCGCAGTTTGGCTATAGCATTGAAAGTATAATTACTTATAATTGCGACAAAAAACACATTTATTGGCCTCTAAAATTTAAAAAAAATAGTTTAGATAATTATGTCTGTTTTGATTTTATATATAGAGACATATACGAAAAGAAACCAAAACATCACTATGAACACAAAGATTTAAGTTTGGATGATTATAATAAAATTGTAGCTTTTTTTATGAAGCACTCTATAAAATACATTGATCTTAACAAGGGCGATATGACCATTGCAGAAACATGTGAGAAAATCTCAGGGGCATCGTGCTATATAGGTCGGGAGGGTGGATGGTCACATGTTGCACACAGTGCCAAAATCCCCTTTTATCCAGTGATGTATCCATTGCCTAGAGTAAAAAAAGGTATAGAAAAAGCACACCAAGGAATGAATCCTTACTTGAATCAATTAATATCTCCAGACGAATTCCCGATTTTTTTTGAAAAGGAATTCTTACTAAAGTAAGATTTAAACTATGTTGCCATTTTACAAGCATACTGGTTTAGAAATAAACTCAACAGATTTAGAAAAGATCAAAGACGAAGTGCGAGGGCTTTGGAGCAGAAAGTTATTCATTATACGCGAGGTCAGTCCGGCGGCAATGTACGGAGTCGCACTGTATAGCTGTGGTAATCACATTCTTAATAATTATCCATCCTATAAAAGAAAGGAAATTTGCGTGGATAACGCCGGGTGGACAGAGGCATCAACGTACTGTCCGACTCTTGTTTATTGGCTTAAAAATTCTGGCTACTCCTGGAATAGAATTATTTTATGGAATTGTCAAAAAAGCTACGAACAGCAATGGCACATTGATGATGTGGATGTCATAGTGCATTTGCCAATTATAAAACCGTATGAGAGCAATATCAGTGGATGTGCTTGGAAAAATAGTCAGGGAGATACTGTTTACGATACATTTTCTGAAGGAAAATTTTATTTATTTAATCCGAGAATTATACACATAGCTCATAATTCCGGGGAGTTGGATCGCTACAATTTAACTGGTTTTATTTCTGATGATATGAAGAATATCTTCCATTTATAAAAAATTGACCATTTTGGGCCTATGAGGTAGGAATTCGTTGTTATTAGAAGGGTTTCTTATGATTTGTGTTTGGTTTACGGGCTTATCAGGTGCTGGTAAAACAACCCTGGCTGTAGCACTCAAGGAAAAATTATTGAGTAAAGGGTATACTGTCTACCATGAAGACGGGGATATTTCCCGGCAAAAGAAAAACTTCTTGGGATTTTCTCATGCAGACAGGATTAAGCATAATATCATGGTTATTGATGAGGTGGCCCAATTTGAAAAGTATGACTTTGTTTTAGTAAGTTTAATATCACCGTTTCAGAAAACTCGAGATTATTCCCGAAAAAAAATTAATAATTACTTTGAAATATTCGTCAGTTGCCCCATAGAGGTGTGTATTGAGAGGGATCCGAAGAAAATATATGAGGCCTATTTCCAAGGAAAGATTAAGGATGTCACAGGGCTTGATCAAGAGTACGAGATCCCAAATGAACCGAATTTGATTACTTACTCAAATCAAAATAGTATCAAAAATTGTGTAGAGAATATTTATGGCGCTTTAGTAAATAAATTCTCGCTTGCTGAAAGGTGATTCTAGTGCTTATTTCACAATTAGAACAAGAATCTCTTTATGTGATTCGCCAGGCCTTCTTCTTATATGAGAACATAGCTGTTTTATTTTCTGGGGGGAAGGACTCGTCCATTCTGCTTCATCTTGTTCATAGAGTAAGTAGAGAAGTAAATAAATCATATGAATTAATTCATGTAGATACCGGATTTAATTTTGAAGAAATTTTGTCTTTTCGTGATGAAACTGTTGCTGAAGTAAATAAAAAACTTATTATTGGGCATGTAACAGGACACTGGGCCGAAAGAAATAGGAATCAAAGTCAGGTTTTAACACAAATTATTAGTGATAGAAAATATGATGTAGTTTTTGGGGGAGGCCGCAGGGATGAAGATAAGGCTCGACAAAAGGAAATTTTTTTTTCGCGCAGACAAGTGAGTAGGGGGTGGGTACCAGAGGAGACAGATCCAGAATTTTGGCCCTGGTTAGGTTTAAAAAAAGACCCTGCTGATCATTTTAGAGTCTTTCCTCTTAACAACTGGTGTGAAGAAGATGTTTGGTATTACCTATGGCAAAGTAAAATAAAAATATCCTCTCTTTACTTTTCTCATCAAAGAGCTACCGAGAATATCAACAATCATGGTCAGACTTTATCGAGTCCTGTAGACAAAAGTGTTGCGCTGGAGTGGGTGAGATTTAGAACCATCGGCGATAAAACAAACAGTTCGCCTATAAAATCGAAAGCTCGCACTGCAGAAGAAATTTTAGTCGAAAATATGCGTATGTATGAGCCCGAAAGAGGTTTGCGACAAGATGATGCTTTTTCGGAGTATTCCATGGAAATCAGAAAACGTGAAGGGTACTTTTAATGTATATTCCCCCTAAAGATCGGATTGTTATTGCGACAGCTGGGGCTGTTGATAGTGGAAAGTCAACGCTTGTGGGTAGGTTGCTCAGTCGATGGAATAAAACCTATCAAGGCTCTACGTCCTATCAAAATATTACTGACGGCTTATCTACAGAGCAAAAACAAGGTATTACCATTTCTGTGGGCAATAGATACTGCAACTTAGGTGACACAAGAATACATTTCCGTGATGATCCTGGCCATCTGGAATATATAGGTCAAACTGTTTCGGGACTTTGGAAATCTGATATTGTGCTCGTTGTGGTTGACTGTACGAACCCAGATTATAATAGAATTCGTTTACTTTTGGGGCTTACCCAATGGCTTAAAATCAACAGAACTATTTTTATACTAAATAAAATTGACGCCATTAGCCCTGTGGGGAGTATTACTGATGAGATTACTAATTTCCTATTGGAGCTAGAGGTCCCTGTACACAGAATATTGCGCGTGAGCTGTGTTGATGGGTTGGGACTTTTTAATCATTCAATGGGCACAACTCCCTGCCTGGAAAGTCTCATCATGGAGGATATCGCTTATTTGAGACAATCCAAAAATAATAGCGATGATAATTTCACGAGCCACGAAAATAAAGGACAAATCCTAAAGTGGGGCGGTGGCGGCGAGAATATAGAGTTAGTTTTTGGACATCTGGCGCCATTTAATTATTTATCATGGTCTGATATTGAAATTACATCTGAAGAAAGCCTCGAGAACAATATTAAAATGCTTTCTTTTATCATAAGAAAAAAGCAAAATGAGTTCTCGAGCTTGTGGGGGATATGTATTGAGGGCTCTCGGGCAAAGCCAGTAGGATTGATTCGCATGAGCGCATTAGCTTCCAACCAGCTATAGTCTTATTGCAGGGCCTTCGCGAGATCTTCCTGAGTTGCACCATCGATGCTTGCTACAATGTGTAATCTTTCTGTAGTTCCCCCGTTGATATACGTATGGGGTCTTGTTGTGTTGACGAGGTAGGCTGAGCCGACTTCCAATCTAATAAATTCAGGCTGATCAAAAAACAAAAAATAGCAATTTGGGTTTGTGGAGAGAGGAATATGAAGTCTCCAAGAATTATCTTCATGTACCGAATAACAAGATTTTGGCAGGAGACGCATGTAGCGTGCACGAAATAAATTAGGTGATAGCGAGTTTAGAATTTCTTGTGTGTACGAGTTGTTAAAAAATGGAAGAAATGTATCGAATTCATTTTCAATCCGATGGGCCTGAAGGCTGCCGCAACTGTCAGTAAACATATTCGTACAATTATGCGGATTGAATTGTAGAGACATCTGCAGAGTTGGGTGAGTGGACGACCAATTGGTCTCTGGTAAAGATTCAAAATCGTTTAAGAGTTTATCCGGATCGAATTTAGTTAGGAGTTTTAAAATGGAAGACATATAAATTTGAGTTTCCTCTTGAGGGCCCGCTTCATGCGGGCCACTCGTAAGACTTAGAGACTTACCCTTGAGTTTTTAAAGAGAAATTAATGTCGATATTGTTCTTAATGACTTTGTCTTTGGCAGATTTTACAAGATCAGGAACAAAAGACTTTGAATTATACTTAACATCAAATTTTGTACGATCCACTTCGATTTTACCAGAGGCAACCCAAGCAGTGCCTTCTTTTTTCAAAGTGGCGGGGATGACAAATGGTACTGTTTTTCCACGTATTGTAAGGTTACCTTCAAAAGTTTGCTCTGTAGCTGTCTTCGCTGAGACTTTGGTGATCACAAACTTGGCATCTTTGTGATTTGCTACATCAAAAAAGTCAGGCGACTTAAGATGGCCCACCAGTTTTGCCTGCATAGCGGGGTCTTTTAAGTCTGTGTTTTGAATTGTGCTCATATCAATAGTGAATTCGCCACCAGTGATTTTATCGCCGTCCACTAATAAGAAACCGTTTGAAAGTGCAACTGTTCCCGAGTGAGAATCATTGACAAATTCTTTGGTGCCTTTCCAATTGATGGTGCTTGCTTTTGTATCAATCGCTTTTTGAGCAGGAGCAGCAAAGGCCACTGCAGGAATGAGAGCCCATAGGGCTAATACTTTTTTTAACATAATTATCTCCTTTTATTGAGAGGCATCTTCAACGAGCCCCGTTTTTATTTTTTTAATAAATCTCTAATTTCTCTTAAGAGTAGAACATCTTCACTCGGTGGTGCCGGTGGGCCCGCCGGTGGTGCTTTTTTTAATTTGTTCATCATCTTAATTACGGCAAACAAGCAGAAGGCGACGATCATAAAATCGACGATAGTTTGCACGAAAAAGCCGTAACCAATAGCCACTTCACCTTTGCCGTCAGTTCCGGCCTCGACGATGACCAGTCTTAATGTTGAAAAATCCACACCACCCATAAGCACGCCGATAATAGGCATAAGCACTTTATCAACCATCGCGGAAACAATTTTACCAAAAGCACCGCCAATGATCACCCCAACAGCGAGGTCAACCACGTTGCCCTTCATCGCAAATTCTTTGAATTCTTGTACGAAACCCATGAGGATCTCCTTTGTAATTAATGATGCATCTTATGTGAGTATTTTCATTGATGGCAAGGTGAGCCTCGATAATAATGAAGTTTCTGTTGGGGGGCGTAGATGCTGCGAATTTTTCAGATGTTTTTTTTGGTTCTATTGTCGGGGTGCGCAATTTCTGGGCAGTCAGGCTCAAATACAAAAACAATCAATGGGATGGAGTTTTCTTCTCTGACTCTTCCCAATCAATTGGAAGTATTGCTTGTGCAAGACCCACGATTTAAGAAGTCCTCGGCAGCGATGGCCGTGGGCGTGGGTTCTCTCGAGGATCCAGAAACAGCACAAGGAATGGCCCACTATCTTGAGCACATGTTGTTTTTAGGGACGAAAGAGTATCCAAAAATTGATGATTATTCTAATTATATGGAGACTCATGGAGGTTGGGATAATGCCTACACCTCGGATGAGGAAACCAATTACATGTTTGAGGTCGACAACAACGCGCTCGAGGGTGCGTTGCAGCGGTTTTCGCGATTTTTCGTATCTCCGTTGTTTGATTCGACCTATGTGGAGCGTGAAAAAAATGCGGTGAACAGTGAGTTTGAGAAAAACATTAAACAAGATAATTGGCGAGAAGATCGTTATGTCAATTTGCTTGCTAGCAAGGACCATTCCTTTCGTAAGTTTAGCACGGGCAATCTAAAAACCCTTGGTAAAGTCACCCGCGAGGACGTACTTCGTTTTTATAATCAGTATTACTCGTCCAATAATATGAAACTGGTGGTAATGGGTGCAGCTCCCACAGAACAAATGCGTGCGTGGGTAGAAAAATACTTTAAGGACATACCCAATAAAAAAATCAATCGCGTTACTTATCCCGATGAATTTTTTGATCCTAACCTCAAAGCTCATGTGCATTTTATTAAGTCCATCGCCGATGAAGATGAGATGAGCATACTGTTTAATGTTCCTAATGATACTCCTTACTGGAAATCCAAACCGCTCAATATTATTGCCACCATCATCGGCGATGAGGGCCCCGGGTCTCTGTTGTCGGTTCTTAAAAAAGAGGGCCTAGCTCTCGAGCTTTCCGCAAGCCAATCATTTTGGCGAACATTTTCCATTAGTATTGTGCTTACTCCGAAGGGACTAGCGAACTACCGCACTGTTTTACAGAGAGTGGCGAATTTTTTGGAATTGATAAAAGAAAAAAAGTATCCTGAATATCTTTTTCGCGACGAAAAAGCGATGAGCCAAATCATGCTCGAGAACCTGGAGCCGTCCTCGTCGGGGCAGCGGGCCGCTAGTTTTGCCAAAAATCTTCTTGATTACCCTGCGCGGGAATTTTTAGAGAGAAAATATTTATTGCATGAATACTCTTTGCCAGACTTTGAATTATTTCTACAAAAGCTGGATCTCAAAAACGCCCATGTCATTATTCGAAGTAAAAGTGCCAAGGTGGCGCAAAAAGAGGATATTTTTGGTGTTGAGTATCGACAAAGTACAGAGTCCTTGGACTTTCCCAAGGACAACATGATTTTTGCTTATCCGCAGACAAACAAGTATATACCTACGGACTTTCGCTTAGTGACAAAAAAGCGCGAGCGATTGGCGCCAGAAAAAAAATTGTTGAGTGACGGAGCTCTTTTGTACTCGCGTGTTGATACAGAGTTGGGCTTAGCTAAAGCCTTTATTAAGTTTAACCTGACGAGTGCCGTGGAAAACAATGTCAAAAACATGGCCCATGCCGTGCTTTTTACAATTTGTAAGAGTGAGGAGCTGAACGAATGGTTATATCCGATTGGCGAGGCTGGAGCGCAGTTCAGCATAAGTAACGGTATGGGAGCAGATGAAATCCATATTTCCGTAAGTGGGTATAGTCAGCGCCTTCAGCAGGTTCTGCGTGATGCTCTTGTCAATAAAGAATCGGGACAAAAATTGAACCATTTGCATATTCATAAAAAACTTTTTGAGGATATTAAGCAGCGACTGAAAAAGGATTTTCAAAACACCTCAGAAATGGTGGCTTTCCAAAGATTGGGTATGGAAGCACAATATGTCCAGTCTAATAAAGCATTCTATTGGAAAGATTTGCTTCGTGAGATGGAGAAAGCTCGTTTTGAGGATGTTCAAGCTTATGGGCAAAAGTTTTTTCAAAAATTTGGTGTAGATGTTGTGGCGTATGGAAACATCGAAAATGCTTCCGTCGAACCGCTGATCAAAGATTTTTACACACAATTTTCTGCACAAGCCTTGCCGCGCACAGAAGTGCAAAAACGCAAAGCTTTGTTCCGGGTTGTACCGGATGGGAAAAAGTACAGCCGCCCTGTGGTGGGGAGAAATAATAACTTTGCAATGATGTCCTACTCCCAGTGGGCTCCGTGGACGATTGAGAACCACGCAAAGATCCTCGTGGTTTCGCAACTGCTGTCGCAGCCGTACTTTTCTGAACTGCGCACACGTCAGCAGCTGGGATATGTGGCAAGAGCGTCCGGTCAGCATGGCAGCGGTTATGTCGGCGTTGTGTCTGCGATACAATCTCCCAAAGTAAAATCATTGCAACTGCACGAAAAATCGCAACAGTTTTTAAAGCAATTTTTTACCGAAAAAATAAAAACACTCACAGAAGAAGAATTGCGACCCATTTTACAGACGATTGAGAATGAACTTTTGGTTACACCAACCACTTTGCCAGAAAGAGAAAAAGAGTTTTATCAATCTGCAATCAAATACGAGGGGAAATTTCAAATTCGCGAGAGTATAGCCGCTGTGATCAAAGGACTTAAGGTTCAAGACATACGCTCTTTTATTGAAAATTCTTTTTTAAAGAAAGATCCCGCACAACTGACGTTTTATTATTTTGATGAGAAGTCGGTTGTTGGGATAAAGAAATTACCGGGAACTGTGGTCGAAAACGTGGACACAGAGCCATGGCAGCTTCTTAATCCCTATCCGCTTTAGCTATTCAGGGCCACCGCTTTGGCTTGCATAAATGAGTAGAGAAAAACGGCGTCGGGATTTTTTTGAGCTTTCTGCATTTCTTCCATACCCAGGTCGACCACTTCTTGTGTGACGTAGCCCGCTTTAATCAATTGATCGGAAGCGCTCATCAACAGGTCGGCCCAGTAGGCAATGATCTTGCGACGTTTTTCTGGTTGGCGATTGTCGAGATGCCAAGTGATGACTTCAGTTTGGATTCTTTGGAATCCTACTTTTGACAGAAAATTTCCAAGTTTGGCACCGACAAAAGGGTCTCCTGCGCCTTCAAATTGATAATCATTAAAAGCCATCCAGTATTTCCACAAATTGGGAGAATAAGGATCTAAGAAGAAGGAGGAGTTAATCACCTCCGTAATATAAACCACGCCGCCAGGTCGAAGCACACGACGAACTTCATTCAGAATTTGCAGCGGGTCTGGCACATGTTCCAAGATCCAGCACAAAAAGGCTCCATCAAAACTCCGCGCTTCAAAATCCATATTTTGCGCATCCATTTTTTTAATGTCATAGCGTCTGGACTGCGGGCGTTTAGTGGGAGTCGAACCGGCTTAGAGTTGGAACGATGGCCGACTGACGTTTAATTCTGTTGCTATCTTATTTTCAAATTCCTCTGGTGGCAAGTAGCCAATGGCCGAGTGTAGCCGCTTCTTG
>JBGSUL010000118.1:0-36824 GCA_041736155.1 Bdellovibrionales bacterium
ACAACCGTGGAATTTTTTATCATCGACATCTAAACCAATAAATACTACGTTCCTCATGGATTTCCCCCTTTTGTTTACAGTTTTACTGTATTGAGGTAACCAGCCCTCGTTGGCAAGAGGGGGCGTCCATTATTTCTGAGAAGAATTTGAATTGGACTGACAGTTATTAAAAAGTACGAGAGCTAGCGATGATATAGCTACAACAACAAGCCAGTTTTTTAAAAAGAGAAGGTGATTCATTGAGTAGCCTTTCATCTTTTTAAGGAGCCGTAGGAAAACAGCTGTTGATGTGATTGATCATATTATTTTTATGAAGAACGGCTCCTTGTTTGACCCTGAGTGTGTAAACGATGCCCAAAGAGCTTAAGGATCTTCGACCAAATTGTGTTGCAAGTGCTGAAGGAGATCCTAAGGCAAGATACTTCCCAAATTCTGGAGCATGAATGTTTGCTGGAACAACTCCATAATCGAGGAGATAGGACAACATCACTTTTACATTGGCATCATCAGCGCTGAGATGGGTGATTGGCGAGGCAATGTTCATATCATCACCGTAAGTCAGCAAGCTTTGTGTTGGGTTGGCGTTGTAGCTCTCTTCGGTAAAACCAAACATCGTGGGAATACCGTGCCCCATGGAGTAGCTGCTGCCTAGCAATCCTAGTATTTCGCTCATGTTGATTGTGGATTGGCCATCTCTTACCGCAACGCAATTGACTCGTGTGGAATATTTTTCGCGCGGAACAGAGCTTGTCGCTTTTATTAAGTCATCATGAAAGGCCAACCATAAAGAGATAGCCGCACCAGCGGAAACTCCCGTGAGAGCCACTTTAGAAGGGTTGTAACCATAATGAGTCGCACGCAGGCGAAGATCTTGAAGTGCGGCGGCAGAATCACTGATTTGAACGGGGTATAGCAGCCCATCAACAAATGGAAAATCATCGACCAACCGATATCCCACAGTTGCAAAGGCATAGCCGGCATTTAATAATTCAGGCATTCCGGTATTTTTATCATAGCTATAAGTACTGGGAGGATTTGTCGGGGCGGGGTAAGCATCGACTTTGTCGCCCGTATAGTAGCCACCTCCGTGAATATAAACCACCAGTGGGCGATCACCGCTCACGTGAGGATTATTCGGTAACCATAAATCGTAAGCTTGAAGAGCATGAGCTCCATAAGAAATGGTAACACACTGATAAGTGATACTATTTAAGATACAATCCTTAGTAGCAATTTGTGTTACACCGTCGGTATCTACAGGATCATCGTTGGAGCTGGCATCTTGATTTTGTGTCGCTGAACTGCTTGGAGATCCACAATTCTGGTAAAGGACAATGGAGCCAGCAAGTAAGGCAAACGCACAAAATGATGAGATGGTTTTAAGCATGGATCGTCCCCCTAAATACAGCACTGCCTACCTCTATGATAAAGGAGTTATGAGGAGAATTACAATACACGACTTGAGGTTCGTTTTAATAGTTCAACGAGCGCCTATGCCATATCAAAGTGAGACACTGGTAGAGTTTTACAGAAATTATTCTACTACAGGTTTTACACAGCGGAAGCCAAGGTGATTGGTCCCTGTATTCACATCGCCTTTGGCGCGGGTTCCGACCATATAACGTGAACAATACTGTTCTGTGCAAAGAAAAGATCCCCCTCTGTGAACCCGTTTGGCGGGCCCAGGTTCATCGGGATCAAACGATGATGATGGTCCTTTGGGGTTGCGTGGAATTTCGTTTTCACGGGCAAGTTGCGCATAATAATCAGGTCGATACCAGTCACTGACCCACTCCCAAACATTTCCAGCGATATCAAAAAGCCCATAAGCATTGGCAGGAAATTGCGCGACGGGCGCTGCCGTTAAATAGCCATCGGATTGAGTATTTGTATCTGGAAAATGTCCTTGGAATGTATTTGCCATCCATTTTTCTTGCGGACGAAATTCATCGCCCCAAGCGTAGAGTTTTCCGCTGAGCCCACCGCGCGCGGCAAATTCCCACTCGGCTTCTGTGGGTAAACGTTTTCCTGCCCAACGGCAAAAAGCCTCTGCATCAAAAAAAGAAACGTGAATCACCGGAAATTGATCTCGGGAATCAATGTTCGAACTTGGTCCCTCTGGGTGATTCCAATTGGCACCTTTGACCCACGCCCACCAGCGCAGAGGTTCACTGAGAGGAACGGCTTTTTCTGGGGCACTAAAAACAACAGACCCAGGCACTAACATATCAGGCGACGTATCGGGATACTCGTCCTTGCTGAGAGGTTTCTCGGCTGTTGTGATGTGTTTTGTTGAGTCTACAAAACGGCGAAATTCAGCATTGGTGACCTCGGTGCGGTCCATCCAAAAACTATCAACATAGACTCGGTGAATGGGTCGTGAATCCGTTGTTGCCTGCATCCCTACATGATTGTGATCAATGCCCTGCGGATCAGCAGCACCCATGGAAAACTCACCACCAGGTATCCAAACCATATTTTCTGGAGTGTCTTCTTTGGGTTTTGCTGTATTTGGCTGAGTCGCTAAAAATGGACTGTTGATACTGGAGTCGTGATCCATGTGTTTATGTTTGAGAACATAAAACCAAAAGACATAAACCCCAGTCGTAAAAACGGCCGAGGCGATAATATATTTGATGGAAAAGTTGAGTCTACTCACTCGCTTTTTGCGCCTTTTGTGAATCCATCAGCCGTTTTTTATCTTCCGCAGTCAGTTGAGGATGGTCGAGAGTCATCGTAATTTTATTAATTTTACCGTTGAAAGCAAATGGGGTTTTGTAGTCAGCATCATTCACAGGAGTGCCGGTGTCCGATCCCACATCGAGATTTTCATCCCACTGTAAAATAAAAGGGATGGTTTTTTCCATCTTTTGTACAGAAACTGTTTGGCCATCCACTTTGAGCGTCCCAGTTCCACTGCGACCGATTCCGCTCATGTTATTAAAAGCGATTGTGGCATAACCAAGGCCGTCATATTTAAAATCGAACTCAAGTTCATGGTGACCTGCAGAAAGGGAGTTAGAACCTTCCCATTTAATTCTTTTCAGATCGACCAAGTTCCATAAAAACACAGGTTTACCACGCAGTAAATAAAACCCGTAGCCGCCAAAACGACCACCTTGTGTGATAAGGATCCCTTCGGCATTTTTGGGAACATCAATGTCGGCTTTGATGGTGTACGACGTATTGAGTACGCTCGGCGCATCGCCATTGGGAGTTTCAATCATGGGTCGTGTCCACGTAAAGACTTTGCGTCCGGCAGTAATACTTGGACGTGGTGTAATCAGGCGGGCAACCACAGTGGAATCAAGTGGTAGTACATTATACTTTTTAGCCTCTTTCCAAAAAAGTTCTTTCATTGTCTTTAAGCGATCTGGAAATTTGGCTGCAAGATCTTCGCTCTGAGTCCAATCAGTTGTAAGATCGTAAAGTTCCCAAGGATAATCTGTGGGATTTAATCCAACACCCCCAGTGACATCCCATGGTGGTCGCATGACCTTAGTGCTGGCCATCCAACCTTCATGATAGATGGCGTGATCGCCCATCATTTCAAAGTACTGTGTTTTATGATTGGACGGAGCCGCGCTGTTCTTTTTATCAAAAGTGTAAAGCAGACTATGCCCTTCGATAGGACTTTGACGAATTCCATCCACGGTCGTTGGTTGGCGAATGCGGGCGGCTTCTAAGATTGTTGGTACAATGTCGATCACGTGGTGAAATTGGTTGCGAACTCCACCCACATCTTTAATTTTCGCTGGCCATGAGATGGCCATGCCTTGACGAATTCCACCGAGATGGGACGCCACTTGTTTGGTCCAAGAAAAAGGGGTGTTAAAGGCCCATGTCCAGGGAACGGCCATGTGGTTGTAGGTTTTATCGCTGCCCCAAACATCGTAAAAATATTTGAGCTGATCAGCCACGGGCACTTGCACACCATTAAACATGGCCACTTCATTCGGTGTACCGATCAAGGTTCCTTCGGCACTGTTGCCGTTGTCACCGGCGATGTAAATAATCAGTGTATTATCCAGACGTCCCATGCTTTCAATGGCTTTCACCACGCGTCCGATTTCACTGTCCACATACATTAAGTAAGCGGCAAAGACGTTGACCTGACGGAGAAACATTTTTTTCTCATCGGCACTTTGTTGATCCCAGTCTTTGAGTAAATCTTTAGGCCATGGAGTCAGTTTGGCATTTTGCGGAATCACGCCCAACTTCTTTTGATTTGCAAAAATACGTTCACGCAATTTGTTCCAACCATCGACGAAGAGGTTGAGATCCGATGCTTTTTTAATCCACTCAGGCGTTGGGTGGTGGGGCGCGTGAGTCGCACCCGGCGCATAGTAGACAAAAAACGGTTGATCCGGAGTGAGTGTGTTGATCTGATTCATATACTTGATGGCGTCATCGGCCATCGAAGTGATGAGATTAAAGCCAGGATTCGTTTCGTAAGGGCGAATGTAGGTTGTATTGCGCGCGAGATTGGCAGGTTGCCATTGATTTGTATCACCGCCCATAAATCCATAAAAGTACTCAAAACCCATTCCAGAGGGCCATTGGTCAAAGGGACCAACACTTGTTGCTTGAAACGAAGGCGTGTTGTGATTTTTTCCAAACCAAGAGGTGCGATATCCGTTTTCTTTAAGGATGCGTCCAATGGTGGCTTTGTCTTTGGTGATAAAACTATCGTAGCCAGGATACCCTGTCGCCTGCTCGGCGATGACTCCATACCCCACGGAATGATGATTGCGACCGGTGATCAAAGCTGCACGGGTCGGAGAGCAAAGAGCTGTTGAATGAAAATTTGTATAACGTAAACCCGTATTGGCAATTCGATCGAGTGTGGGAGTGGGTATCACACCGCCAAACGTGGACGTCGCGCCATAACCGAGGTCATCAAGGATGATCAGTAAAACGTTGGGAGCTCCTTTGGGAGGAACAATTCGTGCGGGCCAGTACGGTTTTGATTCCGTAGCCAGTTTGCCAATTTTGCCTTTAAAGGTCTGTGGAGGGGGAGGGAGCTGGCGCCCATCGATCGACATGGTGGCGCTTGGCGAGCCGGGCGTTCCATTAATTTGCTGTGCAAAGAGTTTCGAACTTAAAATAGAAATCGCAAAGAGTATGGCAAAAAATATCAGATTCATTGGAGTCTCCTGAAAATTACTAATATTAAGTTTCTATTTTGCGCATTAAATTTTGTCTATTTTAATGAGCAATCAAAATGGAGAAATATTTTTTTGATTTTTGGATTATCAAAAATAACATAGAGCGACAAGGTTTGTGACAAGAGTGGACAATTGACCTAACATTACGCATAAGTCCCTTTGTTCAAGATAAAATAAAAATCAATCACGCTGTGATCTAGGAAGAGAGTTTGGACTATGATGATACCAGGAAGTATTGAACATTTTTCGGATGTGGTTTCCCATGTGGTAGCTCCCGCATTTTTATTAGGAGCAGTGGCGAGTTTTATTTCTATTTTGATTTCACGAATGGATAAAGTTGTAGAGCGAGTCCGCAGCATACATGGCACCAGTACGAAAATATTAAATGAAGACCTTCCTCGATTACGCCGACGGTTAAAGCTACTGCATCAATCTTTAATACTTGCTGTGTGCAGTGGCATTGGGGCTGCGATATTGATTGTTATAGCCTTTGTAGCGGTGCTCTTGTCATTTGAACATGCGTGGTTATTTTCGACTTTGTTTATTGTTTCGCTTATTCTTCTTTGCGGCTCCCTTTTTATGTTTGCGTATGAAGTTAAAATTGGGTTGAACGAATACGATTTGCAAAATCATAGCTAAACCATCGAGGCGTTCGTTGATTCTTCTTATTTTCTCCATTTTATTAAGTTCAGCAGAACAGCGTGTGGTGGTGGGAAGTTACAACGTTCAAAATTTGCAAAATGCAGAAAAACTTTCTATTGATTTTTTAGAGCTGCAAAGGCAGGTCGATGTTATTGGATTGCAAGAAGTGATGACTACCGGCGAGCCCCCCTCTCTGGAAATTATTTCAGGATATCCTTATCATTGTGTTCAAAAAGTAAATCTTCATGAGAGCGGAAAATGGGAATCCCAGGTCATTCTCAGTCGGTATCCACTGACTCAGTGTGGGTTTCATTTTTTGGATGCATCAGGTGAAAAAAAACGAGGCGTTCAATGGGCACACGTACAAGTCAGCGCGACACAGAAGTTCCTCTTTTTAAATACCGACCACGAAAGCCATGCTTGGTTATTGCTGGGGGCTTCGGACCGTCTTAAACAATTACAATCTCTCAAAAAAATACTTCAAGAGTGTGTGTTGGTTTTATCCTTTGATTGCCAAGTTCTTCCTTCGGTTTTGGTTGGAGATTTCAATACGAGCGGCGTGTCATTGTGGGAGTGGAAATCCAGTCGCGAAGAAATTAAAAAGACTAGTGATTTTTTGTTGCCCTGGAAACACAGCGATGCGTGCAACAATATCGAGCAGACCTTTGTTTCTTTTTTTGGCGATTATGAGTTGGATCATATTTACGTGCACGGAGCTTCAGCAGCCTGCCGAAAGACATTGATGAGTGCGCAAGGTTCGGATCACCGTCCCATTTACACAGAAATCATTTTTTAGTGTAAAAATTTCATATATTTGATAAATCTTTCTCACCAATTTATACACAATGGGGGAAAAGATGAAATTAGTAATGTTTTGTATCAGTTTTTTAATGGTAACGACTGTAGCGCAAGCGTCTCAGTACACTTGCAAAGATATGGGTGGCGGAACATGCGCCGTGAACAAGAGTACGGGACAGTGCACACACTCATGGTCCAATGATGACGGTGAGGATTCTATGTACTTCTGCAAAAAGTTTATTGGCGAAGTAAAAAGTCACTACAACACAGCGAACTACACCTGCGCCAAAGTAACGAATGGTGTATGTGCGAAAAGTATTTCTAGCGGACAGTGTACGCATGTTTGGAAAAAGAAAGATGGCGGAGATCCTCTGTTCTTTTGCAAACAGCATTTAGGTTTAGCGAGCACTGCTAAAACAGATAGCTATGTGTGCAAAAAAACGACGAATGGGTATTGCGCTCAAAGTGTAAAGACAGGTCAATGCACGCATCAGTGGAAAAGCAAAGATGGTGGAGACCCTTTATTCTTCTGTAATAAATTTGTTGGAAAATAAAGCAGCAAATTATAAGAAACCTTCGGTCGGCTTAAATCTCTTTAAGCCGACTTCTAAATCCTGTCTTTTTTTCAAATAAAAATAGTAATTTTTTATAATTGGTTACCAAGCATCATTGGTTTTTGCCATTCGTTCAAAGACTCGTTACTGGTTTTACATGAAAAAATATATTGTTTTCTTGCTGGTCATGCTCTGTGTTTCACAAGGGTATTCGAAAACATTTTTGCAAGCGGTTGAAGAACGTTATTTTTATGAACCCACAGCACCTCGTATTGGTCTGGAAGTGGAGCTCACAGGACTTATCCCAGATAGAATCGGCCAAATGCTCCAAGAGAGACTTGGTGGACGTCTTCGTTGGCACACCTTTGAAGATGAAAATTTAAACACAGCTACGGGTCTCAAAGAGACCTACTTTGTTCGCGAATTGCTCTTAGAAGATTCCATTATGAAAGGAACGGTGGTCATAAAACCGGAAGACAATGGTGTGGACAGTGTCAATGTGGCGGACAAAGTCGCACGAACAACGATTTATGAAATCGTCACTCCGCCGATTTATTATGACAAAGTTCCTCCACTCCAGCAGGCTTTGTATGACATGCGTCGAGCTGGGGCGATGGGGACGCAAGAGGGATATGCACTTGCTATTCAGGTGAACGTGGAAATAGGTCGTGGATTTCAGTCTGAAATTACCGCAAAGAAAATTTTATCCATTTTGCGTAATTATATGCGCAAGGAAAATAAACAAAGCATCGAAGAAGAGCGGCAAGTAAAGGCAGAGCGCAAGGCCTATATTGGTCCTTACTCGCCGGGTTTTATGGAGCGAATCGAAGATTCAAACTATGATCCAACTATGGATCAGTTGTTTTTCGATTTTATGTATCGTCAATCTTTAGAAGTCCTTGGGATTGAGCAAGCATGGACGATGCCTGAGGCGGAAGCCCGGGAGCTCTTGCAACAGCAACTTGAGTCAAAAACCTTTGAAGCTATTTTAAAGGTCGTGAAGTGGAATGATATTCGAGTGTCTGCGCTGCTGATGTATATGTTTCCCGATGATTGGATCACTCAGTACTTGCTCGCGACTACCTGGTTTCATGATTTTCCTATTCTTGAATTTCGCGAAGCAAACAGCGATTTTGAATTGGAAACAGTTGTGCGTGAGATTTTGGCTTTGGTGCAGTACAGTCAGGAGTTTGATGCGCCTTTAGTATGGGACACGGATCGCCAACAATTAAAAAATCTTGGCACCTATCAGGCGCCAAGACTTTGTAGTTCTTTATTTGCAGAGTAAAATTCAGATCTAGTTGATCTCAAACTGAGTAGAAGCAAAGCTGGGATCTGTTTCTTTTTCTGGTTGATACGGATTGCACTGGCTTTGCTTCTCTACCGGGTAACAAACGTGAACTTTCCATTTGTTATCGCTGGTTTTGAGCGCATGCACTAAGTACGGAGCTTCGTCGGAATCTTTCGGATTTAACGGAACAAGTACAAATGGACGGTTTTTTCCTTTTCCAATCCCTGTGTCTTTATCGTAACCCATTTTCCAAATCAGCTTTTGCTGTTTTCCTTCGAGAACTTCCATTTGCCATTGATTGATATGAATCAGTTCATAATTGTCCACGGAGCCAAATTTCATAGGTGTGGAAAAATCGAACTCATTCTTTTCATCCAAAGTAGGCGGGCAGATAAAACGATCATGAGTGGAGAAGAACTTTTTTGTTTTTTCATAAAAAGTATCGGCCTCTGTGATCAGAGTCTCCGGCCCATCTTGCTTGATCTGCTTGAGGAGTTTGGTCTGTTGTAGACTTAAGCAAGGTAGCGTTTCGTAGGACTTGGCGATGTGCCAGGAGTCAAAGGCGTTGGCGCTCGATGCAGCGATGGTTAGCAGTGTTGTGATTAAGTACTTCTTCATTTTGTTCTCCTTACGAACATTTACTTAAATTACTAATTAAAAAACTTGTAAACGTATTGGGTCACTCATGGCTTTTCCATAATCGGCGCTAATCGAAACAGCGCGGAACTCATAAGTTTCACCTAAATTAAGATTTGGAATCACTACACTATGTGCAGTACGTAGGCGACTTGGAGCTACCGTCAGTATTTCTTCACCTGTTCTTAAATTTTTATATAAAACCTGCGAGGTGGCGGGGATATCGGTGTTCCAATTGAATACCACCATGCCTTCCGTATTTACGACATTGAGATAATTGCTAATGGTCGGAATTGTTCCCTCTGTGCATGGGTTAAAGAGGGCGAACCCTGGCATATTCCAATTGTCTTCGTTCATGGGTTTCCAGCCACGAGCTAATAGTTCTGAGTAAGCTGGTTGCGGTTGCGAATTGTTGTTGTAGTCAAAATACAATGAATTTCCTAATTGACCGCAGCGTGGTTCGGCTTGCGTCTCGGCAGTCACTTTTCTCCAAAGAGGGATCACTGAAATATGATAACGAGGTCCTTGGTAATAGTTAATGCGGACAACCAGTTCCGAAGAGCGGTTCATGCTGATACGCTCACCACAACCTAAGCGAGTAGGGTGGTTGCCATCGTTATCAACAACGGTACGGTAATTGCCATCTTCTTGACGAATTTGAAAAACAGCACCGTCATCGGAGAGAAGCGCGAGTTCGTAGTCTCCTTCTTCATCTGTAGGGGCTAGTTTAAGCACAGAGGTCACGCTCAATGCGAAATACTCATTGAGTGTTTCTTGGAGGTCGTTCTTTATGCTATCACCGGTTTCTGTGGGAAAACCTAAAGAGAAAAGACGGGTCGGAACATTGAGTTTAGAAAAGAATAAATACTGCGAGGACTTATGTCCTTGATCTATATAATCAGAGACATGTTGCCAGGCAGGTTGTCCCGCTGTCCGATAGTGCAATGTCGCTATCATACCGTCATTTGGGCCGGGAGTTCCGGGTTCAAAAGGGTCACACACGATTTTATTTAATGGATAAACATTCGCATCAAAAGTAGGAAGCGGTCCTTCTTCAGGATTGGCAGTCGCCAATGTCGATTTTCCATTGGAAGAAAAGCACCCTTGTAAAACAAGTCCGAGTAAAGCAACTCCTAAGTATTTTGAAAGAGGCATCGTGCGCTTATTCATATCAACTTCCTTTCCCCCCCCCCCCCAACAACTCCTCTAGATTAGCGAAATCTCTTTAAAAGTGCGAATTTCTCAAAATGAGAAAAGAGCAGCAGTCATCAAGAGTTCGACATTTTTATGGGAAATAAGTATGTATTTGACCCCTTTCCAAAGGCTGTCAAAAAGCTTTTCAGAACGGCATGGTTTCCTCGTAAGAAATGGAGAACGACAAACAGAGTGGCGCAAAAAAAATTTCTTAAAATGGAGCAAAAAAGTCATGACAATAGAGAGGAGAACGTTACAATAGCTTCATTATGGAAGAGAGCGAATTTAACACAGTGAACCCCTTCAATCAGCAGAAGATCCAATCGTACAAGTATACGCCAACAACACAGATTCCCGAAATCCTCCAGCAGTCCTCCGCAACCTTTCAAGTCTGGTCGGCATTGGATATAGTTGAGCGGAAAAATAAGATTGCCAGGTTTAAGTTAGAACTCGCGCAAAAAAAATCAGAAATGGCCATGTCCATGAGCCGCGAGATGGGAAAACCTCTTGCTCAAGCAAATACTGAAATCGAAAAATCCATTCAACTGATTGATTACGCTTTGTCGACAGAGGACTCTCTTTTTAAGGAAGAACGGCAAAAGCACCATATTGTTCTTAAAAACCCACTGGGTGTTGTTTACGGAATCATGCCGTGGAACTTTCCTGTATGGCAGACGTTGCGGTTTGCCATACCTGCGATGATTGCGGGGAATACCATTCTGCTCAAACCTGCCGACAATGTGGCTGGCACCAGTTTGATGTTGAATGAAGCCTTGCAAAAAGGTTTGGGCCTGCCGGGAGTCTTCACCACTCTTCTTTTAACCCCCTCACAATCGGATGCGTTGATCGGCCATAAAGACATTCGCGGAGTGAGTTTTACGGGGAGCACACGCGTGGGGAAAGAAGTGGCGAAAGTGGCAGGTTCGCATTTAAAAAAATGTGTTCTCGAACTAGGTGGTAACGATGCCTATATTATTTGTCAGGATGCCGATGTTCAGATGGCCGCACAAAAAATATATCAAGGACGTATTTTAAACTCTGGCCAAAGTTGTATTTCGGCCAAACGTCTTTTTGTGCACGAGAGCATATGTGATGAGTTTTTAAAACATTTGACCGCATTGCTTGGCGAAATTCAATTTGGCGATCCCATGTTACAGAAAAATCTAATGGGACCGTTAGCGCGCAGGGATTTGGTGGAGCATTTGCAAGATCAAGTGAATGTGGCGGTAGCTCAAGGCGCAAAGATTTTTTATCAAAAAGAGTTCCCCAAAGAGCTGAACAACGGCAACTTTTTTGCGCCCACGATATTGACCAATATCCCAGCGAATGGTCTCTCTCACTTTGATGAATTTTTTGGTCCTGTCTTTTCTATCTCACAATTTAAAACAGAAGAAGAGGCTTTACAGCTCGCCAACCAATCGCCCTACGGTTTAGGTGGCGCTGTCTTTAGTCGCGATAAAAAGCGCGCATGGCAGCTGGCGAATCAATTGGAAACCGGCTCTGTCGCCATCAATGATTATCTCAAGTCCGCGCCGGAGCGCCCTTTTGGTGGTATCAAACAGTCGGGTTACGGCTGCGAGCTCGGTGTCCCAGGATTTTTCGAATTCATCCATCACAAAGTCGTTGTTGTTTAATAAACCTAGATGATCCATATCCGAATCATTTATAGGTAGTTTCGATATTAAGTCAATATGATCTAGATCTAGATCATATTGACTTAATATCGAAGCCATTACATAATGATCTGTATATGGATCAAGAGAAAAAAGCAGTACCGAATCTTACCTTTAAAAATGCAGCTGACTTAGGTGTTCTCATCAAGGACGAGAGAAAAAAGAAGAACTTAACACAAGCGGAACTTGCCGCTCGCGCCGGTGTCAGTCGTCGCTTGATTTACCAGCTAGAAAATGGAAGTCGGGAGTCTTTTCCGTTAGGGAAAATTTTCCAGATTATACGACGACTTAACTTAGAGCTTAGTGTTTCGAAAAAAAGAACGGAATAGTTGAGTATGACCAAGTTGTGGGTTTGGTTTTCCCCTCATCTCATAGGAACTATTGAAAATACAAGTGAGGGGATAACTTTCACGTATTCTGAGAGCTGGCTTCATTATCAAAATAATTTTCAACTCTCAAACTCACTTTCTTTTGTCACAAACAATTTCAAAATGGAGGCAAGAAACTTCTTTGGAAATTTGCTCCCCGAAGGAAATACAAGAGATGCTCTTTGTAAGAGATTTGGAATATCAATGGATAACGATTTTGAGCTCTTAGCAAGAATCGGACAAGATTGCGCTGGAGCTTTTACAATTACAAACAGCTCTCAACCTCCAAATGAAAAAGCAGGATTAGAAGAAATTCCAGTGGAGGAACTGGCGGCCTGGTTAAAAGAAGATTCTGTAGGACTCTTGGATTTACAAGTTGAGGGGGATCTTCGACTTTCGCTGGCTGGTGCGCAAAACAAACTCCCATTGGTATATAAAGATGCAAAATTCTATAAACCTATAGGTTCTCATGCGACAACACATATTCTAAAGCCAGCCCCCCGAGGGTTCAAAAATATTCCGCAGAATGAATGGATCAATGCGCGACTTTATTCTGAATTTGGACTCATAACGGCCCCTTCCGAGCTTGTTAAGATTGGTTCACGCTATGCGCTTCTCGTTGAAAGATACGATAGGATGCTAGAGAACGGTAAGTGGTTAAGACTTCACCAGGAGGATTTCTGCCAGGCCCTCGCAATTTCTTATAAAAGGAAATACGAACAAGAAAAGGGTCCATCCTTACTCAACTGTCAAGAGCTCATAGATATGAGATCCCATGATCCTGCTGCCGACATAGATGCATTAATCAAATGGCAAATTCTAAATGTGTTGGTAGGAAATTGTGATGGTCACGGCAAGAATCTTTCGCTCCTTAGAAGTAAAGAGGGGCACTGGCGTTTAGCTCCATTTTATGATTTAGTTGCGACGACGATTTATCCAAGATTGACTAAAAGCTTGGCGATGTCAGTAAATGAACAGTTTCAATCAGGCACGATACATCCGAAACATTGGCAAAAACAATTTAAGCTCTTAAAAATAAGTCCTGCTTTTTATCTAAAAAAAGTAAAAGAAATGATTAAGGACATGCCAGTAAAATTAGATACTGTTCTTTCAATGTTCGAGAAAAAGTACGGAAAGAGTCCATTTTTAGCTGAGTACAAAGCACATCAAATGAAAATTGTGAGAAGAAACGCACAACTCATTAATTCTGACGACAAATAACAATACAGGTCTGCGATAAAAAGCGCCCCTTTGGTGGTATCAAACAGTCGGGTTACGGCTGCGAACTCGGCATCCCTGGATTTTTCGAATTCACCGATCACAAAGACGTTGTGATTTAAACTTTAGCAGCTGTTGAAGTTATGGACACCTTGTCACAAAGTGCAAAATTCCCAAATCAATTCTAGGTCTACGAGGAGTGGTACTGGATTTGCTCTATGTTTATATTGATGGAGGATCTTATGATCAAGCAAACATTGTCTATGGGTATAATTCTTTCTTTTCTGTATTGGTGCACTCAGAAATTACGATAAATGGTCAGGCTTACGGCGACTGCAATGGTTCAGTGGTTGTCAATGACAGTGGAGCTTATTGTAATGGAGAAAGGATGGATGCTGGTGGAAATCAGAACAATGCCTGCTATTCTGCAGAGATTACAGAATGTGGAAATGAAAAAGTTCAAGCTCATCCTAATGGCGGTGGATTAATATCTTTATGTGCAATGAGAAACGTAGATACTCAAGTCTATATATCAGATAACTCACGTGTTTGTGGAACACCTACACTCAAAGGTAATGTGCAAATTAATCAAAATTCCGTGATTGCGGGGACAACTGTGATTGAAGCCACCGCTGGAAAAACAGTCTTTATATCGGGATCACAAATAACAGGTAGTGCACACATTCAAGATACGTCCATCGTAGCATCGATGATTTCAGGGAGTTCTGACATTATAGGATCAAAGATTGAAAGTTCAAATGTGTCTGGATCTGCAGACATTACGAATTCAGCACTGCTAACATCCAATATTTCTGGATCGTCGGATATTACAGATTCCGTTCTTACACTTACCAATGTTTCAGGATCGAGTGATATTGAGCGTAGTAAGGTGACGAACAGTCAAGTTTCAGGCTCAGGCGATATTCGCAATGAAACATTAAGTAACGCCGTAAGATACTAGCATAACCGCTGAGATCCTTCGGCTACACCTTAAAAAAACTCTTTGAGACTTGCGCGCAGGTCTTGTTCGCTGGGGCGCAGATCTTTTTCGCTCAGTTGAGCGAGGGGAGTTTGCGGCAGTTTGAGCTGAGTCACAAAGTTCTCTTTGGGGTCTTGGTAGTAAAACAAGCCAGTTAAAAATTCGTGATTGTGACGAGTCTCAAATAAAATTTGCAGTGCTGCTTTTGCATCTGTTACATCGTGGGCGCGGGTATCGATTTTTTTAAGTGTGAGAAGCGAGCCATCGTGCATTTCGATGGTTTTAGTTTCCCCTTCTTGATAATCCACCGCGATTTCTGGAGTGGGCGAAATATATCCCAGCTCTTGGAGGGGAACGTTGAGTTCCTTCACCATGTCGTAGCTCTTGGTGGAGCCCGAGTGATTGGCAAAAGTGATACAGGGAGAAATAATATCGATGATCGCCGTACCAGGATGTTGCAAAGCTGAACGCAAAAGGGGTACGAGTTGTTTAGCGTCTCCTGAGAAAGAGCGGGCGACAAACGTGCAGCCGAGCTCAATGGCCAAGGCACAGAGATCAATGGATTCAAATTGATTGAGCTGTCCTGACTTTTGCGAAGTGCCTTTGTCGGCTGTAGCGGAAAATTGTCCTTTGGTGAGACCGTAAACGCCGTTATTTTCGATGATATAAACCATAGGCACATTTCGGCGAATCATATGGCAAAAGCCACCTAAGCCAATGCTCGCAGTGTCTCCGTCACCAGAGACACCGATCATATTGAGCTCGTGGTTGACCGCTTTTGCACCAGTGGCCACAGGAGCCATGCGTCCGTGAAGGCTATTAAAACCATGGGATTTATTTAAAAAATACGCCGTGGTTTTGGACGAGCAACCAATGCCCGACATCTTAGCCACTTTGTAAGGATTGATGGATGACTGATAAAGGGCCGAGATCAAATTGTTAGTGATGCTGTCATGACCACAGCCTGAACACAGAGTGGACTTGGCACCCGCGTAATCGCTTCGGGCCAAACCACGTTGGTTTTTGCTAGGAGCTGTCGTTTCCACTTTAGGCGTCTCCACGGAGAACTCCTTCCATAAAATTCTGATAGCGAGAAGGCCAACCATCGTAACTCAAGGACGAGGAGAGTTGTGGCGCCAGATGCGGAAATTCTTGTTGCAGAAGTTTTTTCATCTGACCATCGCGATTTTGCTCAAGAACAATCACTTTTTTGTGTTTTTTAATAAACGGTTCCACTTGCGCATCAAAAGGATAAGCTTTAAGGAGCAGATAGCTGGTAGAAATGCCTTTTTCTTGTAAACGATCGCGCAGTTCGGGAATGACAGCATTGGTAGAGCCGTACGCAATCAGACCGATGTCGGCTTTTTGTAAATCTATTTCGCTGGCAGGAACGAGAGTTTTTGCGGTTTCCCACTTTTTTTGCAAACGTTCGAGCAGAGTTTTAAAAACGTCAGCGCTTTCTGTATACTTGGCAGATTCATCGTGTCCCGTACCGCGAGTGAAGTATCCCGCGAGATCATGCTCAGTTCCTGGGAGCGTACGATAAGGAATTCCATCACCATCGAGATCTTTGTAGCGAGCAAAGTGATTGAGGCGATCTAAATCGGCCTTGTTTAAAACTTTACCGCGATCAAAAGGTTTTGCAGAATAAGTGAAATCTTCGCTCATCCATGGATTCATGCCGAGATCCAAATCACTCATCACAAACACCAAAGTTTGCAAACGCTCCGCCAAATTAAAAGCTGTTTCTGCCATAGAAAAACATTCTGCAGGCGACGAAGGAAAAAGCAGTGGATGTTGAGTGTCGCCGTGAGAAAGTTGAGCACAGGCAAGGACATCACCTTGGAGAGTGCGTGTTGGCAATCCTGTGGAAGGACCTGCGCGTTGCACATTCCAAATCACTCCCGGAATTTCCGCAAAATACATCATCCCCGCAGTCTCAGCCATCAAACTGATCCCGGGACCTGATGTGGCTGTCATAGCCCGCGCCCCGGCCCAGCCGGCACCGGCAACCATGGTGATAGCACTCAGCTCATCTTCGGCCTGCACAACCGCATAGTTGTTGCTATCTTTACTGTTATTATTACGTCGCAATTTTTGGCAGTAGTGTTCAAAACTCTCAGCAAGAGAACTCGACGGCGTAATTGGATACCAAGAAGCAAATGAACACCCTGCAAACACAGAGCCCATGCCAGCAGCAGTGTTCCCATCGATAAGTATCTTGCCTTGATTCAAATTACGTTTTTCCACACGCCAAAGTGAATGTGCGGAAATATTTTGGCGATAGTAATCTCGCCCGGCATCTGCTGCGGCAACGTTGAGATCCACCACACTTTTTTTATTATTAAACTGATCAGCAATCGTTTGATGAAGAATGTCATTGGGAATACCAAGCATTTCGGCGACTACGCCAACATACACAATATTGGTCAAAAGCTTTTTAAGTTTTATGGAATCATTCACTGAACCCGCAATTTTACCAAAATCAATAGCAAGAGAGTTGGCGGGAAGAGGTTGCGTAAAACGTAATGAAGAGTTGTGGATAAACAACCCACCTGGATTCAGATGCTGAATATCTTCGTTTGCCGTCTGTTGGTTCATGGCAATTACAATATCCATTTTAGGCGGAATCGAAGTGTAACCCTTTTCACAAGCGCGAATCACAAACCATGTAGGAAGCCCCGCAATGTTAGATGGGAAAAGATTTTTCCCACTCACAGGGATACCCATACGAAAGAGGGAACGAAGAAGAATCAAATTTGAAGACTGACTACCACTACCGTTCACAGTACCAATAATGAGAGACAGATTATTAATTACAGGTGTCATGACAAGGACTATAGAATATTCCGCAGCGAGTATAAAGGAATTCAGCAACTTAACGCATAGAATATGTGCCACGTCCCTTATTGCGATTTCACTTTTAAAAGAAAAGAAGCCATTTTCCTGAACAAGCTCGACGGACGCGGGCTCGTCTTCGGATTGCATCATCTAGGGTGTGTGGACAATTAAAAACACCCTCTTTGGCTTTTTGATTTGAATGAGGCTTAAGAGTGGGTATTTTTAATTGTCCACACACCCTAGATGCCGCAACCCGGATACGCCCCGCGCGCCCGCGAGTACAGTAAAATGGCTACATTTCATTTAAAAGTGAAAGCGCAATAAGGGCCTAGGAGTTTTGGTGGGCTAACTAGGGAGGTCGGCCACTTTGACGTCGGGATCTACCGATTTTACCCACTGGATATAGCTATTATAGAGCACATCGGCTGGGGCGGGTGGATGCACGGGGCCTACGTGGATAGTGAGTTTTCCAGGCAGTGGTAGCAAGCGACCCTTTGGCCACAAGTCGCTATTGCCGTGAATATAAAGGAAAAGGATTGGCGTTTTCGTCCGTTCAGCAAAAAGACTCACACCTTTGCGGAAGGATTGAATGCGTCCGTCGGGAGAGCGCGTACCTTCGGGAAACAGAATCATCCAAATTTTATCCAGTTGGGTGAGCAGATTGAGGCAGAGGTTTACGGCTTCGCCCTTTTTGTCTTTGCGGTCGATGGGAATGGCCCCTAAACAGTGTTTTGAGAAAAAAGTAAAAGCTGGGTTAGAGAAGAAATAATCTTTGGCTGCCGTAATAAAAAGGTGTCCCCAGATGGAAAAGGGCACGGCGGCCGCGATGGAAGTCGCATCCAAATGACTCGCATGATTGGAAATGAGCAACAACCGTGGATGCTCACGAAAGATCTTTTTAAAATCTCCAATCACTTTGAGGCGAATGTACATCTTAAAACCAATTTGTTTTAAATAAAAGGCCCACGCCCAGCGGAAGAGTGTACTTGTGGCGTCGCGATGTTTGGTGAACAGGGGGAGATGTTTTAAATGCGTAGGGAGTTTGACCCACTGGTCGTTGTCGTAATCCCAGTTCTCGATATCCCTATTTTTCATAACGTGCCTTGCAAGTAGCTAATCACGTAATAGCTGGCGGGAGCGACAAAGACTAAACGCTCAATGCGTGTGAAAAAATCACCGCGACCGATGACAAACGAGCTGTAGATTTTGATACCGAGATCACGGCGGATGACCACCAAAATAGTATCGCCCGTGCTACCAAATACAAAACACGCGGTGGCGATCATCCACCAGTTTTGTTGTAGATCAGCGGGTAGAATATTTTTGGCGATGTAGCCTAAGCCGAGTGTTAAAAATGCGGCGACGACATAGCCTTCCAAGCTTCTCTTGGGGGTGAGTTCGGAGACGATTTTGATCTTTTTTAAATGGCGACTGACGCGTAGATAAATATTCTCAAAAGCTTCAGTTAAAAATAGAATGTAGATGACGATGTAAATTCCCTCTTGCAGGGCCATAAGTCGTCCGAGATGCATAAAAAACCACAAGAGAATAAAATTCACCAACGTTAGCGCAATATATTGCACCATTTGTTTGTAGTTGTTGCGAATCATCGGGATCAGGCAGATCGCAAAAAAGAAGATCGGAGGCATCATTTCAAAGAGACGATTGTAATTTAAATAAATAAAGACGCCGCAGGCAATCAGGGCGGCATAACAAGCCATCACAAAATAACTGCGATGGTACATACCGGTCATTTGGAAAAAAATCTTAGCGCCGTAGATAGAAATCACCGTGACTAATACCAGCGGCACGGGCCATACCATTCCCAAACAAACAAAAATCAACGGTGTGATCAGGAGCCAACTCAATAAGGTAGAGAAAGAGCTGCGAAAGTGATCATTTTTTTTCTGCAAAAAATAATATACGAAAGTTAAGCTGGCGATACCAGCGACGGTGGCAGATGCAAAGGCAATAAATAGCGGCTCACTCCACAGTGGAAACAAAGGGATCCTTCCGTAAAAGGCGATATTAAAACCCATCTTTTAAATAGTCACCGGGTTCTAAAGGTTTAACCCAAAATCTTTAAGCTTTTTATAGAAGCTAGAGCGAGAGATTTTTAGAATTTTAGTCAGCGCGTCAACATCCTTCTCTTGGGAAAGGGCTGTTTCGAGGACCTTTTTTTCAAAATCAGTGACTAAATCAGCTAAGCCTCTGTGCAAATCAATGCGGAGTTCACCAGTATTTACACTGGAGGGAGATAATAAAGTGCGTACATCAGCAGAGCGAATGACGGGAAGAGGGGATTGCTGCGCAACGTGTTCGCAGACGCGTTTTAATTCCCGCACATTTCCTGGCCAGCTGTGCAATTTGAGTGCATTGAGGGCGTCTTCGGAAAAGGTTTTATTTTTAAAAGGGCGAGAGTTTTTAATAAAAAAAGTGCTCAAGGCATCAATGTCTGCACTTCTTTCGCGCAATGGTGGGATAACGATCTTGTGGCCGGTCAAGCGCCACAACAGATCTTCGCGAAATTGGCCGTCGTGAACCTTTTTTTGCAAATTCTCATTGGTGGCAGCAATGACTCGTGTGTGGACAATTTGAGTTTCGTTGGCGCCCACGCGGCGGATCTCGCCGCTTTCTAAAAAGCGTAAAAGTTTTGCTTGTTGGGCCATGGGTAACGCTTCGATTTCGTCGAGGAATAAATCGCCACCACTGGCGCTTTCGGCTAAACCAATTTTATTTTGTAAAGCCCCGGTAAAGGCGCCTTTGTTGTAGCCAAAAAATTCAGATTCAAAAAGATTATCAGGAATAGCGGCGACGTTGACCGATATAAAAGGTCGTGTTTCCTCTTGTTGATGGAGAAGGTGAGCGACCACTTCTTTGCCGCAGCCCGATTCGGCCTCAATCAGCACGGGAGCGGTTTCGCCTTTGAGGCTGGCGATTTTACGACGTAATTCTTCCGAAGCGGGAGATGTGCCCACCCATTGGTAGCTGGACTCATGGGACTGTAAGCGCAAAGCAAAAAGGGCTTCCAGTTTATTGAGTGTGATGATCACTTCATCGGGAGTGAGAGGTTTGGGCAAAAAACGTGTCGCTCCCGCTTTGAGTGTTTTTTCCATGAGCATGCGATCGAGATCGCCCGAGATGGCGACAATTTCGGTATGTGGATTTTGTTGGCTGAGGGCTTTGATCACTTCAAGACCTTCGTGTTTATCAAACTGGCGACTGAGGTGGAGGTCGACAAAAGCCACGTGGATGGTTTCTTGCGGGGGAGAGAACTGTGTTCGGCCGATAAAGTTCCATGGTGATTGGATGACAGAGCGGAGGGCTTCTAAGATCATTGTGTCATCGTCGATAACCAGCAAATTAAGCTTCATAAGAATCCTGCCTCAGAAATATTGTGCCTTTAAAAAGACTAGCTTTTGCCCACGTATCAGGCAAGGAAATTCATTGCCTCTCAGAGGAGAAATGATAGAATCCCTCATGGCTCAAAAAGTACTTCTCTTAGAAAATATTCATGCGTCTGCGAAAGAAATGTTTGTTCAAGCTGGGTTCGAGGTGGTGTCGGAGGCGAGCTCCTTTGCCGAGAGTGAGCTTTTGCAAAAACTACCTTCTTTTGATGTTATCGGTATCCGCTCAAAAACAACCTTAACACAAAAAGTTCTACAACATGCCTCGCGTTTGCAAGTGATCGGTTGTTATTGCATCGGTACCAATCAAGTGGATTTGGAAACATCGGCTTTGCAAGGGATTCCCGTCTTCAATGCCCCCCACAGCAATACGCGCAGTGTGGCTGAATTAGTGATTGCCGAAATCATCGCGCTTTCGCGTAATCTCTGCGATCTCAGCCATCAAGTGCATACCGGCGCGTGGAACAAATCTGCCAAAGGCGCTCGCGAGGTGCGCGGCAAAACTCTAGGGATTGTCGGTTATGGTCATATCGGCAGCCAAGTGAGTGTGCTGGCTGAGTCTATGGGTTTAGATGTTTGTTTTTACGATGTTCTAAAAAAATTACCTTTCGGCAACGCCAAGATGATGCCAAGTATGGAAACTCTGTTGGAAAAATCAGATTTTGTCACTCTCCATGTGCCAGAAACTCCCGAAACGAAAAACATGATTTCCTCCAAAGAATTGGCCAAAATGAAAAAAGGTTCGTACTTAATCAATGCGAGCCGCGGAACGGTCGTTGTGATTGAAGATCTCGTGCAGGCACTGAAGAGCAAACACATTGCCGGCACGGCGGTGGATGTGTTTCCCGCAGAGCCCAAAGATAATCACGAAAAATTTATTAGCATGTTACAGGGAGTTCCCAACGTCATCCTCACTCCGCACATTGGTGGAAGCACAGAAGAAGCGCAGGCTGCTATTGGTTCAGAAGTGACGAACAGTTTGTTGGATTTTCTCTTACAGGGAAAAACCTACGGCGCTGTGCAATTTCCATCTATGGAAGTACCACGGCTCAGACCCGGTGTTTCACGCTTAGTGAACGTACATAAGAACGTCCCCGGAGTTCTCGGTGAGGTGAATAGTATTGTTTCGCAACACGGTGTGAACATTCAGGCGCAGTATTTGTCGACCAACAGCCAAATTGGTTACCTCGTGATGGATCTCGAAGACACAAAAATCTCCATCCAAGTCGCCGATAAAATCGGCAGCCTCAAGACAAGCCTCAAAACCCGCTTGATCTAGAACCGCGAGATCCTTCGGGCTTCGCCCTCAGGAATCCTAAAATTAGGCTTCCTGAGCGAAGCGAAGGATCTCAGTCGATTTGACTGAAGGTGCCACCAAGACTAGATTGTGAGCAATGAAGAGGAGGTTCTATGGAACAAGCCAATCAGACTCATCACGCGGTTGATTACATCGAATTTGCCGTCACAGACATGGCCAAAGCCAAGACGTTTTACAACACAGCATTTGGCTGGAAATTCAACGATTACGGCCCTGAATACGCAGGCATTCAAAAAGTCAGTGGCAATGGCGAAGTGGGCGGTTTGAGATTGGATTCAAAGGTTGCGTCAGGCGGTCCGCTAGTTATTCTATTCTCGAACAATCTTGAAGACAGCCAAGCCAAAGTGGTCGGCGCAGGCGGAAAGATAACCACAGCGCCGTATACATTCCCTGGCGGGCGTCGCTTTCACTTTGCCGATCCCAGCGGTAATCAACTTGCTGTGTGGTCAGCGAAGTAGTGTGGATTCAAATTCGTTGACGAGATGATCGTATCTCTGAAAAAATTCAGGCACTCGCACAGAATTCAGATGGCGTAGGGCTCTCGTGAGTACCTCTCGCGAGGGCGACCTCATCAGATCGTAAAGTTCACGATCTTGAAGAAATGTGGATTCATAATAAGGAACTTTATCGGCGCGGGCCTGTTTGTCGTGGCCGACAAACGCAGTGGAGTGGTCAATCCCATAAATAAAGCCATCTATTTTGGATACAAGATAGTTTCCGGCGTTGGAGCCACGATCATGATTGTTAATCAGCCAATCAAAAATACGCAATCGTCGCCCTGATAAAAAAGAATCCACACTAAACTCTTGGTCATTTAAAAAAAGCACAGGGAGTGTGTTGGATTTGTTTTTTTTCAAACGATAAGTAGTCTCCATAAAAAGTTGGAAGGATCCCTCCACGCCACGGATTGTGCGAAGCACGGTGGGGGGGACAATATCCAGCCTCATAAGGTGACTGATCTTAAAGGCCGCGACTTCACGGTGGATCATGTTAGGGCGTTCAGCGTTTATAGGTTTATAAACCGCTTTTAAACCACTTTGCAAAGTGACTAAATAAGAGGCCGTCACACCACCACCAAGCTCTGCTTGCGAAACGATGGGATCTTTTTTTAATAAACTCACAACGTTTTCTATAAGTTGAACTGCCTGTTCAGAGTTAGTTGGACGTAGCAAACGTGCTTTGTCAAAAGGATTGGTGGCACGATCGTAAACACTCGCTGATTCGCTGGGAAAAATACCAGAACAGAGACCATTGTTTGTCGCGACAGCTGAGGCTCGCCCAATGAGCAGACAAAACAAAATGGTGCCAAGAATTCGAAACGTTTTCATTCTCTGGGTCACTCTTCGGCAAAAAGATCGTTACAGGTTAAGACAACGGGGCGTCGTCCTTGATCCACCAAAGCAAAGTAGTTAGATCCAGCCAGACCCTCCATTCTCATGTATTTTTCTCTTTCGCGCGGGCGATCGAGAAGAATGCGTACAGGCTCAAGGTGAGTGAGGCTTAAAATATAATTGGTAAAATTTTGATGATTAAAAAAGGGAAAGATTTGTGTATTCAAGGGAATGGTTTTTTTGTTGAGGAGAGATATAAAAATACGACGAAAATCACGGGCGCCAATTAAATGGTGTTCATAGAGCATAACCAATGATTTGACTGAAATCGCCAAGTAGTCGTCAGCGAGAAGATGCTCTGGTCGACTCATCAGAGAGTACAGATTGGTCCCATTGCTGGTTAGTTTTATTTTCTCACCATAGATTAGGTTATTGTCATAGTCATAGCCTTCGGGCAGAGGTTGTAAGTTTAAGCTGGCCAATGCATCTACATACCGTTGATTAATTTCTGCGGCAGTGAGTGGAGGTTGAGCTGGCGTCAGTGTTTGCGAGTGTCTAATTTGTGTGAGTTCCACGCCATACCTTTTAGCCATGTTCACAGTCTTTTCAATAAATTGAGTGGAGGTTGTTGTTCGTAAAGCCGTGAGAATACCGTGAAAGACGTATGTTTTGTCAGCCCTGGAGTTATAGGAGGCGGGATTTGTCGTGAGTCGTCCATTGGAGAGCCTTTCAATGCGACCATATTTGCCATGCCATTCAGAGTTGTAGGACAAATCTTTGCCTGGCAAGGCCACAAGATGATTAAATAATTTATATTGAATAATATCATTTGCTTGCGCATCTAAAAAACGAGTCAGGTCCTGATCGGAGGTATCGATGGCATCTGCTGTATTCGCAGCTGTGCCTCGATCGAAAATAGCGAGATTGAAGCGATGAGAGATTTCGTCGGGTGCGATCCCAGAAGCCAGGTAGCTAGCGATCACTGCTTCAGTGAGGTAGTACGATTGGGAATTTCCACCGAATGATGTCACATCAATCAGAACAAAGGTGTGCGCAAATGGATGTGTTGGTCGACTCAAGCCTAGTTGCTCAAGATATTCAACAAACAAAGGAGCATAGAAACCTGCAAAACTGGGGGTGCTCAGTCGTACGCGAGCAATACGATTGGTTTGACCTATCTTTAGATAGAAGCCTTCGAGGGCATCTGCAAGAAGCTCAGTGTCTCTGCCTAGGAACGCGTAGGTTCCACCTGGAAAAGCTTTTTCAAGTGCAATGATGAGACTCGGAATGTCCTTGTTGTAATGATTGGTAGTTTTTTTTCCAGCATAGCTGTGGGTAGGGAAATCCTCAAGAAATCGGGGGTTGGCAATCAAGCTCTCAACATCAGGGCGTTGTTCGGAGTTGATAAATGCCATTTGCTCGGCATTTTGGCCCCATGCAATCGCATAGGAGAAAAATAAAAAAAATGAAACAAAGAAGAATTTCATATCCCCACCCCCACCATTTATTTAATTGGCATCCAAAATATTTTTGCACTGCCGTATATGTGCTAAAAATTGCACATCATGAGCTTCGGCAATTTCATCGACTTGTCTTTGAAAGTGCGATTGGTTTACAGCATCCCAAACGCCATGTTGTATCCAAAGAATTGAGACTCTCCATGGAGGATCAAGCAAGGCTCCAGGATTTGGTAAGAGACTTCCATCGAGCAGACGCAGTGGCGGTTGAAACTTTCCATGCCACGCAGAAGTGTAATGATCATAGCCGGCCTCATTGAATTTCATGGGAGTGTCTGTAATCAAAGGGACAATCATGTTGTAACCGTAAAGGCCATCATTAATATTATTTTTATTGAGTTTTTGAATCGACTTAATATCGGAAATATCTCGATAATAATACTGATTATTTGAATCTCGCAGATTAAAAGTCGAAACTTGCAGGCCGACAAAATTAAATAGTTTGAGTAAATCTTGTGGATTTCTTTTGAGAGTATGAGTCCAATAGGAATAGACAGCGTGCAAAATCAAACGCCCCTGGCGTCCACTAACTAAACGATGGTTGGATGTTTGATTTCCTAAGGCATCGGGAAGATAAATGTCACTTCCTTTCGAGACGGTATCAATCATTATAAAGGGGCGATCTGGAGATAAATTTTCGATATCAAATCCAGAATGCTTTAAATACACGATGATCTCAGGATAGCTCATTCCGACAAGTGTCGGTTTGCTGGTAAATATTTGCGTCACACGTCCAGGTTGTCCACGAGAGATGTAAAAAGCATCGACGACATCGGAAATAAGCTGTGTGTCTCGACCAAGAAAGGCAAAAGTGGCATTTGGGTAAGCCGCCTCGAGTTGGATGATGAGATTGGGCGCGCCATCCACAAGGGCTTTGAGAAAATAAGGAAAATTAGTGTGGTCTTGGGCGATGGGAATGCCTGGCGGTACGCGGTAGTCAGCATGTGTCGCAATGATTTGACTCATCCGTGGACGAAGTTCTCTCGCGAGTAACTCTTGTTCGGTTTGCGCAAAAACAAGGGAAGTTGCGAGAAACAGGGATAGGAATGAAAATAAACGGAGGATGTTCACTCAGTTTCCCACTTTAAGGTTTCTTCTTCTTATCTGATTTTTTAGGTTCAGGTTCGGATGAAGGCGAATCTTTATCTGTATCGCCCTCGTCTCTGCTGTAGCCGTAGCCATAGGAGTCGTACATATCGCTGTAATAGTCTTCGAGAGTGCTACTATTTCTACCCGGCTTTTTCGGTTTTGGAGGCGTCGGGGGAGGCGTGTATTCAAAGCGCGACCTGACATCTGTGTAATCAGGGATAGCTTGGCGAGGTAAGGCTTGATGAGCCAGTTCGAGATCGCCGATAAACATTTGTCCCAAGATTGTCATCTCTTCGCGGGAATCAGTAACAAAGAGTTTATCCTTGAAGGAAGCTGGAAGTGGAAGACTCTTAAGCCACGCCTCTAAACCATTATAGTATTGAGAGTCCAGAAATATGATTTGTTCAATGCCATGATCGAATTTGCTCAGTCGCACGAGAGTCACAGCCAGTTCTTTCATCGTTCCGCCACCACCAGGTGCAAAAATAATTAGCTTGCGTGCATCAGAACCTTCTCCTAAAAGAGCTGGAATACGTTCTGAATAATCGCCAGTATCGATCGTTAAAGTTTGATCCGAGCGTGCGATGGTTTTTTCACTTACTAAAGATGATTTTCCGGTAATAGGAATACCAATGGAGAGAGTGCCAGAATTATAGCCACCCGCGTTTGCTAATTGCATAGCGCCCCCAGCACCTCCTGTGGCGATGGCATATCCCAAAGTTCCAAGAGCAAAAGAGGATTCATAAATGAGAGCTGCGGACTTGGAATCATGTCGAGAAGAGCCAAACACCACGGCACCGCCGGTGTTTTGATTTGTGTACATCACTTGCGCGTAGGAGAAGGCTCCATTGACGACAGTTTCAAAAGATCCGAGGGCTAAATTATCTACTTGGAAAATAATAATGGGCGATTTCTCACTCAGCTCACTTAATGGGCTTTGGTAACTCTGTGACCAAGAGCCATCCCTCTTCAGGAGAGAAAGAAGAGAGAGTGATTTTTCGAGTGGGTGTATATTGATGCCTAAATTGTCGCGACCTTTTGTCCTGAGCTGATATTTCCAATCTTCTAACACACGATTTGTGTAATCGTTTATATTCCACACATTTGTAACGCCTCCCTCAATAGCTAGTCCAATGCCGGTGAGAGAATCTGTTGTGATGATAACAGATTTTGATTCGGCAAACGCTTTCATTCGCAGATAATCATTGGAAATACTGATTGAATTTTTAGAGCCGAGAGGACTTTCAGTCACTTCTGAGTGTGAATCAAATACGGCAACACCACGATCTGCGGCAGCTGAAGATATGATGGGAGCTACGGCTGAGTAGCCTTCGAAAACGATCACGTAATTACGTAATCGCAGTTTTTTGACAAAAGTTTCTAATTCTTCTACTTGTTCTGGGTTTTGCAGTATCGTTGCACCCTCGCGCTCGCCGATGAGAAGTGTGACTTTGTTAGTTTTAGGAATGATATTGAGAGTATAATATCCAAACAAATCTCTGACGGCAGAATTGACAAGAGGATGTGCCATGGCGCGATGGAGTTCTGCGCGAGCTTGTTGACGTCGAAAACTATCGTTTTGTCTTTCTTCTAACTCTTTGTCAGCCAAGAGGGATTGCAAGTGTTTAAGTTTTGTCTCAAGGTCGGACTTTTTCACCATAAGTGCGGCTCGTTTTTCCTCCGAAAGGTTTTCAAAATCTCTGCGTGGATAAAGCGAATCAGTAAACAATTTTCTCAGAGATCCAAAAAAGCCAATGTCGTCATTAATATCAGGTTCTTCATGAGTTGTGGTAGGTCTGGGAGGAATGGGGGAGGCGGGAGCGAGTGACAATTTTTTCTCGATGCCACTGAGTTCTTTTACGATGGTTTCTATGGATGATTTTATTCGCAGAATCTCAGCTCCTCCTTTTGTCTTAAGGATACTCATATCAAATTGAGGGAGCCGGTCATATTTTGGTGGCAGTGTTGGCGCCTCAGCACGATTCAAATCTCCGAGAATTTCACGGCAATCGTTTTGCGCTTGAGCGATATTTATTTGTGAAATAAAAGACAATATAAAAAGCAGTTTCATCATAATGATCCTTGGGAAAATATTTCGCGGCAAGATTGAGTGTTGTTTGAGAGCGGGAGTCTAGAGGTTGGAATAAAATTCATCAAATCAGAAACAATTTCTGGAGCAATGGGTAGAACAACAAGCTTTGGAAAGTTTGTTGTAATGGGCAATGTGTCCGTTGTCGCAATGGTGTTGATATAAGGACTTGAGAGTGCTTGATCGGCGCTTCCTGCGAGGTGTGTGACAACGGCAATAATTTTTTTCGCACCTTTTGATTTTAAAAACTGCGCCACCTTGGCTAAGGTTCCGCCCGACGCTGTTTCGTCATCGACAATGGCCACCACTTTTCTACGCGGCGAATATCCACTCATGTTGTGAATGCGACTTTCTCCCGTCAAAAGATCACGCTGTTTGTTGACGACCCCTAAAGGAAGTCCCAACTCTTCAGCAAAAAGTGTGGCATCTTTTTGAAATCCGGCATCGGGTGAGACGATCATTTCGACATTTTGTGAAATCAAATAAGCATTGATCGTTTCACGGCTCTTAGTTTCAATGCTAGGAATGGAAAAAAAACCTTGGGATTGCGGTGCGTGAGCGCGGACAAATTGCACAGCGGTCGCGCCAAAAAGCTCGATCATGTCAGCGATCAGGCGCCCAGTGATGGTCACGCCAGCGTGGTCGACTTTATCAGATCGAGCATAAGGTAGATAAGGACTGATGACGACAATGTGGGAGGTCACTTTTTTGACCTCAGAAATTGCATGAAGCGTACGAAATAAATTTTCATTCACCGGAGTCGAGGGGGCAGTTACTAAGAGTACAGTTTGTTCGCGTTGAATCTCGGCGAGGTTTTTGTAAGAAGCGACGCGCGTATGCAACTGATCAGCGAGACTCTGAGCAAGCCGAGGGTGAACACCCGCATCGACAACAAGGGATGTGCTCAAATCAAAACTGTAGGGAAGGCTGGCGAGTTCTGCACGAGCGCGGATCGCCGAGGAGTTAAAAAAGTTGGCTCCAGCGATGGCGACGAGATCCATAATTTGTTGGTGAGAAAGAAGGAGCTCATTGTCCGTCGCCAAACTCACCGTTTTTTGCGGATCAAAGGAAATAATATCGATGGTTTTAGCCAGGCCTTGCTGAACTGTTCTAATCTTGATTAAAAGCTCCATAAGTCCATTGCTCGTCAGTTCATTGGGTATATGAATGCTTATGTTTTTGCCGCTGACTGATTGGTTTAAACGCACATATGTGTTTTCATTGCTAAACTCCTTGGCAATGATATCCACTTTTTGGCAATCAATTGATTGGCAGTAGGTATCAAACTGTGTCTGAGATTCTCGAAGTGACATGTGAAGTGAGTTATCGGCAAAAGCGAATATAGAAAAAATAATAATGAATAGTCGCATCGCATTTGTCCTTTTCCATTTCTGGCAATTTTTTGGAACTATAAACGTAAATTTCTAAGGGAAGATATTCAGATATAGAAAATGAAGTGAGATTGTAAAAAATCAGTTCGGTTGAAAACCGTGCTTTGAAAAAAAGGTATGACACTTTGCTTTATGATCGGGCAATCATACTCATCACATCCTGGACTATTGCGAAAACGCCAGAATTCAAAAAGTCAGTGGCTTGGGCGAAGTGGGTAAAAAGAGAACCACAGCGCCGTATACATTCCCTGGCGGGCGTCGCTTTCACTTTGCCGATCCCAGCGGTAATGAGCTCGCCGTGTGGTCAGCGAAATAAGTGCAGTTCACTGCCGCTGTGACCAATGCCGTTCGGTTAAGACATCACAAGCTCCCTGAGCGGATGCGAAGGGTCTGCGATGCACTCTTAAGTCTCAGCTTTTAGGTCCTTCGGTGGTGTTGAAGATGACGAGGTGAAGGATCTGAGTTTAAAAGATTTTACCAGGGTTGATAATCCCGTCGGGGTCGAAGATTTGTTTGATTTGTTTAAAGATCGCAATCTCTTCCGGGGAGCGGGTGTAGTGAAGAAATTTCTTTTTGGCCAGACCCACGCCGTGTTCGGCGCTGACTGAGCCTTCGTATTGGGCGATCTGTTGATAGAGGAGATCGTCAGTCCCTTGGCATTTTTTTATAAATTCTTCTTTGCTAAGGTTCGCAGGCTTTAAAATATTTATATGCAAATTGCCGTCGCCAATATGGCCAAACCAAATCACTTCCCATTCGGGATAATTCTGTTCGATCAGCTTTTGGGTGGATTGCACAAACGCCGGGGCGCGGGACACTCTCACCGAAACATCGTTTTTGTAGGGTGTAAATGGTGAAATGGACTCGCTGATGTATTCACGGAGAGACCAAAAGTTTTCACTTTGGGTGGAGTTTTGGCTGATGACACCGTCAAGGACCCAGCCTTTTTCAAAACAATCAGCAAAGAGAGCTTCGATCTGTTCGGCGGAATCTGCCGAAGTCATTTCCACTTCGAGCAAAAGATAAAAAGGTGTTTGTGTGGCAAAGGGTGCGGAGAGTTTACTGTGTGCCGCGAGGACCTTTTCCAAAGCTTGCTGGGAAAAGAATTCGCAGGCCGTGACACTCATCTTCTGGTTGAAGGTTTTAAAAATATCGAGAGAGTGTTCCAGTTTTTCCAAACCTAAAACTAAAACTTTTAGCTCTTGCGGTTTTTGTGTCAGTTGGATTTCAATCTGTGTGAAAAACCCAAGGGTGCCTTCGCTGCCAATAAACAGATGGCGGAGATCATAACCTGTGGCATTTTTCTTCAGCGATTTGTTGAGATAAAGTTTATCGCCAGCACCTGTGACGACTTTGAGGCCCGAGATCCAGTTACGAGTGAGACCATATTTGACAACTTTCACGCCGCCCGCATTGGTGGCCACGGTCCCACCCATTTGGCTGGATCCTACGGCGGCAAAGTCCACGGGATAGTAGTAGCCTTTTTCCTCGGCAAACTCTTGCACGGTTTGCGTGATGACTCCAGGCTGAACAGTGAGCACCAGATCTTCTTCGTTAAAGTCGAGAATTTTATTCATGCGATCAAACGCTACGATCACTTCGCGGTTGGGTGCAGTCGCGGCTGAACTGAGACCTGTGCGTCCACCAGAAGGAACAAGCGCGATTTTGTGTTGTCTTGCCCACTGAACAATTTGTACTACTTGTTCTTCACTCTCGGGAAAAACGATCAGCGCCGGATTGGCGGGATAATAGATCGACCAGTCTTTGCCAAAAGCTAAAAGATCCTCAGCAGTTTGAGAGATTTGAGACGGGGAGAGGAATTTTTGCAGCTCTAGCAGTTGTTTTTCGTTGATGCTCATAGAGGCCCTAAATTACGTGGAAGACATACACTGATCAAGCACTTTTCTTGAGAGAAGCCCGCGATTGGTAGAGGTATTCATAACTTTTTTCATTTTTTAAATCGAAAGTTTTCCCTTGACGATGGACAGCGCGAATTTTTTGCAACAATTCCAAAGAGAGGAGCACATTAAAACCTAATTGCGGGGATTCTTGGGCACACAGATCTTCCATAATAGAAGCCACATCCGTGGCCTCTTGGACACCATATGTGGTGCCTGTGCCTTTGATTTTGTGGAATTCATTCTGTAAGTTTTTGCGATCGCCCGTTTGCCAATAGCGCATCAAGCTTTGAAATTTTTCTTCAAAAGAATCTAAATACTCTTTTTTTAATTCGCTAAAGAGGTCGGAAAGTTCCTGCTTTTTCATGCAGCTTCTCCTTGTTGAGGGATAAGGGCTTCGGACTGACGCCATTCAGGAAGAGTGAAAGAAAATGTCGAACCATGGCCTAATTTTGAATTTACAAAAATGTGCCCACCATGCTCCTCTACAAGAGCTTTGGATATAGCAAGTCCCAGGCCGGTGCCTTTGACCAATTTACTTTCGGGTTGGGTGGCTTGTCGAAATTTTTCAAAAATCAGCTGTTGATCGTGTTCAGCGATGCCAGGACCTTGATCGATGATGGCAATTTCCAGATTATTTTGCAGGTCGATGGAATATCTCAATGTGACTGTGCCTTTTTTGGGTGAGTACTTCACGGCGTTGGAAATTAAATTGGTTACAACTTGTTGAATACGATCTTGATCTAAACGAGCTTCTAAGGTGGGGTTGTCGGACTGAATAGCAAAATACACATCCGCCGTTTGCGCGAGGCCTTGCAAACTTCCCAAACACGATTCCGCCAGTTTTTGCACAGAAATCCACTCGGAATTCAATTTGAACGTTCTAGATTCCATTTTGGCGAGATCTAAAAGGTTGTTAATCAAACGAACAAGACGATCTGTTTCTTGCTCAGCAATGCGAATAAAACCCACGGCATCAGCAGGAAGATCACCGACGATTCCACCGGAAAGCAAACCGAGCGACCCTTTGATGGAAGTGAGTGGCGTGCGCAGTTCGTGACTGGCAATGCTTACAAACTCGGACTTGGCGCGATCTAAAGCTTTGAGCTCTTCGACGTTATTGATAGCACGCTGTGCAAGGGAGTTAAACGTACGTTGCAGGTCGCCGATTTCGTTATTGGCAGGCGTGGCGAGTTTGAAGGTGTAGCGGTCAATGAGAAAGTCCATCATTCGTTGCGAGAGTTTTTGCAGGGGCATAACTACTGAATTGAGCAAGTAAATCGTAAAGAGGAATAGGCCAACAAGCGGACTCGCGAGGGCGAGGAACATATAGTATGTGAGATATTTTTTATGATAATCTTGTCGGACACTTAATAAACCATAAAAAGCTTTTTCTCTTTCGAGAAGTTCAACAATGCGACGTTGGCGCAGTTCTTTGCTGAAAGAATTCAGTGCCTGAATCAAATTGCTCACAGCCTCCACGCGCTCCTTTTCAACAATAGGGCGACGGAAGGCACGCAGTTTTTCCATGAGTTCTTTTTGATTTTTTTTAAAATCTAAATCATGATATTTAATATTTTGCACAAAATCGCGAAATAACAGATTGTGACTGAGGCTTTCTTGGGTTTGCTGCAAATCCTGATAAGCTTCATAAGTTTTAGAAGCAAAAAAAGCACTGACGATAAAAATCACAGTTCCTGAAAGTGTGATTTTTGATCGCAATGATTTCATGAAGCCACCTTCAAAATCATTTCAATTTGCTCGCAGAGTGTTTGTGGATTGAATGGCTTCTGAATATAGCCTTCACCCAATTGTAAAAACTCCTGGATGTCTTGTTGTGTAGACTTAGCGCTGAGAAAAATCACTGGTGTGGGGGTCGGACATTGGTCCTTGTACTGGCGACAGACTTCGGTACCGGAGAGCTCGGGCATCATTCCGTCGAGCAATAACAAATCGTAGTTTGTCGCGAGGGCTTTATCCAGTGCTTCGCGGCCATTTGTCGCAACGTCTACCTGATGGTGGCCAACGCGCTCCAAGACAACTTTGGCAATGGTCGAAATATTTGCATCATCTTCGGCAATAAGAATCTTCATTGTTACCTCTTAAGCAGCGCCATATTTTTTTAAACAATTACGAATTTGTTGGCGGAGAAGATCATTCATTTCTAAAAACTGACCTTCGATCAGAAAAGCTTGATGGTTTTGATTGTAATGGCAGGAAAGCACAGTCACCCGGGGTTTTTGCAATGAGGCAAGTTCGTCCGTATGTAGATAAAACTCAAATCCAGCGGGGAGTGGCAGGGTTGAAAGCGCCGTAAATCCGGTAATGCCAATACGACGCATCTTAAGTGGAGCTTGTGCGAGCGCACTCCAATTGATTTCAGCGCTGGCATCCATGTTGATAATCGCTGGATTGACCACGCGGCTTTCAAAAATCTTTTGCACTTTTTGCAAGAGGAGTTGTGGATCGATGGGTTTGATGATGTAGTCCTTCACGCCCAAATCAATCGCTTGTTCGATATCTTGTTTTTCGCGGCGGCCGGTGAGCATGGCAATCATCAAGTCTTTGTGTTTGCCTTGATGGCGAAGAGTTTTGATAAGATCAAAACCTGTGTACTGCGGCATGTTCGCATCAGAAATCAAGAGATCGTAGTGATCGTTGTTAAGTTCGTTGAGCGCAGTGAGACCGTTTTCAACCACAACGACGTTGTAATCTCCACGTTCGAGAATTTTTTTAACAAAGCGCCGAACATCAGCGTCGTCATCAACCAATAATATTTTGTACATCGGCGATCCTTCCGTTGTCTTATTTATCGGTAAAAGATCTGAAAATATAAAGAGTTAAGAGCGGTTAAGTGGGCTGGATTTATGGCTCGAAGGTTACTTTGGTCGAGTACAGTGAAGGTTTTATTGTGAGACGAAATGTCGAAGAGATTAACAAAAAACGGGAGATCCTTCGCTGCGCTCAGGATCTCGTCTTAAGGACGTACAATTTTCTTAATAAAACAGAAACGCAGAGCTGCGGTGAAGAGAAGATAAAATCCAGTGGCCGTCCACAATGGACCACCCATAAATAAGATCGTAGTGAGCGCCGAGCCCAAGAGCCAGCGAAGCCAGACCTGAGCGCGCGTAAGGTTTTCTTTCATTAGGCTTTTAAAACTTCGTGGAGTTCGCCGGCTTCGAACATTTCCATCATAATGTCACTGCCACCGATCAATTCTTTATTGTGATAGAGCTGTGGGATGGTTGGCCAGTTGCCGTACTCTTTAATACCTTGGCGAATGTCTTCGTTTTCTAAAACATCCACAGATTCAAAAGGCACGCCCACTTCTTGAAGAATGGCCGTCGCACGTGCCGAAAATCCACACATGGGGAAGGCGGGAGAGCCCTTCATAAAAAGAACAGTTTTGTTTTGAGTGAGAAGAGTTTCAATTTTCTGTTTAACATCAGACATACATTTCCTTCCGTTTATTTGATCACTTCAGTTTTAATGGTCAGCGCATGCACTTCGCCGGTTTTGAGTTCGGGATCAAAAACATCCATGACTTGTTTGTGGCATTGAATGCGCGAAAGTCCGGCAAATTTTTTGGACGAAATATAAACCGAGTAGTGATCCTGCGTACCGGTTAAGTCGGTCACGTCGACCACACCATCGGAATAAGCTTGCTGTAAGCGCGATTTTATTTGCTCTGGAGTCATAGTGGGAGGGTATAACGCGAACTTCTAAAAAAGACACTTTTTTTCATAAATATGGATAATATTGCGTATTTCCGGGTAGCTAGATCCTTCGCTTCGCTCAGGATGACGGGATTTATGTGATCTTGATGTGTAGGGCCGTCGCCCTAAGCGAAGCGAGGGGTCTCCAAATTGCCCTGAGCGAAGCGAAGGATCTGCATCTTGCGGTCTCTGGCGCATTATGTTAAAAGACGGGCATGTTTGTAGATGGTTTTATCGACAAAAAAGCAGTGACGAAGGAGCGCGAAAAAGCGCGAGAGCTTCGCCAAACTTCCTGGTGGAAACAAAAACTTGCCACCGGCGTTTGCCATTACTGCGAGCAAAAATTTTCCCCACAAGACTTAACCATGGATCACGTGACTCCGCTCGCACGCGGAGGAAAAAGTAGCAAAGGAAATTCCGTTGTGTGCTGCAAAGAGTGTAACAATAAGAAAAAGTATTACACTCCCGCCGAGATGATCTTTATGGACATCGAACCACGCTTTTAGAAATACTAACTAGTTTTATTTACAGCGAGGAATGATCGACTCGTTCTCATCTGTCCCATCGTCGCCGGTAGAACCTAGCAGAATCACCGTCTCAGAGTTGGTGTCGTATTTTGCCCAGTCTGTAGACTCAAAAGAAGAGTCATCCTCGGCATAAACATAGGTTGTCGTTTTGCCTAACTTCCACGCCCACAGAGTGTACTGATCGGAATAAAGATTGTCGGTGTTATGAAGCACAATCTCTGCCACATCTTTACCGTCACCACGATAACAAGTATAGTTTTGATCGTCGCCCCAATTGGCAGGAACGTATTCGCCAAAGGCCTGAGCATTGGGGATTCCGGCAGCTGTGATGGCATCGTCTAATTTCTGTTTGTATTCAAACGCATCCACTTGTGAGTCTAGCGTGATATCGACAAATTCTTTTTGCGCCTTCTGTCCGTGCGCAATCAGTGTTTTGTTAAATACTGCAACGGGAACATATTCGTAGGTGGGTGAGTTGCCTGCTCCGGTAGTGATCTCTACAAAAAATGGTACGTGAAGTACGGTCTTTTCTTTTGCATGGGCAATAGATAGAAAAATGGATGAGATTGAAAACGCTAATAAAAAAGTAAGTTTGTTCATAATACCTCCGTAAAATGTTTTTTAGTTTTTATCAGGAAAGCAGCCCAACATGGCCTTGACGGTGCCGCCTGCGCCGGGATCCCAAAGATTTTGGTAGCCCAATTGGAGGATGCCTTGACCTGTTGTTTGCAATTCAACACTCACAGAAATCCAATCCATATCTGGGAATTCGCCGGGTGTTTTTACGCCCTGATTGTAGTAGGCAGCCATGGGCTCTTTGCAAACTGTTGAGTAATTATTTGTGTCGTAGGTGTTTTGATTGTTGTACCGTATCCAGCCTTTGTATTTCTCCGACACAGGATTGTAATCAACCTTATTCAAAGTACAGCTTTTGTCGCCAAAAGAAAAAGTGGCGGTTTCGGCGGTCATTTCAATAGACAATGGGCGTCTACAAATTCCTTATTAAAACAAACGATCTTCTGATCTGCGAAAACCAAAGATGTGGACTGCGGGCGTTTAGTGGGAGTCGAACCGGCTTAGAGTTGGAACGATGGCCGACTGACGTTTAATTCTGTTGCTATCTTATTTTCAAATTCCTCTGGTGGCAAGTAGCCAATGGCCGAGTGTAGCCGCTTCTTG
>JBGSUL010000119.1:0-6969 GCA_041736155.1 Bdellovibrionales bacterium
CAAGAAGCGGCTACACTCGGCCATTGGCTACTTGCCACCAGAGGAATTTGAAAATAAGATAGCAACAGAATTAAACGTCAGTCGGCCATCGTTCCAACTCTAAGCCGGTTCGACTCCCACTAAACGCCCGCAGTCCACATCAAAGATCAAAGCCTTTTATGGATAGGAAAAACATGGTATCAATCGCAGACTAATGGATTACTGAAATCTGAGGTTGAAAGTCAGATAAAATCGGCAACGATTAAATTTGAATTAACGGATTTTGGTCACTCCAGAGAACTGGTTCTCCAAAAGTTCGATTGTTCCGAGTTCACGGGGTCAAACGCAAAGCTGTGTTTTGTCGGTAAGCATGCTGCTCGAGGTAAGCATTTCCACTTGCTCGTTGTAGAGGATGACCTCAAGAATGGCACCTACTACCATGGTTACTGGCGTAGTCTTACGAATGGCAAATGGGTGGAAGTTCCACGCTAACCTAAAACCACTGTTCAGCTATCTGTTTACTGTTTTTAAAGCTTAGTCTTCTATAACCGGACGTTCTCGGAAAGAACGCCGAGAACCCACACTAAAACACACTGTAAGTCATTGCCATTATTTTCACACAGCCGAGTTCCGATACCGCTTGTGTAAGTTTTCGGTACACCTAAGCCCAGTCGTATTTCATAGAATAAACAAATCATCTATACTCAGATTGTAAAAACCGAAAGGGTTAGGGATGAATTATTTAAAACGTATTCCAGTGATTTTTATTATGTCCACTTTGATGTGTTTTGTTGCAAGTGGTGAGTATGAGGCGGGGAAGCTTTTTCAAGAAGAAGTCACAATTGTAGGCCCAGGCATACCTCCCCACTTTTGTATTGAAAGTCCCAATGGTTTTCAGCTCGACTCAGGATACACACGAACAGGTTCAATGATGGTGAAAAGAAGTAACGGATCCTTAGAGCAAGTAAATATTTATATTCCTCTAACAAAAAAAGCTGGATACAACGAACCCATAGATTCAAAAATTAAGGATAGTGCAGAAGTTTTTTGCAAAAAATTGCAAAGCATGAAGGGCAAAAAAGTATCTATAAAGATGCAGGAGTACTTTGAAGAAGATGATGGAGAGACGCTTAAAAATTTTTATTTACGAGGCCTGACTTTTAAAGAAGGATCAAGTACCTACACGTTTGAAGACAATTCCAATAGTATTCTTGGTCCTCCGACTACAGCGAGAGCGACGGCTCCCGCGCCAACAACCGAAGACACTCCGCCACCGGTGAAGTAAAAATAATAACGATTGTCGAGCTTATCTAAGGCAAAGTTAGTTGATTTCGGTTTTCGTGGTACATCTACAGTAAAGCAGAAAAGCGTATCATCTAGGGGCGATGTAAATTTTTAATCTCATTGCGTGAAGTCACCATGACCACAGAAGGCTTAAAGGTAAAAGCTTCGGTGTCGGCCATACTGGCGTAGGAGGCAATGATCACCAAATCCCCTTTTTGCACTTTGCGAGCGGCGGCGCCGTTGAGGCAGATTTCGCCAGGCTTTCCTTTGATGACGTAAGTCGAAAATCGTTCGCCGTTGTTGCAGTTGTAAATGTCGACTTTTTCGTGAATTAAAAGTTTGGCGGATTCAATCAAATGCGGGCAAATGGAAACGGAGCCCTCATATTCGAGATTAGCATCGGTGACGGTGGCACGATGAATTTTAGATTTGAGCAGAGTTACTTGCATGGTTCACCTCTTTGAGTTGATTCATTTTTAACGATAAGTACAAACCTCGCAGAACGAGGTCAGGGATAGCGATATCAAAAATTTGTGTTTTATCAAACATAGTGGAAAAACCGCCGGTACCGATGACAAAACACTCTTCTTGTGGAAAAGCTTCTTTTTTGGAGCGTTCGACAATTTCGCGCACCATTCCCATCTGTCCGTAATACAAACCAATCTGCATACTGTCGACAGTGGTCTGGCCAATGCTGCTTTCTTTTTTCATAATTTCCACTTTAGGTAGCTTGGCGGTTTTACTTTCGAGAGCTTCCATGGAAATACGGATTCCAGGTAAGATCGCGCCACCGAGATAGTCTTTTTCTTTGTTGATCACACACACCGTTGTGGCTGTGCCAAAGTCCACGATGATCAAATTTTTCTGTGGATACATATGTGTGGCGGCTATGGCGTTGGCGATGCGATCGCTGCCGACTTCGTTGGGATTTTTATATTTAATGCGCAATCCTGTTTTGACTCCTGTTTGCAAAACAAAAGGCTGAGTTTTAAAATATTTTGAACACGCGCTACGGAGAGAGTGAACGACGCTAGGAACAACAGAGCAGAAGGCAATCTGTTGGATGGAGGAAGGATCTACATTGTTCTCGCGTAGCACAGAGCGCAAGAAGAGCCCAAACTCATCGGACGAAGATTGATCCTTGGAAGTTTTACGAAACTGCAGGATGAGTTTATCTTTATCGAAAACGCCGCCGTGCATTTGGGTATTTCCCACATCTAGGCACAGAATCATAAAAGCTCCTTGAGAATTGAATTTTCTATGAGTGGGCCCAGTTGTTGTTTGGTCTCACACTGAGCGATTTCCTTTTTGGCGTCATAGAGATGAAAGTGATGAGTTTTATCAGAAATTTGCGAAAGATCATTATGAATCACCCAATCGGCAGATTGCGTAAAAAGTTTGCGGATGGAATGATCGCGCGCGGCTTCGTCATTCGTGTCGGTGAGTTTAAAACCTACCAGTTTACAATTTTGGTTCCAGTTTTTGATTTTAGCGATGATCTTTTCAGTTGAGTAAAGATGCAGAACCATACTTTGCCCAGAGGGAATTTTTCCTGCAGAGTCTGTATTTTCCACGCCAAAATCACTCACCGCCGCTGCGTGAATCACTAGGTCATATTTATTTTTAGTCAATTTTTCCTCAAGCAGCTTAGCAAGGTCGGCGTAAGTTTCAAAGCGCGAAACATTTTGAGTATATTTGGGAGCTTCGGCCTCTTTGCTCAAAAGGAGTTCCACAGAATAGTGCTTTTGCGAAAAATAATCGGCAAGCAAGGTGCCGGTACGACCACTGCTTTTGTTGGTGATGGAACGAACAGAATCAATGGGGATTTTCGTGCCACCCGCGGTAATCAAGATGGAGAGTTTAGCCGCAGGGAAGAGAGCGCTACGAATTTCTTGAAAGAGAATTTCTGGCTCGAGAAGTCGTCCTTCGCCCACATCACCGCAGGCTAAATCGCCTGCGCCAGTGGGAAGAATGCTTAAGCCCCACGACGAGAGCTGCTTAAAAGACTGCTGGGTCGTAGGATGGTACAGCATTTGGGTATTCATCGCCGGAGCGACGAGCAGAGGTTTTTTTAGGTCGTAGGCCAAGTAGGTGGAAATGAGAGGAGAATGGCCTGTTCCAGTGTGCAGTGAATTGATCGTTTGGGCGCTGGCGGGAGCGATCATAAAAAGGTCAGCCCACTTGGCCCAATGAATATGAGACATCATTTGGCCATCGACAAAATCAGAAGTGAGCACGGGGTGGTCACACAAACCTTCCAGCGTCGCCTTGCCTACAAATTGCAATGCGGAATCGGTAGCAATGACACGAACATGAGCTTTGTTCTTTTTAAGCAATGAGATCAGCTCACACACTTTGTAAGCCGAGATCGAGCCACTCAAACCAATCAGAATTTTTTTCTCAGAGAGGGACATTGTCTATCAACCTTACATTATCAATAAAAACCGCGGCAAAACGACGGTCTTTGTAGTCTTCTAAGTAATCGATCTGGATGTCTTGCTTGCTCAGGTCTTGGAGCACATCCTCACGCGATTTTTTTTGGCGCAGAGTTTGTGCAAAACGACGTGCTCGACTGAGCCCGGTGGGGCTCAATCTTTGGTTGCGGGAACTGAGAGCTAAGCCTTCAGCATCGCGAATCGTCGGCACGGGAACAATTTGTGTAGGTATAAAAAAGGCGGCCACCATACTTTGAATCAACGACAGTTGTTGATAATCTTTTTCGCCAAAATAAGCGCGATGGGGCTGCGTGATGTTGAGGAGTTTAAGAACCACAGTCAGAACTCCCGCAAAATGTCCTGGGCGAGACGCACCACAGAGAATGTGATCTGCGTTTTTTTCATTTACAGAAAAAGCGAACTGATCGGGATAAAGTGTATCAAAGGTGGGAAGAAACAAAAAGTCCACGCCGGCTTCTTCGAGGAATTTCTGATCTTGCTCGAGGGTCCGAGGATACTTGGCTAGATCTTCAGGATTATTAAACTGTGTGGGGTTCACAAAAATGCTAACGATGGTTTTATCGTTCTCCGCGCGAGATTTTTGCACAAGTTGCAAGTGTCCTTCATGGAGGGCGCCCATGGTAGGAACAAATCCTACGCTTTGCGTTTGACGAATTTTTTGTATGTCTTGTTGCATCTCTTGCGGAGTCGTCATTATTTTCATTGCGGACCTACATGTAGATTTCTTTTTCCGAAGGAAATTCGTGTTGTGAAACGCTGGTGTGATAACTGTTCACGGCGTTTAAAATAATATCGTGGAGGTTGGTATAGTGACGCACAAATTTTGGCTGAAATGTTTTTTGGCAGCCGAGAAGATCTTGCAGTACCAAAACTTGTCCATCCGTATGGGAGCCGGAGCCGATTCCAATGGTGGGGATTTGGAGCTGTGTGGTGATTTTTCTCGCCAGTTCGTCGGGAATGCATTCAAGAACGATGGAAAAACATCCGGCTTCTTCGAGAATTTTTGCCAGTGCATGGAGACGTAATGCCGACATGGTGTCTTTTCCTTGAACTTTGTATCCACCGAGTTGATGGACAAACTGTGGAGTGAGACCAATGTGCGCCATCACGGGTACACCCGAATCGACAATGTGCTGAATAATGCGTTCGTGACCAGGATGAGCTTCGATTTTGACCGCGTTGGCGCCCGCGCACATGAGTTTCTCGACACAGTCCATGGCGTATTTCGTTCCTTTGCGATGAGTGAGGAAGGGCATATCGCCGACGATGAATTTCTCCGGGGCGCCCTTTTTCACGGCAGCAACGTGCATGGCCATAGTGGCGATATCCATGGGAACTGTGGAGTCGTGTCCGTGCATGACCATCGCGGCGCTGTCACCAACAAGAATGCAGTCCACCTCGGAGGCATTGAGAATCTGTGCGCTCCAAAAGTCGTAACAGGTCACCATGGAAAATTTTGTGTGCAGTTGTTTCTTTTTTGCGAAGTCGAGAATGGTTTTCATAAATACACTCCTGAATTATTTTGGTTCCATAAAGACGGTCGTGAAGTCTGTGGGGAAAGAGGTTGCTGCATGGCCACTTCGGCGAGGGCTTGGTACAAACGATCGAGATCTAAATTCGAAAGAGCCGCGCGGTTTTTGTGAATGGTCAGAGTATCGTTGCGAGTCCAGGGGCCAGTGAGAGCGGTGGTGTAATCCTTTTTTAAATTTTGTGTGATCTGCTCGAGATAGGGAGTGACCGCCGAAGGAGGAATATGAAAACGTTGCTGAAATTCTGTGAATAAAAGTTGCCAGAGGAGGCTTGTGCCGTTGCCAGCGAGCACGCAAAGAGCGTGGTAGAGAGCTTCGTTGCCTGTGGGAATAAAGTAGTGAGCGTTGTTCAGTTCGGGAATCAAATCCCCGAGCGCGGCGGAACCGTTGGGAGACACAAAACTGATTTTTTCGTAAGTGCTGATCTCGTAGAGATCTTTGCCAAAAGTCATCAGCGGATGGAGTTGCGTGGCGAGCGGCGTGCTTAATACACCAGAAAAATGAACATTCTTTTCCACGGGCAAACGATGTTCCAAAATAAAGGGCTCAATAGCCGAATCGTTGATGGCGAGGAGAATTTTTTTAGCGCGTGGGACAAGGCGAACCAGTTCGTCGGAGGTATCCTCCGCAAAGTCTCTGCGTGACCATTGCAGGTAGGGAATATTTTTGAGATCAAAATAATGGCAGAGATGTTGGGCCAGACGGCCGCGCCCAATAATAAGGTAGGTTTCGAGAGGTACCTGTCGGTTCATGATCAAGTCCTTTGCGTATTCTAAATGGACACGCAGTTATTAATTGATTAGTGGTTTACGCCTCTTTTCAGCATCCACAAAGACCCACCGCGTTACAAGAAGGTGCGCCAAGGGACGAAAAGGCGCCTTCGGCGCTCGTTCACGAGCGAACTCGTTCCGGTCCCGATCCCTTTTGCGACCAGTTGCGTCCTGGTGGGGGAAGGCGTATCTTTGGGCCATGAAAAAAGTCACGTGGTTGGTTATTGGACTCTGCCTCATTATCACGGCGGCGATGATTTCGCTGTTTCGTTCTGGCATCAGTTTGCGGGTGGCCACGCTGATCAAGCCCTCCGAGTTCCATTCGGTGGATGGGGTGGCCGAAGCTTTAGTGGTGCGCTTGTATCCGGAATTCCAAAGTAAAAAAATTTTGATCGTAGTAACCACAGATAACGAGGGGAAAGCGTGGGCGATTCCCCTTTTGGTCTCCTTGCGTGAGCGTTTGCAGGCAACACCTCTCAAGGGTGACATGGAGTTTTTAACACAGGCTCAAGACTGCGTTAAAAAGTGTGTGTTTTACAATCCGTCGGAAGAATTGGCGCGAGAGATTCGAGAAAAATTTCAAACAGAATTAACTGCAGAAAAGAGCCCCGTGTTTCGTTTGCATATTTGGCAGTTTTCGCGTGAGGAAGCTTGGAAGCCCCAGTGCGAATCGATGCACAGGCTGACAGAGGAGTGTGTTCGTGCGGTGTCGATTCGCGAGTCACTTCGAAAAATGAAAGATCCGAAAAAAAAATACTTCTTTCTCAAAAAGTACAATCATAACGAATATTATTTATTCCTCGAGAAGTAAAAGCTTCCTCATATGGACGCCACCCCGGTCAAGTGTAAAAGTGGCCTCGGGTCGGAGTGTCTGTTTGATGAGCATTCTTGAACATCATCCTCATATTCGCGTGCTGGTTAACGCATTAAGTGTTGTCCGAACTTGGCCTA
>JBGSUL010000120.1:0-12516 GCA_041736155.1 Bdellovibrionales bacterium
TTTACCTCGTCGCTGAATTTTCTCTTTGGCTTTCCCATTTCCTGACTCCTAAATGCTCTGAATATAGAGCAGCTTGGGCCAGCCCGCTATTGTAACTTCTTCACCGTGTTAGACTCCAGCTTTACGCCCGCAGTCCACTTCTTTCTCCCTTAAATTTTTATAAAACAACTGAAGTCGTTCAACGTAATGGTACAGCAAAATTCCGTGCGCTTTTTGCGCCTCTTCTTGAGCAAATTCATTATAGCACATACACTGATGTTACAAATCTTGTCGCGGTTGTCGCTGAGACCTACGCGGTATTGCTTCCCGAAACAGGAAATGCCATTTCCATCTGCATGACCGAGCGGCTTGATTATTCTGATGTAGGTGCTGAAGCAGGGTTAGCAAGGCTACAGGATGCAATGAGAGCATCGGGTCTGTTGATGACGATTCTTCCCGAGCAGCTCGCTGGGCATTCGCAACCACAAGTCATGGAAAACATGCCGCCATCTATGTTTGGCTTGGCCGAAATTTCGTTTGATGCCATGTCCGACGTATTATCTGATCCAGACGTTAAGATGCATGTGGTTCGGTTTACTGCGGCAGCGACTGCGGCCACTGTTATTATCCAAGGCTATAGATTGATGGGAATCGGTGGACGACAAAAAGTTTTGGCGGCGATGATTCCGCCGGGATTTATCGAGAGCGCTTTAGGGCGAGGAGGTTTTCGGGTTCCTAAACACGATAAATTTACGCTCGAAGATATTCGAACACTTGCCAGCAAAATCAGTAGTTTAAAATCAGAAGAACAAGTAAATAGTCTTTTAGCGGAACAAGATCCTGAATTGCTGGCTTATTTTAAAGCTGTCAGCGATTACGTTCGCAAAGGACAAGCTTTAGAGTTAGCACCATATTGCCCAGAGGGTCGCTGTACTTAAAGCGTTCAGCTGGCACTTTTTGCTAACAACTTTAGTCGCGAAAGAAGAGATCCGTCGCTGCGCTCGGAAAACCTATCCTAATTTTCTGAACTTTTTGACACGTTTTTCGAGAGCAAGTAATTCAATATCTTTAGCAAAATTTCCATTTGGATATAAAAATATCGAAGGATGGACATCAAATACAATCGCAAAGATCTCTGCGTAATGTTGAGTTACAGCGATCTTATCGTTTTCGAGGGCGCTTAAGTTTGTTATTTGAATCTTGGTAAGCTCGCTGACCAGCTCTAGTGTCATGTTTTCGCGTTTTCGAAAGGCACGAACCAACTGTCCGGGCGAGAGTTCTTGAGGAGATAACTCATTCAAAATATCCATCATTTTGCGTCCCATAAAATCCTCTCCTCGGCTCATTATCGATAGTTGTGTTCCGTTGTGATTCGAACGACTCGAACAACAATCATGTCGTTTTCAATCCGGTAAATCATACGTCCTTTATATGAAAACGTCACGGATCTGTGACCTTTCCATTTGCCCATAAGTTCATGATCTCTCCAAGTCCTATTCATTTGAGCGGCTCCAATGCCGAGAGTTTCAACTTCGAATACCCATTTTTTAAGGATAGAGATGTCGTTGGCTGTAATAAGACCTTTTTTAAAGTTCTCGCGGAGCTCCGTTTCTGAATCCCCAGTCATTTCGACTCGCCAGCGCATTACGGTCCCTTATGTTATAATATAAGTTATATAATTATATAAATCAATAAATTGTTTGATTTTTGTAGATGCAAAGGTGGGTAGCATTTTATTCAGCAATAGAGAGGTGTTGATGCAATAAAGTTCAAGAAGTGGTGGTTAGTATTCGGATATTGGGATTCCAACGATAAAGTTGGTGGCATAACAAAGAATCACACTGTAAATATTCAGTTTTTCACTGCCGCTACGGCAGCAGAAACGACACGTTGTTGATCAAAAAAGCAGCTGGCACCTTTTGCGTTGAGATCCTTCGCTTCGCTCAGGATGACGAAGCGAGAATTTCTTCATCCTGAGCAAAGCGAAGGATCTCTGTTGAGAGATCACGCTTTTCCGAGCTTGGCTAATTCTTCTTTGCGCAAATCTTTGCGCAGGATTTTCCCTACGTTGGTTTTTGGGAGTTCGTCGCGGAACTCTACTTTTTTGGGGACTTTATAACCTGTGAGCTTTTTGCGAGCGAAGGCGATGAGATCATCGCCAGTCACATCGGCTTTTTTGACGACAAAGATTTTTACGATTTCGCCGGAGTGTTCGTCGGGAACGCCGATGGCAGCGACTTCGAGAACAGCGGGATGAGAGGCAATTACATCTTCCACTTCGTTGGGATAAACATTAAAGCCTGAAACCAGAATCATATCTTTTTTGCGATCGACGATTTTAAAAAAGCCTTCTTTGTCGACTACTGCAATGTCACCTGTCTTGAGCCATTCGCCGTCCATCACTTTGGCGGTTTCTTCAGGACGTTGCCAGTAACCCTTCATCACTTGTGGGCCACGCACGCAAAGTTCGCCGGGCTCGCCCGCGGGAACTTCATCCCCCTTGTCATCCACCAATTTGATATCGGTGGAGGGGAAGGGGAGTCCGATGGTGCCGGTCTTGTCCGTGCCATCGATGGGATTGCAGCACGCGACAGGCGATGTTTCTGTTAAGCCGTAACCTTCGACAACAGGAGAGTTGGTGAGCTTGAGCCATTTTTTAGCAACCACTTCTTGCAAAGCCATGGCGCCGGCCACACTGATTTTGAGGTTGCTAACATCCACGCTCAAAAAGTCTTTGTGATTCATCAGAGCATTAAACAGTGTGTTTACACCCGACATCACTGTGGGTCGGTACTTCTTCATAATTTTTAAAAATTCTGGAATATCACGTGGATTGGTGATTAAAATATTTTGTGCCCCGTAAGCCATGAGAGTCATGCAATTCACAGTGAGAGAAAAAATATGATAAAGCGGTAGGGGCGTTACAACAATTTCTTGCCCTCGTACGAGGCGTGGTTGTAACCATTCGAACGTTTGCAGCATGTTGGCGACGATATTACGATGTGTGAGCATAGCTCCTTTGGCCACACCTGTGGTTCCACCCGTGTATTGCAAAAAGGCGATGTCTTCGGGTTCAAAAACGGCGGGATCAAAACTGACGTCCGCTCCTTTTTTTAAAGCTTCGTTAAAAGGGACAGCTAACGGAAGCTCGTACACCGGGACCATTTTCTTTATGTATTGAATCACGCCGTTGACGATATAACGTTTTGGAAAGGGCAGCATGTCGCCGATGGAAGTGACGATGACGTGTTGGATGTCGGTGTGCGAGATAATTTTTTGCAACAGATGCGCATAAAGATCCACAATCACGACAGCTTTACAATCGGAATCGCGAAATTGGTGTTCCATCTCGCGATCGGTGTAGAGTGGGTTGGTGTTGACCACAATCAAGCCCGCTTTGAGCGCACCAAAAAGGACCACGGGATATTGCAAGAGGTTAGGCATTTGGATGGCGATACGATCGCCTTTTTTAAGTTTGCAAACATTCAGCAAGTACGATGCAAAATGATCGGAATATTGATCGAGCTCGTTGTAACTGATTGTATGATCGAGATTGGTAAAACAGGGTTTGTCGCCGTAAGTTTTAATGGATTCGGCAAAAAGATCGAGAATGGACCGATATTTATTAAGGTCTACTTCGTGTTGCACACCTTTTGGATAGTGTTTAAGCCAAATCTTTTGCATTCATCTCTCCCGGTTCAAAATATGATGAGAATACGGATGCTTCTTTTTCTTCGATTTACTTTTTAAAATCAAGATAAACACGAATTCCACCGCTCACGCCGTCGCGACTGACGCGCATATCCCCAGTTGGGGTGACGTATTCCATAGGCTCATGAAACCAAGAGCCAAAAAAACGCACGCCGCCCCATTCGATCCACGAGGTGGCTTCAAAGCGATAACCGGTGATGTTATTGCCTGCTTCGGAAGCTTTTTCGAAAAAATGCTGATAGCGCGCTTGCACAGCCCAAAAATTAACGAGGTAAAAAGTCACAGAACCCCCGGCTTGTGGCATGGTGACTTTGTCGTTGAGATACTCTTGTCTGTGGAGGCCATAAAATAAGGTGATATTGCTGGCTTGATCGGAGACGCCAAGAAGCCGCAGTTGCAAAAGCCCATCCCCTGTCGTGCGATTTTCGGTATCGCTGTGTTCATAGCGCCCGTGCAGACCAAACACGGAGATAAACGCTCCAGCATGATAGCCTATGGCACGAGCATCGCCCGCACTTGGAAGAGGGGATCCTACTGATGTGGTTTCGTGATGATGTTGATTGTAGTCTCCGCCAATATAAACATCATAGATCAGAGGACCACCACTACCGGACTTCGAAGAGTCGTAAGGTGTTTTGAGCCACAAATCCATCCACTGAATTTTGCCTTTTTGTTCCATCCATTGCGCAAGGCTCCAGCGACGGGTCGCCTTGGCTTCTTGCGCAGGTGATTGCGGACCTAAATCAAAGGCCATTCCTTGAGCGCATGCTGTCAAAATGAGCAAGTACGGGAAAATCTTCACCTTTTTATTTTAACACATCTCGATAGAAAAAGAGGTTCGTCTCACTTTTCTACAGAGATTCTGGTTTCTTTTTAATTTGGGGGTCCTATAATGAGACATCACTCGGAAGCAAAAAAGCACCATTCAGACATTGGCAGGTGCTCGCGCTCAATGAGTGTCATACTTTATGCCCAATAGGAGGCCTTATGATTAAAAAACTTTGTCTAATAATGACGGCTTTGTATTTTACTGCGTGCAGTACCAATCCCCACAAGGCGGAAAAAATTGATACTGAGATGGAGAAGAGTGAAAATCTCACACCCGAACAAAAAATCGGTGTGAAAGATGGCAACATGGTTTATCAACAAAAAGTAAATATGGCAGAAGAACTACGCCGCTTACAAATTGATGTTTACAGTCTCGAGGACAGAGTTTACGGAAGTCGCAAATTCGGCTCGCAAGGTTTGTACGGAACTTTAAAAGGTTGTCGAAAAGAGCTTGTCGATCCTAAAAACGGCGGCAATGGCAAACTCAAGTGGACCGAGCCCATGGATCGTGTGACCGATAAAGAAGAAGAATTTAAAATTGGTCTCGACGACAAAGACAAAATCGTTGGCGTGTCAGAAGAGTTCTTAAAAGATCGCATCACGCGATTTAAAGAATACAAACGCACTTTGCAAAAACGCGAAGACGAGTACGAAGAAAAAGTGGAAATTTGCGAAGCAGAACTGAGCTCGCAAAAACACGAAACTCAAAAGAAACAAGCAAATCAGTAGGCAAGGAGTTCGCGGTGAAAACGGCAGGAATTGTGTTATTTTTAGCGATGCTATGTGGCTGTAGCACTGGTGAAAAATCGAATCATCGCGAAGTTTCTTTTATGCAAAGAGCGCCCAATGAAGTGACTACTTCTGAAGACAAGCAGATAGCACCATCAGGAGTTGAAAAATTTACTCCACGTTGGGAAATTCCAAAGGGAAGTCGCCTGCGAAGAGAAGATCTGACAGAAGAAAAAGAAAAATGTGTTGTGAAGTACTTTGAACATCGTTCAGAGGTGACGCTAGGTGTTTATTTTAAACCTGCAATGGATGCGACTTTAGAGCTGAGGCCAAAAGTTCCATGTTCTGAAACAGTATGTCAAGAGGAAGCTGATATGGTTGATCCAAGTGGGGGGGGCTACCGGTTGATATGGCGCTATTATTTTACAGATATTACCCGTTCGCATTTTGATAAATTAGAATTTGAAGTGCGAGATGGCAGGAAGAAACAAGCGACAGAGGATATGCCTCTGCAAATACGTTTTACATGCGAGCGCGAAGAATATTTAGGATCTTAGTTCTACCAAGTTAAGGTTACAACAAGACTCAAGTCGGGTTGCGACTTTAACGGTAGACTGGTCTTGATAAAGCTCTGGGGCTTTGTAACAATAATTTAGATATGTTCGATACTCTCAAAGACAAGCTCCAACCCAAAATAACCACTGAACTTGAAGCCAATTACCGGGCGCAAAAGATTTGGGATCAACTCACTGATAAAAATTTATCAGCAACGGATATTTACCATTTGCAGCGCTCGTTTGGTTACGATGTAGCGAGCAGTCTGTTGTACAAAACTTTTAAAAATTCTACTGAATTTCAAAAGCTCAATCAATTTGTCGAAGCGCAAAAAGTTTTTTACAAAAAAGAACACAAAGACGTTCTGGTTGTAGTGCTGGTGCACAACCCATGGGAGTCGCGCAAAAAAAATGAAAACTATCAGTGGCGTTTAAAAAATTTGGCTCTCGATGCGGGATTTGATGTGGCTTTTCCCGACATTCAATATCGTCGTTCGATTTATCCCAATGCGTATTACTATCAAGATCTATTCAAGCGCTGGAGTGGTCGCCAGGTGATTTTTATCACCCAAGGATTGGCCAGTCTTGAACTGCGCTTGCTGCTGGAGCGTTCGCAGAATCTGGATTTGAATGTGTTGGGCTGGTTGAATATTTCGGGAATGCTGTTTGGCACGTCTTTGCCGCCGACAAATCGTGATTTGTTTTTTTCTATCAAAAAATATTTTCAGGATGAATACCCGGTGCTTCCCGAAGTGGGGCGTCAGCAATCGTATTGTTATGGACCAGTAAAAAGCAAATGTCCTCTTACACTTGTCAATATGCTCGCGGTGCGTCCGCAACGATACTATCGTGTCTTTGAGTCGCAACGCGAACAAGAGTTGAACTACTGGGGCCCCCACGATGGGTATGTGACATTGTCTGATTATTTGGAAAAACCAGGAGCCACCTGGCCACTGTGGGGCCAGGGTCACTACATCGACGTGGAAATGTTTAAGCGTCGCTTACAGGCCACTCTTGCTTATTTTCTCTCAGAGAGCAAAATCACCTTTTAAAATATCACCACACAAATACAGCGATCCCGTGACGAGAACCATGTCATTGGGTTGTACCGTCTGCAGAATGTCTCGCAGAGCTGTGCACGGATCGGAAGTATACGGGTACGTTCCCTTGATGGGTTCGACACCACCAAACCGCGGTTGAGTGAGAAAAATATCAGCGCGTGGGATTTTTTCGAGGATTTTTAAAAAATCTTTGTGAACACGATTTTTAGAAAGTCCAAAGAGAATTTTAATACGGTTGTAAGACGCACCGAGAATGATTTCTTGCGCACTTTCTAGCCCCTGAATATTGTGATCTCCCGAGAGGTAAACAGGGCATGGTGTAATTTGCGCGAGCTGAGTCATACGGGCGGGCCATTCGATGTCTTTTAAACGGGGTAGGCCTTCTTCCAAGGTGTGTCCTAAAGTTTCAAAGATATGCAGGGCCATCCACATATTGTGGGCTGCGCGAGTTCCGGGGAGTGAAAGCAGGTAGATTTTTTGCTGATGTTTTATAAAATATTGCGGGAGAGGATTCCCATTTTCGGTAACCACTTCGGGGGGTAAGATACAAGCACTGGTGGCATCTTTGGCATTTAATTTTTCTGCAAGTTGCAATTCGATATCTTCGTCATAGGGAAAATGTAAAACATGATTGTTTTTTTGAATAATACCAAATTTGTTGTCGGCGATTTCGCTCAAGGTATCGCCAAGGATATGCTGATGATCAAACCCCAAAGTGGTGATCACACTGGTGGAGTGAGGAATGATATTTGTGGCATCCCAGGTGCCGCCTAAACCGATTTCGTAAATGGCATAGTCCACGGGGGAGTCGACGAAAAACAAGGCGGCAGAAAATAAGGTGAGAGTTTCGAAGTGGGATAAGTTCCATTTTTCGATGAGTGGCTGGTATTTTTCAAAGTAAGCGATCATCTGCTCGTGGGAAATATTTTTTCCGTTAAGGCAAATGCGTTCGTTGGTGTCCACCAAGTGAGGAGAGGTGTAGAGCCCAACGCTGTAGCCTTGCTTTAAAAGCAGTTGTTCCAAAGTTTTGGCGGTGGTGCCTTTTCCATTGGTGCCAGCAATGTGGATGACTTTATCGGGTGAAACACGCGGTAAAATTTCCGCTTGGTGGAGCGCGTTTTCGGTGTGCATTAAGCCGGGCCGAATTTGCGGCATGATGCTTCTTTTCTCTAACCACTCAATCCACTCATTGTAGGTCTTCATGACGTAACCTTCATGTCATAACTCTTCATGCTGTAACTCTTCATGCTGTAACTCTTCATAGCGACGGCCCTCGCACTGCCAAGAGGGAGCGCATTTGGCGCTGATGAGCTTCTAGATTATGGATACGCAAATACTCCACTTGACCAAAAAGTTGCGAAGAAAGGCCCAAGGTCTCGGGATCGCGCTCGGCAAAGGGCGCTGTGGACCAAAGATTCAACAACGATTTGCGCGAATGACCAATGAGAAGTGGAAGATCCAGGGAGTGAAAACTTTCGATATTTTGCAAAATCTGTAAAGACTGAAGAGGAGTTTTTCCAAAGCCTAATCCCGGATCAAAAATTAATTTTTCCGAGAGCTGGGGCATCTCCTCGCGGCGTTGCTCGGCCCACGCCAAGAGTGTTTCTACGGGAGGAGTGGTGAGAACCATCTTGGGATCGGCAGGAAGAGTCAGCGAGTGCATAAAGATCACTTTTTCAAAGCCGTGTGCCACGTCCACCATGGCTGCGTCCGTTAAGCCGCTCACGTCATTGAGTAGACTTGCGCCATAATCCAACGCTCGACGAGCGGTGAGAGCATGGCGTGTATCGATACAGAGTTTGGTAAAAGGATAGTGGGCGGAGTTCGCACGCCAGTATTCAAAAAAAGGCTGGAGTCGGTGCCATTCTTCTTCGACCGTGACGGGGTGAGCTCCGGGGCGCGTGGATTCCGCGCCGAGATCCACAATGGCGGGGTGCTGTTTTAGTAATTTTTGAAAGCTTTTTAGTTTTTCCTCTGGCGTGCTCGGCACGTCGGAGAACGAATCGGGCGTTACGTTAAAGATGGTTACAAAAAGCGAGAGTGGCTGAGGATGTTGGCGGTGAGATGCGAGCCAGTTATTATCGAGATAAGCCAAGGGCGATAAAACAAAATTGCGATGAGGAAGTTCGGGATGAGGAAGTGTGAGTTGTGGAGTTTTTATCTCTTTGCGGCCTTGCGAAGTGTGAACATCCAGGAGATCGATGTCGATCACTCGTGGAGACCATTTCTCATGATTTGTGGGGCGGCCAAGCTGTGTCTCTATAGCTTGAGTTTTTTGCAAAAACTCTTCAGGTGTGAGGGGGGAACTTACTTCGACCACAGTGTTAAAGAAAAATTGAAACCACTCAGCGGGAGCGTTGGGGGGAAGCAAGGGTGGGTTTTCAAAAATGGGGGAGACACTGCGAATCTGTGAAAACTCGCTTAAGGCAAAAAGGGCTTTGGTTAAAAAGTCCGTTTGTGGAAAAATATTGGAGCCGAGGGACAGCGTAAAGTGGTTCAAATTTGTCGGTTCATTTTTACGGCTCATAAATTCTGTTCTATTTGAAAGTGTGAGCCCCCGATGATTTCGGCAATGGGTGGCGCGAGTTTATGAACAGTGGTTTGCAGAACGGCTTTTTTCACTTTGCTTTTGATATATTTTTTAAGTGCTTTGTGACACTCAAAGCACAAATTCTCAATCGTCGCGTATTCTTTTTGTACAAAACATTTTTGTAAGAGAGCCGACATTTCTGCATAACAAGGTGTGTGGTCTATCTTATCCGTTTTGAGAGCCTTGGGGGGCTGCTGAAAGCGGATCTCAATACCGATATTGACGGTTTGAGCTTTTTTTCTCTCTTCCGCTGAGCAACCGAGATGAACTTTTCCTGTAATCGCTGGAATTTTGAGCATGGTTTTCATTGGCAGATTTTTAGCATGGGTGATGAGGATAGTGTAATCAAACAACCTAGGAGCGGGGAGTCAATGCCTTTGCTTCCACCTCTGAGCGGTGTTCTAATTAAGTTTATGTTAGCAAAAAGAAAAACCAAAATTGTCGCAACGATCGGTCCGGCCTCAGAATCAGAAGAGATGCTGAAAAAGTGTTTGATGGCGGGGATGAACGTCGCCCGGCTTAACTTTAGTCACGGGGAGCACAGTACTCACCAAAAAGTGATCAAATCCCTGCATAAGATATCGACCAACCTCAAGGCGCCAGTGGCCATTCTGCAAGATCTGCAAGGGCCGAAAGTTCGTGTCGGTCGCATTAAAAATATGACCATCAAGGACGGCGAAGAAGTTACGATTTCCAGTGACACAAGTGGTGGAAGCAAAAACATTCCCCATATTCCCATTGATGTAGAAAACGTCCATAAGTATGTCAAAGAGGGCGATGCGATTCTGATTGATGATGGGTTGATCGAGCTGCGTGCTAAGAAAATTCAAAAAACTCATGTGGTATGTGAAGTGGTTCATGGCGGAGTGGTGCAGGAGCGCAAAGGTGTGAATCTCCCGCAGACCTCTTTGCCAATGAGCAGTTTGACTAGCAAAGATCTCAAAGATTTGCAGTTTGGTCTTTCGCAAGGTGTGGATTATGTTGCTTTGAGTTTTGTGCGCCAAGCGCGAGATATTGTTGAGCTAAAAAAACTGATGCGCAAATCGGCAACGCCAGTGCGTGTGATTGCCAAAATCGAAATGGCCGAGGCGATTGAGCATTTAGCAGAAATCATCGAAGTGAGCGATGCGGTGATGGTTGCACGCGGTGATTTAGCTGTGGAAGTGGGGCAAACCCGCTTGGCCTCTTTGCAGAAAAAAATTATTTCTTTAAGCAACGAGATCGGTCGTCCGGTGATCACGGCGACGCAGATGTTAGAAAGTATGAAAGAAAATCCGCGCCCAACTCGTGCGGAAATCACGGACGTGGTGAACGCTGTGCTCGATGGTTCCGATGCGCTGATGTTATCGGCCGAAACCGCGCGCGGAAAATACCCCACGGAATCGATTCGCACCATGCATGATTTGATTATGGCTGTGGAAAAAGAAGACAACGATATTTACAATAAAATCAATTTAGACAGTCAGATCGAAGAAATTCCCGAAGCCATTTCGGTATCGGCATCGTTGTGTGCACTTACACTCAATGCCCGAGTGATTGTGTGTTTATCCACGACTGGTAAAACCGCTCGTTTGATTTCCCGGTTTCGTCCTAAGGCGCATTTGGTGGCAGCCACAGATGAGTCGCACACTTTGCGCAGCTTAGAACTTTGCTGGGGTGTGCAGACTTTGCCGATTAAACACTCTAGTATGAACGATGAGTTAATGAGGGAACTTGAGATGGTTCTCTTAAGTCATGGTTTGGTAACGGCGGGAGATAAAGTGGTCATCACTCTGGGATTGCCGATCCAAAAAGGCAATAAGACCAATGCGCTCCGTGTGTTTACTGTGGGTGAACACAAAAAAGACAAGGGCAGTGAAGCGAAGAAGCCATTACGCTATCAAGTCTTTCCGTTTTAATTGACTCAAGCGGCATCTAAAAACAGTTTGTGACACGATAAGTCCCAAAAAAAGGGGGGGCATTCTGTTGGCATAAAAAATGCTATCTTTAGACACATGCGTGCACTAATTCTCTTTTCTTTTATATTTTCAAGTCATATCAGCTTGGCCAACCAAATTCAGGCCAATATTGACGTTTTGTTGTCAAAAAATGCAACACCAATAGAGGGACCCAATTGTTGGAATGCTGCGATGTATGTGTTGGGATTTACCAAAGATATTCGGTACGTTTCACCTCAAGAATTTGATTATTTTGTCAAAACCCAATGTCATGTCATTGATCGAAGTCGCCTTCAACGGGGTAGTCTCATTAGACTTTGGGGGAAAAGTTACTTCTCTGACGCTCATGCCGCCGTCTTTCTCGGAAATGGTCAGATCTTTGAAAAACCAAATTCCGAAAAAGATAGTTATTATTCTATTAAAAAAATGAGTGTTTTCGATGCCGATTTTAACGAGGATCTTATTGTTTATTACCGCATTATCTCTCAATTAGGATGCAAAACTGCTTCAGGAATTTATTGCTCAGAGTTTACAAATGAAATAAGTTATTACGATTGCTCAAATAATAATTATAAAGACTCCTCCGAACTCAATTCCTTGATGAACACATTATTTTACAATCTATCGACCCTTGGGCTGCTGGATCCAACAATTTGGGACCTGCAAAAAAAGGCTTTGCTCTTATTAGCGAATCAAGATTTCTTTTGGTTAGAAAATATTATGGATCGGAGAATTCCAATTACAAATGAAAAACTAGATCAAGAAGTGGCGCAAGCTTTGAGGAATGCCGTTAGTCTCAACAAAAATCATTTAAAATCGGTGCTAAAATTTATCCGGTTAAGTGAAGAAAATGGACCTTTACCCCTCTTTCAGCAGGACTTCTTAAATTATATAATTGAAAAAGTAAAAAAGAGTAACGAATTTATTTTTTGGGCATTTCTTTATCAAGCTGATTATCTTATAGAAAATCAGAAACTGAGAGGAGAACTTTGGACTGCGGGCGTTTAGTGGGAGTCGAACCGGCTTAGAGTTGGAACGATGGCCGACTGACGTTTAATTCTGTTGCTATCTTATTTTCAAATTCCTCTGGTGGCAAGTAGCCAATGGCCGAGTGTAGCCGCTTCTTG
>JBGSUL010000121.1:0-45781 GCA_041736155.1 Bdellovibrionales bacterium
TTTACCTCGTCGCTGAATTTTCTCTTTGGCTTTCCCATTTCCTGACTCCTAAATGCTCTGAATATAGAGCAGCTTGGGCCAGCCCGCTATTGTAACTTCTTCACCGTGTTAGACTCCAGCTTTACGCCCGCAGTCCATACATTCATAGATTTTTTTTGAAAGGGAATTTTGTGATGAAAAAAATGTTAGTTGCATTTATGTTGGTGTTTTTATCAAACTCCGCTTTTGCGAGTGAGCCTAAGAAATGTACTTATCCGGATTACCAAAAGCTGGATAAATATCTTGGCAGCGCCACTACAACGTTCGTAGGGGTCGATAAAGCTGTCGTCCTTAGCCTTCTTAGAGAAGAAATGGGGCCTGAATGTATTTATGCAAATTTTCAAGATGATTTGGGCATGACCTCGGTCTTTAGACTTACTGCGAGCAATGGTGTTGTTTATCACATCGAAGTCGTACTTGACGTGAACGGTGTGGCTACTGAAGTTGAAATTTTAAAAATTCTACCAGGTGGTCCATATACTCCACCCGAAGCTGGTGTTTATTAGATTCAAGCTTTACTTTTTATTGAAAAACAAGAGCAAATGGTCAGAGCAGTCAAGGCGGAACTCCACGCCTTATTTTGAATTTAAGCTTTAGGTAATAGTTTGAGGGTTAAATAGCTGTGAGTGTCGGATGAGTTTATTGCCGGATCCTGGAAAGCCACTCAATTGATAATATAGCTACTACTTTCTCTTAGCGGTAACTCATCTTCTGCGTCTACTGGCCCATATTGGGGACTATTAAGATTATCAATGATGTAAGGCAAGTCGTGCCACAAATGAGGATCGTTAAAATAAAAGATTCTGAAAAGGAATCGATCTTTGTTTGGGGAAGCTAAGTATTGAATTTGTGGAGAAAGGCGCATTTGTAAAAGGTGATTTTCGTGAGCGATAAAAACGATAGATTGTAATTTTGAATGGGAGAATTCTCGAGCCAGCCAGGCGAGAGTAGGATCATGAGGTTTAGATCCCTGCACAAATCCCTTTAGAATCACAGATGAATAAAACTCGAGAGCTTCATCATTAAAAATGGTACCTTCCATTTGACGTTCAAAAATTAACAAGACTCGATTCAGCCAGTGGAAAACATCTGGCGCTTCAATCGGTCCGAGGTCATCGTAAAGAGCGGGGAGCTGTATGGTTGTGGACGAGGCGATAAATTGCTGAAATTTATCGATTTCGTAATCAATAACGGGTCTTAAAACCCGCGGAAAGGGGAAGTCATTTGGCAGATCTGTCTCTATAAACTCGAACGTTACGTTATGCTTCCTCAATTCTAAAATCGCACCTGTAAGCTCTGGCGACACGAGGTATCCGCCTTTTCTGAGGGCAACGTTGATGCTCTGAGCCTCATCGTCCCCAGTGATAACCTGGCAAAAGAAAGAAGCATGTACAAAAGTGAAATGAACAAGGGTCATTAAAAATAGGGTCATGCTTACTATATAAAGGAGAGCACGAAAGAATTTCCAATAGAATGTTCAATTGAGTAAAAAAGACACACTCCAGGAAACTTTTATGCCCGGGCTATTATAGGTAATAGTTTGATTGTTAAATAGCTGTGATTGTTAGATGAGCCTGGTTTGAGGGCGGGCAGGGGAGCGGACCAGGTTGATAAAAGCGCGTTAAAAATTCCTCGTATAGACGGCCCATGGGTCAAGTGAAAAATTTCCTTGGGTCTTTTTGAGAGTTGGATTGGACCTTGAACTTACATCCTCGTATTCGCGTGCTGGTTAACGCATTAAGATTTGTTCGTATTATGGGGTAACCACTATCTTACCGCAGATGCTTTTGATCGCGTAACCAGAGTTTTTTACAGCCATCTTTTACGAAGTTACAATGTAACGATAAAGTTTAATGAAAAAGTACTTTTTTGTGAATTTAAGCTTTTAGGAAATAGTTTGAGCGTTGAATGCCGGTGATTTTTTGATGAATCAGGCGCAATGGCTAGCAGGGGAGTGCAAAAGACTGAAAAACCGCTTTTGAATTACCATACCTCTGGCGCTCGTATACATTATATAATAAATTTTTGACGTCTTTATTAAAGGGGAACGCAAATTGAAAGTTTTTTTAGTAGGAGCAACGGGCCGAACGGGGAAGTGGATCCTGAAAGCCGCAATGGACCACGGGTTCGAAGTGACTGTCCTCGTGCGTGATTCTGCAAGCCAAAGACTTATCCCTCATCCTTCCTTGCGCGTGATCCAGGGTGACCTTTTCGCGGTTGAGGATCTGGCCGGGATGCTGATGGGCCATGAAGTTGTGCTCTCTGCCCTGAGCAGTGATGTCGTGGAAGCGGGAACCAGAAGGTTAATCGCTGCAGCGGAACGCGCAGGTCTGCGACGATTCTTGGGTATTGCTGGAGGAGGGATCCTTCAACTCGATGAGGCGCATTTACGTCGCGAGAGACCCGGTTATCCAGCCATTTTCCTAAAGAGTTCCGAAGGTCACCTCAATGCTTGGCATGCTTTGGAAAAGTCCTCTCTGATGTGGACCCTTGTGTGCACCCCCGATCTTGTAGACGCCCCTGCGAGCGGACTTGCGAAACATCGTGAGGACTATATGCCTGAAGGTGGCAGGAGTGTTCCCTGTGGAGATGTAGCAGAGTTCATCATGGAGGAGCTCAAAACCACGCGTTTTTATCGCAAAAGAGTTGGGTTTACTGTCTGATATCGAAGTCATGACCAATGAATTTCGAATCTCAATGAACTTCCTGGAGGGATACTTGAGTGAATGCACGAATGTGATTGACCTCAGTATTAGCGGAGCACCGGTGATTTTTTTATAGATGCAGTTTAAGGGCTTGGGCGAAGCGGGCGGCGGCGTGGGAGTCATAGGTGAGATACAGTGACGGCTCGATGAGCTCCACTTCGCTAATCAAAGGAAGCGTGTCCCAATCCACGATATCAATGCGTGAGTACAGCCATGGGGAGTCGAGAGTGGCCAGTACTTTTTCCGACAGGGTGAAGAGCTCTTTTGAAGGTTTGAGTGGCTTGGTGTGGCCACCGAATTCTGCTTGCACGCGGAAATCTTGGGGTTTAGGAGTTTTTAAAACGGCGTGGGAAAACTGTGGAGCCGACGAGATGTTAACCGACGAGTTGAAATAAATTAAGGAAACCTCGCCGGCTGTTTCAATGGTGGGGAGGAACGGCTGAACCAAAAGGTCATGGGTCTCTAAAATCTCCTGAGCTTTCGGTTGCCAATCTTGTGAGTCGGTCGAACATAAAAATGTTTTAAATGAACTTCCAGATACAGTGGGTTTTAGAACAATCTTGCTAAGCTCGTTGTCGGCGAGCCATAAAGAAAGTTTTGTGAGTGGTTGGTGTTTTTTTAAAATAAACGAAGGAATGATGGGAATATTTTTTTGGGCAAGATCAAGAAGATACTGTTTGTCATAGTTTTGTAAAACAGTCGCTAGAGAATTGATCAAGGTGATTTTGCGGTCTTCTAAAACTCGTAAATATTTTAAGAAGCTGTCTATTTTAAGATGATAATCCCAAGGGGAACGAATCAGGACATGGGTGCCGTCAGCGTTTTCAGCTGGATCTTGGTTCCAATTGAGAATAGAGAAGGCAATGCCTTCTTTTTTTAAAAAAGGTAGGAACAGTTGATCATCGGGGCTGAGGGCTGGATGACCATCAAAGGTGAGAATATTTATTTTTTGCATCTTACAAACTGCGGAAGGCATTGTGTTTTATCAGAGAGTTTTTCGCGACACTTCTCCATGACGGAATTGCGTGCCGCTGTCTCCGACAACTCTGTGGCCACGTAATCGCCATCAAAGGGTGTGCTGATTTGGCAGGAGACATTGGCCATAATATTCAGGCCGCCAGGTTTTGCTAGCACTGTGTCCATTTTGTTTAGCTTTTCTTGCAGGCTTTTCACTTGTGCCTCGAGTGCGTCCAAACGTTTGCTGGTGGCTGTGTCTTCACTCCGGGCAAAAGATGCAGAAAAAAGAATCATCGTTAGAGATAGAAATTTAAACATAATTACCTCAAGTGCTTTTCGAAAAATTCCAAAATATAAGTCTGTAGCAATACAATGTTAGGACGCTTGGCGACTCCGTGACCCTCGTCAGGGAAAATAATCAACTGCGAATCTTTATTTTTCTTATGCACAATTTCATAAAACTGAACAGCTTCGCCCACCGGAACCCGTGGATCGGAAGCGCCGTGAGCGATCAACAACGGTTTCGTGACTTTATCTACATAGGTGATTGGGGAAAGTTGTAACATCACTTCGCGGTCTTTGGCAGGGTCGCCATATTCATTCATGCGCAAAGCCCGTCGGTAAGGTGCCGTGTTTTCGATGAATGTGATCAAACTGCTCATGCCCACAATGGCAAAAGCGGCATCGTAAGAGTCAGCAAACATCGATGCGCCCACGAGTGTGGAGTAACCGCCGTAACTGCCACCAGTGATCCCCACTTTTGGCACGACACCGTTTTTGGCCCAATTCTTTTTGATAAAATCAGCGCAGTCGCGAATATCCGTGATGACCTTAAGGCGGTTGGCGCCGTTATCGGCGCGCAGCCAACTTTTTCCGTACCCATCACTGCCACGTACGTTGGGAGCGACAAAAACAAATCCGTGTTCGGTGTAGAGTTGAGAGAGGGCGGAGAACCGCGGAATAAATTGCGCCTCAGGGCCGCCGTGGAATTGGACGATGACAGGACACACTTCGGTTTTGCATTTTTCAGAGCGCCACACAAACATGGGGATTTCTGTTCCATCTTGGGCTTTGTAATACTCTAATGTGGGCTTAAGGAAATTTTTTGTGTCGATCTCGGGAGTGGAAGAGAGAACCCACTCTTTCGACTGGTTGTTTTTGAGCGAGTACACATAATTTTTGCGCGGACTATTGTGAAACTCTCCAGCGTAAGTGAAAAAAGCCTCATTTAAAGAAAAGTTGCCGGGATACGCTTGTTGCGCTTGTGCCAAGTTCGGCAAGTCTATGGTCTTTTGGGTTTTTAAATTCACTAGTTTTAATTGGGAATTGCCATTTTTATTGAGCGTATAGAAAAGAAAGTTTTTCTTTTTTGATAAACCAAAATCACTAATGTCGTTAGCAAGCTGTGGGCCCCATGGTGTCAACTGACCTTTCTTGAGTAAGTACAAACGGCGATAGTCTTCAATTTTATTAGTCAGTACAAAGTATTCATCTTTCTTATTGCTAAACATCACATCGTAATCTTCGAGTTCATTTTGCCCGATGAGGGGTGTGCTTACTTTGCTAGTGAGATCTAAAAGAAAGTGCTCATTCTGCATACTTCCTTTGGCCAAAGTGAGAATCGCTAAATTTCCGTTGATGTCGGACAGAGTCCAAATTCCTGGTTTGTCCCAGATCAGCTCTGGAGTCTTGGTCTTAAGATTGTATTTGTAGATGGAATAAGATTCTGGAGATTTATCGTTGGTTTGATAATAAAGATTTTGTGAGTCGTCAGTAAATCCCAAAAAGCGTGTTTGGTGTTTTGAATTATAATAAATTTTTTGAAGGGCGCCACCATTGATGGAAAGCAAATAGATCCCAGGATTTTCATCCCCCTTGGAATCGCGAGACACCACCAGCCATTTATTGTCGGGGCTTAAACCGACGAGCAGGGACGCGTCTTCTCCGCCCGTGAGTTGTTTGGGGAAACTTTTGGGTCCTTGCAGTTTCCAAATTTGATTGGAGCCTGTCACATTCCAATTTACAAAAAGCAGGCGGCCATCGTTGGTGATCATGCCGGGAGATGAGGCGCGTAGGTCCACCAGTTTTTCAATTTGATTTTTTAGATCTGCCGAAGGTGGCGGCGGAGCAAAGGCGGTGATCTGTTGCGGTGTTAAACTCGCAGCACCAAAGCCAGAATATTTTTTAGAATCCTTGCTGGTTGTGATCGACTGACAGGCGGTGAGAAAAGCTGTTACCGACACAATAAAAACAGAAAAAGTGATCTTCATGGTTTTACCTTTTGTGAGGACGTGCAAGAAATCTAGTGAGTCATTTCTTTGAGCACGAGGTCCAATGTGTCATCCATCCAGCGTTGGGGCTTGAGAGAATGACGGGTTTGCGCCAGGTATCCCATATGTCCCCCATGATTTTCAAGGTGCAGAGAGACGTTAGGGTTACCTTGGGCTTGCAGGTAAGGTTCCCACGGAATAAAGGGATCGTCCTTGGACATCAACATAAAGGTCGGTGTTTTTATTTTTTGAAAATGCAAATAAGTAGAGCACTGTTCGTAGTAATCCAAAGCGTTACGGAAACCACCCAAGGGAGCGGTGTAGGCCTCATCAATTTCTTCGAGATAGGCCCAGGGTCGAATGATTAAAGAGTCGTCCACCCATTTTTGTTTTTTGCGTGCGGCAATTTCTTTGCGACAGCCATGGACAAAAAAGAGATCATATAGACGATTGAATCCTTTTTTTAAACTGTCAGAACTGGCCTTGAGATCGGCGGGACCGTTCACCGTAATGGCCTTGTCAGGAAGATGAGTTCCGCGTTGGCCAGTCAGCAAGGTGAGTAAGGCGTTCGCGCTGAGGGAAAAACCAATGGCGACCAGTTGTTTGGTAGGCCATGTTTGACGACAAAATGCCATCACTTCCGAAATATCATCCCCACGCCCAGAGTGATAAATGCCCTTAGCAAGAGTGACGCCTTCGCCACATCCGCGATGGTTCATCAGCAGCACCGAGTGATTTTGACGGAGAGCGCGTAGCGCTGTGCGCGCCATGTAAGTGGAATCGACACTACCAATAAGACCATGGAAAATAACCACGAGAGAAGTACTGGTGCCTGCGTAATAACGTCCAGTGAGTACATCTCCATCACTCAAAGGAATTTGTACCGCTTTGTAGGGTTGAGTGAGTTGTTCCGAGGGAAGTCCGTAAGCAATCAACGTTTGGCGGTGCCCTGACTTGGCCCAACGGGGTGGGATGCACGGTTCAATTTGTAGATTCATTCAAACTCTCCCGTTTAACGCTCACACATTTTGAGAAAAATCCGAGCTCCGTTGTCACGGGAAATGTCGTTAACTTTTGCAGTTCTTGCTCGAGAGGATGGTTCAGATAGTTTTTATAAAAAGGTTCGTGGTAATGGAGGGGGAAATCCTGAAGAGCCCATTCTAATTTACTTGAGTCCCCCAACTGAAGAGAATCGACCACCGCGAGCACACCACCGGGTTTGAGCACGCGCCAAAATTCGGCGAGCACTTTTTGGCGAGTGGCGTGCGGAAGTTCGTGGAAAAGAAAGGAGCAAGTGATGGCGTCAAATTGCTGATCTTTAAAAGGCAAAGTTTCCACATTGGCTTGCAGAAAATTAACTCGCGGAAAGCGGCGCAAGGCCCGCTGCGCTTCTTTCAGATAAGGAAAACTCAAATCCACGGCAGTAATATGAGCGTTCGGAAACGTCAGCGCTAAATCGCGAGTCAGACTTCCGGGGCCGCAAGCGGCATCGAGAATTTCGACCTCTTCGTTATTTTCAAAGGAACGACGTAAGGGGACGAGTGCCAAGCGGCGCATGGTCTGCGCTGTGCCTTTAAAAAGAATTTCGACTTGGTGGTTGTATATTCGCGCCGAAGATTCACTCAAGTAGCCATCGGTTTGAAAATGAAAATTGCGTGAATAGTATTCGGGGACGTCGGTAAGATACTGTTGCGCTTCGGGAGAAAAATCTTTGTGCATTTTCCCTTTCATCCGGCGGGCGACTTTGGCGCTATCGTTCCACACTTTAGCTAAACTCAGTGTGTGGCGCAGAGGTGATCCAAGAGAGATGACCGAAGCTGGGTAAAGGCCGCGGTCGATATTGTGTTGGTCCCATTTATGAAGTTCGTAAATTTCTTTGAGCAGAATGAGAAGCTCTTCTTTGCTGGGAGGTGGTTGTTGACCGTCGTTTATGTAAAGTTGCGAAAGTAGAAGCAGTGGCAAGCTTTCGGTAAAGTAAACAGCCGACTTTCCAAGGGCAAGATACAGCGGGTTGATTTTGAGGGGATTCATTTTCGGAGCATTGATCTTGGGAAGAGATTTAATCATGCGTTTTATATAGCACAAAATTGGCGAGTCAGGTTAAGAAAAATCCCTGGGGCTGAGGGGCCAGCCCCAGGTAACAAACAACAACACTTTAGCAATCAATTCTCATTCATCAATACACTTAATCTAAACGTCGAATAACACTAGCGAGCACGCCCAATATTTTAAAATCTGCATGGGGTGGCACATAAATCACATTGTATTTAGGGTTGGCGGGGTGAAGCTCCACGTAGCCTTTGCGTTGATAATAACGCTTGATGGTCGCTTCGTTGTCCACAATGGCCACCACGGTGTCGCCGTTCTCGGCGAGCTGCTGACGTTTAATAACCACATAGTCGCCATCCATAATGCAATCCTCGATCATGGAGTCGCCTTTGACGGTGAGAGCGAAGTACTCCACTCCCGAGCGTAAAAGAGATTTTGGTACATCGACATAGTCGCGTGTCTCGATGGCCTCAATGGGATAACCTGCGGCCACTTTACCGAGGAGAGGAAGTTTCTCCACATCCGAGTCTTCAAAATCTCGGACGAGCTCAAGGGCGCGCTTGCGATTGGCGCCGACAGGGGCTTTGATATAACCCTTTTGGCGAAGTTGCGCGATAAAGTCTTGCACCGTCGAGACGGCACTGTATTCAAATTTTTCTTGGATTTCATGATAGGTGGGCGGGCGTTGGTTGTGTTCTAAATAACCTTTTATAAAGTCGTAAACTCGTTTTTCTTTTTCCGTAAGACTAGGTAAAGACATGGCACCTCCTTGCTATTCCGTATATTTACCGTAAATAAGGATATACGGATAACTTACGGCTTGTCAAAAGGTACGCCGTACCTTTTGGTTAAGGTTTGCGTCATGATATAATTGTTAGTAATTTTAAATATTTAGGTTGTTAGTAAATCAAAAATTTTAACTGGACCTAGTAGAAAACAGGGTCGCCTGGGCTGCCCCCACACCACTGCCATAACGGTAGTGGTTGTTCGGATTGTCGGCGCTTTTTGAAATCATGAGTGAGCATTTAACAAGTGCTTTTAACAATAGCCAACTTTAACGTTGCAAGATCAATGGCAGAAATGCGAATGCCCATCCACCCAACGGAATAATCACACCAGCGGCCAGGCAAAATCGAATTCGTAGTAGCGTAGATAAAAGCATGGGATCGCTTTTTACCCAAGAGGGTGAGGCCAATAGCCATTCCCCAATCACACGCCTTCCAGCAATAGAACTTGAAAGAGAACTGCATTCATCTGTTCGCCACAGAATACCGCTTGGTTTACCATCGGCAACCCAGCGATCACGGAAACGTTCTGATTCAACTCTTATTAGGCGGTCGAATAAGATGCCCGCATAAATGACCATTGGAATAGCCAGAATAAGAGCCGCGAGGAAAAGGTGCACCGGACTTGATAACAACATTATCAAACTTTACCTAGGCCACTGTCGTGATGTAAAGAAAACTAATCTTTTTAGGATGAACAGCGTTTATAAACGTATTGGCTTTTGACGCGAATCTTAACCAAAAGGTACGGCGTACCTTTTAGATGGACCAAGCTAGGCGTTCTAAAGATTCTACTTCTTCGGCCCAATAAATATAAGTATTAAACTGCGGGAAGAGGCGCGGGAACGAGGGATCGTTCCAGCGTTGGGCAATCCATGCGGCGTAGGAAAAGATGCGCAAGCCTCGCAACGCGGGAATCAATTCTAACTCTTCGTCGTCAAAGTCGCGGAATTCTTCGTAGCCTTTTAAAAACTCGCCCAGTTCTTTATCGCAATCTTCAACCGCGCCCGGGAGGAGCATCCATAAATCCTGAACGGCTGGGCCATTGAGACAATCATCAAAGTCGACAAAAAAGAAACCCTGGCCGTCCGACAGAACATTGCCGCGATGGCAATCACCGTGAATGCGCAAAAATTGTGTGTCTGGTAAAGTCTCTTCTAAAAATTCTAAGATATGCGAAGCTGCTTTTTCATAGCGAGGCCACATTTCTGGTGTGATCCATTTTTCTAAGAGGGCCAGACTCTTCCATCCCAAATGTTGAGCTGTTCCCATGGTCGGGCGGTGTTGAAAAGTTTTTTGCGCGCCGACATTATGCAAACGGGCGAGCGTGCGTCCCAGGCGTTGCCACTCGCCAGGGAGAAATTCTTCGGGCATGCGGCCAAGTTTTTTGGGAAAAAGCGAAAAATAAATAGGGCCGTCGATAACATCAATGGTTTTGTGATTGGCAAGAGTCATGGCTGGAACCACTTCGATACCTTCTTGAGCGAGCTCCTGGAGAAAGGAGTGTTCCTCTTGCAGAGCGGGTAGGGACCAGCGACCAGGTCGGTAAAATTTAGCAATCACTTGCGCTGGTGTGTCTGCAGACGTTTGCTCAAGGCGAATATTGAAAACCCGGTTTTCATAGGAATTGAGTTGATACAGCTCACCGGTGGTGAGGTAGCCTTGCTTTTCAATAGCTTGTAAAACACGATCTGGCGAAAGGTCAAAAAAATGATTCATGAGAGAAGGAATGTAACAGAGATGTTTTAAGAAGTCTTAGGAAAAATGACTAAAAGAAATAACGGAGATTAAACTGACCGAGCGAGTAACCTTCGCGGTAGTCAGGATAATTGGGGAATTGGCTATTGGTTCCAAAGATGAGATTGGTTTTTACGCCAACACCCATGGTCCATTGCTTTTTGAAATAATAAGAAACATCCCAGGCGGCTTCGTATTTAGATAAGGAATCTCCCGAGCCATAACCACCAGTGAGACCCACGGCCCAGCTTTGCATGAGTGGAACTTCCATAAAGAAACCCATCTTCATAAGATTGTATTCAGATAAGAAATTTGTCGAGTTGCTGTTAGAGAACATTTCGTAACCGATAAACGGGGAGAGGTGGAAGCCGACGCTGCCCGGTTGCTCATCTTTGCCGTAAAAACGGTAGTGATAACGAACTTCAGCTGAGTAAAAATCAGCAGAGCCAGGCTCGTTGCTGGAAAGATTTTTTTGCACGATGGCTTCGCCACCATGATGGTCAAACCAGCCTAAAGCAGAGACCTGTGCGCCGGGTGTTGCCACAGCTAGCACGCGGTTGTCAGCGAGGGATTTGGAGTTAAAACCATCATAGTAGTTTGTGGAGAACGTCGCGCGCGATAATACGAAGTCTGCATTGTAACCTAAGTGAATCGTCGGGTACTCAGCTTTGACTTGCATTTTTGTATCGTCCACCATTTGTGATGCCACTTCACGCTCTGATTCGTCGCCTTTGTCTTTATCCGCGTCGTCGTTGGTTAAGCGAATTTCCATACCTTTGACCAAAATAGAGGCGCGTCCGGGTACAGAAACCTGCTTGTAAGGTCCGAGAGTTGTCACTTCGGCGTAGTAGTCGCCTGCATTTTTAGGAGTCCAACGTAAAAAAGGATCTGTGACAACACGTTCAACAATTTTATCTTCTGCTGTGGTATAAATTTTTACGCGATAGTTTTTATAAGGATCTGGCGTCATCCATGTTAAAAAGAGACTCTCGCCCGCAGTCACTTTATATTCTTGCGAAGCAAATTGCGGAGTGGCGAGGGTTGGTGGTTCAATCACTTCAAGTGTCGTCACATCGGACCATTGTCCCAACTGCATGCTCTCATCCACCGCGCGAAAACGGTAATAGTAAAGACCGGGGCGGGTGAAGAGAAGATGAATTTTATCTTGATAAGACCAATAAGTGATAGCTGATGAGTCAAATTGCTCTTGGCGCGAGGAAGAAATCAGATAACCATTGGCAGCCATCTTCGTAGAGAGGTCCACAACCGTTTCCGCAGCCCCTTTTTGCAGAACAAGTTTTGTCGAGCTCCACTTTGTGGAGAGAGCTGATTGTGGGAGAGTGACTCCTTTTACAGTAAAGCGCGAAACTTCCGACCAATTGTTTTTCTGTTGGGAAGCACGCCAGTAGTTCTCACCAATGAACGCTTGTGGGAGCGTGTGCTCAAAAGGATCGATGTCATACTTCATCGGGGAACTTTGTTCGGCATCAACACTGAGTTCTATGGAGATATCTTTGCTGCTGTCGTAAGTTTCTATGGGCAGTGGGATAGACACATTAACGAGTGTCGAGAGAGCTGGTTTTTCCTTCAACTCTTGACCGACGCGTTCGTACTTGTCGTACAACTTTAAAACATAGTTAAAGCTTTGCTGACTTTTGCGTATTTGAATTGCCGGTGCTTTTTGCGGGGCAACAGGCGTTTCATTTTTTACGATCTCAGGTTCAATTTCAACGGTAGACTCAACAGTGGGAGTGTATGTTTTTGCTTGGTATTGAACTTTCGGAGCCCCTTGTAGTGTTTGGATACTTACTTTTTTATTCTTATCAACGTTGAGGATAATTTCCGATTTTCCCTCAATTTTAGCTATCTGTCCGTGAATAGAAACCTTAATATCTTTCGAGACAGCAACACGGTACTGACCTTCTGATAAATCAGCGATGTTTTGATTCCTAATTTTCTTAAATTCAACAAGGCTGTTTGATTTTAATTCAATTCGCGATTCGTTTTTGAGTGAGATAATAGCGGACGATTTTTCGCCGGTATAAACTTTGTCACCTTCACGCACACTTTGATTTTTTTGCGCAGATTCCCAGAGGGTGCGCGCGTAATTTTTAATGCGAATATCTTTTTGTGCTTCGACCAGATAACCGATTTCTTTTTCTAATTTCTGTGCGTACATTTCTGAAAAGTTGTGGAAGCGTAGGAGGTATAAACAAATAAAAATACCAACGAAACTGATATAAATCAGTCGTCGTTCAAAAGGTTGTAATCCTTGAAAAAAGCTTGATACTCCCACAGCTAAAATTGTAGCACTGTTGGCGCAGAGCGTAAGCTCTCTGAGTGAGAAATAGACTTAGCTCAGTGGACGAGAGGCCGATCAAAATTTTGTCACAACCTTGGGCGCGGAGCTAGGTTTGTCTTGTGACCGAGACTAAGGTGATATCATCTTCGAGTTGTTCAATGGGATCTGATTTTTCGCGAAGGAATCGATACAAACTCGATGTCATGTGGGCTACGTCGGGTGTCATTTGAAAGTACGTGTTATAAAGCTTGAGAATTTGTTTTTCACTCATTTCGTGTTTTTCTTTGAACATGGAAGCTTGAATTCCATCGGTGTACATCAAGAAATGATCGCCTGGTTGCAATTCAAAAGTCTGTATTTTCTTAGACGAATTTTTTCTTTCTCCAAGACTATAGTTGGGAGAAAGTGACATATAAGTCCCTTTGTTTTGCAAAGCTGTATAAAGGACTGGCGGTTCGTGACCCAAATTGATGATTTCGCCTTTGCCTGTCGCTAAATGAATACGGCAAATTTGTGCGGTCATAAGAACTTCGCCTTTAGACGTGGAGTACACAACATTGTCCCACGCATCGACCAGCTCTTCGAGATTGGTTTCTCTTTGACGAAGATAGGAAACAACAGCATTGGAGGCCGACGTAACAAGGGCCGCCGGCGTCCCGTGCCCTGTGGCATCGGCGATGATGAGGTAGAGGTAACCGCCGACTTCGAAGCATTGCCACCAGTCACCACCGCACTCGGTGGAGGTGAGGTAATGTCCGGAGACCTGGTAGTTTTTAAAGGTTTTGTCTTTTTCCACAGGAAAAAGTTTATCTTGAATAATCCCCGCTGTTTTTAATTCGCGCTCCATACGGTCTTTTTCGAGATTGTCGGCAAAAAGTTTTTGGATCTCTGTGCCCATTTTTCCAAACGCCTTAGAAAGAATTCCCACTTCATCGGAGCTTTTTTCATCAAAGGCGATATTAAAATTTCCTTTACCAATTTCAGCAGCCAAGCCAGTGAGTTGATTAATACGATAGGTGAGGCTGTTCGAGAGGAGGAGAGAGACCACAAACGTGACAAGTGCACTGATGATTAAAAATATAACGGATTTGTTATACAACTCATTCAGAGCCATAAGGGCGTCTTTTTCGTTGGTGAGGGAAACAAAGTTAAGGCCTTCTTGATTTGTTTTGGCAAACGAAGATAAGTAGGAAGACGATCCCACTTTTAATTTTGTCGTGGTAATTGAGATATCCGTCGTTGTGGCAAGGAAGTTCTGAATCACTTGCGTGGCTTCTTGATCGTCGATGTAATCGACGCCGCTTTTTTCCACAACCTTAAGGTTTTCAAAAAAAAGTGTCTGTGTATTTTCCGAAGTGCTGGCATCATCTTTCCACTGGATTAATAACCAGAGAACTTTGTGTGTTTCTTGGCGCATTGGAATGGAAGCTAAAAACCATTCGCCCATGTAGTGAACAACGTGGGTTTTTTTATAGTTGATTTTGCCATAAACAAGGTTGGGGTCTATTTTAAATTCTGGATCTTTTTGGAAATAGGAAGAGATGTCTTTGCTCTGATAATTAAAAATAAAAATGCCATTAATGTAGTTTTGGTTTTTGAGAAGAATTTCCTGTTCAGGCTTTTTTTCTTCGACGTTCTGATCTTTAAACAACAATCTGGCAAACCAAATGGAACTGTCGACAGTTTGATTAAATTTTTGTACTTTCAGCTGAATTTTATTTTGCTGTTCATCAAAAATGTAGCTGATTTTATCGGATTCAAAAATGTGCGTCGCCATAAAAATGTAGATAGAAACAAGGAGAAGGGAGACGACGATTAAACTAAGGGTGATTTTCCATTTAATTGACATATCTTATTGAACTACATATCGGCAGGAACGAAAAGAAAATGAAATATAAGGGGTTAATGACTCACGACAAAAGTCTAGGTAAAGTTATCGGCTTTTATGGAGACCTATGACGGCGCTGACGTTGGCGCTTGTCATCGTGTGGCGTGTGTGGGTAATTCGTGCGGTCATGTTCACACCTGTTGAACTGGTGGTGCGCACCATACCCGGTGATAGTTTAAGCTGATTGGATGTGTCTTCGTCTTCGTCATCAAAAACGGGACCCGTGGGAGTTGCAGGATCACCACCAGTCACGAAGTCATCAACGACCTTCGCACAACCTGTAGTTATCATAAAAATAAAAACAATAGCCCAAAAGCGCATACAGACTTATCGTCAGGTCATAAATTTTCTTAAGCGAATGCCCACATTTTCTCAAAGTGAGGCAATGGGTGAGGAATATTGAGTCACTATCCCAAGCAACAGAGGTCCTTCGCTTCGCTCAGGAAGATTGAAGCAGCGTAAGTGCGGAGGATCTACTTGCCGTTAATGGCGGCGGGGATGAAAATTTCGATGCGGCGATTTTCTGAGCGTCCTTGAGCGGAATTGTTGGGCGCTATAGGTTTTGTTTCGGCGTGGGTGGCGGCGGAAAGGCGTTCGGCGGGGATTTGGAACTCATCGATAAAAAGGCGTACCACCGTGGTAGCGCGCAGAGCTCCGAGTTCCCAATTTGTTTTCACAACGCCTGTGCCATCAAGCGCCTGATTGTCGGTGTGACCTTCGACGATGATGGGGCGGTTGGAGTTTTTCAGAATAATGGCTAATTTTCCCAGAGCTACAAAAGAAGCCGGGTTGAGTTGTGTATCTGCGGGCTTAAAAAGGTTCGAAGATTGCAGACGGATGCGCACGCCGCTTGAGTCGTAGGTGACGTCTTGGATCAGCCCGCCTTTTTCCTCTTTGCTTAACCGAGAATTGATCTTTTTTTGATAATAACTTTGTAAATCAATCGGCAAAGCGTTTTTCATTTGTTTGCCAAGCGGTTCAAGCTCGGAGCCCACTTGCATGTTAAGGGGGTTGTAGCCACCGCCAAACATACCGACATTCATAGTGCTACGAATCGACCCTTCGAATTGTTTTTGTTTATTTTTATCTTGGGTAGAGGTGGCATAAAGAACGACGAAAAATGCAAAAAGAAGCGTGATGAAATCGGCATAGGACACCAGCCATCGCTCGTGATTCTCATGTTCTTCGTGCTTTTTCTTTTTAGCCATTTTCTGCTTCGATTCCGGTGTAAGCGCGCAGTTTTCTTTCTACAACTTTAGGATTCGCATTGGCACCAATCATCAAAGCGCCTTCAAGGAGGGCTTGGCGTTCGGCCACGTGATGGTGAGCTTTCTTTTTAATTTTATTACCAGCGGGGAGGAAGAAAAGGTTGGCAGCGCCAACACCGTAAACCGTGGCAACGAACGCGACCGCAATACCCGGACCGAGTTTTGATGGATCGGATAAGTTGTTCATCACGTGAATCAAACCTAAAACCGCACCGATGATCCCGATCGTCGGGCAAAAACCACCAGCATCGGTCCAAATTTTACCAGCAGCAGCGATCTCTTCTTCTTCTTTTTGCATGCGTGTTTCAAAAATATCGCGGACCATAACCGGATCAATACCATCGATGACGGCCGAGATCGCATCGCGAAAAAAGTCATTTTCTATGGTGTTGAGGCGTTTTTCTAGAGCAAGAATGGATTCTTTTTTTGCAATCTGTGAACATTGAATAATCTCTTCGAGATTTTTCTTCATGTCGGCATGTTTGTCGAAGAAAGTTTTACCAAAATAGCGTAAACCCGCTTTGATATCCGACATCTCGTTCGAAAACAAAACGGCACCAGCGGTACCGCCCATTACGATGATGGCCGCTGTCAGCTGCATGAGTGAATCCAAATGGCCACCTTCCATAGCGTTTCCGCCCAGGATGGCTGCCAAACCAATTATGACACCTAAAATAGTTGCTAAATCCATGGAATCATTATGCCTTGGCTCATAGTGTGAAGGTAGTCGATATTGATCTCCTGGACTAAAAGCCTGATTGACGAAAGTGCCATCGTTCATTAAACCAATGACGATGCAAAGCCCGATTTTTAATCAATATTCTGAGTCTGACTGGCGGGATTGGATCTGGCAGCAAAATCATGCGCTTAAAAATGTTACGCAGCTCCGCGAGTTGGCTCCTTGGCTTGAGTCTGGGCTGGAAAAAACCAGTCAAAACTTTCAATTTCAAATCACACCGTACTATCTTTCTTTACTCAATCTTAACGAAATGAACGACCCTCTGGCAAAAATCACATTTCCTACCTTGGCGGAGTTGGATTGGAAAAGTGATGAGTTCAGTGACCCCATTGGCGACCGTGTTCACGGCGAGCAAAGACAACATCAACCCACGCCGGCCATTGTTCATCGCTATCCTGACCGCTGTTTGCTTTTTTTAACACCGCTATGTTCATCCTATTGCCGCTATTGTTTTCGTCGAGAGTTGGTAGCAAAACCTGAAAATACTTTTTCGAAAAATGTTCTCGAAAAGTCTGTGCAATACATTGCAGACACCACTTCGTTGCGGGAAGTGATTTTGTCAGGTGGGGATCCGTTATTGATGAGCGATGAAAAACTAGGCGGGTTTTTATCGCGTCTGGCGGAGATACCCCATCTGCGCACCTTGCGCATCCATACACGCTTTCCGGTTTTTAACCCTTTTCGGATTACACCGTCGTTGTTACAAGTGTTTTCCGAAATAAAACTCCCATTGACGATGATGGTACATGTGATGCATCCGCGAGAAGTGACCGATGAGTTTAAGATAGCCATGCGTCGCCTGCAAAAAGCAGGTGTGCTACTGCTCAATCAAAGTGTGCTGATCAAAGATTGCAATGACAAGGCGGAAATCCTTAAGGAACTGAGTTATAAATTAGTGGAATGCGGAATCGTTCCGCAGTATCTGCATATTCTCGATCGCGCGCGTGGCACTTCACATTTTCGTGTTTCGGTAGAGCGAGCTCAGCAAATCCTGCGCGAAATTCGCGGACAATTACCTGGCTACATGATCCCCCAACTCACGTTAGATATACCTGGGGGGCACGGGAAAATTCCTCTCGAAGCGCCTTATTTTCAGGAGCATCAAGGCGCCTACAACATCACGTCGCCACTTTCACAGAGCGCCCGTTTGACCTATCAAGACTCGGGTGTGGGGGCACGCCCTAAAGAAGCGCCCAACCTTGACCTCCGAGATGAGTCCCTCGCAAGATAAGGCATGCATTTACTCAAGGATCGCTCGTTTTACCCACTCTTTTGGACGCAATTTTTAGGTGCGTTCAACGACAATCTTTTAAAAAATGCATTTGTCATTGCTGTGACGATTTATTCTGTCCATGTTTTTGGCCTTCCCCCCGCACAGACCGTGGTCTTTGCTGGTGGAATTTTTATTCTACCATTTTTTATTTTTTCCGCAGTGGCAGGACAACTTTCAGACAAGTACGATAAAAGTGTCGTTCTGCGACTGACCAAAATCCTCGAAATTGTGATTATGATTTTTTCGGCGTTTGCGTTGTGGATGGAAGATTACGAATTTCTTTTGATCACATTATTTTTTATGGGTGCACAGTCCACATTTTTTGGGCCAGCGAAGTTTAGTATCCTTCCTCAACATGTCCCGAATGACAAATTGATTGCGGCCAATGCTCTGATAGAGATGGGCACCTTTCTCGCCATTCTTTTAGGTACAATCTTGGGCGGAGTTCTTATTTCTTTACCCAAGGGATCGATCATCGTGGCCGTAGTTTTATTGGTCGTCGCGGTGATCGGTTATCTGAGCAGTCGAAAAATTCCTTCCGCGCAACCTGGAAATGCAAAATTAAAAATTCACTGGAACCCAGTAACAACCACATGGCGTCAGTTGCGCTTTGCACGACAAAATACGGCAGTTTCCGGAGCCATTTTGGGTGGTTCATGGTTTTGGTTTGTGGGATCGTTCGTATTGTCAATATTGCCGGGACTTTGTTTAAATCACTTTCATGGCAATGAAACACTCATTACGTATTTCTTAACACTCTTTTCGGTTGGTATTGGCATAGGCTCTGTCTTTTGTGACTATTTGATTCGTCGGTTTGATATAGTAAAAATTATTTTTTGCGGAATCATCGGTGTGGGAGCGTCACTCTTTGGCCTTTGTTTTTTATTTTTGCAACCTGTGGGCGAAGATAATGGGACCTTGTTGTCATTCCTCCAACAAGGTATAGGGGTGACTACCACGCTCTTGTTGATTCTTCTCGCTTTTATGAGTGGTCTGTACATTGTCCCCCTCAATGCCTTGGTGCAGAGAAAATCTTCTGTCGAAGTGCGCTCACAGGTGATCGCCGCTTACAATATCAATAACTCATTATTTATGGTTTTAGCCTCGATTTTGCTTATGGGATTATTTTATATGCAGCTGTCATTTTTCGAAATTTTCCTCTGTCTTTTTATCATGCATACTTTTTTTGCCCTTTATTTTTTTCGACGACGACATCAGCTCATTGCAGAATGAATAGACAATTCTCCACCTGAGTCATTCAATTTGAGATTGAAGATGTTTGCTTGTTTCATATTGAGAGAAATGTGAAAAAAACACTCGACCAAGCTACAGCTTACCTTCGATTTTTCCGAAGAGGATAGAGTTGCGGGGGTTCCATTTGAAACAGCCTAAAAATATTTCTCGTCGTTTATTTTTAAAAGGTTCCGGCGGCGCTGTGTTGGCTTTGCCAATCTTACCCTCGCTTTTGCCCCGAGAGACATGGGCGCAAAGCGTAGCTCCAGTGAAAAGATACTTTAATTTTGTCGGCGGCTACGATTACGGGCATCATCAACATTGGTTTCCAACACTCAATCAACCTTCACAAATTTATACACCCAGCAATGGAGATTATGCATTTCGTTACCAACCACTCAATACATTTGTGAGTCCCACATCGACTAACGATCTTTCTTTGATCTTAGGGAATCGAATGAATCCTTTAGTGAACAAAATGAATATTTTCCGTGCGCTGAATTTTCACACGCGAATTGCTCATGGGCAGGGGCATATGCTGGGCAATGTGGCCGCTACCGATGGACATGATACCCAAGTGGTCTTGCTCAAAAAACTGCGTACGATCGATCAGGTATTAGCGAACAATCGTCGGTTTACTCCTTATACACAAGATCCACTTATTTTAAGCAGTACCTACAATTCGTACTCGTTTGCTGGTGACACATTGGGAAATATCAATCAGGTCGGACGTCGTTGGCCAGAGCCTTATGCGTTGTTTGATTCTCTATTTAATGGCCGAATCGAAGGGGGAACCACCACGACCACTGTTCCCCACCGTCGTCGCGATATTTTAACTCGCGTTTTAGGAGACTATCAGCGTGTGACGAATGGTCGCAATATCAGTTCTGCGGACCGTCTGATTTTAGATAATATTATGGATCAACTCTCTGACATTCAAGCCCGTTTGCCCGGTGGGACAGTCACTTCTGTTTCTGGATGTACGTTTTCTAATATCAATACCAATCAAACACGCACGGATAATATTGCCCCTGATCTTTACAATGTCGAACAGCATGCCTATGCTTTCCAACTCTATGCGAGAATATTTGCAGCTGCCGCATCGTGTGATATACATCGAGTTTTTGGCTTTCACACAAGTATATCTGATCATTTTGATCGCAATAACGCAGAAGACTTTCACCAAGGTCATAGTCACAAACCTTGGACGACCATCGCTGAAAACAACAACCGCGTGAATCACGTCTGGATGGCGCAGATTTGGCGTATGTATATGGATAACTTTTTAGCGCCATTGACATTAACTTTAAACAGCATGCAAGACACAAATGGTAAGTCGATTCTTGATAATTCTCTGGTTCACGCCACCTTCGAAAGTAGTGTTGTTCATAGCGATATGAATCGACCGTGCTTAATGATTGGCGGCGCCAATGGTTCATTAAATACAGGTTACCTTATCGATTACTCACGTCGAGAATTCGGACCACATCGTTTACAGGGCGACAACTTTGATGTAAATCCCGCAGATTCTACATTTGGACATTCTTACTACGGTCAGCATTACAACCGTTCTTTAACAACAATTTTAAAAGCTATGGGTTTAAATCCTTCCGAGTACGAAGACGACACTATCAATCAGTTCTTCCGTGGTCGTACCGACAGTCGCATTGGCGCGCAGAACAATGGGATTTCGAATGTGGGAGGCTATGGCCATATTGGCTCAGAGTTCAGTGGAACAACCTGGAATATTTCAACAGCAGATTTGTATACACAGGAATATGGACGACACAATTACCACTTTTATAAAGAGTCCTTGCCACTTCCACCAGGAAGTCAGTCATGACAAAAAATATGAAGTTTAAAATGTTGCAGATAAGTTTTCTTTTGCTGACGTGGCTGGTGGTTTCTATGAATGGTTGTGGAAATCCGGTACATATGAATTTGTCTTCTTCATCACGGAGTAGTTTGGAGCTGGATCTTTTTGGCAAAGTCCAAACTATTCTGCAAAGAGATTGCATGGGGTGTCACACGGATGGTGGCAGTGCTCCGACGTTCAATTATTCTCACGAGAGTGATTTTGTCAGGAGCGGTCTCATTGTTCCTGGTAGTCCTCAGAATTCCAAACTCATTTTCCGTCTGAAAAACTTTAATGATCCAGTGGCCACTACAGATAATATGCCGTTGAACACAACATACCAAATTCCAGACAGTGATTACCAATTGATCTACACCTGGGTCTTGGACATGAGTTCGACAAATACCCCCTACGCATGTGATGAGAGCAAAGTGAGTTATACAAATATTGCCGCAGTCAATGCGAAACGCTTGAGCCAAAGGCAATATCTGAATACACTTCGTGATATTTTAGTACCTGCGCTTTCGGCGTCCACGGCCAATACCTTTATCACCACTGCAATGGGCGGCGTCTTTTTTCCAGAAGACACAGGCGAATATTTTAAACGAGAAAATGATGTCTTAAACGGTGATCATGCCAATGGTTTTTTTACCGTGGCGGACCGATTGGCGCAAAGCGTGGTTGATAACTCCTCAGCTCTACAGTCTCTTGTGACTTTTTATATCAATCTTGAACCGGGCGCTTGCACAGCAACTACAATTTCGAATTTGAATACGACATGCCGTAGTCGTTTGGTAAACAATTTAGCGAGTCGTATCTATAGACGTCCCTTACGCACACCGGAACAAAACGTGCGACTGAATACAGGAGTTGTTGTAGATGAATTAGCTCCTTTGGTTGAGGAGCTCAATAGTGCCAGCTCTGTGCAGGAGGGAGTCAGTCAATTATTATTCCGGCTTCTGGTATCACCCCATTTTCTTTTACGTCTTGAAGACCAAAATCTCCTTGCTAATAATTATCAGGGCTCGCAGGTTTATTGGTTGAGCTCATTTGCGGTTGCCAATCGTTTGAGTTTTCGTTTTTGGAATTCCATGCCCGATCAAGGATTGTGGAATATGGCTCTGGGCGATGATCTCACGACCGACGAAGGATATTTGAAGGCGCTTAACTATGTGTTAAATCAGCAGGCCAAGATGGATGATTCCCTACGTGAATATTTTAACGACTGGTTAAAGTTGGATCGTACACCGCAATTTAATACCAATGCCCGATTTTCACTGATCACGCCAGTGACGTTTAATGCACAACTGCGTACAGATATGATTTCCGAAATTCAAGAACTTGGTTCCTATGTTTCCCTCTCTGGTGGATCGTATGAAGATATTTTTACCACCAACGTTTCTTTTGCGCGTTCTCCAAGTCTTCTTTCGCTGTACGGACTTTCTACGTCCGCGCCAACGAAGATCTCCGAATCTAACGCAGTTCGTTTTCCAGCAAGCCAACGTGCTGGTATTTTGACGCGCGGAGCGTTCTTGGCCTCGGGAAGTGAGTTTGCCAGTCCGATAGTAAGAGGGCATCGTGTGCGTAAAGATATTTTGTGCTTAAATCTGGCTGCGCCTCCAGCTGATGCTATGGATGTTTTTAACAGCATTCCTGTCCCCCATATAACGAGCACGCGAGATAAGGTTCGTATCAAAACTTCGGGGGCCAACTGTATCGGTTGTCACAATGTTATTAATCCTCTTGGATTTGCGCTTTCTAATTACAATTCGTTTGGTTCATTTATCACCCAAGAGCCAATTTTTAGTGATACGACAACAGCGATTGATGCCACTGTTCCCGTAGATTCACAGGTGGACATGTCGGCTCTTTTTGGCGCCGGGGCTCAGGTCAACGGAGCCATCGATTACAGTGAATACATTGCAGGACAACAATCAGCAAAAGTCTGTTTTGCAGAAAAAATTATGCGATACTCCCTTGGGAGACCAGTGAGTGCGTCTCAAGATGCGTGTCGTCTCAGTAAGATTTATACAAACCTCGATCCAAATGCGAAACTTTTTGATGCTTTTCGTTCCAGTGCATTAGACGCCGAATTTCGCCTCCGACGAGTGGATCCTTAGCGCAGGAGCTTGCGAATCTACAGCGATGTGCTATACGGTTTCACATGGAAATTTCAATCACGCGCACTAGCACGCCCAAATCGCGTCCTCCCGTTGACCAATTAGGTTTTGGTCGTCATTTTAGCGACCACATGTTCGTTGCTCGTTATTCACAAGCCAAGGGCGGGTGGTACAGCTCGGGAGTTGTTCCCTACGCACCATTTTCTATCGATCCCTGCGCCAGTGTACTTCATTACGGGCAAGCACTCTTTGAAGGAATGAAGGCGTTTCGCCAAAAAGAAAATCAGATCGCCGTACTTCGACCGCATTTCAATTGGCAACGCATGGCTGATGGGGCGGATCGTTTATGTATGGTGGCTCCGCCTGAAGATCTTTTTATGCAGGGACTCAGTGCCCTTTTGCGTGTGGATCAAGATTGGATTCCTACAGAGCCCGGCACGGCGATGTACATTCGTCCCACGTTGATAGCCACGGAAGCCTTTTTGGGAGTTCGTCCATCGACAGAATATATTTTTTATATCGTCCTTTCGCCCGTGGGCAATTATTACGGCAGCACTTCGCAAGCTGTGCGCATTTGGGTGGAAAAAGAATACACCCGCGCCGCTCCTGGTGGGTTGGGGGCGACCAAAGCTGGTGCCAACTACGCCGGAAGTTTAAAAGCAGCACTTCAAGCTCGCGAAAAAGGTTTTGCGCAAGTCTTGTGGTTGGATGTGGATAAAATCAATATCGAAGAAGTGGGAACGATGAACGTATTTTTTGTGGTGAATGGAAAAGTCATTACACCCAAACTCACGGGCACAATCCTCGACGGTGGAACACGGGCTATGGCCATCGATCTATTAAAATCATCAGGGCAAGTTGTGGAAGAACGTCTGATATCACTGACAGAGCTACAAGACGCTCACAAGGCGGGCACATTTACAGAGGCCTTTGGTACTGGTACGGCGGCCGTGATTACACCCATTCGTGATCTCACCTCTGGTGATTTTCAAATGAATTTTGATTCTGCAAACACAGCGGGTATGGGTCCTGTGGCAGCGAAACTTTACGAACAGATCACGTCATTGCAAACAGGAAAAACTTCCGATAGCCATCAATGGCTTTACATTGTTCCCAATAAATAAATGGCTCTAATGAATTAGCTCTCAGATTGAGCGGGTCATCCGGTAGGTTGATTTATTCCCCATGGGAGCCACGTTATAAAAAAATGGTTTCCATTGAGTACTTTTTTTGGACATCTTTATTCAAAAATGAAATAAGCACCATTTTAAGACCACCCGGAGATTGGCGTCGTCTTTGCTTGGAAAGGTGGTGAGATGAGGGAGAGGAGTTCAAAATGTTAATTCAACTAAACCCGCCCATTCCCCTACAAACGAGTATGGGAGCCGGCATGGCACATTTTTTAATCGATTACTCTTGTGAATATGATCTTTTTTGGGTGGTTTTTCTTAATGAAACAGGTGAGTGCTGGACGTTTAATAACAAAGAAATCCGCGCACAAAAAAATATAACTTTAGGCCGCAAGGGTGTAAATTTTATTCCCGAGCCTAGGGTTCTAAAATCCACACCGGCGTCCACCACGCCGATCAAACAGTTTTAAAAGAGATGGGTCTCTTTAAGCGGCGATTTTTCAATTTAAGCACGGAGATTAGCAAACACGAGATATTAACGCTCGCGTCCTCTCTGGCCTTTTGTATTACCTTAGCTGTGGCTCCCTTTTTGGTCGTCTTATTAATCACCGCAACCCTCTTGCCTGAATCCTATAGAATTTCTATAGTCAACGAATCACAAAAATTAATGGGGCCCGAAGCTGGAGCTTTTTTTCGTGTCATTGCCCAGGGTGCACAAAGCCAGACCTACCATGGTGTGAGTGGTACGCTGTCATTCCTTGTGATTATTATTTCGGCCTCATCGATTTTTTCTCAACTGCAATACGGCATGGATAAAATTAATGAAACAAATTCTACAGATTCTTCTTGGAGTTTTTTAAGTTTTCTACGCGATCGGTTGGTGTTTTCCGCGTTAGTGGTCGGTATGGCCGTGCTGATGTTGGCATCTTTGATCATGAGCACCGTTATCAATAGTTTTATGCAGGGAGTTCATGCTGCGATTTTTATTTTTCTCTCTTTTATGATTACAGTGACGTTGCAAACGTTTATTTTCGCCTGCGTATTTCGTTTTGTTCCAACAAAAAAAAATTCTTGGCCAAAAAGTTTGATTGCCGGAATGATGGCCGCTCTCTTTTTTGCTTTAGGAAAAGAACTCGTGGGAATATATCTTACTACTTTCGCCCTTGGGTCTATCTACGGGGCTGCGGGCTCAATGATTATTTTTCTGATTTGGTTGTATTATTGTTCTCTGGCTTTTTATCTCAGTCAGGAGTTCACCAATCATTTAGTACTTGGTGAGGACGGAGAAATTGCGATGGACAGTTTTAAACGGTGAGCTCAGCAGCGCCGCTTTCGGTTTTTGGCAAATGCACGACTTCGATATTTACCGATTTCAAGAGTTCTAAGGACTCAGGCAAGCGGTACTGTGTGCGATAAAAAACTTTGCGTACCCCACCCAAATTGATCAAGCGTTTGGCGCAAGCAGCGCAGGGGAGATGGGTGACAAAAACATGTTTTTCCACGGCGCGTGGAGAGTCGCAATTGATCACAGCATTTTCTTCAGAATGCAAACAGCCACAGTTTCCCGCCTCGATGCGATCGCATTTATTTGGCAAACCTGCGGCGTTGCCATTGTACCCAATGGCCAACACTTTGCGATAATCGGTAGAGGTAATCACCGTACCGACATTCAGACGATGGCAGGTGGAGCGAGCGGCTAAGGCATGGGCTAGCTCCATATAAATTTCTTCAAAACTAGGACGTGCTTTTGTTGTTTCCATAGGCGTGTTCCCCAAAGTAGCGGGCAACTTATCTTGGAATTTAAAGGTTTAGTACTCTTTTTCTTCGTTTCGGGCATGGAGAAGGCACCTTAGTTTGTGGCGCATGGAGTTAGCGGTGTCGAGGGGTTTGCGTCGACAAGAGACTGGGTCTGTCGTTTTGTATAGAAAATTCTATACAATATAGAGAGGTATGGCTTATAAGATAAATATGCAACGAAACGAGATTTTTTCTATACGTCAAATGGTCGAGTTAACAGGTCTCTCTGAATTTACAATTCGAGGTTGGGAGAATCGCTATTCCGCGTTTGTACCAAAAAGAGGTGAGACTGGACGCCGTGAGTATTCAAAGTCGGATGTGGAGCGTGCCCTCCTACTTCGTGAGCTTCTTAAACGAGGACATCGCATCAGTAAGTTGGCGGGGCTCCCGCAACAAAAATTGCATGGCCTCTTCGAGCAAAACGAAACCGCCAAGAAGGACTTAAAACCAAATCGAAAATCGACATTCGTGTCGCAGGCTATGGATCTCATGGCATTGCAAAAATGGGAAGATCTCGAAAATCACATCAAAAGCATCCAGGAAAAAAATGCGAGCCAACTTGTACACAATTTCCTAGTACCTGTGCTTCAGTGTTTAGCTGCCCAGGTAGAAGCGGGCTTCACCTCGGTGTCACAAGAACATGTGATGTCTTCATTCATTAAAGAAAAAATCTATTCGGCTCTTTCTGGTATCAAAACCAAAAAAAGCACGCGAGATATATTTAAAAAAGTGCGTTTTGTCCTTGCAACTCCAGAGGGGGACCATCACGAAATTGGACTTCTTCTTGCGCATCTTTTAATTCGTTCGCATGGTTTTACATCTCTTTACTTAGGGCCACACTCTCCCGCGCAAGATCTATCGGAGACGGCATTAAGATTCAATGCTTCGCATGTTTTAGTGGTATCAACGATTTCTCCCAAAGGGGGCGCGCGCCAGGAGACATTGACTTATGTGAGTGCGATCAAAAAACGACTCGGCGATCATTCACAAATTTTAATTGCCGGAGGTCAGGCACCGCTTATTGCGCGAGAATCAAAATCATCCTTGCACAGTCTGGTTAGCTTTTTGGAATTGGAAGACTATCTTCAACAACTTGGGAGTAATTTATGATCAATTATTTATTGGTAAATAAAAAACTTCGAACGAAAGGAATTTTTTTTATGGCGTACTTAATGAGTTATCTCACTGGCTGTTCATCTGTGCAGGTTCAGGACTATAAAGAGGAAAAACCAAAATTAATTCTTGAGCAGTATCTGAATGGGGACTTGGAAGCCCATGGTTTTTTTCAAGACAGATCGGGTCTGATTTTAAAACGATTCAAGGTGTTGATGAAAGCCACGTGGAATGGTGATTCGGGAATATTGGATGAAGATTTTGAATACTCCGATGGAACTAAATCCAAAAGGGTTTGGAAACTTAAAAAGATCGGCGATGGTAAATACACAGGAACAGCGGACGATGTCATTGGCGAAGCCCATGGTGAAGCCATGGGTAATGCCTTTCGTTGGAACTATGCTCTCAACTTAACAGTTGGTAATAGTACTTACCAGGTGCACTTCGACGATTGGATGTATTTAATGAACGACGAAGTGATGCTTAATAAGTCTAAAATGAGCAAACTAGGAATTTATTTGGGCGAAGTGACTTTGGTGTTTCTAAAGAGAAAGCCATGAGACGAATCTTGAGTCTTGCCATTATGCTTATGTCCCTCCCGTCGTTTGCAGAAACATTACTGGGTGTGGCGAGAAATAACAAGAATGAGATTGTCTATTTAGAATCTCACAATGTCGAAGTCGATGATTCTGGACTGAATAAGATGATTCAAGTGGAATATAAAAAACCAGATGGTCGCGTCTTTGCTGTGATGAAGTCAGATTTTTCAAAAAGTAAAACAGTTCCAGATACCACGTTTGAGGACTCAAGATTCAATGTAAAAACGCAGGTGCGTACTGTTGCAAACTCTGTCGAGTTTGAAGATTTTAAAAACGAGAAGAGTGTTTTTAAAAAAACGGTTCCTCTCGAAGATTCCATGGTTCTTAGTCAAGGTTTTGATAATTTCATCAAAATGAATTTTACCAAACTTTCTTCTCAGAAAATAGAATTCAAATTTGGTGTGCTTGAGAGAAAAGATTTTTTTTCGCTAACCGGCTATAAAATACCTTCTCCATCGGAGGCGGAGGAGTTTGGAATTCGTGCGAGTCATTGGCTCGCAAGACTTTTTGTCCGCGAGCTTAAAGTAGCCTATGATGCAAAAACGAAACGTCTCAAGTCCTACGCAGGGATCTCAAATATTATGGATGATTCTGGCAAGTCCTTGAATGTGAAGATTGACTACCAATGGGTCGGTGCAAAATGAAAAACTTAGAATCTCTTTTTATTTTTCTTTGGTTTTATATTGGGTGGTTTGCGTGTGTTTTTCTTGCGCAAAGTGAATTTGCGTCATGGTTGTTACTCTTTCCGGGAGTTTTATTGTGTTTTTTAATATACAGAAAACAATTCAGTTTAAAAATTTTCATCGCCTGCGCGACGATTTCTATCATCGGTATTTTATTTGATTTTCTTTTGCTGCGTTTTGAGTGGACGGCTGTGTATGGACAAACACTTTTTTTAATCCCCACGTGGTTGATGTCGATTTGGTTGTTATTTTCACTCTCGATGATAAATCTAGGCACAAGACTAAAAATGCCCCTTTGGTTGGCAGCAATTCTGGGATTTTTTATGGGGCCTCTTAGTTATAAATCAGGGGAAATGTTCCAGGTTTTAACATTTACGTCACACTCTACAATTTTAATCTATGCCATATTCTGGATGATTTTCTTTCCGATTGTCCTACTTTTTTCAAGGAGATACGCATGAATATTAAAAACAGCCAATTTTTTATCACCGGTGGCAACAGGGGCATTGGCCTGGCGGTGGCTGAGATGGCAGCGTCCTCCGGAGCCAAGGTCCACATCGCAGCCAGATCTTGGGATGAATCGTTGGAAAAACGATTCATGAGCCTCGGGGCGGCTTCGATTCACTTTTACAAGACAGACCTTTCCACGCGCGAAGGAACTGAGGCGTTGGCACGGATTTTAGAAAAAGTAGAAGTGGATATTCTATTTAATAACGCCGGCCTTCTCACCGGAGGGCTGATCGAAGAACAGAGCCTCGATGAGATCTACGCCATGTTTCAAGTCAATCTGAATGCCCTCGTGCACTTGAGTCGCGCGGTGATCCCTGGAATGGTGAAGAGAAAACGTGGAAAGATCATCAATAATTCCAGCGTCTCGGCCTTTATGCATTTTCCCTGCGCTTCCACCTATGCAGCCTCTAAAGCAGCGGTTGTGGCCTTCACAGATTGTATTGAGGCGGAGCTCGCGGGCACCGGGGTTTCTACTCTCTGTTTAATCACTCCGGGAATTAAAACTCGAATGTTTGATGAAATCGAGGTGAAGTACGCTAAGAACTTCGACATTCCCCAAGGTTCTATTTCCACAGATGAGTATGCCAGTCAAATCAAGGTGGCCATTGAATCGGATGAACGGTATCTGCTTCCTCAAGGATCGACCGGGTGGGGGTTGTGGATGGCTCGCTATTGCAATTCCGTATTCCGTTCCGTGATCCAAAAGAAATTTAGGAGATAGTATGTCTAAAGTGACAGTTTATTTTGATGGTCTGTGCCACCTTTGTTCACGCGAAATCAACCATTATCGAGGAATGAGAGGGGCGGAGAGCTTAGATTTCATTGATATCACCAGCGCTACTTTTGATCCTGTAAAAGAGAATCTGGATCCGCGTGAAATTCACAAGAATATGCATGTCAAGGATCGCGCGGGACGATTGCATGTGGGTGTGGACGCGTTTATCTGTATATGGCAACAGCTGCCGGCGCTGCGTTTTCTCGCTCCGTTAGCAAAAGCACAACCGTTCTATAGTTTACTACAAATTTTCTATTCTCTTTTTGCAAGAATTCGCCCTCTCTTGCCACGCAAATCTTGTGAAACCAGTCCGTATTGTGAAGTGCGCAAACCATGAACTTCTCTTTTGATAGGTTGGCATGGGTTCTTCAGATCTTCAGTTGTTTCTACATGACAGGGGTTATTCTGATCATTCAACGGATTCACTATCCGAGTTTTCGTATGGTGGATCGAAAGCACTTTGTTGAGTTTCATGCTTGTCATACGCAGGCCTTGGGATGGGTGGTGGGCCCCGTGATGTGTATCGAATTGGTGACCGCGTTTTGGTTAGCAAGGTCTGGTAATGCGTGGCTTGTCGCTAATTTGCTAGGAACAATTCTACTTTGGGCGATCACCTTTGCCGTTAGCGTCCCTTATCATAATCGCCTGACAAACGGCTTTGATGAAAAATCTTGGCAAGGACTCAAAAACACAAATTGGTGGCGGACGAGTCTGTGGAGTCTTCGCAGTTTTGCATTTCTTATCTTTTTGAGCCAATGGAGCCTATGAAAACCATTTGTATTCTTGGCAATCAACTTTTTGAATCCAAATTTTTGTCTGTAAAACCAGGGCCTGATGTTCTTATTTTTATGCGTGAAGATCGTGAACTGTGCACACATTTTCGCTACCATAAACACAAAATCATCTTCTTTCTCTCGGCCATGCGAAAGTATGCCGAAGAGCTGCGCAGTGTGGGCTATCAGGTTCATTATGAAAAACTCGGCGAGGCCGAAGGACCATTTGAAAAACAACTGGTTGGTTTCTTACGTCAAAAAAAATGTCTGCATGTGGATATGTTTGAAATTGAGGATAAGTTTTTCGAAAAAAGAATAAAAGAGACTCTCGCCCAGAAAAATATCCTCTTGCACATGATCCCGTCGCCCATGTTCTTAACCTCACGAGCAGAGTTTCTCAATCTTGTTAGCAGCTCAAAAAAACCATTTATGAAAGCCTTCTATGAATCACAGAGGAAGCGTTTAAAAATTTTGCTCAATGGAAAAGGATTGCCGCAGGGAGGTCAATGGAGCTTTGATGAAGAAAATCGGAAAGCACTTCCTCGCGGTCATCGATCACCATCGATTCCTATGTATTCTTCAAACAGCTTAGATCGGGAAGTTTTTGCCTTGGTCGATCGCGAGTTTGCAGATCATCCAGGACGTAGTGCAGACTTCTGGTTGCCAACAGACCGTCAAGGGGCCCGAAACTGGGCAAAGGATTTTTTCGATAAACGTTTTTCGCTCTTTGGCCCCTACGAAGATGCCCTCTCGAAAGATCAAGAATTTTTATATCATTCCATATTAACGCCCTATTTGAATACGGGTTTAGTGACACCCAAAGACTGTATAATAGATGCGTTAAGAACGACAAAAGATAAAAAAATTCCTATGAACTCTTGTGAAGGTTTTATCCGTCAAGTGATTGGTTGGCGCGAATTTATTCGCGGCATTTATCAAAATTATAGTGAAGTTCAGGAACAATCGAATTTTTTTGGCCATCAGCAAAAATTAAATGAACTCTGGTATTCAGCCAAAACAGGCATCGAGCCTCTTGACGATGTGATTGGTAAAACATTGAAGTTTGGTTATGCCCACCACATCGAACGACTTATGGTTGTGGGCTCACTGATGTTGTTATTGGAAATCGATCCGAAAGACGCCCATCGCTGGTTTATGGAAATGTTTATTGATTCTTCGGACTGGGTCATGGGGCCTAATGTTTATGGGATGGCTCTGTTTTCCGACGGGGGAATCTTTGCGACCAAACCCTATTTCTGTGGTTCGAATTATTATAAAAAAATGGGCCCTTACAAAACAGGTGAGTGGCAAGAGGGCGTCGATGGTTTGTATTGGCAATTTATTGAAAAGAATAAAGAGTTTTTTCGCAAAAATCATCGAATGTCCATGATGGTCAAGACGGTAGAAAAAATGCCTGCGGCAAAAAAACAAAGAATTTATCAGAAGGCGCAGGAGTTGCGAGAGAAACTCACTCGTTCACCCTAAGCAAAGGAATTTTATGAAATCTCTATCGCGTAAACAACGAATCAATTCCATCTCAGCGGATGATGTGCCTCGTGTGATCAAGATGGCGCTGGAAGATCGGACTTCCTTTGAGCTGATTGAGATGCAGTTTCAACTCAAGCCGGATGATGTGGTTTTGTTCATGCGTCAACATTTGTCCAAGCCTTCCTTCATGCGATGGCGCCAGCGCGCTCATGAGCGCGGCCATTTGAAAAATCCAAAAAAAAAGGGTCTTGTCTCAGAGCGTTTTAAGTCGCAGAATCAAAGAGTGGATGGATCCATAAAAGAAAATCGTCGAGGATGGAAATGATGAATGTTTTCGTACTTATGATATTTTTAATTATTGGTTGTTCTCACTCCGGTTCTTCGGCAGAAGGTGACGGCTGGTTCAAGAGAGTGCTTAAAGAAAAATGGGCTAAAAAACAAGCGGCTGAGCCAGCTCCCGAAGTCTCAAAAAATGTTCCCGATAAAATTGTAACACCTGGTGATTACACCTTCAGTCTCAAAAGCTCCGATCAGTTGCGCTACTATAAAATCCACATTCCTCCGCAGTACAAATCTTCAACAGCGGCATCGCTGATCGTGGCGCTCCATGGGGGCGGAGGAAACATGAGTATTCAAGCCATCGATGATCATTACAAATTGATTTCAAAATCCAACAAAGAAGGATTTATTGTCGCCTTTCCCAACGGGTTTAGTCGCTTTAAATCCGGTAAATTTGCCACTTGGAATGCCGGGCGCTGTTGCGCTTTAGCACGCGACGAAAAAGTCAACGACGTCGCTTTTATTAACGAGATGGTGGAGAAAATCACTCAGCAAATCAACATCGATAAAAGCAAAATTTTTGCCATCGGTATGTCCAATGGCGGGATGATGTCGTATCGCCTGGCGTGTGACTCGACAAAGACATTTAAAGCCATTGCCTCGGTGACCGGGACAGACAACACCATCGACTGTAAACCGACAAAACCCATTTCGGTTTTACATATCCATGCCAAAGATGATCCCAATGTTTTATTTAATGGCGGGCAAGGGGAAGGGTCTTTTCAAGATAAAGAAAAAGTGACGGATTTCACTTCTGTACCCGCAACGATCGAAAAGTGGGTCAAGTTGACTGGGTGTCCCGCCAAAGCACAAAAAACTTTGCAAAAAGACAAAGCGTATTGCGAGACGTATTCGCCCTGTAGGGGGCAAACGAAAATACAACTTTGTGTAACAAATGAGGGGGGCCATTCTTGGCCTGGGGGAACGAAACCTCGCGGTCATGGTGAGTCATCAAATGCGATTGATGCCACCGATGTGATTTGGGATTTTTTTACGGGTTTGTAGTAAAATTTTCCCTTGTAAATCCATAAAGACCCAATAAAGTCGTGCTCAACGAAAAAAGGAGATTTTGATGTCTCATAAGACGCTCACTTACGTTGGAATTGTTCTGATTATTGCTTTTGTAGCAGTGATTTTAGCACGCCCCTTTCTTTTTGGGACCGATGAGCCCATGACCGAAGCGCCTCCTGCCGATGTCATGGTCCAATAAGTAGGTTTCATGAATTTACCGCATGAACCGACAAGCGTAGCCTGGGGATTTTTTTCTTTAGATCTCCTTCTTCGTTTGTGGTTCGGCTCGCGCATTTTGCACCGTCGACTGCCAGCCAGCGTGGCCTGGGCCTGGCTGAGTGTGGTGGTGTTTGTTCCACTCTTTGGCACAGTTCTCTATCTGTTTTTTGGTGAGTATCGTCAGTCGGGGCGTCGACAACGTCGCCTCAAAACGGCTCAGCAAATAATTAACAGTGCGGTGGAAAAAACGACAGAAAAGGGAGGCGCACAGGTCACCCTCGCCTCCGATGAAGAGCTGCGTTTGGCTCGGGCTTTCGAAGGCCTCCTCGGTTGGCCGGCTATTCCGGGTAATGATATACGTTTATTACTCAACGCCAGCGAAGCTTTTCCATGTTTGATCTCTGATATCGATCAAGCAAAAAAATTTGTAGATTTAGAATTTTATATCTGGAGTGATGGTGGACGCGTGGAGGACTTTGCGCAAGCACTTCTTCGCGCCGCCAAGCGCGGTGTGCGCTGTCGTCTTTTGGTGGATGCGATTGGTTCCGCACAATTTATTAAGGGCGAAGTTTTTAAAAAATTACGCGCCGGTGGCGTGCAGGTCGTTGTCGCTTTGCCTTCTGGGTTTTGGCGCTCGCTGATCGCTCGACCTGATTTGCGCATCCATCGCAAAATCATTGTGATTGATGGGGCCATTGGTTTTACTGGCAGCATGAATTTGGCTGATCCGTTATTTTTTAAAAAAGACGCTGGCGTGGGGCCGTGGGTGGATGCACTGGCGCGAATCCAGGGTCCAGCTGTACAGGGCCTTTCGGATGTGTTCCTGAGTGATTGGTGTGCAGAGACGGGGGAAGAGTTTTCCTTAGCATGCGCACAAACCCCCTGCACCGATACAGCTCACGATCGCAAAGCAGTGATTCAATGGTTGCCTTCGGGACCCGCGGTAAAAGATTCATCTATAGAACAGGTCTTAATTATGAGTCTCAATGCGGCTCGCAGTGAGATCATTTTAACTACACCGTATTTTATTCCTAGCGAGGCTTTATTGTACTCGTTGATGGCAGCGGCACGCCGAGGGATCCGTACAACTCTCATTGTGCCCAAACTTGTAGACTCGCACCTCACGCATTATGCCAGTCGTTCCTTTTATCAAGATTTAGTGGACGTGGGTGTGGTTGTGGCACTTTATCGCCCTGGACTTTTGCACACCAAATCGGTGACCATCGACAAACAGTTTTGTTTATTTGGTTCGCTCAATTTAGATCCACGAAGTTTAAGAATTAATTATGAAATCACTTGTGCCGTCTATGGTTGGGAATTTACGCAAGCTGTTTGTGATTTGCAGGAGTCTTACTTAAAGGACTCCGATCTGTTTACAATCAAAGATGTGGAGTCGCAATCGTGGAAAGAAGTTTGGGCAACGGATGTGGCGCGGCTTCTGGGGCCGCTTCTTTAAATTGCGACTCTAGCGTCGTGGGCGAGGGGTGGATCTCGCAACTTGCGCCATATAAATGGGAACCTTATCTTTATGCATAGTTGCTAAAATGGTCCATGTCTTGCCACTGCGGAGAACAATCATTCTGTACGAACTCACGCCAGGCTTAAGCTCATAATAATTTTCAACAAGAAGTTTTTTAAGTCCATTGGACCCATCGGCGTCCGTAAATCCATATTGAAGGGCTTGCATAAACTTGCTGATCGAATCAATTTTTTCCGTTTTGTAGAGGTCTAATGATTCTGGGGCAAAGACCAAAGTTTGAATTCCAAGCTGAGCACTTCGTACCATGGTGAAGGAGTAGGATTGCGGCTCAAGAATGTTATCCATATGATCCGCGAGGGGAAGGGGAGTTCGGCTGATCGAAATCACGGGCGCAGCGAGGGGAGCCGGAGCAGGGGCCGTGGCTCTATTTAAGGCTTCGTCGATGATAGGGCGCATTTGTTGTCGCAGGGAGGCCAAAAGCATTGTTTGGAATTCATTTTCGATGATCGGGATGGGGGTATTTAGAAAAATATTTTTGAGTAAATCAATGGCCAGTTCCAGATTTCTCGGGATTGCGAAGAGATCAGCTAAATAGAGATGGATATCATCAGGAATAAACACGCCGTCAGAAGAACGAGCTTTCCAATTCTGTTTATCTAAGGACTCTTGCAGTCTGGCAAACAGTACCTGAAAGGCGAGGTTGACCAGAATTTGTGAATCTAAGTTGATTGTTAATACGACTTTTGGTTTGAGTAAATGATCTTTTAATCTGGGGTTGTACTTGTTGCTTTCTTTAATGATTTTTAAAATCAACGTTTTAAAAACACTGTCAGAAAGAAGAGTTTCGTAAATTTTATGGAGAAGGGGGTCCTGCAACATGCGCAGGGGTCCATTGTTCGCGCTGTTCGTTTCTGCTCTCAGATTTATCGTCGAAGTGCTTTTTAGAAAATGTTCTTGGCTCACAATCTTTAAAAGCCAAGAACTGATCCATGCAATTTGCGAAGGGCTCCAGTTTTGAGAAAATTGTTCTTGAAGAACGGCGTAGATATTCCACAGACGAACCCAGTCGACTTCAGATAAATAGAGATGTGGATGGGTTAATGAAAATTGCGCTTTCCACACGAACCAGTTGGTCTCCGGATTTATTTCGGGCGAAGATTCGTATTCAGCCTGTTGAAAGGCGTGACTGAGTTTGACTATAAAATGCGGATCATTGATTTGGAGAAACAACTCAGTCAGCTCAAGCGCCGCATCTTGGAAAGGGCCACTCAAAATAAGATCTTCGACACTTTTTTGAATTCCAAAAGATTGCGGCAGTAAGGTAGATAAATCTTCCGAAGGAGAGTCACTTAGGATTTCGTGACACTGAAGATGTGCTAGAGCCGGTGGAGGGGCCAGGAATAGGAGCAGCAGAAATGATCGCATAAGCTGTGCACCCTAGCACACCTCCACGTGGATGGGCACTTTTCATCGGGTACCTATAAAATATTTAGGATTGTAAATAAGTTGAGCAGTCAGAATCGAGCCCAGCTAAAATATAAGAACGAAAATATTAAATATTTGACACTATGAGGTAGGCGCTAGCCTGTTCATGAATGAGTTATAGGTTTTTTTCGGCCCAATTTGGGGCGTCTTTTAGTGAGATTTTTTATTCTTCAAATCTTTCCAAGAATGCTTAATTAAAATTATTGCAGATCCGATGAGAGTAACGGGCTATTTTAAATAGATCTTATGGGGGTTCTTTGCAGTACAATCATTTAAAAAAAGTTCCCTTCCTGTTTATTTCATTGGTTTTGGCTCTCTCGGCAAATCATGCTTGGTCGCTGACGGTAAACACCGGTAACAATCCTGGCAACCCGAATGCTCCTGGGTACACAGGTGGAAAAAGTACTACTACTCCAAGTAAAACTTGTTGCACCTACGGTTCTTCTGTTCCGTCCATAGATAATCCACTCACAAATACCAATCCCAACGCGTATGGTGGCTTGAGCACAGGATCGTCGGTGACAAAAAACACGTCCTCTAGCTCGACAACTTACAATTTGGGAACCAAAGTGAACGATAATGACGATAATGACGATGATGATTCCTCGAGCTCTAACTCCTCGAAAAGTTCTGGTGGTGGCGGAACTCTTCCTGGTGTCAGTTATTACACCAGTTTGAGCAATGCTGTGATCACGACAACTCGCGCGATAACCAATGCAACTTTTACAGCTATCAAAGCTGCCACAGGCATCGCAAGCCCTCACTACAAAGCTGTTTTGGCGGGAGCACAAGCGCAAGAAAATTCCATCAGAGGGACTATTGGCATTGATTCCTATGGTGCAGAATTAGTTATGAAGAGAGCATTTGATAACGGCGTTGCAAAATCCTACATAGCGCAAGGTTTAGACCCTGCCCTTCAGCCTGTGGCTTCGGGTCCAATGCAAAGGGCTTTGGCTGGTGTCCAAATCACTCAAGAGATTCGAAATTTTGCCGTGGAATTCGATGAGCAATACCGTAACACCGCAGCCTATGTCACAGTGCCAGGGCAAATTACTTCAGCAACAGCAGCACGAATTGTCGGCCCGCTTTATGACAGTCTTAGTGAATTACAAAAACTCGGTGCGCAGAATAGTTTTATGATCGCAGGTAATATCGATTTAAAAAGATTAGGTTGCGATTATCAGAGCTGTCAAACTCCTGATAATATATCTGGTATAGCTCCGGGTGGATTAGTTTTGGTACAAACGAATACGACCAACGCAGTAATCCCTTTTGATGAACACGATATTCTCGCACACGAACTTAATCACGCTGGTGACTTCGCAATCACCCATCTTATGAACGCCTATGTTAAAGATCCTTCCCTCTCGGCAGCAGAAAAAGAGGCGGCGATGAACGCTTTGCGGATATTTGAGATGGTGTCGAGTGACTTCTCCAGAGAGGGAGCCAACGCTTTTTATGCAGCAGCATCAAATGCGGGTAAAGTTGACCAAGCGGGAATCGACACTATTGCTTATTTAGCTGGTTACAGTGAGATATTGGCCTACCAAGCCACGGATGCTAACCTCGCAAACTATAAAAACAATATCAGCATCCATCTTAAAATCAGTCCACAAGAAGCCAGTAAGTTGGTTGACGATTTGATAAATAGTCCGACGATCCTTGAGATAGAAAAGACTCAAGCCGACTATGCAGGGGAATTTTTAAAATGAGTTATAAAAAAATACTTCTCAAATTAGGAGTTCTTTTAGGGTTCGGAGTCATACTTCTGCTTTATACTAACGCGGGAGTTTCCAAAAGTTCTCTGGCGCCATTTCAAACGGAAGCTAAATTGATCGATTCGAGACTTACAGATAGTTCGCTGAGCGCAATGACGAGGCAAATGTATCGTCAGCACCGTGTTCGTATTTCCAATCTTCTTGCACTAAAATCACAAGCAAAAAACTGTGGCGACCTTTACGCTGTGGATGCCACGGCTTTGACCGCAAATTATAAGTTATATCCGAATGGAATAGATCAGCAAAGTGTTGTGGTAAGGTGCGTGAACTTTACCGCAATAATGCAAGTGATTCAGTCTTTTATATTGGATGAGTGAAATAAATTTGGGCAAAAGAATATTTAACTTTGAAAAACGTTTAAAAACTTATGAGGGTGATAGCATGACAACTCAAAAAACAAAAAATGGATTCAAACTACTTATAGTTTTAACACTGATAACCCTCCCGCATGTTTCTCGCGCCGGCTACGGTGAGTGGGCCCCGGGGAAGCCTTATTACATGGGTGAAATATTATCAGCGGGCTGTGCTGCGATCACCGGTATGTGTTTTGTATCTCCCAAAACTCCTATTCCTGCGAAATACAATTGCTCATGGGGAAATATATATATTGATATCTCAACGGCAGCGGGAAGAGGTGCGTATGCAACAGGGCTCTCGGCACACTTATCACATGCCGATAATGTTCGCGTCGACTTTATAAAAAAAGTAGATGGGTCTTGTTGGGCAGACTTTATTATTGTGCAGCCGTAAGAGTATATTATAATGGTCATTCGTCGATCAAAAGTCTCTTTATTAAAATTAAAAGACTTAACTTTTATTTTTGATCTTCCATGAAGATGACTATGTCAAATTACTTGTACTTTGTTGTTTCTGGGAGTAACGAAAGATTTTTACAGACAAAAGCTTCTTGTTTTGTTGGGACGTAGTCTACACTCAACGTACCGTTGATCATGCGGATCTTAGTTAAATTACTTAACTCGTCAGCAACAATAATACGATCCACTTTGAAATATTCGGTCGTGTCCTTAAAACATTTTAGAACCTCGACAAGGGAGCCTGACTCCTTGCGATTGAAAGCCCCATCACCATCTTCACTAGCAATGGATCTTGCGTCACTCCGTCGAGAGTTTGACAATGTGAGAAAATCATCTTTTTTAAATAACTTTCCTGAAGGGAAAGTGTGGATTCTAGATGCGCAGGCTATGATGTTAAGGTAGATTTATGGTTATTGTTGATTGGTAGCATATCTTGAGGAGTTAGCTTGAATTTTTTGATTGGTTTGATTTTAAGTGGAATGATTTTTTCAACACATGCTGAGGATAAAAAACTCGACGAGAAGACACTCACCGTTGCGCAAGTGATGGAGCAGGCCAACAAAAGTGATTGGCGTCCTGTGGAGGATGCCAATACCATTTATATGGACTTGCCCGCAGGCCGGGTGATTATGGAACTGTTGCCAGAATTTGCTCCCAACCATGTTCGAAATATTCAAGCTTTGGCGCAAGAAAATTACTGGGATGGTTTAGCGATTCTTCGCACGCAAGACAACTATGTGGTGCAATGGGGTGATCCCAATGCAGAAAATCTTGAGACGCAACGAAAAATCAAAAAAGCGCAAAGAACTTTGCCAGCGGAGTTTGAAGTGCCGTTGAACAAATCTCTCAAGTTTACAGCGATGGACGACGCCGATGTGTATGCTCCTCATGTGGGTTTTTACAAAGGCTTTCCTGTGGCGTGGGATCAAAAACACATGTGGATGGTGCATTGTTATGGCGCTTTGGGTGTGGGGAGAAACAATGAGTCCGACAGCGGAGGTGGTGCCGAGCTTTACGTGGTGATTGGGCATTCGCCTCGACATCTCGATCGCAACGTGACCCTTGTTGGGCGAGTGGTGCAAGGAATTGAATTGCTGTCGTCACTTCCCCGGGGTACGGGGGCTCTCGGTTTTTATGAAAAACCTGAGCAGCGTATTGGGATTAAATCGATTCGTCGTGGCGTGGATGTTCCTAAGAAGGACCGGGTGCGACTCGAGGTGATGCGTACGGATACAGAAAATTTTCGCCGGTTGATCAATGCCCGCCGCTCGCGCAGCGAAGAGTGGTTTAAGTATAGGGCAGATCGCCTTGAGGTTTGTAATTTGGCTGTGCCGGTGAGAGTGGTACGGTAGGGTCGTCACGGCTATTTGTCAAAAAGCGCTGATAATTCGCTTTGTTATCCTTCCTGTGAAAACTTCACGGCACCTTCATTTTATACCCCAGATAATTGAAATAAATTTACACAGCATCAATAGAGTTAGACCTGAGACTTGTGAGTGAGTTAGTTTCCGGCTCCAAACAACAACAATGAGGTATTAATGAAAAAGTTATTGGTATTATTATGTCTATCTGCGTTTTCTTCTTTTGCTCAAGCGGGAAATTTAGATACGACGGATTCCATTTTCAATCAAACGAGTGAAGGCGGATGGGCGCAAGTATTCCTCGGTGGTTCTCAACTTCTAGCAGCCCAATTTGTAGGCCCCGCGGCGAGCCTCGAAGCATTGACTCTGCAAGATGCAGAAAAACGTTTAGCTTATGTCAGATACTTGCCAGTGTCCGAAGCTGAGCGTTCACAAACTATTAAAATGATTCTCGACAACACAGATAACTATGCTTTTACAAATGGCATCAGTGTTGGTTCGGTTAAGCTGGGTGTGGGCAGCCAATTGACAGACGAAGCGCAAGAGCTCGTAGCTCAGATCCAGACGTCTCCTTTAGTAACCAATGCTGAAAAATTAGCAATGATCGACGAGGCTTCAAATGCAGTTGCTGACGCTCGTGTTGCGGCAGTCACAGCAGCTCAAAATATGGGCCTTCTTAGCAAAGCCGTTCGTGTTGTTCAAAGAGGAGCACAGGTACTTCTTATTTTAGATGTTTCTGCCCGCGTTTACGTATGGAATGCTTTAGATAAAAATCCTACGTTTTCTCCAGGAGCTACTTTTCTAGTTCATACTTTAGGTTTTTAATCCAATTGAAGGTGCAAATGCTTATCCGGGGAATTTTAAAATTTATTCTTCCTCTGATAGGCAGCTTGCTGATGATTCAGCCCGCATTTGCTGCGGGCTTTTCTTGTTCCGAGCTCTTCCCGCCGGACACTACTCTTGCTCTCACGTTTAAACAAAAAGTTATTCAATACAGCACGGAAGTTCGCGACACTTTGGGCGCTCGAATTTTGTTTCGTGCACAAAACAACAAAACTCCCATCATCTCTCATCATTTTTTTCACCGGGTCGATCCAAATCTCCCCAGTCCAGGTCTGCGCAATTATTTACGCTCCATGACCCAGACCCCCAGCCGCTTGCTTGCGAGAGCCATGACCGGGCGCCAAGATCTGCGCCTTACTCCGCTCAGCGGACTCTATCATGTCGGCATACGACAACCTGTCGTGGTGGCTTCTCGTTATCTCACGGGACGTGAATACGAGCCCTCTGGTTTTTTTAAATTTACATCTGTGCTTGCAACCACCGTGTTTATTTCGATGCAACTCACGACGGCGTATGATTCGGCTCTGTTACACGAAATTGATGTAAATATCGCTGAATACTCACAATCCCTCGATCAAGAGATTCTCGAAGACTTTCGTTTTCGAAATATAAAACAACAATTATCCAGTGGAAGAGTCGACATTGAGGCGGCCCGAAAAGAAGCCTATTATCTTCATATTGCTTACAATCAGTATTACTCGTACCGCGACCACTATATAAAACCAGTGAATCTGCAAGACGAGCTGAGCCTATTGCCGCACATTTTATTTTCTCATCTTACTTCTGTGATTGAAAATGGCGTTCAGCCTGCGGAAGGATATTTGATTCCTGAGGAAAACTTGGGGGCTCTGACCGATGTGCAAAAGCTAGCGTTGTTTCAGAATACTCATGAGCTTTACTTTAAGTACCAACTGATCGATGCTTTGCTCGGAGGGAGCGATCTTATTGAGGCATTGTCTCGCGACTCGCTGACTGCGCCTGTGCTCCAGGAAGTGACGGAGTCGGCTGTCTATCAGCGGATTCAAATTGGTTTAGCGGCGGGGGCTCTTACCTTAGAGCAAGCTCGTTACTTTTTACAGGAAGATGCGTTTTGGGTGAGTCGGTTTAAGGATTGGGATGTGCTCGGAGTAACGCGGCTTTCTCGGGATGATGCGAATAAGTACACAAACGAGCCACTCACAATTGAAATTATTCAGAATGAAATCTTGTCTGAAGTTGCAGTTTTGGTGCGACCGTAGTTTTAAGACTCACATGCGCTGCTCTTTTTGGACTTGCTCCCATGAGTGAGGAGCTTTATAAGTCCCCATATCAATTCACGAGGAGTTCGGGTGGTAAAATTCGTTTTTTTCTTAACAGCTTTCGTTTTAGTTGCCTGCTCAAAGTATAAATCCATTTTTTTTGACCAGAATCAGTCGTCAACGGGGCTGATTGAGAGTTCATCCCTGTGTACAACGGGGGCTAACTACGAGGCGGTATCTACGAGTGGTAATGCCGATGTTCAGATTTATTGTCTCGATGAAAACAACAACTGGGTAGCTGCCAGCAGAAAAGTAGAGGCCCAATCTGGTGTACGTTATGGTGAGCCCAGTCTCGCTTTGAGTTCCAAAGGAACGGTCATGGCTCTTTATCATCGTGATAGCGCCAAGGACGGATTTCAAATTGCCGTCAGTCGTACTCGTGACAATGGTTGGATGTCGCTGGGTTCACTTGTTAATTTTGATAACGGAAAGTTGCATGAAGCCTATACACAATTTGGAGCGTCTCTCACGGAATACCAGGGCGCGCCATTTGTGTTCTGGACGGGATATCATAATGACGCTTTTTTAAGTCGCTACAACGGGACCACATGGACGCACGCGCCGATTCAAGAAGATCCTTCGGGAAATCCCATTCGTCATCCCGAGATTCTGAATACGGGCGATGATTTGTATGTTTACTACGGATCTCCGCAACCGACGGTTTGGCATTGGGCGGGAAGTCATCTTGATAAAGTGGGCGCAATACAGCCCGCGTCGTCGGAAACGACTCTCTACTCGTCACTGACGATTTGGCAAGGAAACCCCGTCATCGCTTACTCCTCCGACGATGCCAAAAACGGATGGGCCATCAATCACTCCAAGGTGAAGGTGGCTGAGCTGAGTAAGGGTGTTTGGTCCACCTTGGGCGAAGTTCAAGATCTCGCCGGTCATGATGGCGTAAATCCTTTTGTGTTTACCTTGGGCGAAGATCTTTATGTCATGTACGGTGATTACGCGACCGAAGGACTTCCTCTTGATCCCAATGAAGGACTTCCTCTTGATCCCAATAAGGTTCGCTTCAGATTCCGTGTAAAAAAATGGAATGGTGTTTCTTTTCAACGTGTGGGTGACGAGTCACCTGCGGTGATGTTGAGTCAGCGATTTGAGTTTACGAAGGTGGAGGACCGAATTTATTTTGGCGCTGTGCTGGCTCCGGAGAACGGCCAATACTCCCAGGTGGTGTTGTCTTGGAAGGATGGTCAATTTTCGCAGGTGGGTTCACCGATCGTCACCACGTCCAACGGTTTTTGGCGCGCACGACCGGGCCGGGTGATTGTCACCGAGGGGCTTTCCCTCTCATCCTTGGGGATCGGAAAACTGATGACGCCACCGTTTATCAAACCAAAGCCCAAAGCAGGTGAGGTGGTCGATCCAAATACCATCGCAGTCACCCCGCGCTTTGTGGATACATCCTCCTTCAACTTCAGACTTCAATCTTCAAGCCCCACTATCGATGCAGGAATGAACTGCGGGGACGTGGTCACCTCCGATGCGGATGGAAACAATCGCCCCAACGGTTTTCGTTGCGATATCGGCGCGTATGAATATCTGGGATTTGAGTAGAGTTGTGATTGAAGGCTAACAGTTTATTTTTTGGGAGCCGTCTCGATTTTGTTTAGCTCGAGGGCTTTTAAAAAGAGGTCTTTGGTTTTCACCAGTTGTGCGAAATTATATTTTACTGCGGCTTTGTTCAAGTCGGGATGGATTCTTTTAATAAATTGGCGAAATGTACTGCGTATAATGGCGCTGGTGGTTTTCTCTCCCAGCGATAATCCCACCATCTCTTCAAATAACTGCCATTGATTTTGGATTTCGGGGGTCAAATCTTTTTTCACAAACCAGTGTTCTTGGGGTTCGACCGGAACGGGTGTGAATGTCGGGCGAGGGGTTTCGGAAACTTTTTTTGCGTACTTGCTGGCTACAGAAAAAGTTTGTTTGATTTTTTGTTCAAGCGAAAGGGAAAGCGAAGGGGTTAACGGCATTGTTGCGGATTCGGCGACAACAATCCTAGGTTTAAAGACAGGAGACGTTGGTCGTGTCTCTTGCTGCTGAATTTTCTTTAGCAAAATGTCGTGGAACGAACGCTCTCTCATACCCAACAGATCGGCGAGAGAGGCTGTTTACATAAGGCTTAGCTGTGAGATAGCGACATCGGTCTTAGGAAAAAATGTCGCGTTCTTGGGGGTTCATCGACAAAGATTGGTAACAGTTCCCTTTTTGTAGAGCTATCCAATACAAAAAGGGAACTGTTACTTGTATTTAGAAAGCTACTGGATCTACCCAAAAAATAGCTTTGCCTTCTCCTGTGGGACAATTGAAGCCCATTGAAGTATTCATAATATTTATCAAATCTAAAGCATTATGAGCTAAGGCAACTTTATAGTATTCGTTATTTTTTTTGCAAAGATAGATATGAAGTTCTGCACTTCTTAAAGAATTAACTCCGCCTAATGAATCAGATCCCATACGAAGGCAAAATTCTATACTAAAATCATACTCACTTAAAGCTTGCTGCTCATTCAGTCCCAACTTTGGACAATTATTGGCCTCTGCAGAGCCAACTGATGAAGCTCCTAATAAAAATATTAACAACAAAAATTTCATATTTTTCTCCTAAATATAGATATCTTTGTAGTTCATATACCATGTGGCGTTAGCGTGTGTGAGCGTAAAAATTATACAGATGGATTTATGAGAGGTAATTTAAGGCCCCCAGGGCACTTTGTCTTGCAAGTAGCTGGGCTTGTAAGAGTCTGCAAAATCGGAATAGTGAACAAGGTCGATTTTGTATGGAAAGTTGCTGTTTTGCATAAACTCCAGGAGAGGTGCTAGAGCAATCTCGGCGCTTTTTTTGCTTTCGACCATCAAATCAAGATCTGAAAATGGTTTGTGATCTCCGCGTGCGCGAGATCAATAGACGAAGACTTTGGACTGCGGGCGTTTAGTGGGAGTCGAACCGGCTTAGAGTTGGAACGATGGCCGACTGACGTTTAATTCTGTTGCTATCTTATTTTCAAATTCCTCTGGTGGCAAGTAGCCAATGGCCGAGTGTAGCCGCTTCTTG
>JBGSUL010000122.1:0-9008 GCA_041736155.1 Bdellovibrionales bacterium
TAACAAGAAGCGGCTACACTCGGCCATTGGCTACTTGCCACCAGAGGAATTTGAAAATAAGATAGCAACAGAATTAAACGTCAGTCGGCCATCGTTCCAACTCTAAGCCGGTTCGACTCCCACTAAACGCCCGCAGTCCATCCTGCCATTTTCATATTACCTCTTAAAAAGGCTGCCATAAGCTAATAAGCTTTACAAGAATTAAATAACTAAGCAAATTTTTGCGAAGGAGATTTGGGTGCTTGTATTTGTATTTTCAGATACGAATTCTATTTTTTAACAAGCCCTATGTATTGATACGACTCAACCCTTTTATCAGGAAATAAATTCTTTTAAAACTCAGCTTCTAACAAGTTTTGAATAAGGAGGCAGATTCGACTGCACCTTCAAAGCTTCAGAATATGCTGCTTTTAATTCTTCTGCCGCTTTTTCATAATCAAGAAGAAGTTCGTGATCTCTCGGGTGGGTTTTGTTCTCTTGCAATCCTCGTATACGAATGATTTCACAATCCACAGCTTGAATCGCCATAACTAAAGTATTCCCACTTATTTTCATCACCCGACGCCCTCCGCTACCTGATCACCATATTATACTTATTTCTTAGACTCAAATTTTAATCCCAACGCCGACTCTTCCATAAAAAAAAGCCGAAGTTAACTCCGGCTTTTTTTTTAAAATTAAATTTACGCTAGAAAATGAAAACTAAGCTTTTGCAGGAGCTGCCACTTGATCAGCTTCTGTGGCCAATTCTGACTTCACTTTAGCTGCTTTTCCTTCGAGGCGACGAAGATAATAAAGTTTCGAACGGCGAACTTGTCCGTGAGAAATCAAATCGACTTTTTCGATGGAAGGGCTCGCGAACGGAAATGTTCTTTCTACGCCGATACCGTCAGAAATTTTGCGAACTGTAAAACTACGAGTATTGCCTTTTCCTTGGATTTTTAAAACCACACCACGATAAAGCTGAACACGCTCTTTTTCACCCTCTTTAACTTTCACCGACACTTCAACGGTGTCACCGGCGCGAAAGCTTGGTACTGGCTTTGCGGGATTAAAACTCTTCACTGCGCGCTGAATCAGATCTAACATTGTGGACTCCTTAAGTCTTGTAAACAGAGGGGGTTTTCTACCATGTGCCCCTGAGGCGGTCAAGACAGATACTTACCGCAGAACGAACCGAAAGGTGACGATAATCCTCTGGGGGAGCGCCGCGTATAGGCTCTAATAAATGGGTACAGGATTCAAAAACCGATTCCGCCAATCCAAAACCAGTGCCAAATACTAAAAAATGCGGCTTTTTTGGCAATTCTTCGCGCATCCCCTTAAATGTGTAATTTTTGTATTTATCCTTTTCACGGGCATGGGTGGCCACCACCGCTGGGTCCTTACGTCCCCATTGGCGAAGCGCGTCCTCTAAACTTTCGGCAGTTTTAACGGGACCCAAGGCTGTTTTTCTTTTCGGATTCATACGCGACCCCGGGCCCGACCGCCAATGATCTAAAACTCGCGACACAAACATCAGCTGTTCCTGGGCAGGGTGAATAATAAAATAATCACTGACGCCATAAACTCGACAAGCGCGCGCGATATCGTGAATATCAAAGTTGGTCACGTTGGTGGCCACAGTGGTCCCCGCCCGATCTAAAATCGGGTAATGAACCAAACCCACAGCGAGATCTATTTTTTCTGTCACAGAGTCAGTCATCATTCGCCACCCAGAATGCTGTTTAAAAACGTCGAAGAAATTCCTACTACGGCCGCCTCGCCGCGATCCATCTTTTGTAAATACTTTTTTAAGCCGACCATGTCCACTTGCTCTTTCATCCAAGGCCGTGCCTGAAGGGTCAGCGCTTGACCGACCCATTTGCGAAATTCTTCAATTTTTTTATGATCTCCCGACAGCAATACCGCGGGAACAAATCCCGCTGTATTGTCGCGTGGGCGAGTAAAAAGCGGAGCCTCAAAAAAAGGAGTGGCGGCAAAACTGTCTTCATTGGCCGAATCTTGATGTCCTAAAGTGCCGGGAATTTTACGAGCGACGGCGTCAATGATCATCAGTGCTGGAAGCTCTCCGCCACTGACCACATAGTCGCCCACAGAAATATTTTCGAAGCGATAGTGATTGAGAAAACGCTGATCCACACCGCCATAACGTCCACAAAGCAAAGTGAGATGCTGTTCTTGCGCCAATTCTTTCACGAGCGTTTCATCGAGTGTGCGCCCCGCTGGAGATAAATAGATTTTGCGTGAAGAGAGCATCTCTGGATGATCCTGTAAGGCTTTATCGAGAGGCTCATACAACATCACCATCCCGTCGCCGCCACCAAAGGGGCGATCGTCGATGGTTTTATGAACGTCCTGTGTGTAATCACGCGGATTAATGGTTTCTAATTCAAACAGGCCTTTTTTGAGTGCCTGCCCCACTACGCCCCACTCCATTGAGTCTTCAACCATCTGTGGAAACGCCGAAATCACCGAAAACTTCATACGTCCTCCAAAAGTCCCTGAGGAATATCCATAAAGATGGTTTTTGTTTTGTAATCAATTTTTTCAATAAAGGCATCGACCAGAGGAACATCGTAGGTGCCTGTAGAGGTTTGCACTTCAATCAAATCTTGTGGCCCGTTGGAGGAAAAACCGATGATAGGACCGACCTCTCCTCTCGCACGATCGACGACTAAAAAGTTTTCGATCTCACGCAAATAAATGGTTTCGCCTTTTTTAGAGACAAGAAGTTCTTCGGGGATCCACACCCATAGCTTTTCCAGTTCATCCGCTTGGGTTTTGTTGTCGATGCCCGCCAAAGCCACAGCCCAGCCTTGTTTACCTTGTTTAAAATGTTCTTTTTTATGTGTGATAGGGAGACTCATTGTCACTGGCCCCTCGGCATTTTGCGAAAGGGAAAGAGTTTTGAGTGCTTTCATCCACGGCGTCTCTGTGGCCTTAAAGACAACAAAAACTTGCCCCTTCAAACCTTGGCTGGAGTGAATTTTTCCAATGCAAATGAGCTTTTGATTATTAACATTGTCCATATTCAGCTGAGTCTAACGTCTGAGTTTAACATTGGTACGTCAGATAAAAAAAAAGGCGCTCGTGGCGCCTTAATTAAAACACTCTTTACGATCATGTTACTCCATGATTTCAAGAACGCTTCTTTTGTGTAACTTAGTGCTTGCCGCATTCAAGATGGTACGCATGGATTTGGCGGTACGCCCTTGTTTGCCGATAACTTTTCCTAAATCTTCCTTGGCAACGGATAACTCAACCACAGTCGTCTGCTCCCCAGCAACTTCATGAACCGAAACTTTGTCTGGATTGTCGACAAGTGATCTCGCCATGAAGTCTACTAAATCTTTTAAGCTTGATGGATCGAATCCCATATTTTCTCCTAAAAACTAATTACTATTATGCCGCCATTAAAAAAGGCGCTAACTAGCGCCAGTCTCAGCTAAATTAATAAGAGTTTGTACTCGATCAGAAGGTTGTGCTCCTTTAAGAACCCATTCCTTTGCTTTGGTTAAATCGAGAACTAACTTTTTGTCTTGTCCTTGAGGGTTGGGATTGTAGTACCCCAAATTTTCAATGAATTTTCCATTTCTCCAACGACGAGAATCTGCGACCATAATGCGATACTTTGGAACCTTTTTAGCACCATAGCGAGCCAACCTAATAACGACCATCAACACCTCAACTGTTGTTTAATATGTACAGCATTTACTAGGAATAATATTTTTCAGCAAGGGAATTTTTGTGGGCCATCAAAAATGTTTCGTCATATTTTGACTTCGAGCCACATGATTTAAGTGCTTGTAATGACTTTTGAAGATGCCGTCAAATCTAGCACGCTTTCACTGCGTAAAAGCTTCAAAATGGCAGCTTACCCAACCCAGGAAAACCGCCGCCACCGCCTTTTCCAAGCCCCATCTTCATTAAGGAAGACATCATGGTTTTAGCCGTTTCAAACTGTTTTAGGAATTTATTGACATCCTGCACACGGTTTCCGCTCCCCTTGGCGATACGAACCACGCGCGATCCGTGAATGATGCGGTGATCCCTACGTTCTGCAGGGGTCATGGAGCAGATGATGGCCTCGATCTTCTTCATTTCATCATCCGGTGGAGTCATGCCTTTCATTTGCTTCATCATTTGGCCCATGCCTGGCAGCATTTTTAACAGGCCTTCCATACTCCCCAATTTTTTCATCTGGCGCATTTGTGCGAGGAAATCCTCTACGGTGAACTCATTGTTCATCATCTTGCGAGCCGATTCACGAGCGGAATCTTCGTCGATCACCTCTTGCGCTTTTTCCACAAGACTCAGCACATCACCCATATCCAATATGCGCGAAGCTAAACGATCTGGATGAAATACCTCCAAGGCGGCTTGCTTTTCGCCCATACCTAGGAACTTAATCGGTACGCCGATCGCTTCGCGAATGCTCAGCGCCGCTCCACCGCGTGCGTCCCCATCCACCTTGGTCAAAATTAAACCCGTCAGACCAATCTGCTGATGAAAACCTTCGGCCACATTGACCGATTGCTGCCCCAACATCGCGTCTGCCACCAAGATCACTTCTTGCGGCGAAAACACTCCCTTGAGATCACTCAGTTCTTTCATCAGATCTTCGTCGATTTGCAAACGACCCGCGGTATCTAAAAGTAATACGTCGAGCTGTTGTTCTTTGACCCAGGCCTGTACATCTTGAGCGGTTTGCGCCACTTTTTGCTGAGGGTTCGTATCAAAAACGGGAACATCGGCTTCGCGTCCAAGGGTTTTTAATTGTTCAATAGCCGCAGGACGATAGATGTCCACCGAGGCCATTCCCACTTTTTTATTGAGTTTGGTTTTAAGGAATTTAGCCAGTTTTCCGGCAGTGGTGGTTTTTCCCACCCCTTGCAGACCGACGAGAAAAAAGACGCTGGGATTGGTGGGAAATTGGAGTTCTGTGGCTGTGCCGCCGAGAAGCGAAACGAGCTCATCGTGTACCACTTTAATAAATTGCTGACCGGGATCAACGCCTTTGAGCACTTCTTGGCCCAAAGCTTTGGCTTTCACACGCTCAATAAATGTTTTGACGACTTTAAAATTGACGTCGGCTTCGAGGAGACTCATGCGAATCTCTTTGATCGTCGCCTCAATATTTTCTTCGGTAATTTTCTTCTGACCATTGAGAAGTTTTACACTACCTAAAAGTCGCTCAGACAAACGCTCAAACATTGATCACCTCGTAAAACATTTACTTAACCTGAGTTTTAATTTTTTGTAATGAAAATTTTGAAAAAAAGGAATGCAGGGGATTTTTGCGAACGCGCTCGACGGACACGGGTCGTCTTCGGATAGCGTCATCTGCGATGCCGCAACCCGGAGTCGGCTAAATTGAATGGGCCCGTTCGCACGCGAGTTCGCAAAAATCCCCTGCATTCCTTTTTTTCAAAATTTTCATTACAAAAAATGCGCATCGAGTGTGCTTCCACAGGTTGTTTTATCGCTATCTCGCGAGTATGATGCCGGCATGAAGTCTTACATTTCATTGATCGCTTCCAGCTCCACAAATAATATCGATGATTTTGCTTCCTTGCAGTGTCGTTGGCAGGAACGTGTTCTTCCTTCTTTGACTGATGGAGAAGTGCAAATTCAAGTGCATTATTCCAGTCTGAACTACAAAGATGCCTTGGCCATCACTGGCAAAGGGAAAATTTTGCGGGCATTACCGCTGGTTCCAGGCATTGATGCTTCGGGCATTGTAGCGAAAAGTCGCTCGTCCATGTTTAAAGAAGGCGACGCGGTATTAGTCACGGGCTGTGGGATCGGCGAACATCGTGATGGTGGACTCGCAGAACTTCTCACCGTGCCTGACTCTTGGGTGATTCCACTTCCAGCACAATTATCTTTGGCTCAGGCTGCACTTTTAGGCACCGCGGGATTCACCGCCGCCCTGGCTCTTCATCAATTGGAAAAAAATGATCTACAGCCTCAAGTTGAACTTCCGGTGCTTGTCACTGGCGCTACGGGAGGTGTGGGCAGTTTAAGTTTACTGATTTTGAAGAAAAAAGGTTACAAGACTGTGGCATGGTCGCGTAAAGAGGCTCAATACTCCACTCTGAAAAAATGGGGAGCGGATGAAGTCACAACTCCTCCCACAAGTCCCTCTCGCTCTTTGGAGTCGGCCAAGTATGCCGCGGCTTTGGACGCTGTGGGTGGCAGTATCCTCAGCAACCTGATTCCCCTGATTCAACCTCATGGCAGTGTAGCGTGTTTTGGTTTGGCGCAAAGTGCAGAGCTCAAAACCACCGTGTTTCCTTTTATTTTACGCGGAGTCAACCTGCTTGGAATTAGTTCCGGAACTTGTCCTCGCCCTTTGCGTGAAAAAATTTGGCAAAACATTGCCGCGATGAACGCGTCTTGGGATGTGGTGAAAACCGCTGATTTGGGGCGCGAACAAGTTTTAGACTACTGTCAGAAAATGATCGATGGTAAAACCACCGGTCGCTGTCTTGTCCACCTTCAGAAAAAGAGTTTGTCATGAGTGTTCTCCTCTCTGCCCATAAAATTGCTAAAACCTTTGGCGTGCAAACGCTTTTTAAAGATATTACTTTTTCCGTCGAAGACAGCCAAAAGATTGGCCTCATCGGGCCCAATGGGGCCGGTAAATCGACGATGCTGCAAATTATTGCGCAAAAACTAAAACCCGACAAAGGCGATGTGAGTTTTGGTAAATCTCTTGTGGTAGGATACCTCGAACAATCTCCGCAATTTCCAAAAGATCAAACCGTGATCGATGCTCTTTTGTCGTCGGTGATGTATGCCGAAGACGCATCGTCGCAAGCACGCGCCTATGAACTCATTGCTAAACTTAATTTGGAAACAGAAACTGATTACGGACAAAAAAATGTTTCTGAGCTCTCCGGCGGCTGGCTTAAGCGTGTGGCGTTGGCGCGGGAATTGATGAAAGATCCCAATCTGCTGTTGCTGGATGAGCCGACAAACCATCTGGATGTGGTGAGTATTCAGTGGTTAGAAGAATTTTTATCCACGCAAGAAAAATTAGCTTATTTGATCATTACCCACGATCGACTCTTTTTACAAAACACCTGCGATATGATTTTTGATCTGGATATTAAAAATCCCGACGGATTGATTAAATTCTCTGGCACATATGCTGATTTTTTAGACTTGAAAGATTCATTGATCAGCTCGCAAAAAACTTTGCTCTCGACAAAAAAGAATACGCTTCGTCGCGAGACCGAATGGCTCCGCCGTGGTGCTAAGGCACGGCAAACAAAACAAACGGCGCGCATCGATCGCGCCCACGATCTCAAAGACAATGTCTACAACCTCGCCACTATTTTGCGCGACAAAACAGTGACTTTTGATTTTGGCGAAAAAGACCACAATCCTAAAAAAATTATCGAAATGGATAACGTCTCCTTGCAAAGAGACACTAAACTCCTTTTTAAAAATTTCTCCTACATTTTTGGCGGTCGTGCCCGCACAGGTCTTCTCGGCGCCAACGGCAGCGGCAAAACTAGTTTGATCAAACTGATGTTGGGCGACATCCCGCCGACCAGCGGTACGGTGAAAATCACTGAAGGTATTGAGATGTCTTACTTCTCACAAAAGAAGGAAGATCTCGACACAAAAACAAGCGTGATGAAGACCCTCTGCCCGCAAGGTGATTATGTTCATTTGCAAGGACAAGCGGTTTACGCCAAATCTTATTTGTCGCGCTTTCATTTTCGCCACGATCAAATGGATCTGCCGGTGGGCAAGATTTCCGGCGGCGAGCAAAGTCGTTTATTGTTAGCAAAAATGATGTTGGGGGCAAAATCGGTTTTGATTCTCGATGAACCGACCAATGATTTAGATATTGAAACTCTCGATGCGCTTCAGGATGCCCTCGCCGCTTTTCCTGGCGCTGTGATTCTTGTATCGCATGATCGCTATTTTATGGATCAAGTGTGTACCGAAGTTTTGGCGATTGATGAAGAGAATCATAAGATCGAGAAGTTTGCGACGGTGTTGCAATGGTCGGAATGGCAGAAGAATAAGGGCCGCGGAGGTCCTTCGGCTGTGCCTCAGGAAGCCTTTGTGGCTCCAGCGCCGGTGGCACCGGTTTCGACGCCAGCTTCGACGCCTGTTTCTAAGTCTAATAAGAAGCTTTCTTTTAAAGAACAGCGTGAACTGGATACCATGGAAGAGACGATTCAAAAGGCGGAAGCTGACGTTGTCTCCATCGAAGAGAAAATGGCTCAGCCCAACCTCGCCTTTCCTGAGAGGCAAGAAATGACTCGCCTACATCAGACTTTGAAAGACAAAATTGAAAAACTCTACGAACGTTGGGAAGAGCTCAATCGTAAATCTTCTGGGTTATAAAATCTATTCGTGAATTTGCACATAGCCTACGGCATCTGCAGCTTGCTCGAGAGCTGAGATTACTTTAGCTTCGTTGTGGCCGTAAATACCTTGAGTTTCATCATTTTCCTCGAGACCGGCAGTTTGGATCATCACCGTCGCGTTTGTGGTGGGATTGACGACAAAAATCGTAGGATACCCGTCCACTTCTTGCGGAGTTTTCATTTGTTGAACGAGCAGATCACTCACCGCAAGCCCCGTCGGGATTTTATCAAAATCCTTGCTAAATTTATTGTAATAATAAGTGGCGATCTTAACAAACTCAAAACGTTCTGCTATTAGGTGATGATTTGATTGGAAACTATTAAACATCGTGCCTAAACTGTGACACCACACACAGGCTTCGTAACCGACAACAACAACTAAGGCTTTTTGATTTTCTGCGGATTTTGCAAGAGCTTGTTGATAAAGAACATTTTGATCATCACAGTGTTTGTAGAGCTCTCCGTTCTTACAAGTGTTTGTGACCCCGATTTGATTTGGACACCCAACCCCAGGGGGTCTTTATGGAAGTAACGCCTACAAAGCGTAAACGTTTTACACAGAAAAAGAAGAGTTTGATCGTTAAAGAGCACTTTTCGACGGGAATAGCGATC
>JBGSUL010000056.1:0-14535 GCA_041736155.1 Bdellovibrionales bacterium
GGCGTATCCGAGGCGCGGCATCGAAGATGACGCGACCCGAAGACGAGCCCGCGACCGTCGAGCGCGTTCTCGAAAATGCCTTCTCTAAAATTTTTAGGAATTCTATAAAAAGAAAAAGGCATCAAGGATCGCGTGTCGTCAAAGAGATGCCGCCATCCACAGAGAGCAGAGAACCCGTCATCCAAGAGGCTTTGTCAGAGAGTGCAAAAGCTACAGCCTCAGCAATGTCACCCGGTTCACCCATGCGGCGCAAAGGATTCATTTTGTCTAAACGTTTTCGAAGCTCAGTAAATTGACCTGAGCTATCTTGATGAAAACCATGAATCGGAGTATCCACCAGCCCAGGACAAACTGCCACAGCACGAATTCCCAGTGGTCCACCTTCCAAAGCCAAAGTCTGAGTCCAGCTATTCATAGCGGCTTTGGAAGCTGAGTAGGCACTGGTGTTTTCAATGGGGCGAATGCCAAGAGTGGAGGAAACATTGACGATCGTTCCTTTGTTTTTTTGCAATTGTGGCCAGGCCCAACGGGTGAGGCGAACGGCAGCAAAAAGATTGGTAGAGAATTGCGAAAACCAATCTTCATCAGTGGTTTTGGAAAAAGCCCCTTGCTTGTAAATACCGGCGTTGTTCACCACGGCGCTGAGATCTGCTTTGGACAACATTTCAAAGAGTTTTGCAAACTGTGTACTTTGGCTGAGATCAAAAGCGATGATCTCTGAGGGGCCTGTTAGAGATTGCTGTGTTTTTTGTAGTTTTTCTTGGTTGCGACCCAAAAGATAAACAAACCATCCGTTTTCGCTCAATAATTGAGCTGTTTTTTGACCAATTCCAGAGCTGCCGCCGGTAATAAGCACTTGTTTCATGTGTTCTCCTTGCAGAGGTTTTTTTAACATAATGAATGCCGACCCGCACTGAGAACAGAGGCCTTGTTGTCACTCTGTGACAATTTTGTTAGCATCAGCTCAATTAATGGAGGATTTATGAAGCAAAAAGGATGGATAGTATTTGTCGGGCTTGTAGCTCTGATTTTAGTATCGCGTTTCATTCCACACCCCGCGAATTTTACAGCTTTGATCGCTGTCGCTTTGTTTTCAGGAAGTTTTTTCGCTGGTTCTGCACATCGTTTTGTTGCACCTATGGTGGCCATGTTTGTTTCTGATATTATATTGGGCTTTTATCCCGGAATAGAAGTGAATTATATCGCTGTGGCTTTAAGTATTTTCCTTGCGCCTTCTTTAACTTCGTCTCTGTGGTCGGTCGGAGCTCGCAGTGTCGCAGCGAGTGTCGTCTTTTTTATTGTTTCCAACTTAGGAGTTTGGTTGGCGGCAGGTCTTTACCCTATGACAGCACAAGGTTTGCAAACATGTTTTATCATGGCGTGGCCTTTTTATCCCGCGCTGCTAACGAGCAGTGTGGTGTACTCCGTGGCTGTTTACTCGCTCTATCGTCTCGCTCTCGCAGAACAAAAATGGCAAGGATTTTTTAAACTAAAACATGGCTGATATTCATAAAAAATACCCTCAAAATATTCCAGGTCGTTACTTTGTTGATAACACCTGCATAGCCTGCGATGCCTGTTGTATCGCGGCCCCAGATCATTTCCGCATGCATGAGGATGACGGACATGCCTATGTTTCAAAACAGCCACTCACTCCGGATGAAGAGGACCTTTGCAAAGAGGCCATGGAAGGGTGTCCTGTGGAATCTATCGGAAATAACGGTTAAATATGACAATCGAGAGTGGTTATCTCAATCGCGAACTCCAATGGTTGGAGTTTAATCGTCGTGTTCTCAATGAGGCACGGGACCCGCGCACACCACTTTTGGAACGCCTTAATTTTTTAGGTATTTTCACCGGCAACCTCGATGAATTTGTGATGAAGCGTGTGGGCGGTCTAGAGCACCAGTTGGAGCTTGGTCTGATGTCCACATCGGCCGATGGTCGCACAGTTCAGCAACAGCTCACCGATATTCGCGCTCAGATTCAATTACTCACCGAAGAGCAAGCGACCATTTATAAGAACATTCTTCCCGAGCTCGAAAAACACAGCATAATTCTTAAAAAGTGGAAAGATTTAACTCCCAAAGAGAAAGAGTTCGCTGAAAAGTTTTATCAAAGCATGGTCTTTCCAGTGTTAACACCGCTGGTGGTGGATCCGGCGTTGCCATTCCCATTTATTTCCAATCTTTCAATTTCTTTAGGAATTTGTTTAAAAGAAGAGGATTCAGAGGAAATACTTTTTGCGCGTGTAAAAGTTCCCGAAGTCTTTCCGCAATGGATTGAGCTCGATATTCCTGAAAACAAAAATAGAAATGTTTTCATCAGTCTAGTGCAGATGATCCAATACAACGTGGCAGATCTGTTCCCTGATATGCAGGTGCTGGATGTGATGCCTTTCCGCGTGACACGCAATGCGGATTTGGAGCGGGATGAAGAAGATGCAGAAGATCTTCTCGAGATGATCACGGAGGAGTTAAAGCAACGACGTTTTGCCGATGCGGTTCGTTTAGAGCATGGGCGCGGTTCGAGTACGTGGATGATTCAGTTCCTTAAGCAGGAACTCGAGCTCAATGACGATGAAATTTACGAGGTCCGTAGTCTCTTAGATTACCGCAGTCTCAAGCCTATTTATAATCTCAATCTGCCCCATCTTAAATACAAGTTTTGGGACCCACAATTTCCCGAAGCTCTCGTGGGACATCAGGGGACCTTCCTCGATGCGATTCAAAGACAAGATTTTCTGGTGCATCATCCTTATGAGAGTTTTACCAGTTCGGTGGAAAAATTTATCGCCGAGTCTGCCGACGATCCCGATGTTTTGGCCATTAAAATGACATTGTATCGAATGGGAGATAACAATCCTATTGTGCACAGTCTGATTCGGGCGGCCAGCCAGGGCAAACAAGTGGTTTGTATTGTTGAACTCAAAGCCCGTTTTGATGAGCAACGAAATATCTATTGGGCGCAGATGATGGAAAAAGCGGGCATCCATGTGGTGTACGGTATGGTGGGTTTAAAGACTCATTGTAAAACGACTCTGGTCTTGCGCCGCGAGGGCAGCGGCATTACGGCCTATGGTCATATTGGTTCAGGGAACTACAACAACATGACTGCGCGCAGTTATACCGATGTTGGTTTATTTACCAGTCACAAAAAAATCACTGACGATTTAGTTCAGCTTTTTCACTTGCTCACTGGTAGATCTTTTAAACGCAAGTTCACCAATTTGCTTGTTTCGCCTAAAAACATGCGTGATAAATTTTTAGAGTTGATCAGACGAGAAATCGTCTTCGCAGAAGCCGGGAAGTCCGCGCGAATCATTGTGAAGTGTAATAGTCTCGACGACAAAGAGATGATCGAAGCTTTATATGAGGCTTCTCAAAAAGGCGTGCATATAGATTTAATTGTGCGTGGGTTCTGCACTCTACGTCCAGGTTTGCGAGATCTCAGTGAGCAAATCCGAGTGATTTCGGTGATCGGGCGCTTTCTCGAACACTCACGTATTTTTTATTTTCAAAATGGCAAAGAAAAAACAGTAGACGGGGATTTTTACATCGGTTCTGCCGATTGGATGTCGCGCAATCTCAGCGCACGCATCGAAGTGGTCGTGCCGATTTTCGAAAGAAAACTCAAAAGACGATTATGGGAAATTCTCAGTACATGTTTGTCTGATTACCGCCAAGCTTGGGAGATGGAGAGCGATGGAAAATATTTCCAACGCGATGATGAGACTCTCTCTGGTGAAAGCAGTGCTCAAGAGCGCTTGATGCAGTTTGCCGCGCTCCGTTCGCAGTTGGAGTCTGCAGAAATCAAAGAATAATTTTTACGATACGAGAAACGGCAAGAGATCATTATGTTCATTGCGATAAGCACTAAACACTCCTGGGTCGGACTTGTTAAACTGGCTGATGTCCTCTTTAAACTCCCCAAAACCATTCCCGTCACCAAACTGCATATACTCCGATTTAGGTACGCCCATGGAGCTCATTATAGATTGGAGGAGTTGTTTGTAAGGACGTCCGGGTGTAAAACCAACACCTTTCCAGTTCGGCCTATTCAGTTGTGAGTAGTCGACATAGTATCCAGTTTTAAATAGTCCGCCTCCACCGCCAAACATCACCGCAGGGAGACTGAAGACGTTATGGGACGTCGTCCAGGCGCCTAATTCATTGGTAAAAAGAATAGTGCTGTTATCGAGGAGCGTGCCTCCTTGAGGGTCACTGGTAGCTTGTAAGTTCTGGGCCAATTTTAGCATTTTTTTAAGGCCCCATTGGTGGCGATCTGCAGCGAGTTCGCTGGAAGCGCATTCATGGTGTAGACCTCCGCTACTCGTTGGGCTAACTGGAAGATCAGACCAAATTGAATTTTGAATAACAACAACTCGCGTAAGATCACATTCAAAGGCTAAACGAATCATTTCTATATAATTATCGAAAACAACGCTGGTACTTTGAACTCCCCAGCCTGGGTCAAAAGGGAATTGATAACTATTTCCCGTGGCATTTGCATCAAGTGGGAGAGTTGGCTTCGAACAGGTTTTCGAAGTGCCGCTGTTTGTAGCTTGGACTTTTTTCTGTACATCGTAAATACCAGCAATAAATCGATTTAAGATCGTTCGATCTTCACCTGATAATTTTGTACTTCCTTCCAGAGATTTTAAATCATTATAAACTTGATCGACAACTAATTTAGAATTGGTCTGTTGCTGTTGAGGAACAATAACGGGACCACCGGTTAATCCTGCAAAAACTTTATTGAAGAGGGCTGTATCTCCTTGCAGATAAGAGGAGTTAATAGCTGTTCCGCCGACTCGATCAAATGAGAATGCATCCCCTCCGATACGTAAGGCTTTATAAGGGACATTATCCACTGCTGGATAAACATTCGCGGACTGCTCCATAATCACGTCAATTGATTTTCCATAAATTGGAGTTCTTCCTCCAGAATGAGTTCCTGAAAGAATAGAATTATTGTGCCCTTGATATTGGCCACCACAGAGTGAGAGTCCTTTAATAATATTCATGTGGGGATACATACCTACAAAGGAAGAATCGATCATTCGCGAGAATTGTCCAGAAATGGTATTGAGTTGTTTGTAATTGGTATAAACGGATCCTGGGTGGGTCGTGAAGCCAGGGTTAGCTGTCAACACGAGTTGATGTTGATCTATGCCGAGAAATCCTGCGTAAATTACGCTGCGTACTTTTTTCTGTGCTCCAACTTGTGCCGCCACAGTACGCGGCATCAGGGAGAGAAGAGGTGGGAGCGTGAGAAATGTTCCGGCGCCTGCAAGGAATTGACGACGTGAAGTAAATCGATCTTTAATTTGTTGTTTATTTTTTTTCATATTAGATTTCCTTGTAATAAATAGCGGTCGATGTAAATATTTTTTCAATTGATTCTAAGAGGGGACGTTGCGACTCTTTGGTGATGTCGAAACTATTTTGTAATTGACAGTCGTCTTCGGGAGTTTCTTTTTTCTCATAAAACGCACGGTAAAAATTACGAGTTACGCAGGCGGCAGCTCGGGGTGAATTCGCAAGGTTTGTGATAAAATCATAAGAGTCTGCCACGGGCAGATCACCTTGATTAATTCCAAGTGGAATAGCCGTACTTGTATGAACTGGTAAGCTTTGAGCAAAGTTGTTTGATTTATCAAAAATCATTTCTTGGGAACGAATGCGTCCTAATGAATCCAAATTTTCAAAAGCAAATCCAGTAGGATTGATAGTGCTATGGCAGCTCATGCAAAGTGGAGTATCTGTTTGGTAGGTAATAGCTGCTCGATTTGTGACCATGAGGAGTTCGGCATCGGTAAGAACATGAGCATCACGATCGTCGACAAGATCTACATTGGGCAGTGGTATTTCGTTACACAAGACTCTTTTCTGGAATTGAACACCACGCATAATAATATTAGTACGAGGTGTGGACCAAGTATAAAAAGGCGCTTTCATTAAAAGACCCTGGCGTCGCTCTGATACTGTAGCTGGATCCACTCCAGTGATTGGTGTATGGCCATATATACTGGCTAAACCTGGATGGGAAGCAAAAGAAAGTTTAGAAGTGAGTAGATCTTGTAGGGTTCCATTTTGCGTGTAGAGGATATGGTCAACAAAAGTTCTTACCTCCGCGAGCATGGCGGCCTGAAGACCACTAGTCGAGACTCCATTGAGGAGGGGTGCTGGCAGACTGGTGACGTCGTTGGCCTGGTCCGAAAGTGACCAGCGCAGAAGACTATTAATAATTTTTGTCTTTCCACGTGGTGATTGAATCAGTCTTTGGACCTGTTGTTGTAATCCAGGAGGAGTCAAAATGGTCGTATCTGCTGCCGCAGCAAGGAGAGTAGGGTCTGGTGTTGAATCAGTGATAAGGTAAGCCAAACGTGTGGCCACTTCATAGGGTGTTAATGCGAGACGTGCTCCACTGCTATTAAGGGTCCCTTGTTCGAGGGTCCATAAAAAGGCAGGGGATATCAGATGATAGGTGAGAAGGGCTTTTAAATTTTCTTTATAAGTACCTGAAGTCATCATAATTTGATTTTTGGCAAAAGAGATCTCACTCACAGTGAGTGGACGACGCAAAATTCTTTGCGCAAATCCATTGAGGTAACCATCAATGCAGCTTGCACTCGGTGATGCACCCGCGGCGCAGGAGCCAAACACATTGGTAATTCTGGTATTGTTGGCGACAATATATGTCGCCAGTGTGCTGGCTATATCATAATAAGAAATTGCCTGAGAGGAGGAAATGGTTGTTAAACGTTTATTGTCATCAGCATTATTGCTATCGCCAGCAAGTGCGCTGAGGGGAACAGCGACAGCACTCAATCCGCCGGCGCCAAAGAGATCTTCCAATGTGTTTTGATATTGTGTTTTAGAAAGTATGTAATTCGTCGTTTTAGATGAGTTTTGCTGATCAGAACATTTGAAGGCAATATCCTGCGAGAGTTCACGCGAAGAATCTTTGAGCGTGTGTAGGGGCTGGGAGCAGTTGTTAAATGTCATGAGAACTATGGTGCTTGTCAGGATAAATTGAGCTACACGTCGTGTGTTTTTTAGTTGGTTATTCATCTTGCCCCCCATTTAGTGGCTATCTCATGAGTATACAGATGACGTATCGGCGTTTCGAGGTATTTACCTGAGATGTTTCAAATGGGAATGTTAATTTTCTTGAGGTAAAAAAGAGTTATATTTTTTGTAAAGGAAATTGTCTGTTTTCTCAAAATAAGACAGGATAAATCTCTCAATCTGAAACAGAATCAGCGCCTTAATTTTTATTTAAGGCGCCTATTTTTTCTGGCAGATTCTATTTAGTGTCCAAGAACGTAAGCGAAAATCAACGGAGCTACGATGGTCGCGTCCGACTCAATCATGAATTTGGGAGATTCCATCTCTAACTTCCCCCACGAAATTTTCTCAGTGGGCTCGGCACCCGAGTAAGAACCGTAGCTTGTTGTGGAATCGGAAATTTGGCAAAAATAATTCCACTTAGGAACTTCTTTTTTCAAATCCTGCTCGATCATCGGCACTACACAAATAGGGAAATCGCCAGCGATCCCGCCGCCAATTTGGAAGAAACCTACGCCGTGTTTTCCTGCGGCTTGTTGGTACCACTCGGACAAGCGGATCATGTACTCGATTCCGTTTTTCATGGCACCCGTTTTCACTTTGCCTTCGATACAGCGACCCGCAAAGATATTTCCTAAGGTAGAGTCTTCCCATCCAGGAACAACCATAGGAAGATTTTTTTCAGCGGCAGCGAGCAGCCATGAATTTTTAGGATCAATTTGATAGTATTGTTTTAAATCGCCATTTAAGAGAATTTTGTAAAAGTATTCGTGAGGAAAATAGCTTTTCCCTTGAGCACTGGCATCATCCCAGAGTTTGATAATGCTTTTTTCAATGCGGCGGATCGCTTCTTCTTCAGGAATGCACGTGTCAGTGACACGGTTCATATGTTTATCGAGAAGTTTGTAATCGTCTTCTTGAGTGCAGTAGCGCCAGTTGGGAATTCGCGCATAGTGCTCATGGGCGACGAGATTAAACACATCTTCTTCGAGATTGGCACCCGTACAGCTGATGGCGTGGACTTTATCTTGACGAATCATTTCGGCGAGGATTTTTCCCATCTCCGCAGTGCTCATCGCGCCAGCCAAAGTGATCATCATTTTGTTGCCAGTTTCCACGTGTTTTTTGTAGCCACGGGCCGCGTCTTTTAAAGTCGCCGCATTGAAGTGAAGATAGTACTTTTCGATAAAGTCAGTAATGGTTGACATGAATCCCCTTCGGTTATGTACAAAAGGAGGATTTACCGCAGAAGTCGCAGTTCTTCAAGAATGACGCCATCTTTTATGCCCACCCCTGGTATTTTTAAAGAATCACAGAAGGCGGTCTGCAAAAAATAGATGCAAAGTACGATGGCCGGAATGATCACATCGGCTTGGTCGCCCTTGAGATCGAACATTTTCATGCGTTTTCCGAGGGAAAAAGGGGTCAGCACATCATACATTTTGATCAGGTCCTGCAGATGGACCTCTTTGGGGTCTGAGCCCTCTAGGATGAAGCCATTGACCTTGCCCATGCGTTCGATGTTGCCACCGATGCCCACGCAGAAATCAAAAGGCATCTTAAAATCACGAATGTAGGCAAGGGCCTCTTTGAGTAGGGGCTCGAGAGACTTAATTTGATTGTGGTATTCCTCGATGTTGTCTTTCATTGCGCTGATCAGTCGCACAGTGCCGAGTGGGAAGCTTTTTCCGCGAAAGATTTCGCCCTTTTGCACAGCGACGAGCTCTACGCTACCTCCACCAATGTCGATCAGAAGAGCATTATCTTTTTTAAGGTCCATCTCATTGCGAATGGCCTTAAAAACCAATTCAGATTCCCGATCGCCACTGATCACATCCACATGGATGCCCGACTCTTCAGCAAGGCGTTTGATGACTTCTTTTTGGTTTTTTGCATCGCGCATAGCGCTGGTGGCTATGGCTTTGATGACGTCGACACGATGTTCTTCGGCAATTTTTTTAAAACGTTTAAAGGCGAGGGCGGTCTCTTGTAAAAGTCCTGGGGAAATTTTCCCATCATTAAAAACATCGGCTCCCAAACGAATGGACTCGCGGTGTTTATAGAGGACTTCGAAACCATTTCCTTTGTCCTTAGCAATGGCAAGGCGGATGGCATTGGAGCCCATATCAATAACGGCAACTCTCGGCATAAAAAAAGTATAATGGGCTATCTAAAGAACGCAAGAAAATGATTGCAGCCGCGGCGTCCTTTTAAAAAAGGATGCCGAAGCGGATGTGGTGCATAGTCGGATCGACGCTATCCAAAATTCTTTGAACTGCGTATTCAATACTCATTTGTGCATTGGATGTTCTAAACAGTCGCACACCGACAAAACCACCGACCATAAATCCCGAAGCGTCTGGGACACGATCGATATGCGCGTAACCATAACCAAATTCAGCGCCGATGACGGGTGAAATATCAGAGGTGAGTAGGAACCAAGCACCACCCAGTGATCCCGAAAGCCAATTGCCCTCATTTTTTGAGGCGAGTGCGCCATCCACGTTCAAACGAATTTCGGCGTGCGTGCTGGGCTCCCAGTGGTAACCGAAATGAAGAGAATAGAAAAGATCATCGTTGTTCATGTCATTGGCAAAAGCGGGTCCAAAAGAAATGCTGGTGAGGCTTAAGGACTCCACGCGGGTGATGACTTGTTTCTGTTCTTCGTAGGATATATTACCCACTTCTTGAGCGTGAGAAAAAGATAGAAAAAGCGAAAAAACCAAGTGCAACATAGACACTCTCCTTGTTGCAAACGTCTTACAACTCTATTTAGACGATGCCTAGGGAAAGTTTTTCAATGGCTTCGAGAGCGGTTTTACGGCTTGTGCCGCCCGTTTGGCTTCGTAATTCCACCGATTCGGCAAAATCAAATTGTTTTGCATCTTGTTTGTTTGAGGCAAAAAATTCATGAATTTGCTGACCTTTCTGTTCGGCTTGCTGAATGGCCGTCGCAACTTTGATGTAGGCTTCGCGGAAAGTGCTGCTTTCGGCAAAAGAGTTGGCCACTTCAGTAGCTAAAATATGTCCCTTGTTAAGCAAGGCTTGCAGAGGTTTTTCATCCACTTTCAGACCAGCGGTAAAGGGTGTTAAAACGGTGAGGCACGCGCGCAACTCATCCAATGAGGTAAGGAAGGTGCGCTTGAGTTCATGGATATCACTGCCATAGCTGGGAGTCACAGAGCGCATGAGAACGAGGCCTTCTTGTGCGGCGGTGATCACTCTCGCCATTTTTGCGCGAACAAGCTCGGGCACATCGGGATTGCGCTTATTAGGCATAATCGAACTGCCTGTGGACCAGTCGTGAGGAAGTTGCAACACTTTGATGCCCGATGAAGACCAAAAAAGCACATCTTCGCAGTAGCGGCTTAAGTGGAGACCTAAAAGAGAAAAACTTTGCAACGTGCTGAGCATATAATCGCGGTCACTGACCGCATCGTAGGAATGTTGCAAGGGCTGAGAAAAACCCAAACGTGTAGCCAACTTTTGCAAATCCAAAGTGAGATGAGTTCCCGCAAAAGCTGCGGCTCCTAAGGGAAGGGATTCGAGGCATTCTTTTTTGTTTTTATCTAAACGCTGAAGATCGCGCTTGAGGGCAAACCCGTGCGCCGAAAAAAGATGACCAAAACGCAAAGGCTGACCAAATTGCATATGGGTCATGCCGGGAGAAAGCACATCAATCCAAGTGCGGCTGCGCTCTTGGATGGCCAAAATCCATTTTTGAATCAAAGGCTCAATGGCGACGATTTCATCGTGAACAAAAAGACGTAATGTGCTGGCAATCAAATCATTGCGTGAGCGACCAGTATGTATTTTTTTACCGAGTTCGCCCAACTCCTGAGTCATAAATCGTTCCAGATTCATGTGAATGTCTTCGTCGGAAACTTGCCAATCAAATTGGTTGGTCTCAATGAGATGTAGAGCTTTATCCAAGCCTTTGATCAAATCTTGGCATTCTTTGTCAGTTAAAACACCGGCTTCTTGCAGAGCTTGCGCCCAGGCTTTTTGCACACGGATTTCTTGTCGATAGAGACGGGTGTCTACATCGAGACCCTGTGTAAATGCAAACAGAGTCCCGTTGTCAGCCGTGTTGATTTCGGTGTTTAAAACTTTCATAAGTCTTTAGTAGCCGAATTCACTTGTCCCGATTGCCACTGAGCAAAAGTGAGCACGCGGCTCCAATCTTTAGCCGCTTTGTTGAGACCATAAGTATCTTCTTCAAAACTCACGATTTTTTCACTGTACAAAGAGTAAGGGCTTTCGCGTTTGGTGATAAATGCTTGGCCTTGTCCCAACTTCATGCCGACAGTGCCGGTGAGTTTTTTGCCCGCTTCGGTAAAGTACGCGTCTAAGTTGGTGCGTGCATCCGAGTGCCAAAGGCCTTCGTAGACCAGATTGCCATAAATCGTAGAGAGATACTGAGTGGTCGCATGAACATCGCGCGTCCAAACGATTTGTTTCAGATTCATGAGACCTTTTTGTAAAAGAGTCCCGCCCGGTGTTTCGTAAATCCCACGACTTTTAACGCCAGTCACACGCTCTTCCACGATGTCGACAAGGCCAATGCCATGGCGTCCGCCGATTTCATTCAGCTGAGTCAACATTTGTGAAGGTGTCAGTTTTTTACCGTTGAGACTGACCGGTACGCTCGATTCAAAACCGAGAGTGATGTTGGTGAAGTCTTTGGAAACTTTTGCGGGTGGTTTGATAAACTGAAAAATTTCTTCTTCGTCGTAAGGTTGAGAAATATCTTCGAGAATGCCGCCCTCTGAAGAATTGTGGAAAAGATTGGCATCCACACTGTAGCGCGGGTTCACTTCACCGGCGTAATCCACATTGTTCTTTTTCAAATAGTTAATTAAATCTTGGCGGCCTTTGTATTCCCAAATTTTCCACGGCGCGATCACTTCGATATCTGGTGTGAGATAAGCCCAGGCCCGTTCAAAACGAATTTGATCATTACCTTTGCCAGTGGCGCCGTGAGCGATGGCTTGCGCTCCAGTTTTTTTAGCGTAATAGGCAACGCGCTCGCCGATCAACGGGCGGGCGATGGCTGTGCCAAGAAGATATTCACTTTGATAAAGTGCTCCCGAACGCAATAGAGGGAAAACATAGTCTTTTGCAAAAGTGTCTTTGAGATCTTCAAAAATAAAATCAGAGGCGCCAAGATATTCAGCGCGTTCTTTGAGAGTTTTTTCCGAAGGTAAATTTCCCACATCACAACAATAAGCGACCACATCTGCGTCGTAGTTTTGGCGTAACCAAAGGACGATGGCCGAAGTATCTAATCCGCCAGAAAATGCGAGAACGATTTTCTTTTTCACAAAACCTCCATAAAATAGAAAAGCCGTAGCGAGCCGCCAGGCTGCAAGTTTTATCAGGGTTATACTCTTCTTCTTTTGAATGTAAATTGGAATTATTGAGGGAATACCGAGCACTATTGTGGCGCGTTGTGTTTTTTGTAACTTTTACACCATAGGTAAAATATTCAAGGAATCATTGATTTGACCCTTCCAAAGGAGGAACTTGGCTCCACATCTGTCTCAAAATGAGGCGGTCTAAATGGGGGGAATATTTATGAAACACGTTATCCTACTTTTTGTATCGTTAATATCTTGGTCTGCGTGGGGCGCAGCACCTATCCACGGTTATACACCTGAGCAGAGCCAGTTTATGGCCAAAGAAAACCAAAAAACCGCAGCCAATGAGTTTATGCGAGGTCTACTGACACCTTGGCAAGGCCAAATGGCGTCGGTGAACGTGGATCGTGTGCCGTTTGCTGAGTACGATCAAGTGGGTTACATCATTTTTAATGATGGTTCGGATTTTAATGCACTCGAGATTAAAAAATCCATCGCAAAAAACCTTCCCGAAGGCGTAACGCTGGTGATTTACACAGGCAACACGGACAAAAATTATCAAAACAGAATTTTCACTCTGTTCACTAAAGATCTCCCTGCAGATCGTGTAAAAGTTGTTTATTTACCAGACGGGGAGAGTGGTTTTTGGGCACGAGATGGCGTACCTGTACCGAGCTGGACACTGGATGTTTCAGGAAGCAAAGTTTTTACGGTGGTAGATGCTAAGTACTATTATCCGTTCGAGCCAGATCAAACTGTGAGCGAAATGTTTAGTGCTGAACTGGTCAGCCATGACTACTATCATGAGGGCGGAAACTTTTTAGCCAATTCTTTGGGCGAGTGTTTTGTGGTGGACAACGAACGCGCCGTGAAAGTTCCAGATGCAGTATTCCTCGAAAAATATGGTTGCCAAAAAACCATTCGTTTCCCACACATCAAGGGTATTGGTCATATCGATGAGTCAGTCAAATTGATCAACGATCGTTTGGCTCTCACTGATGACGCGAGCTACGCCAAAATCTTAAGAGACAATGGTCTGACAGTAAACATGCTGCCACGTCCGCAAAATCAGTATGAAACCTACGTCAATTCCTTGTATGTGAATGGTACACTGTTTTTACCAGTCTTTTCACAAGCAGGCGACGCGGACGCGATTCAACTTTACGAGAGTTTCGGTTACAAGGTGATCCCGTTAAACTCATCATCACTTTCTAATGACGGCCTGGGTTCCATCCATTGCATCACCATGGCATACCCACCCGTTGAGTTTAAAGTCCTCCTCAGCCAAACAGGCGGAACAGAAGTTACACCGAAGTAATCAGCGCCATTGAAGGACGACATATGTCGTCCTGAGCGAACCGAAGAACCTAAAAGGGAGTTTACAAACTCCCTTTTTTCCGACATTTTATGAAAAACTCTCGTTCACTTGAGTAAAGCTTCTCGTCATCCTGAGCGGAGCGAAGGATCTATGTATGATTGAAACCCAAGATAAAAAACCCGAAGTCCACGTCCTCATCTGCACACGCACCAAAGAAAAGGGCGAAAGCTGCGGCCCCAAAGGCGCCGCCGAACTCCGCGACCGCCTCAAGACCTGGGCAAAAACTGAAGGTCTCACCCCAAGAGTGAAGGTGACCGCCTCCTTGTGCTTAGGCCACTGCGAAAACGGAATCACCGCCGCGATTCAACCTATGAATCAGTGGTTTCTCAAGATTGACGCCCACCAAGACGAAGACCTCCTCAAACAAAAAATTCGCGAATTGATAAAATCCTAAATCAAAATCCCTGTCCAGAGCACAGTCATCTTAAGCATAGCACCGTCGTCCTATGCGGAGCGAAGGATCTCGTAAAAAACGCAGATCATAGTCTGCGAAGTCCGTCCATCCATGGATGGCTAACTTCTCCCCCTCCAGGGTAGAAGTATAAAAACAAGTTGAGAAAATTTCTTTTTGTTAAGGACCTCTAGTTGAGCCTTCCCCCATTTTTAGTACCGGATTACAGGCCGAGTCATTGATAAGATTCGACCAGAACGGGTACAAAGATGGGCTATATGCCACACAAACCAATGTCAAAAGACGAGATTGAGAAAATCCTCCAAGATTACT
>JBGSUL010000098.1:0-18107 GCA_041736155.1 Bdellovibrionales bacterium
CGAGGGATTTAACAGAGTCGCAAGTCTTGTAAAAAACTTAGGTTTTGGCTATAAGAACGCTGACAACTACAGACTGAGATACTTAAGTGCTTGTGCTACCTAGAGAAAATGTGGTGACCCACCACTGAAAGAGAAGAACCATACTTTGACATTTGGTGCGCGAAGGGGGACTTGAACCCCCACACCTTGCGGCATATGCCCCTCAAACATACGTGTCTACCAATTCCACCATCCGCGCGCACATTGGACTGAGCTTCCCAAAGAAGCGAAGCTTAACAGCTACTTACGAGGGAAACGCAGTTAACTGAATTCCCAAACAATTGTCAATACCAGCTATAAAATCAATTTGTGCCCAAAAACTAACCAACCCTGATATTTTATTGTCAGTAGTAATGCTTTTCATGATGGGAAAGCAGGGAATTTCAGGATGAAATCCCAGGGGTTGCAAAGGAATGCAAACCGAGTCGTAGGTCAAATCGACGATCCATTTGTTGGGGGGATTGGTGTGAGCCAGATCCCTTTTTTTTTGTTCTTTCGCCCCCAAAACAGCGCTAGCTCTAGACACATTGAGCCTTTAACGCTATCACCGTTCTCACTGTGAAAACTTCCGATCTTAATTTCGCCTATCCCGAAGATCTTATAGCGACATCGCCACAAAAAGTCAGTCGTGTGATGTGGGTGGATCGTGCCCACGAGCGTGGGCCGGAAGAAACCACCGTCGCGCAATTGATTTCGCGTATTCAACCCAACGATATCTTTGTCATCAACGAAACTCGAGTGCTGAGAGCGCGTGTGGCTACGTCATCGGGTTTGGAAATTCTTTTTGTCAAAGAACTCAGTCCTGGGTGCTGGGAAGTTTTGTGTCCCGCGCGCAAGTGGTCTGCCAAGGGAGAAGTGCTTCCGTGTGGCACCGCGATCCAGCTTGTGCAAACGGGGCTTCCGCAAATCGTCGAGACGACAGCGCCTCTCGATCTGACTTATTTTGAAAAATACGGCGACCTTCCTTTGCCTCCGTACATTCAACAAAAACGCGGGGAAAGAAAAAGTCGCGAGCGCGACACTCAAGATTATCAAACTGCCTGGGCGCGAGTCGCAGGCAGTCTCGCTGCGCCAACTGCGAGTTTTCATTTTAAAACTCAAGACATCGATAAAATCAAAGCGCGGGGAGTGGATGTGGTCCAACTGTGTTTACATGTGGGCTTAGGAACATTTCTCCCGGTGCATGCCGAAAATTTGGCAGATCATAAAATGCATGCGGAGTTTGTGAGTTTATCTAAAGAGACTCTTGAGAAAATTCGCAAAGCACAAAAGAATGGCGGGCGAGTGTGGGCCTTGGGCACCACTGTGGCGCGCTCATTGGAGTCATGGGCGCTCGGGCTATTGCAAGAAACCGACGACGGTGTGCAAGGCGAAACCGCCCTTTTTATTCAACCAGGATTTCAATACCAAGTGGTCGATGTGCTTTTGACAAATTTTCATCAACCGCAATCCACATTGCTTTCTCTCGTGGCGGCGTTTAGTGACTTAGAAACAGTTTTGTCATGTTATCGCTGGGCCATGGAACGAGAATTCCGCCTTTTTAGTTATGGAGATTTGTCTGTATGGACACGTTAGTTAGTCAACCAAAGGTCGGCCAATTTCAATTAGATGCTCAAGATGGCGACGCTCGTGCTGCACGTTTGATGACCGCCCATGGCGAAATCCAAACTCCTGTTTTTATGGCGGTGGGCACAAAAGCAACGGTCAAGGCGATGACCCCCGAAGAGTTGCAGACATTGGGTTGCCAGGTTGTGCTGGGTAACACTTACCATTTGCATTTGCGCCCTGGCGAAGATGTGGTGAAACACTTGGGTGGCTTGCATCAGTTTATGAATTGGCGCCAACCCATACTCACCGATAGCGGCGGCTTTCAGGTTTTTTCTCTCTCCAAATTACGTAAAATTAGCGAAGAGGGCGTTGAGTTTCGCAGCCATATCGACGGCAGCAAATACTTTATCAGTCCGGAAAAAAGCATGGAGATCCAAATGGATCTCGGTGCGGATATAATTATGGCGTTTGACGAGTGTCCGCCGTGGCCTTCCACTCCTGAGCAAATTGATTCTTCCATGGAGTTAACCTTGCGTTGGTTGCGTCGCTGCGTGGAGCGTATGGATCGCAAGGAGAGCCTGCTGTTTGGAATTGCTCAGGGTGGCTTGCATTACGATTCGCGGATGAAAAGCTTAGAGCAAATCACCTCGGTGGATTTGCCGGGTTATGCTTTAGGTGGATTTAGTGTGGGCGAGCCCATCGAAATGATGCACGAGTTGGTTAAAAAAGTAGCACCTCAAATGCCGAAACAAAAACCACGGTATCTTATGGGTGTGGGAACTCCGTTGGATTTACTGCTCTGCATCGATAGCGGAATTGATATGTTTGATTGTGTGCTGCCGACACGGGTCGCGCGCAACGGAACGCTCTACACCTCACAAGGTAAACTCAGCATCAAGCGCACAGAGTACAAATTGGATGACAGTCCTCTGGATCCGCAGTGCGATTGTTACACTTGTCAGAATTACTCCAAGGGCTACTTGCGTCATTTATTTTTGACCGGGGAAATTCTCGGTTCGCGCCTCAACACAATTCATAATCTCGCCTACTATTTTCGTTTAATGAGAGACGCTCGTCAGTCGATCATAGAGCAGCGTTGGCCGTCTTTTCGCGACCAAACGATCGCTGTTTTTCTTGATTCAAAACGCAAATAATGATTCTCTTTGGAGCCTTTAAAATTCCGGGAGGACTATGAACGTCTTGTTGAATGTATTTATTTTAAGCACTTTGGTTTCATCACAAGCTTGGGCGCAGGAATCTGCTGAAAAACCCAACTTGCTCATGCAAATGGTCCCGTTGCTGGCCTTTGCGGCGATCTTCTTCTTTTTAATCATTCGTCCCAATGCCAAAAAACAAAAAGTTCAGCAAGAGTTTTTAGCGCAAATAAAGAAGGGCGATGAAGTTTTGACATCTTCGGGGATTTTCGGAACTATAGAAGGTCTGACTGAAAAATTTGTAACACTTGAGGTCGCACAAGGTGTGCGTATTCGTGTTCTTCGCAGCAGCATTGCGATGTCAAGCAAAGAGGTAAAAAATGATTGAGTCTTTAAGAGGTCGATTGATTATTTGTGCGGTGGTCACACTCATTGGGTTAGTGTGGATAACGCCTAATTTTTACGACACCACAAAAATAAAATGGTGGCCGACACAAGAAAAACTGAACTACGGTTTAGATATTCAAGGTGGACTGCACTTAGGCTTAGGCATTGATGTGGTTGCGGCGATGAAAGAGCAAAGCAATAAACAGGCGGCCAGTCTCAAGAGTGGTTTAAAGACCGAAAAAAATATCGATGCCACAGTCGAGATTATCGATCCGAGCATTGTGAGTTTAAAAATCCTTTTTCAAGGTCCTGCGGCGCCGGTCGAAGACTACATAGAAAAGACCAATCGTGGCGCCATTCAAGTCACTAAATCTGGAATGGGTTTTGTCGAAGTTCAGTACTACGAATCTTATCTTATTCAGTTCAAAAAAAATCTGGTAGAAAAAGCTCGTGAAGTGATTGCCAACCGCGTGGATGAATTTGGTGTGTCTGAACCAGTGATTACGATTCAAGGTGATGACCGCATTCTTGTACAGTTGCCTGGAATGAAAGATACGGAGAGTGCCAAAAATCTTATCAATAAAACAGCTAAACTCGAGTTTATGATTGTGGCGCGGGACACATCGGCAGAAGATGTGCAGAAGTGGATCGACGAAGTAGAAAAGGCTGGAAATTTTTCTCTCGGCAAAGACGGGCTTCGTTATTCCGCCTATCTCGAAAAACTCAATGTTGGGTTAAAGGATAAGCTTCCTAAAAATACCGTGGTTCGATTTATGAAATCCCCAGCGGCAAAAACTCTCGAGCTGGGTAAAATCCCTATGCTTGTGCGCACGGATGCTATGATGGGCGGCGATTCTTTGGATAACGCTTATAGCACTTACGATCCCCAAGACAATTCACCTCAGGTGGCTTTTCAGTTTAATGATAAAGGGGGCCGGGAATTTGGTGAATTAACAACTCAGCATACAAAAGAGTTGATGGCGATTATCCTCGATGGTGTTGTGCAATCAGCGCCGCAGATTCGTGGGCCGATCACTGGTGGAAGTGGTGTGATTCAGTTGGGTGAAGGTAACTATCAAGACCTTCTTAAAGAAGCGAACATATTGAGCATGGTTCTACGTTCAGGGGCCTTGCCGGTGACTTTGGATTTGGTGGAAGAGCGCGTCGTTGGCCCATCTATGGGTGCTGATTCCATTGCCAAAGGAAAACATGCGACCTTTGTGGGTTCAATTTTGGTGATTCTCTTTATTTTAGCTTACTACAAGGTATTTGGTTTGATTGCCGACATCGCTGTTCTTATCAACATGGTCCTCTTGTTTGCGGTTCTCTCGTCTCTGCGAGCGACGATCACACTGCCTGGAATTGCCGGGATTGCGTTGACGGTGGGCATGGCCATGGATGCCAATATTATTATCTTCGAAAAAGTACGGGATGAATTGGCCAAGGGAGCGAGTTTGATCTCCTCGGTGCGCGATGGTTTTGGTCGCGCCTTCTGGACTATTTTTGATTCGAACATGACGACCATGGCGACATGTTTGATTCTTATGTATTACGGTTCAGGACCGATCCGTGGTTTTGCTGTTTCGTTAGTGGTAGGTTTAGCAATTTCGATGTTCACCGCGATCTTTATGACACGCACGCTGATTGAGCTGTTTGTTGTGAAGTTTAAGTGGAAGATTAGAATCTAAGGGAGAGGCATTTATGACAACAAAGAATTTTGCTAGCTTTGGCAGATTTGATTTTATGAAAATCTCCCCAATCATGGGTGTGATTTCCATAGTCACGTTTCTTGTGGCTTTATTTTTTATCAGCACAAAAGGGTTTCATTACGGAATTGATTTTGAAGGGGGAACAGAGTTGCAGGTGCAATTTTCTACGCCACCAGATGTCTCTAAAATCCGTACGGTGCTCGACGGATTGGGCGCAGATGGCGCAACAGTGCAAACTTTTGGTGAAGGCAACGAAGTTTTAATTCGTATGCAACAAGCCAAGGGTGCCACCTTTCAAGAGACCAATAAATTGAATCAACTGCGCGTGGAAAAATTAACTGCCGCACTCAGAGAACAAATGGCACTTCCGGATAATGGCATTATGCGCGTGGATTCCGTAGGTCCACAGGTCGGATCTGAGTTGAAGCACCAAGCGATTCTTTCCATTCTCTACAGTTTACTTGTGATCTTGGTGTACATCGGTCTGCGCTTCGACTTCCGTTATTCTCCAGGTGCGGTGATCTGTCTCTTTCATGATACAATTGTACTTTTAGGTATATTTTCCATCTTAGGGAGAGAAGTGAATATCCAGGTTTTGGCGGGTGTTTTGACACTCATTGGATATTCTCTTAACGATACCATTGTGGTTTACGATAGTATTCGTGAAAACGAGCCCATTTATAAAGACAAAGGTTTTAGTTTTGTTATTAATCGTTCATTGAACGAGATGTTGGTCAGAACGGTTTTGACGGGAACAACAACACTTTTGAGTGCGTCCTGTCTTTTCTTCCTCGGCTCAGGGGTGATTCAAGACATCGCTTTTACTCTGATTGTTGGGGTTTTCCTAGGGACCTTCTCTTCGATTTATGTGGCCGCACCTCTTATTCCTATTACGGACAAACTGTTTAAACGGTTCGCTTAATTACAAACGGGCTTCGGCCCGTTTTTTGCTTTTTCTGCATTCTAAGTCAAAAATTCTGTCTGGGGGCACTCAATGCAATGGCAACAACGTGAAGCTACGGGTATTGAGTCTCTGGTTGGAATGGATGAGGTCGTTGCTCAATTTTTAGCGACGCGCGGTTTTGTCGATGCGACCTCGGCGCAAAAATTTCTTTCTTTTGGCCTCAAAGACATGAAGGACCCTCTCACTCTGGATGGGATGTCCGTGGCTCTGGAACGCCTCACGTTGGCCTATAAACAACAAGATCCTATTTGTATATACGGCGACTTTGATATGGATGGCACTCCTGCATTGGCGTTGATGTATCGAGGGCTCAAAGGATTGGGTTATCAAAATATTTTTTATTGTCAGCCCGATCGTCACACGGATGGTTACGGGTTTCATTTTCATTTAGCGCAAAAAATGATCGATCAACACGGCATCAAAGTCTTTATCACCGTGGATGTGGGTATTACCGATATCGAAACAGTGGCAATACTTCAGGAACTGGGTGTGGACGTCGTGCTGACAGATCATCATCAGGTACTGGAGAAAAAACCGCAGGCATTGGCCGTGATCAATCCCAATCAGCCCGATTGCACAGCGGGTATGGGCTACCTCTGTGGAACAGGTGTCGCGTTTTATTTAATTATGGGGTTGCGACGTCATTTAAAAGAGCAGGGATTATTGCTTGCCGATTTTGATATTAAAAATATCTTAGATTGTTTTGCTATTGGCACCATCGCCGATTTAGTTCCGTTGGTGAATGAAAATCGTGTGCTGACAAAACATGGTTTAAAAGTTTTAGAAAAAACGTCGATGGTGGGCATACGTCTTTTGTTGGAAGCGCTCAAGCTGAATGAAAAAACGTTGGGTGCGCAAGATGTGGCCATTCGTTTTGTACCTAAGCTCAATTCCCTCACGCGCTTGGATTTGGAACTTAAGCCCATTGATCTATTTCTTGTGGAAGACCCGGCCAAGGCGGCACTGATGGTGCAAACGGTTTTAAAAAACAATGAGCATCGCGTGGCTTTGTTAGAAGAATCGGAAGCGCTTCTCGATTCCATGGTTTCGCAAAAATCGCATCATCACAAAGATCGCCCCGACGTGTTGTTTTTTTGGTCCGAACATTTTCACAAAGGTCTGGTGGGGCTTTTGGCTACTCATTTGGTGGGAAATTTCAATCGGCCTGCGTTTGTTGGAACGTTGACCAAAAAAGGTGTGATCGTGGGAAGTGCGCGCGCCCCCGAGGGCAGTTCTCTCAGTGTTGTGAAGGCGCTTCAGGGCTCGCAAGAGCATTTGAATAAATTTGGTGGGCATCCGGCCGCCGCAGGATTTGAACTCAATCCTGAGAACGCAGACGCTTTTACGCAAGCTTTGGCCAAGAATTTGGCGGAGCAAACGAATGTGCAAGTGCAAAAGAAGTACGATCTGCCATTGGATTTTTCCGAAATTCATAAGTTTATGAAGTGGTGGGATCAGCTCGAACCTTTCGGACAGCAGTTTGCCGCGCCGATTTTTAAAGTGGAAAAATTGCAAATTCAAAAAATCACCGTACTTAAAAAGACCCATCTCAAAGTGGCTTTTCAGGATGCGCGAGGGTTTTTGATGGATAGCTTGTGGTTTTTTCCGCAAGATATTGATTTTTTTCAGGGAAAAGAAGATAAGAAATTTGTGATGATCTGTGAACCTCAGTGGAACGAATTTATGGGAAATCGCCGAATACAACTCCTCCTCCGCGATATTCAGGAGCAGACATGAGCCAAAACGTTGTTCTGCTCTCGGCAGGACTCGATTCCTCGGTGAACTTTCTCGAAGCATTGCAGGACGGTGGCGTGCGTTTGGCGATCACATTTGATTATGGCCAGCGCGCAGCTCTTCGCGAAATTCAAAAAGCCAAACACTTATGTCAACGTCATCAGGTTGCACATCAAGTGGTGGAGCTGCCATTTTTTAAACTTTTTACGCAATCCTCATTGGTCAACCACACGCAATCTGTTCCGCAAGGATCGGATGTAGATATCGCATCCCATTCAACAAGTTTAAAAACGGCGGAAAAAGTTTGGGTTCCCAATCGCAACGGAATTTTTTTAAATGTGGCCGCAGGGTTTGCGGAAGGTCTCGGAGTACCGTTTGTCATTCCGGGTTTTAATGCCGAAGAGGCGAGCACGTTCCCAGATAATTCACCAGCTTTTCAAAAAGCTCTCGATGGAAGTTTTTCTTTTTCCACACAAAACCAAGTGACGGTGAAGTGTTATACTCTCCACAAACAAAAAGCAGAAATTTTGCGCCGAGGTTTAGAGATCGGTTTAGAGATTCAAGATATTTGGCCTTGTTATTTTGGTGAAGAAAAATGGTGCGGTCAGTGTGAATCCTGTTTGCGTTTTGAAAATGCTCGACGTGAGGTTAAAGTATGAAGACTCTTTTTGTTACTGAAAAAATAAAATACAATGGCGAGCAGCTCCGCCCCCTCACCAATTATTTACGTTATGGGCTTTTGGGGAATTCGTTAGTCAGCTGGATAGGTCCTTGTGATGTCACCGTCGAACACATGATTGATGGTGAGGATTTGCGCGCCCAAGAAAAAATTGCGGCGGATGAGATGGTTCACTTTGTCTTTGAATTGTTCGATATGGATTTAAAAGCGGGCGTGGTGTGGCAGCGTTTGATGGCTGAGATGATCAGAGAATATGTGATGGCAAATAGCAAAAAATCGCTGGCAGGATTCTGGAAACGCAAGGGTGATGATTTGTATTTGGATTCTAAAAAGTTGAATATTTCCATTGCCACAAAATCAGCGCAATCGTGTCTCATTCATTTGGCAGTGAATCACCTTTCGACCGGTGCCCCTGTGCCGATTGTCTCTTTGCAAGAGTTAGGAATTGACGGCAAAAAATTTGCGCAGGATATGATGACACTCTTCCAAAATGAGTGGGTGGATGTGATGGATTCTTCTTACAAAGTCAGAACGTTTTAGGTTTGCGAATCTTTAAAGCGAAGACGTGTTCCACTTTTTCCACAAAATAATATTGATGAGAGTGCAGAGAATAAATGCTCCCCAAATCAGTAGGAACATATCAGTCATGGACACTATTTGATAGTTGGGAATTTTAAAAGCGTAGACGGCTTTTTGGACGAAAAAATTTTGGGTACCCAAATTCACTACAGACAAAAGATACAGTTCATTATTGAGTGTCATCGTTTGCAAGCTTTCCGGAATCGAAGCGATACCGCTAGTGGCGTCGACAGATCTTTTGGCGAGGGAAATTTGTTTTTCGAGAGATCGGGCGATTTCTGGCTCTAGACTGGAATAAATAATTAAGCTGGTTTCGTTTTCGGTAGAGACTTGTTCTATGACAGAAAAGGAAATTCCAAGAATTTCCAAACGGTCTTTGAGCTCTTTGATATTCTTTTTTTCACTGAGTGCGAGTGGGGGCGGTCCTTCATTTAAGAAATACGTAAAGTACAGAGAGTCGTTGTGGCGATGCACGCCCATCATTTCGCTGGAAAAAAAACGTTGCTGATAGGGGAATCTTCCCTTATCAGTGGCCTTATTGCCAAGAAGATCGCGAAGGTCGTCACCTTGAGCTTCCATGGCAAATGCCAAACCACTTTGTTGCGCATAAGCCTGTTTTTTTCGTAAGTCACCTGTGTGGAGCAAAGCTTGCGCTTGTTGATGCTTTTGCGGCCAATCGTTATGTAAATCCGCAGCCGTATTTTGCACGGCTTTTATAAACCAGGATTCCAGGGGCGATGGTCCGAGGGGAGTGGAGAGGGAGCGCGCCACAAGAATCGTGACTCCTACCGTAAAAAGGAAGTTGAAAGCAATGAAAACAAGGGGTCCTTTTTTAAGCATATTCATCCTCTTTAGCGTGGGCTTGAATTTCATATGGGTCAACTGTCAATTCAAGGGCTATTCGATTGACTTCATTGCCATTATAAGAGAATCAATGGGCCTATTTTATTCATCAAAAAGAGGCGATAATGACACCAAGAGTCAGAGAGATTTTAAGTTGGTATGGTTCTGAAAATCCAGGCGTTCTCACCAATATGGCGCGGGTCTTAAACCACGGTCGTTTGGGTGGCACAGGAAAGATGGTTATTCTTCCAGTAGACCAAGGTTTTGAGCATGGGCCGGCACGAAGTTTTGCTAAAAACCCTGATGGATATGATCCCCTTTATCATGCGAGTTTGGCTGTCGAAGCGGGTTGCAATGCTTATGCGGCACCTCTCGGTTTTATTGAAGCCGTGGCTAGAGATTTCGCCGGTGAAATTCCGCTGATTTTAAAAATTAATAATTCAGATGTTCTTTATAAAAACCAGGGTCCGTGCTCGGCACTGACATCAGGTGTGGAAGATGCACTTCGTTTAGGATGTGTGGGAATTGGTTTTACCATTTATCCCGGCAGTTCTTTACGCAAAGAAATGTACGAAGAAATTGCCGAAGCTTCACGCTTAGCAAAACAAAACGGTCTTTTGGTTGTGATGTGGGCCTACGCGCGTGGCGAGCAACTGAGCAAAGACGGCGAGACAGCGATTGATGTGATTGCCTACTGTGCTCAAATAGCGGCCCAACTGGGCGCCCATTTTATAAAAGTAAAACCGCCGACGGCTTTTATTGAGCAACCTGAGGCCAAAAAAGTTTATGCCGAAGAAAATATTCTTGTACAAAAACTATCTGACCGTATTCGCCATGTGATTGATTGTGCTTTCAATGGCCGCCGTGTGGTGATCTTTAGCGGTGGAGAAGCCAAGTCCACAGAGGCTATTCTAACGGAAGTGAAAGAGCTTGCTGAAGGTGGTGCGTTTGGAAGCATCATGGGGCGTAATGCTTTCCAACGTCCTAAAGCCGAAGCGATTCAGCTTTTACATAAAGTCATGGACACATTTGTAGGACACTCACTTTAAGCAAAAGCAAAAAGCTCGTAGAGCTAGATGAAGGAATTTATGAGTCTGCAAGTTGATGATGCTAACGAGAATCCGATTCGCGCCGAGAAACGTCGTAAGCTCCATGAGTTAAAGGCCAACAACTACGATCCCTATCCCCATGAGTTTGATCGCACGAGCACCATTGCGCCGATCAAAACGCAATTTGCTGAGATCGAAACCGGCGAGATAAAAAAAGAGGCTGTCTATCGCGTGGCGGGTCGATTGATGACCAAACGACCCATGGGAAAAGCGGCTTTTTTTAATATCCAAGATCAATCTGGAAATATTCAGTGTTATTTACGTATCGCCGAAATGTCAGAGCGAGACCAGTTCGCTTTTGAGCATATCGATCTCGGCGACATCGTTGGCGTTGAAGGGTTTGTTTTTAAAACACAAAAAGGCGAGCTTTCACTTCATTGCACAAATTTTGCGATCCTTTGTAAAACACTCGAGCCCCTTCCAGAAAAATTTCATGGCATACAAGACATCGAAATTAAATATCGCCATCGCCATTTAGATCTGATCTCGGATGAAGACAGTCGTCGTGTTTTTGAAAAACGCTCAAAAATCATTTCAGAAATTCGTCAGTTTTTAAACAAACGCGGCTTTTTAGAAGTGGAAACCCCCGTGCTACAACCGATTTACGGTGGCGCCGCGGCCTATCCTTTCTCGACCCATCATCGAGCATTGGACATGAAGCTTTATTTAAAAATCAGTCCTGAACTTTATTTAAAACGTCTGATCGTCGGCGGATTTGAAAAAGTTTATGAAATCGGCAAGAACTTCCGCAATGAAGGCATTGATCGTTCGCATAATCCAGAGTTCACAATGCTGGAGTGGTACGAAGCTTACACGGATTATAATTACCAAATGAAACAATTTGAAGATCTCGTCGCTCATTTGGCAGTGACGGCCACAGGTTCTACCAAGGTCATGTACCAAGGCAAAGAAGTGGACTTCACGACACCATGGAAACGTTTAAAAGTTTACGATGGTGTTCGCGAGTACGCGAGCATTGATGCCGAAACAGCCACCGTCGACGAGCTCTTTGCCAAAGTCAAATCTCTGGGTGGAGATATGGAAAAAGCCAAAAAAGCTACGCGTGGTGAGTTGATTATGCAAATTTTTGAACATGCTGTGGAAAAACATATTTGGCATCCTACCTTTATCATGGATTTCCCTATTGAAGTTTCGCCATTGACCAAAAAGCATCGTACACAGCCTGGCTTAGTGGAACGTTTTGAGCCTTACTGTGCCGGTATGGAAATTGGCAATGCCTACACAGAGCTGAATGATCCAGAAGATCAATTAGCGCGTTTGCGTGAGCAAGAGGCGCGTCGTCTTGTGGATGAGGAAGCTCAACCTATGGATAAAGACTTTATCCATGCCATTGACACAGGAATGCCTCCGACGGGCGGTGTGGGCTTGGGTGTTGAGCGAGTTGTCATGATCCTGACCGACCGACCGAGCATTCGTGATATTTTATTATTCCCAACCATGAAGCACAAAGATTGAATCCATGAAGTTTTGGGTGGGGTTCCTCTTGTTAGCTTTTGTTCTTTCGTCTTGTGTGTTGGCGCCGACCACGGTGTCCGAATCCGATGCGAGTTTGATCGAACGGAGTTATCTTTACGAAAAAGAACACCGACCGATACAAGTTTCCAACGAGAGTGTGATTCTCGATGTTCGTGCTTTTTTTGATTATCAAATTTCCCATTTACCTGGAGCTTCACATATCGACCCGCGAGATTTTTCTCTTCGCAAAATGCGCGGCGATGATTTACAAGAGCGGGCAACAAAACTCGCACGGCGGGTAGCACTTTTGGGCGTAAATCCTTTTTCCCATGTCGTGGTTATTGGTTATGGAGAGCAGGGGGCGGGAGAAGAAGGTGTGGTCGCCCTCACACTCTTGGCATTGGGCGTGGAGCGAGTACAAATAGGCGCCATGCAGGACTTCCGTTTTATGGCGACCAATAAAAAAATAAAAATGCGTGAGAATCAACGTTACTGGGAGCCGCGAGTGGCTTCCTCACTGATTTGCCCTGGTCATGTTCAAGAGGACGCTTCTTTTATTTTAGATGTCGGTCCAAAATCCGCAGCGAATACACAATTTAATATTCAAAAGTTAGCCGTCGTCCATAAAGATTGGAAAAGTTTTGTCAAAAGATCCGATTTTTCCCCAGACCCTGCCGTTAAAAGTTCTTTGCGACGAGAAAAAATCGATGTGAACTCTCGCGTGATGGTCCGCGGAGTTCAAGCGCCGTTAGTTGTGTTTTCGATGGTGCAGTTAGGGTATGTCCGCGTCTGCATGATGGACGAATAGTTTTTGACGAAGAAGTATTATTGCGGGCCTCTTTCGAGGTGCACGGTATAGCCTCGGCGAACAAGTTCGTCCACGAGATCTTCAGTGGAACAATTTTCTAAGCAGAAAGATTCAGGGCTGATAGATGGTTGGTCGACGTGTGGGACGTTCCAAATAAAGATCCTAAAGGTATCTTTAAGTGCATTTAACCCTCGGCCATCGACGAAATCATCCTCTTGCAAATCAAATCCTTTTAAGAAATCAATGGCCAATAAATGTGTGATATCTAAATCTAGAAATTCTGCAATGGATTTGGCATTTGGTAGACTCAATGAATATTGACCGTTAAAGAACCGGCTGACTTGCGTCTTTTTGAGACCAATAGCTTCAGCTAAAATTTGTTGGTTGATTATCATGCCTTCATGGTTCTTTTGTAAAACGGCAACTCGCAGGCGTTGACTTACAATTTTCATCCATTGCTCGTTAAGATCGGTGAGAGATAATACTTCAAGATCCTTCGGAAAAATGTTGTCGCAGGATTCTTGAGCGTGGGAATACGTAGAAGAAAAAATAATCACGACAACGAGAAAAACATACTTATGCAGAAAATTTGGGAATCTGTATCGGGTGATCATTTATTTCATACCTCAATAAGGAGAATAGTCCCTTTTTGCGAATGAAAGTAGCACGATTGAAAAAAATTCACTTTGTCGAGAAGTTAAACTCGTTTGAGGTCTCATAAGAGTGCGTAACTATTCGAAATTAAAACTAATACTGATGCGAGGCTGTTTTTGCGTATTGACGGGAACATCATGTCGTAACCAGCTTTCAAATAAAATAAACTCTTTAGCCTTTGCCGGCATGGAAATATGAGTCTGGTGCGGACTCTGAGGAGTTACGGGCGGTCGATTCATAAAGAGTGCATACCTTGGGTCTTCAAAGCGGAGGGGGCTAGCGCCTTTTGGCAGTGAAACATAATACGTGCCGCTAATGACAGACTGTGGATGAATATGCAGGGCGTGGCTGCAGCCAGGATTCATCACATTGACCCAGCATGTGGTCATTTTTAAATTTTTCCAGGATGATTGAAAATGGAGTTTGCTTAAATATTTTTTGAGATGGGGCGTGAGTAAGGTCTCCAGCTCGGCAAAAGTCGGCGAGGTTTTTTGCATTTGGTTGGCAGATGCGTAGCTCGTGTAGCCGTTGGGATAATTCTTTTGCGACCAAAAAAGACCGGCCTCATCATCGTTAGACAGAACTTCAATTTCTCGCAGTAGTTGTGAATTGAGTTTTTGTGCTTTGGCTCCTAAGGAGTCTTGATAGACGGGAGTGGGAAAGAGTGAAAATATTTTCATGGTGTTGTAGCAACTAACAGGATTCGACTTTGTGCGCAACAATATTTTAAGGTGTTGAAAATAGGTGTTTCAGGTTGTTTTTTTTAGAACAAAGATTAGTGTTCGTGATGTTATGTCGTGCAAAATAATCTCTTTTATCTTCTTATTACTGACCTCTATCACTTCACTTTCTCATGGCAAAGAGACAGAGCTGGTTATTTCTAAAAACGGTTCGGAGATAAAATCGCTGAGCCTTCCGTCTTTAAAACGTCTGCAAAAGGACGAGGTCTTAAATGTTTTTGAGCCCTATGAAAATTCGCTCAAAAAATACCGCGGGTTTTCAGTTCTTCCACTCATTAAAAAGATTTATGGAAAAAATTTAAAAACATCTTTAGATACAGTGGTTTTTTATTGCGAAGATGGATATCGCTCTGATGTGCCTCTGGAAGAGTTTAAAATGAAAAAGGCGTTATTGTCTTTTGCTATGGCCGATGGCAGTCCTTTTGTTTTAATGAGTAAACATTCCATTTCGCTCAGTCCATTTTATTTAACTTGGGATCATCCCGATGCAGAATCGGTACAGAAGGCATTTTTCCGCTGGCCCTATGGAGTTAATAAAATGGATTTGATAGAGAGTTCCGCGGCCTATAAACCTCTTGTTCCTCAAGAGAAGAGCGAACAAGACATCAAAGTGGGCCATCAAGAATATTTAAAGCATTGTTTTTCATGTCACACCCTCAATGGTGTCGGTGGATTAAGAGGGCCACCTCTCAATTATTTTGCACAATATAAAACTACGGCTGATCTCGAAAAGTACATTCTTGACCCGCGGGGAGTTAACAAGAATTCGCAAATGTCGGGATTGCCAATCACCTTGCCAGATCGTCAAAAAAGAGCGGCGGATATTGTGAAATACTTAAAATTCCAATATTTAAAATAGCTGTTCTATTCTCATACTCAGTTTTAGTTTGGATACAATTTCTGCATGAAATCCCCTGGGCGCATGATGAATGGGAAACACGGTTGTTTTAGTGAGAATGATTCCCCGCTCTTTCAAAGCAAATTGAGTATTTTATTAAAACCGTTGTAATTTCTTTACTTTTTAAAACTTCACTCAAAAGCTCTTTGTAGATCAACTGCGCTTTGGTTTTGGACTGAATACCTCGGCGTTTTTTCTGAACTCGCTTTCCGGTGTAGCGATTGATGGCTTCCGCCACAACCATATAAGCCGCTTTCCATACACCAGGAGAAACTTCTCTTTTTTCTGCGATTATTCCCATTTTCGACCTCCTTCAAGAAGAAGATCGAGTTCTGATCTTTTGAATCGCAGACTTTTGCTAAAGAGCTTGTACGCCTTTAACTTGCCTTGATAGACCCATTTCCGAATTTGCTTCGGACTGGTTCTAAGGTATTCCGCCGCCTCATTTGTTTTTAACCATATGTAATTGTCAAAGAGCTGTGAGCCTCGCGGCTCGGACTTTCTGGAGTCCATATTACTCCTAAGTCTCCGGCCTTTCAATGGCCGAAAAAGAAGTGATACGCCTCAGCTAGAAAATCAATTTATCAAAATCATCAAAACTCAAATCTTCTCTAAAAATCCATTGATCGTGTCGATCACATCTCGAATAGCAGCTGGCAGCTTCGCTTCCCTCTGCTTCGCACGGTATAAGTTCCAAGTTTTCTGTAGTTGCTCCAACTCATCCGCAGCAAATTCAATAGGAGTCGTAAATTTTTGATCGCGCTGGCCAAACGTGATTTGAATGGCTTTTTTTAACTCTGATTTTTCAACAGCTTTGTCTCGAACCATGACTAACATATCGTGATAGTCCTTCATGCGGCTGTTGGCCCTTCCGTGCGATACGAGTGCGTGGAGTTTTTCTGCAAACACTGATTCAATAGGATAGACCAGAAGAGAGATATCTTTTTCAAACATGGGTTTTCCCTTAAAGGAAAACAGTTTTAGATTCCGCTTCTCTGGAGTTACTTCGTCGCCAATGCCAAGATCAATTTGTACGCGATCACGAATATTTCCGAAAGTGGCTGTGAAGTGAACCCTAAAACCTTTGTACTCCATATGTGGCTGTGACAGTTCTTCAATGCTAGACCAAGCGAAAGCAAAGCCATCTTTGAGATCAACGAAGGCTATCTCTTCCATCGTGGCGCGGATACCGTCGGTTTGCGCTTTGAGCTTGGTCAAAAGAAAATCCAGATCAACGGTTTCTCGGTCGGAGTCGATCAAGTATGAAAGTAAAAATCCACCTTTAAAAATCAGCTTCTCTTTGTGCTTTGAGCTCGCTACACGGGCAAGAAAACGCTCAAGCAAGAGCCGCTTCCAGCAATCGTTGAAAGTCACACCCATTTCTTTAGAAATCGTTTTTAGTCTTTCTTTGAGTGCGTTCTCGTTCATGTCACAACCGCCATCAAATAGGGCGTAATTGGAACCCGTAGTTTTTTTGCGTATTGTTGTAGCTTTTTAAGATCAATTCGATCTTTCTTTTTGGCGGCTAGAGACATCTTCAATGCTTTTATCGCCGTCTCACGACTCAGTTGCCTAAATGCATCCACAATCGTTCGTTCGCGGTCGTAGATAAGGACTCTAGCGCCATCTAGGTTGATTTCCGTTCGCCCAAGAGTTGCATTTCGATAACGAACAATTCGGATAGGACGCGGCACCCTTATTTTTGAATCGCGTTTGACGGCAATCCAATGTTCTCTAGGAATTTCCTCGGTCAGTTCATAAATCGCTAGAGCCGAAATCAAGCAGATCACCCCGCCGGGAATAGAAAGGGCAGATTCAGCAAGATCACTCCATTTAAAACCTGGCATGGATGGAGCTTTGGCTCCTCGATAAACACCGCGCCGGATTCGTTGGATTTGTCCTGTCTTCGCCAGATAGGTCAAAGCTGAAGAATGAACTCCAAGTTCTTTTGCTTCTTTAGAAGTAAAGAGGGGCTTTTTTAGAAGTAACTTTAGCTTAGGTAGAGACTCAGATACTCGCATATAGCATATTATTACAAATAACCCCGATAATGTAAATGGGGTAAAATATAATAATAAAATACGTCTATATGCACCAATAGACCCTATCCATACGTGGGGGCTTATATAGCTGCCAACTTTAATTTATTGGCTTTAAGCCGCTTCCCCATGCTTGGTGGACCGTTTTTTATCACGCTCGCCAGCTATGCCAAAGTGAGCGCGGATGGCTTTTCTCAAATCTTCAGGAAGATCAGTCTCTGCCCGCAGGATCGTGCCGAGCATCTTTTTCTCGTCAATATGAGATTGATACAAAAAACGTCATAAGAAAAACGCCAAAATATCTAACTTTCGTCATTGGACCTTCCCTTTTTTATTTGTTTCTTCATAGATCAATAGCCAATCATATTCAAGTTTTAACAGGATGTTGCGGCAGGACGCATCGGCGAAAAATGGAGCCATTGGTTTTCGATGAAAATCAGTTTCACAGGCCGGCCTTCAATCGGGAAATCGCAGCTGTACTAATTAGGAATCTCCATGGTCGCGGAGTGACAATATAGATAGATGGCATTTGAAGCCAGATTGCCAAAATGGTCATAAACGCTTGATTTTGTGATTTTTTGCGCTGCTTCAAGTTTTGTGGACCCAGAGAGGGCTTGGATAGGAAGTCCCATCCCACCCAATGGTAGCGCCCTGTATTGGAAGTCACTGCAAATTAGCCATATCAAATGTATTGGAGATGGGCGTTATCTCAATTTTAAGCTGACCTCACGGCAGGCCATGGAGATT
>JBGSUL010000105.1:0-63697 GCA_041736155.1 Bdellovibrionales bacterium
AGATCTGGATAAAACATTACAACGAAGAGCGTCCACACAGTTCACTTGATTACTTAACACCAAAAGAATTTGCACATCAGGAAAAGGCTGTGTTACAGAAGAAAAATAATTTACTGGCACTAAAAACGGGGTAAAGGTCACCGCTTATGCCGCTGCGGCAGTGACACGTCAGCGTGAGGCTGAGAAGATGACGGAGGACCGCCCTCATGTCTCCACTGATTATACAGACAAGCGAGCTGAAAATGCTACCGTATCTCTTGTGCACAAGGAGACAAAGCCGCTAGCACCCCTCACCCCGCCGCGCACGGCGATTCCGGCGAGGGTGCGCAAAAAGTTACTGCATCCGGGGGCTGTGTGTGAACACCGATATTCGAGCGGCAAGCAGTGTACGAACACCAGGTTTTTGCAAATCGACCACATCCAAAGTTGGAGCCGTGGAGGAACACACGAGCCGCAGAATCTGCAAGTCCTTTGTGGAATACACAACCGACTTAAATTCCAACAGGAATAAATAAAAGCTTTCTTAAAGACAGCGCAAAATGAGGAAGATCATCATTAGGTAAAACCTTAACCGAACGGCATTGGCCGCAGCGGCACTAACATCGTCAGCCAGAAAACGAAATCCGTAGATGCCATGAATCCATCTTGAATAATGCGCAGGGTCCGGCAAAGATTCGCATCGTCTTTTACAAAAACTCAGATCAAAGATTGCGCGTTCCGACCATCCTGGATGGATAACTCCCCCCCCCCTCCTGGAGATGAGTCTAAAAACTAAGTTAGTAGAATTAGGTCATTTTTACATGGTCCATGGAAATCTTTTTGGTTTACTGTAATAGCATGCTATCACACTGATTCAGTTATTTCTGCAGAGGAAACTATGATCAAAAACAAACCGTCTCTCCCTCTCTATAAAGCCTTGCTCGCACTTAAAAATGCCGAAGAGGTCGAAATGTTTTTAACTGACCTGTGCACACCTTCGGAAATTCAGGCCATGACCGAACGCTGGAATGCCGTCAAAATGTTGGATCAAGGGCTTCCCTACCGAAAAATTTACGAACAAGGCGGTGTGAGTACCGCCACTGTTACGCGAGTGGCGCGTTGTTTGAGCTCGGGAGCTGGTGGCTATCGCCTCCTGTTAGAGCGTATGGATACTCAGAAAAAAATTGAAAAAAATGTGGAGAAATAACATGAACACTTCAAAACGATTACGCATCGCCATTCAAAAATCAGGTCGCTTGGCAGAAAAATCTATATCTCTATTTATGAAGTGTGGATTGGATTTTGAACTCCACAAAAACCAACTGTTTCAATCCTCGGCCAATTTTCCCATTGATCTTATGCTTGTCCGCGATGACGACATTCCCAGCTATGTGGCCGATGGGGTTTGTGACTTAGGAATCGTCGGAGAAAATATTCTTAAAGAAAATATTTTTAGCCGCGCTGACATCAACCCCGGCTGCATTGAGCTTTTAACGCGTTTGGATTTTGGCTACTGCCGTTTATCCATTGCCGTTCCACCCACCTTCGATTACCAAAATGCTCAATCGCTCGAAGGCGCCAAAATCGCCACGTCCTACCCGTCTTGCCTCAGCGATTTTTTAGCAAAAAATAACGTCAAAGCTGAAATCCTCGAGCTTGGCGGCTCGGTCGAAATCGCACCCGTGCTTTCCATCGCCGATGTGATCTGCGACTTGGTGTCGACGGGAAGCACTCTTCGCTCCAATGGTTTAAGCGAAGTCACCACCCTGTTTGAAAGCCAAGCCTGTCTAGTACGCACCGGAAAAACAATCACGCCTGAAAAAATCATTTTGCTCGAACGACTCATGCAGCGTATTCAAGGAGTCCTCACTGCCGGTCGTTCCAAATACATTATGATGAATGCTCCGAAAGAAGCGCTCCCGCAAATTCTCAAACTCTTACCTGGCATGGAAGAACCCTCGATCATGCCTCTAGGGATGGATGGTAAAAAAATCGCCATCCACGCGGTGGCTAGCGAAGATGTTTTTTGGGAAACCATTGAAAATCTTAAAAAAGCAGGAGCGAATTCTATTCTTGTTTTGCCGATTGAAAAGGTGATTGCATGAAACTTTTGAAATGTTTTGTTTGGTCTCAGACCTCTGAGACGGAACAAACCGCACTCCTGCAAAGACCGACCATGGAAAGCAATAAAAATATTTCCGTGCAGGTCGCTGAGATTTTAAAAACTGTGAAGTCTGGTGGCGACAGTGCTCTGCGCGATTACACCCAAAAGTACGATAACGTTAAAATAGAAAATTTTAAGGTCAGCGAAGACGAAATTACAGCGGGCTACAACAAGACCTCCGAATCTTTAAAAGACTCTTTGCGCGTGGCCATTCAAAATCTTCAGACATTTCACCAAGCCCAAATCCAAACACCTCTCAAAATAGAAACCATGCCCGGAGTGGTTTGCGAAAAGCGGACAGTGGCCATTGAAAAAGTGGGGCTCTATATTCCAGGGGGCACAGCTCCTCTGCCCTCCACACTGATGATGGTGGGTGTCCCCGCTTTGGTGGCAGGTTGTTCCGAAATCCGACTGGTCACACCTCCACAAAAAGATGGTTCTATCCATCCGGTGATTCTCACGGCGGCCTCGCTTCTGGGTCTCAAAAATATTTATAAATGTGGCGGCGCACAGGCCATCGCCGCCCTTGCTTACGGCACAGAATCGATTCCCAAGGTGAATAAAATTTTTGGTCCCGGCAATGCGTGGGTGACCGAGGCAAAAATGCAAGTGGCTTACGATCCCACGGGCGCCGCCATTGATTTACCGGCTGGCCCCTCAGAGGTGCTCGTGATCGCCGATGCGATGGCCTCCGCCGAATTTGTCGCGGCCGATCTCTTATCGCAAGCCGAACACGATACCGCCTCGCAAGTGATTTTGGTCACCACCTCTCAACAAATGGCCGATGCGGTGGAAGACCAATTGCAACGGCAATTGGAAACTCTCTCTCGACGAGACATCGCCAAAGTGGCGTTGAGTTCCAGTCGCTGCCTTCTCGCCGAGTCTGTGCAACAAGCCATGGAGATTTCCAACGCCTACGCGCCAGAGCATTTAATTTTGCATGTAGAAAACCCTTATACGGTTGCCAATACCGTAAAAAATGCCGGCAGTGTTTTTATCGGACCGTGGAGTCCCGAATCGGTGGGGGATTATGCCAGTGGCACCAATCATGTGCTGCCCACCTATGGCTACGCCCGCGCCTTTAGTGGCTTGAGCTTAGAGAGTTTTACCAAATCGATTTCTTTTCAAGAGCTCAGCGCGGCTGGCTTGAAACGCATCGGCCCTCACGTGAGCAACTTAGCGGCCGCCGAAGGGCTCGATGCCCATGAGCGAGCCGTGAGTCTTCGTTTAGCATCTCTGATTAATAACAATGGAACACCCTTATGAGCTGGGAAACTATTTTTCGACCCTCCATATTTAAACTTTCCGCGTACTCGTCGGCCCGTTCCATCACGCAATCCATAGGAATTATTCCGTCGCAGTATATGGATGCCAACGAGTTTCCCATGGCGCCTTCCCTTGAGACAGGAATGGCTTGGGAAAACACACTTCATCGCTATCCCTCACCTCAGCCAACAAAACTCCTCGCGGCGTTTTCGCAAATTTATCAAGTGCCCAGCAAAAATATTCTGATCACGCGTGGTTCTGACGAAGCGATCGACGTGCTCACTCGCGCAGTGTGCGATTCCGTCGATGAAGCCATCCTTATCACGCCGCCTACCTACGGGATGTACGAAGTGTCCGCCGATATTCAAAACACCGCTGTCATCAAGGTTTCGCTCCTGTGTAAGGAAAATGAGTGGAGTTTAGATTTAGAAAAAATAAAATTTAAACTGACGGATCCTAAGACAAAAATAAAAATGGTCTACATTTGCTCACCCAATAATCCCACCGGGACGGTCTTTGAGCAAAAGGAAATCATCTCTCTTTTAGAAATTCTGCCGTCGCATACACTACTCGTGCTCGATCAAGCTTATTTTGAGTTTGCACCGGACGACCAAAGTGTTGATCTTTTGCAACGCTATCCACAGCTGGTGATCCTGCGCACCCTTTCCAAGGCGTGGGGCCTGGCCGGCTTGCGCTGTGGCGTTTTGCTTGGCAATGAAGAGCTTGTCTCTGTTTTACAAAAAGTCAGAGCGCCGTATCCTATTCCGACTCCGGTGGCCGAGCTAGCACTCACCGCCCTCACTCCGCAAGGCCAACAGATGATGCGCTCCCGTGTGGCAGAAATTATTCAAGAGCGTGAAAATTTAAAACAACAACTCCTCCAGTTGCCGCAAACGAGACGCGTTTTCCCCTCAGAAACTAACTTTTTACTGGTCGAATTTAATGATGCGTCCTTGGTGATGAGCCAGAGCGCCATGCAAGGTATTGTCCTGCGCGATCGCTCCAGTCAAATTGCCAACTGTGTACGCATCACTGTTGGTAGCAAAGACGAAAATCAAAAACTGCTTCAATGTTTGCAAACAATTCAACACCAACCCACGAGCTCCCCATGACTCCGATTTTATTTATTGATCGCGACGGCACCCTCATTCACGAACCTGCTGATTTCCAAATTGACTCAGTGGAAAAGTTTAAACTTTTGCCCGATGTGATTCCCAGCCTTTTAAAACTTTCGCAAGCGGGCTTTCGATTTGTGATGATCACCAATCAAGATGGCTTAGGTACGGCGGCAAACCCGCAAGACAAATTTGATATGATCCAAACTCTTCTTCTCGGCATCCTTAATTCGCAAAATATCCATTTTGATAAAATTTTAATTTGCCCGCATCTGCCCAAAGAGAATTGCGCTTGCCGTAAACCCAAAACCCAATTGGTTCATTCTTATCTCGCCTCCAACGACATGGACCGCACTCGTTCCTATGTCATCGGCGATCGCAAAACAGATGTGGAACTGGCTGACAATATGGGATTGAAGTCGTTTCTGCTCTCGGACACTGTCAATTGGAAGACCATCGCCCACGAACTTTTAGAACAACCTCGCACCGCCCACATTCACCGAAAAACCAAAGAAACAGATATCACCATTGACGTTTCTCTGGATGGATGTGGAGAAATCCAAATTCAATCGGGAATTGGTTTTTTTGATCATATGTTAGAACAACTAGCCCGCCATGGATCTTTTGATCTCAAACTGAAAGCCGATGGCGATTTACACATCGACCAACATCACCTCGTCGAAGACGTGGGCATTGCTCTCGGGCAAGCCTTAAAAGCGGCCCTCGGAGACAAGCGTGGTATTGAACGTTTTGGATTTTTGCTCCCCATGGACGAAGCCTCCACACAATCGGCTGTTGATCTTTCAGGTCGTGCCCAATTTGTTTTTAAAGCACCTCTGAGCACACCCACCGTGGGCACACTGTCTACCGAAATGGTTCCACACTTTTTTAAAAGTCTCAGCGAAAGTATCGGCATGAGTTTGCAGATTGAAACTCGCGGTGAGAACAATCATCACATGGTGGAGTCAATGTTTAAATCGGTGGGTCGCTCCCTTGCCATGGCTTTTAAAAAATCAAAGAGTTTAGCCATCCCCTCGACAAAAGGCATTTTATGATCGCCATTGTCGATACCGGTGGCGCTAATTTTGCGTCGATCCAAAATGCTTTAGCTCGTCTGGGCCAAGAGACTTTGGTGGCTGCGAATAAAAAAGATTTGGACAAAGCCAGTCATCTCATTTTACCAGGTGTGGGCCACGCCAGTCGTGCGGCTCAAAAACTGAAAGACTACGATCTTTGGGATTATTTAAAAGTCGAAACTCGTCCGGTTTTGGGAATTTGTTTGGGTATGCAACTTTTCTATTCATTTTTAGAAGAAGGCGAAACCTCTGGCTTAAATATTCTGCCTGGCACAGTCCAAGCATTGGTGGCCACACCCGAATTCCGTGTGCCCCATATGGGTTGGAGCCCGATGAATCATCTCACTTCCGATTCTGCACTCCTTAAGGGGATTCCGCCCTCGGCTTCTTTTTATTTTATTCATTCGTATGCGACTCCGATGAATTCTTATGTTACATCCACCAGCACGCCGCCCTTTCCTGTCGCGGCCACTGTCGAGTATAAAAACTTTTATGGAACACAATTTCATCCCGAAAAATCAGGACTCGCTGGTGAAGCTGTCTTAAGAAACTTTCTCACTCTGAAATCGCCAAAAACGGAGGCCCCATGATTCTCTATCCGGCCATTGATCTGATCGAAGGCAAAGTGGTTCGTTTGATCGAAGGAGATTTTGATCAAGAAACTGTTTATGCCGTTGACCCTTTCCCCATTTTTAAAAAATACCACGAACAAGGCGCTGAGTTTTTGCACTTGGTCGATCTTTCGGGGGCTAAAAATTATCAACTACGTCAAAAATCTCTGATATTTGAAATTTTAAAAACCACTCCGTTAAAAATTCAAGTCGGCGGCGGAATACGCGCCTTCGCCGACATCAAAGAACTCATCGATGCGGGCGCAGACCGTGTAGTCCTTGGCAGTGTGGTGGTCAAGACACCTGATCTTGCTTTTAAAGCTCTGGAACATTTTGGACCCGAAAAAATAACCTTTGCCCTTGATGTACGAATCGAAAACGAACGGGCCATTGTAAAAACCCAAGGTTGGACCGAGACCACTGGCCTCACTCTCGAAGAAATCGCCGCTCCTTTTATACAAAAAGGACTGCAACGTATCCTGTGCACGGATATCGCCGTTGACGGACGTCCCTTAGGACCTAACATCGATTTGTACCAAAAACTGTGCAGCACTTTTCCACAATTACAAATCCAAGCCTCGGGCGGTGTCGATACTTTAAAGGATCTACAAACCCTGAAAGAGAGTGGTGTTCACTCCGTGGTTATCGGGCGCGCGCTGTTAACAGAAAAAGTGAAACTCAACGAGGCGTTGGTTTATGCTCAGTAAACGTATCATCGCTTGTCTCGATGTTAAGGATGGCCAAGTTGTCAAAGGACAACGCTTTCGCAATCACGAAGTTCTGGGTGATGCCCTCGGAATGGCACAAAAGTATTCCGAGGCCGGCATTGATGAATTGGTTTTTTACGATATCACCGCCAGCAGCGAAGGTCGCACGGTCGATGCAGAGTGGATTCGTCAGTTGGGACGAGTTTTAAAAATTCCTTTTTGTGTTGCCGGCGGAATCCGCAGTGTCAGCGATGCGTATCAAATCTTAAATGCGGGGGCCGATAAGGTTTCTATCAACTCCCCCGCTCTGGAGCGTCCCGAATTAATCACTGAGCTCGCTCGAGAGTTTGGGGTCCAATGCGTGGTGGTCGGAGTCGATTCACGCAGTTCTGCCGACGGTGACTGGGTTTACTTGTACACGGGCGATGAAGTCAAAACTCAGAAGGTACAAAAAAGTACCTCCAGCTGGCTGCAAGAAGTGCAAGATCGCGGCGCCGGCGAAGTGGTTTTAAACTGCATGGACTCGGACGGCGTGGGTCGCGGTTACGATCTTGTGCAACTCAAAAAAGCCCGAGCCCTCCTGCACATTCCTCTGGTGGCCTCGGGCGGCGCAAAAACAGTCGAACACTTTGCTTCGGTCTTTCAGGACGCGCAGGTGGATGCCGCCCTGGCCGCTGGTGTTTTTCATCGCAATGAGCTGACTGTTCAGAATTTAAAAACAAGCTTAAAAAACTTAGGAATCGAGATTCGTTTATGACACACTCCCTGACTTTTGATGCCAGCACAGGATTAATTCCCGCCATCGTGCAAGATGCGCAGACTAAAGAGATTCTGATGCAAGGTTATATGAACCAAGAAAGTTTTGAAAAAACTTTGCTATCAAAAAAAATCACCTTCTTTAGTCGTTCCCGCCAAAAGCTGTGGACCAAGGGAGAAACTTCTGGCCATTATTTAGAACTGGTTTCGTGGAGCACTGATTGTGACCAGGACAGTCTCTTGTTTCAGGTCCATCCATCGGGTCCCACCTGTCATTTAGGCACCAAGAGCTGTTTTGCCGAATCCGTCGACAACTCTCTGCTTTTTTTAAACGACCTGGAAGGTATCATAGCTCAACGTTTTGCCGACGGTGATACAAAATCCTATGTATCATCATTGGTGGAAGCAGGGCTGGATAAGATCGCTCAGAAAGTGGGCGAAGAAGCTGTGGAGACTGTCATTGCCGCAAAAAATGAGAATCGTGAAGAGTTTAAGAACGAAGCAGCTGATTTATTGTTTCATTATTTGGTATTACTCAAAGCCAAAGACACATCGCTTGAGCAAATCGTCTCTGTTTTAAAAGGTCGCAATTCAAAGCGCGATTCTCTTTTAAAGACTCGCAATACAAAGCGCGATTCTTAGAAGTCTGAAAGCGGGTCTACCGTCAACGACAGAAGCTGGTTGTTCTTGTCCATGGTGAACTCAATGCGCGACTCACCTTGGGCTGAATTGACCAAATAAACTTCTTTTTTTCTCTTGGCTGTGCGGACCACCGAGTCTTTGCGAATGGAAGAAAGCCCGGGCGCCAGAGCCGAAGCAAATGTCTCGATAAACTCAAAACGATCGCGAATTATACTAGCGACTTTTGAAGATCGTGATAAACGAATTTCTTTCACATGACCGTTTTCTGTTTTGATATCATAGTGACCCGCCAAAGAACCAAAAGCCATACTGTCTGCAATGGTTGGTTTTTGGGCTTGCTGCGTGATGATCTCACGATTCAGTTTTTGTAAATCCTGTTTCCAAGGCGTTGGTGCTGGTTGTTGAACTTCCTCTTGTGGCATCGTGCTAGCTAAACTTCTTTGCAGTTTTTCTTGGCGAGTGTTTTCATTTTGCGCTTGGAATATTGTAAAATTAAGTCCGCCGATAAGTAACATGACAAAACCCATAGTGCCCATGGCTGTGGCCGCTTTGGCATCACGCGCCTTCTGCGCCTCTGTATGTGGCCCTTTGAAAGGAATCACATTTCGGTCTTTTTCCTGAAAGTCACTCATAACTCACCTCATCTCAATCCTATTTAAGATGCGAAAGGCATACCAAGTGGTAACGAATTAAAGCCCCCAAAAGCTGTAGATATTGTCTCATCTGTCGACAATGTCTATAAACTATCAACACACGTATCGGCTGTTCTCCCTCGTAAAATGAGGTCCTTCGTTGGAGCTCCGGAAGGCTTACCAAACCTTCCTGAAGGGGCGAAGGATCACAGTGTCTCAGTTTGAGACACTCTGCTCCGCAAGTTGATAGACTCACAAAAAAGTCACTGCTATCGTAACTGCATGACAAAACCTATCGTGCTACTTTTTTTATCGAATGTTTTTATGACCTTTGCTTGGTATGGCCATCTTAAAAATTTTAAAGCTTCACCTTTGTGGATTGTCATTCTGGCCAGCTGGGGTATTGCGTTTTTTGAATACACCTTACAAGTTCCAGCCAACCGCATGGGCTCGCAGTATTTTAGTCTCGCACAACTTAAAATCATTCAAGAAGTTATCACGATGATTGTTTTTAGTGGGTTCGCACTTTTTTATATGAAAGAAAGTCTGCGCTGGGATTACTTATGGGCCAGTCTCTGTTTGGTCGGCGCGGTCTATTTTATTTTCCGTCGTTAATCGCTGGTCACTCGTTCGCAAATAATAATTAAACTTGTTTAGCTAATTCGACAAAATGCAGATCTGGGTTTTTAGGAACTCCGTAGCGCGGATCTGTCGGAAAAGCTTCATCTCGCCCCGTGCGCTGGAATCCCAAACGCTCGTACCATTGGATCAGCTCGACTCGCTGAGGAATCACTGTGATTTTAATGGCTGGCAATCCCCAATCACGAGTTTGTTGCTCGCAGTGAGCGATGAGTTTACGGCCTAGTTTATGATTTTGTAAATCAGCGGCGACGGCCAACATCCCCAAATACGTATGCTCCTTTTTTTTCTCTAAAAACACGGATGCCGCAAGGCCTTGCGGTTTACGATCTGTAACAAAAAAAACTTGCCCTGGTTTGTCCATCATTTCTTGAATCATAGTAGAATCTGTACGTTGCCCCTCCACAATATCAGCTTCCGTCGTCCATCCTTGTCTGGAGGACTCACCTCGATACACCGATTCTACAAGAGCTACAATGGCGTCCACGTCTTGAAGAGTGGCGCGACGAATTTTAAATTCAACAGATGACAAATTCATGGACGTCTCATAACATATTTTTTCTTATGCCGAAACTTTTTTTGATCAGACATGCCATCGCCGAAGACCGTGAAGTATTTAAAAAAGCCGGGCTCCCCGACAGTGAACGTCCACTGACGTCTCATGGAAAAACGCGTATGAAAAAAGTCGCAAAAAAATTACATACCCTCTATCCTGAGATTCAAACCTTCCTGCAAAGCCCGCTCACCCGTGCCCAGCAAACGACCCAAATTTTGCGAAACTTCTATTCTCAATCTGTGACCCAGACCATTTCGGAACTGAAACCCTCTACGACCCCAGAAAAAATTTTGCCGATCTTAAAATACTATGAAGGGAAAACGTTGGCCATTGTGGGGCATGAACCCTATCTCTCTCATTTATTGCAGTATTTGCTCACTGGACAAACAACGTCTGTACCCCTGGCCCCTTTAAAAAAAGGGGGCATTGCCTGCCTCGACAATTCGAACCCAGGCAAAATGCAGCTCTTGTGGTTAGCGACTCCCAAAACTTGGGTTTAACTGCTGATAGTTCTTCCACTCCATCACGCGTACATACTTGCCTTGCAAGAGTGGCGATTTTTGAAAGGCTGACATAAAATTGAGGGCGGAGCTGGGTTTACGCAGAGTCATTTTTTGCAGAACACTCTCGACCATTTGCTGCGCTTCTTCCTCACGCGTCGCACGCAAGACGAGGACTTTTGTGAGCGGTCTCTTTACCCAACTAAGAGAATGATGGATGTCATACTTCGCCCACGAAAAATCAAGTTGTTGTTCAAGGGAGTATATTTTTCCATCATCCATCTTATAAATGAGGGAATAACGCTCCTCTTGGTCTTTGCCAAATTGCACGACGATGTCGCCATTCTTAAGATCATTGAGAGACGTCACACGCAGTGCGGGTTCCAACCACGGATTGGTGCGCAATTGGTATTGGGAGTCCGTAAATACTTTTTGCTCCATGGGCAGGCCTGGGCTTTTTTTGTAAATGTCTGAGGCGATTTCTTCTTCGCGAATCTCCATATTTTTTTGAATGGCTACGGCCAGAGTCTGGCATTCATCGCTTAGCAGTGGGTCTTGTGCATACCACTCACTCATTTTTTTATTTATCTTCATGCGCAGAGAAAAAATCTTCTCCAACGTATCGGCAGTGAGGGTCGACGAAGATGTGGGGAACAAAGACTGTCTTGTTAAATCTGTCAAATCGCTGTGACAGCGATCGTAGCGTAAGTTCTCTATGGTTTGTTCAGAAAACATCCACCACGATTTTGACATCTCGGCCGGCACTTCGGCAGACGTGGTAAAACAGGCCACAAATAAAATGAAAACAAAGAGAAGAGCGTGCATGTTGCACTATCGGAACATAAAAAAACCAGCTCAAGGCTGGTTTTTCTTAGAGATTAAAATTTACAAGTACGCTGCCTTAGGCAGCTCTACCGTTAGAGGCACGCTGCCTTAGGCAGCTCTGCGGTTAAAAGCACGCTGCTCTAGGCAGCTCTGCGTCTACGAGCTTGTGAAGGGTCGATGTTGTAGAGTTTTACTTTGCGATACAAAGTCGCTCTGCCGATTCCTAGTGCTTTTGCCGCTTCTGTGAGGTTTCCTCTGAAGCTTTGAATTGCTTTTTCGATGGCTTGAGCTTCTAAGTCATTGATCGTAGCCACTTGTGAAGAATGCATGGAGCTTTGAACACCTGGGAACTGTAATACATTTCCACCAACAGGACTGTTGCCTGAAGTGAGAGATGGCATTCCTTGCGAGTAACCTGGAGCTTGCACCTCACATTGAACTCCTAAAGTTTGTGCGAACTCTTGACCTCTGTGAACAACTACCGGGTCGTCACTCACAATAATTATTTTCGAATAAGACATGAAAACCTCCGTTACAATGACTTCAGGTAATTTATCGGAGGACTCTGCTGAGAAGATGAGGAAAATTTTTCCCATTTTTATACTTTTTTGGCAAGTTGTTGATTTTTTTGGATTTTTTAAATCAAAAAATCTCACTTTTAGAATAATATGCTTTTTTCTTGCACGACTTTGAGTGCTTTTGAGGCCCGTAATGCAATTGTATTGCATTAATTTATACAAACCTTTAGTTTGTCTTTTATGAATCTCAAGCACTCATGGACACATTATCTGGGCCTCAGCGCCTCTTTCCTTTGTCTTATACACTGTTTAGCGCTCCCCTTAATCACACCATTTCTTCCTCTCCTCGCAAGCCACAATCACTGGGTGGTGGAAGGTGTTTTTGTGCTTTTAATTTCGCTTTCCACTTTGACTATATATAGAGGGTTTCGTGAGCACGAAGATGCAAGAGCTTTATGGTTGGGAGTTGTAGCCTTTGCCCTCTTGTTGACAAGTCTCCTGCTCGAGCACCACTCCCTACAAATTGTTCTCAGCGTTTCAGGAGCTGCCTTGATGACCACGGCTCATTACTTGAACTTTAAACTTTGCCGCGTCACAGATCATTGCTGTGATCAACATCGCCATTAGTGCTTCCTGTAACTATCTAATATTTATCTGATTTTATTGAAGTGATGTGTTGAAAATGGTTGCTGAAAACTTAGCAGCACCAGCTCATCGCTGGGCTGCGTCCCCTGAAATATAACTGACCCTAAATCCCCGCCCCCAACAAGAAAGGAAATTAGTCCATCCAGTTGCATAATTCAAAACACATATTTTTATCTCTACTATAAGAGATTGTTATGTTTGCGCCAAGCAGCATATTCTTGAAAAATCTCCTCTACTACCTCTGGATTAACCAATGTGGAAATATCTCCCAGGCTTGCGCGGTCTTGCTCTGTAGCTTTTCTTAAAATTCTACGCATGATTTTCCCCGAGCGAGTTTTTGGTAATCCAGATACTAAATAAACGGCTTCGAGCTTGGCGATGGGCCCGATCTGTTTTTGGATCAAAGCATTTACTTCTTTGAGAACAACATCCGTTTGCAGATTTTTTTGCGTGCAAATCGCAAAAGCCACCAACCCTTGCCCTTTAATTTCATGAGGAACACCAATCACGGCTGATTCGACAATCGCGTTATGCTCATTCACCGCATCTTCCACTTCGGCTGTACCAATACGATGGCCCGACACATTCACCACATCATCAATACGGCCAATGATTCGGAAATTTTCTTTTTCATCGGCGCGTGCTCCATCACCCGTAAAATAATATCCCGGGTAAGTTTTAAAGTAGGTGGCCAAGTATCGATCATGATCTCCATAAATGGTGCGCGCAATACCAGGCCAAGGTTGGCGAAGACAAAGGGGCCCTTCCTTATCGCGAGGAGATAAATACTCTTTGCCTTTTTCATCCATCAACACTGGCTCTACTCCTGGCAAAGGCAGTGTCGCAAAGGTCGGAAGGCTCGGCGTGATTCCCGCCAAGGCCGAAAGAAGTATGCCACCCGTCTCTGTCTGCCACCATGTATCCACAATGGGGCAACGCGAGCCACCGATATTTTGATAGTACCACTGCCATGCTTCTTCGTTAATGGGCTCGCCCACAGAACCGAGAACACGCAAACTTTGCAAGTTCGCTTTTTTAGTAAAAGCCACATCGTAAGCCATCAAAGAACGAATTGCCGTGGGTGCGGTGTAAAAGTGGCTCACTTTGTATTTTTCTATAATTTGCCAAAAACGACTGGCATCGGGCCACTGCGGAACTCCTTCAAAAATCACCTGAGTGGCACCATTGAGAAGTGGGCCATACGCCATATACGAATGACCTGTGATCCATCCTAAGTCGGCCGTGCACCAAAAAATATCTTTCTCTTTGTACTGGAAAACATTTTTAAAACTGTAAGCCGTCCACAACATGTATCCCGCTGTGGTGTGCAAAAGTCCCTTGGGCTTTCCTGTGGACCCGGATGTGTAAAGAATAAAAAGTGGATCTTCGGCATTCATCACAGCGGGCTCGCAAGTGGTGGATTGGGCCTCGAGATTTTCCTTGAGGAACTCGTCCCTCCCCGTTTGCATGGAAACAGTCACGTGAGTGCGCTGCCACACCAAAACAGTTGTCACACTCGGACAACTCACGAGCGCTTCATCTGCCATATTTTTGAGAGGTGTTTTTTTGTCGCCGCGCAAACCTTCATCATTGGTTACCAAAATTTTGGCCGAACAATCTTGTATCCGACTCGCCAGTGCGGCTGGCGAAAATCCGCCGAACACCACACTGTGAATGGCGCCGATGCGAGCGCAAGCCAAAACTCCGATAAGCAATTCGGGAACCATGGCCATGTAAAAACACACCACGTCGCCTTTTTTTACTCCGCGGGCCTTGAGTAAATTGGCAAATTGGCAAACCCTCTCCAGAGTTTGTTGATAGGTCCATGTCTGTGCAGATTCCTCGGGCCCATTGGGCTCAAAATAGAAAGCGATTTTTTGCGGATCTGTTTTTACATGTCGATCCAATGCATTGACCGTGATGTTTAATTCTCCGTCGGAAAACCATTTGATTTGCGCTTCAGAAAACGAACCTTCCAGGATTTTTTGCGGCGTTTTGTACCACTCAAAATAAGAAGTCAGCTGGCGCCAAAAATCATTGGGATTCTTCTGTACCTCGCGAAGGGCTCGCTCATAGTCTTGTTGTGTTTGAATGTGAAACATTTTGTTACCCCGCCTTTGATCTAAAAAATACAATTTGCCTCGAGAATTCGCTACTTTCAAGGCGCATTGCTTATCATTCAGAGGAAAAATTCCGATGCGCACTGTATGAAGATCAAGCTCTTTTACCTATCTACTTTTGTCCTCAGTTGTGCGCTTCCTGCGAACTTTGTTCTGGCGCAAATGGATGCGGGGTTCTATCATTTTTCGCAAGGTCCCACTTCGGAAGTGACCTCCGCAGCTCCTCGTGTAGTGGAAGCTCCACCCGCACGAACACCCACGCCACCCACGACGCGCCCGACAACTCGTCCCGCAACACCGATTGCCACCGCACAAGTAGCTGCTACACCAGCAGCGCCTGCGACCACGGCACAGGATTACACCACTCGTCGCACGGGATCCCGTGCCGCCGGCGGTGAAATTCTTACGCGCCTAGAAAGTTGCGGAAGTCTGCGCATGATCCTTGGCAAAAAATCACGGCGTGCAGCGGGTCGTTCTACTTGCGCTCCATTGACCATCGCCGAAAGCTTTGTACCAACGCTCATGTCGCAATTGCCCACTTGCATTCGCGAAGGGGCTACCGCCAAAGGCATCAATAAACAAATTAAATCCTCTGATATTTACAATGCTGGAGCCTATGGCCAACGCTCCGGCGAAACCTACAGCATGCATGAAGCCGGTCGTGGTTTTGACATCTATCAAATTGATGTCACTTTTGCCGACGGAACCAAACTTTACTCACCTATGACCATCAGCAAAAAAAACGATGATTTTTATAAAGGCTTTAACAAATGTTGGGAACGTCTCACCAGTGCCGTGATGAGCCGCATGAGTTCACGCTGTCGCAATTATGTGGGCCTGCTCGACTGTAATGACAACCGAGCGCACCACGATCACGTCCACGTCTCTTTGCCGTACTGCCCGAAAAAGGCTGGTTTTAGAACTTACTAGGAGTTTATATGAAGTTTATTTTACTATTGAACGCTTTGATTTTTTCTACTCTGTGTTTTGCAGAATTGACCACCGCAGGAGTCGAAGAGCCGTTCGTTTGCAATCCACCAAGCGAAATTCGCAATCGTGTGAATGAAAACTGCATCGCAGCTAGCGACAACAATATTGACTACCCCAAGGAACAGTCGTTTTCCATTCCCAACGGCAAAGTTTTTTTTACATCTATCACCACAGATAGGGGACAAACACGATTTCAAATTTCTCACAAGTGCAACGGACAACAACGCAGTCAATGGACGACCTACAACTTTTGTGGTTACCAAAAATTTCAATTGGATCGTATCAGTGCGGCGACTCGTGCCGTGCGCGCTGGAGTCGCTAGCGAAAATAACCTCACTGAAGATAAAAATCGTGCGGAGATTGATCGTTTGACAGCGCAAATTATCAACGCACAAATCGCCGATCCGATGAAAAATATGAGTGAGGAAAATGGGGTGATCACCATCCAGACGCTCCATGATCCATCGGGAACGACTTGTTATGGCCCTCAAACGATACGTTATGAGCCGCGCTGTTCACGATAGCTTTTGAGTCAGAATTTGAAATGACTCAAATTGAAATGTTTTACTTAGTTTTTTATGAATGAGGATAGGAATGGCTTATACTGAAAAAACACACTCTGGAGGACACAGAGATTTGAGGACACGACGTTCGCTATTGCCATTGTTATTTCCACTCGCCATTGTGCAAAGTGCATGCGTGGGGCCGGTGACACCTTTTGGGGCTATTCATTCTTTTCTACCCAGCGAAAAAACAAAAATCGAAGGTGAAGAGGCTTCCTCGCAAAAAGTTGTTCAGATTCGCTTTCTGCCACGCAAACAAATTCTTCACAGCAAAAGTGATCTGATTGTCGAAATTCACGATAAAGACACCATCCCCAATCTCGATCATCTCAAGATCTTTTTTAACCAGATCGATGTTACCGATACGTTTCTCACCAATGTGAATGTGAAAAATCGTATTAAAGAACAGATTCTCGAAGTGGAATTTAAAGACGTGCGACTGAAAACTCTCGACGAAAACCTCATTGCTGTGACCTACCGCAAAGACGATACTTATTACTACGCACGGTTCGAATCACCCACTTGCGATATTTTCGAAACAAAGTCTGTGCAAAATATTCAAGGTTTTAATCCACCCTCAGAATATATTCAGTGGACGACAGAGATCGCCAAGAAATATCAAATCAATCCTAACCTACTCACCGGAATTGTGGCTCAAGAGTCGGGATTTAATCCCAACGCCGTCAGTTGGGCCAAAGCCATCGGTCTGACACAAATGACGGATATTGCTCAAGAGCAAATTCATGTGTCAGAAAAAAATTGGCCACAGTCGCGAGAAATCGCCTCTCTTTCGAGCTTACAATTAAAACAAAAAATATCGAATGGCGAAATTAATGAAAAGACCGAGTGGCGCTTGCAACCGAAAATGTCGATCCAGGGTGGAACTGAGTATCTCCAATACCTTCATAAATATTGGTCGTTGGATGAAAATCAGCTATGGCTTAAAAAACTACCCGGCGATCCACGGATTGTTCTCAGCCAAGTGATTATCGCGAGTTACAATTCGGGGCCATCCCGAGTTAAAAACGCGATTATTACAGATCAAGAAAATTGGATTAAAAAACCAGAAATGAAGGAAGCCCATAAATACCTCAAGAAGGTTTTTAGCTATTGCTTCCATTTCTCTGAAAGGTCGGTGCCAGATGATGGTGAAACCTAAAATCGTGTTTTGGATGAGCATGGCATTGATTGCCATTGTGCTGTCCATGCCCATCCAAGTCGCCCTTCTCTACCAACATTCGTTCTCCGAGTTGAGTTCAATTTTACAAAAAATTTCCCTGCCAAACTTTATCACCATTTTTATGATGTTGGTCACCGCTGTACTCATCTTTCAAGTTTCTCCGTACATAAAGTTTTTTGCGCCGCTCACCATTGCCACTTTAGCGTGGAATAACTATTTGGTCGGAAACTACGCTCAAGACTTTTCCATGACGGAAACGGCCCTCGGCACCGGTCTCTTTGCTGGTATTTTTGTACCGCTTTTAAGAAAAGATTTACGACAAATTTTAAGTGAACCTAAAAAACGCTGGTGGCTGCGTGCGCAACGTTTTCATAAACGCGTGGATGTGATCCTGAACCCCTACGTTGGCCAGACTCTGCAAGCTCAAACATTTGACCTTTCGGAAAGCGGTGCCTTTATTCCCATGGATGGCAAATCCTGGGAAGAGATGCCGAAGGTGGGCGAACGACTTAAGGTCAGTTTGCACATCGATACTCTTCGTAAAATTAAATGTGATGCCATTGTTGTACGTGTTGTTGAACCACGCGGTATCTACCCCAAAGGAATTGGCGTCCGCTTCACCGACATCCCCGAAACTCACAAACGCAGCTTGAACAATTTCTTAGTTCATTAATAGTAAACCAGCTAGACAAAAGCACAGTCTGGCTTTTTAAAAAACCGTAAGATCGGACTCATCAACGATTCGTGGCTATGCTAATGTGATCAAATAGAACGTATGTAATGCCCGGAGGGCTTATGAAAAAAACGTGTTTTTTACTTTTCCTTATTCTCCTACTCCCCATCTCTTCTCTTCACTCCAAAGCGGTCACTAAAGGAAGTTTTCTGGTCGTCAAAGGTGAAATTAAGGTTGTTCGCGGAAAAAACGAATCCGTTGCCCCCAAAGTAGGCACCACAGTTTATCCTGGCGATACCATCATCTCAGCCAGCAATGCTCGCGCCAAAATCATGATGGAAGATCGCAACGTGATTCATATTTCGCCCAATACGGAAGTCAAAATTGAAACTTATATCAACGATGGTCAGCAAAAAAATGTTGAATTAAGCCTTAAAGAAGGAAAAGTTCGCAACGAAGTGAAACAGGTTTATGATGGCGAGCAAAACAAGTTTTTAATTAAAACTCCCACGGCTGTGGCCGGTGTTCGGGGTACCAACTTTATTACCAGCTTTGATACAGCAAGCAACCAAACGAAAATTATTACATTCTCAGGAAAAGTGGAGCTCACCAATATTCCTTCCGCTCCCGGCGTACAACCTACGACGGTGATCGTCAGCAAAGGTGAAACAGCGGAGTCTTCCTCCACGCAGGCCCCTGGTTCACCTAAGGTCATGGCACCGGAAGAGTTGAAAAAACAAGATAGTGACTCCAAAGTTTCTGATAAAGATCCAGGCAGTTCCTCACAAAATCAACCCGCAAGCGGTACGCCGAAAAAAGAAGAGAAAACTGATAAGAAAAAACAAGAGGCTGGGAGTAGCTCATCCGCGAGTCGTATTGTCGACACACAAGACCAGTCCATCAAAACTTTTGATAAACTTCCTGACGGACAAGGAACGCCTGGGAGCACAGCCATAGGCACTCCTCCCCCTGTTTTCCAACCGCCACCACCACCCGTTAATAACTTATCTGGCGACGCCATTCGACAACAAAACGACAAAACCAAGGTGAAAATTGTTCCTCGACCAAATTAAAGTTTAAACTATGAAAATACACAGCACGATCTTCATCTTGATTTTAGGTTTTAACTTTGCGGCTCTTGCACAAAGCGACGTCACCGTCAGCTTAGTGGAAGATCCAAAAGTCCGCAATCTGCCCAATACCTACCTGCAGGATCAATTGCAGGAGCAGGGAAAGCGCAATCTACTTTTACAACAACAGCGAAAAAACAGTAAACAAGGTCAGGAGGACTTAAAAAATAAAGCCAATCTTTATTATAAAAAAGGTCGTGATCTTTTTGCCACTAATGATTTTGTGAACGCACAAAAATATTACGAAAAAGCGATCTCTCTCGATGCCAGCGTCGATCAATATTACCATGAGCTGGCTATTACTCTCTTAAAAAATGGCAACTTTCGTCGTTCCTTAGCCATCCTCAGTAATCTTGAGGACTCCAACGCCAACCAAACCGAAGTGCAATACTACTCAGCGCTGAATCTTTTCCGACTGAAAAAATATGAATACGCCTTAAAACAATTTGAAAGCACACGGGATATGAACGACGAGATACTCTCTCCTCTCGGAACCATGTACATGGGTCTCACCTATATGCAATTGGAAGATTATGCAAAAGCCAAAGAGGCTTTTCAAGGTGTTCTGGACACATCCAAAGACAGCGATCTCGATACCAAAGCGGAATCGTATATCGAAAGTATCGAACGTTATGAAATGTTCCTCCAAGAAGCGGCAAAAAAATGGGCTTATTCCTTATTTGTCGGTACGAGCTACGATAGCAACGTTTTAAATATGGCCGCTACCAATATCTCCACAGGGACAGAGGCGTTCCGTCTCCTCTACGGCGGAAATATTTCCTACAAAGCTCTTTATCGCGAGCGCTACAGTCTTATTCCCTCGCTCTCGATCACTGACATCTACAGCTGGAACAAAGATTTTGAAAGCGATGCAACTATTCAAGGAACCGATCCTTTACAATTTGATTTTTCATCACCCTTTCGTTACAACTTTTCTCTCTTCGGCAAAGCCGCCAGTGTGGGACTTTCACCAGGCTACTCTCATCTTTACATGAGCTTGGGACAAAGTAGTCGCGAGTTGGTTTTCAGTTCGGGGTATTTACGTACACACCTTTCCACATCCCATATGGACAAACTCTACACGGATTACAAAGTGGATTATTCTCGCGACACATCTCATCTCGTGCCTACAACACCTGCGGATAGTCAAACGGCAAGCAAGGTGACAGTCGGAGTTTCTAACTATTATCTTCTCAACCAAGAAGGCAACAAAACTCTTTTTAGCGATATCTTGTATATTATGAACGACGCTGATGGCGATAACAACACCTACAATAAGCCGCTCATTAACTTTGGTCACAGCCGTCCCCTCTCGGAAAAATGGATGGGTTATGCCAAAGTAGAATACTTCCAGCAAGATTTTAAAGATGCGGCTTCAGATCGCTCTGACAAAAACATCTCAATCAGCCTCGGCGGCAACTATGCATGGAGCGACAAGAACAGCGTTTCGCTCACACTCCTCTATATGGATAACAGCTCATCTTTGACTTTTTATTCGTATGATAAGTTTTCTCTAACGGCCATCTGGAATTTCAACAGTTCCTTTTTCTAGGTCCTGCGCTTCGCTCAGGACGACAAACTCTCGTCATCCTGAGCGAAGCGAAGGATCTCAGCTACATCAATCGAACATGAGAAGCGGCCATTGACTTAGGGCAGATCAGCAGCATCAATGGAAAATTGGAATGTTCCTTTGATCTTGCGGCCATCTCCCATGGTTCCAATCACTTCTACATTGCGATACCCAAGAGTTGCATCATACGGTACGAGCAAATAAAAATATGTTTTGTAATCATTCGTATTGATCATTGTTGAAGATCCGACGCTCCATGGAGTTCCACAGCCAAGAGCTGTAGCAAGCGTTGCATCCTTATGAAAAGAAATGCTGGAACCAGCGATAGGGCTATCTGTTCGGTAATTGAATGCCACGTTAATTGCATTAGCTGCTTTATTATTCACTGTAACACCGTATTCATTTTCTAGCGTAATCGCAAAAGGTCCATAACAGCGATTACCCGAAATTGGCACGTTGATTTGATTGTTGCCCAGAACTCGCAGCCGGTTCGGCGTTAAACTCCCACCGCGTGTTTCAAAGTGCGCATAAAAGGGTGCACTGTAATCAACATTCGCTCCCTCTGTTGCAGAATGTTTAACACACAATGTTTTGCTAAAGACACTGCCCATATCAAAACCACTCAGATCTGTAGTTAAGCATGCACCCGCAGCATAGTCGTAGACATAATAATCAGCAAAAGTAGAAGTTTCTGTTAACGTCAAACCATTAACCCCTGGGGCAAAATGATACCCATTGTAGAAGCGATAGAAAACGTCGACAGGATAGACTTCTCCTTTGTAACCCATTTGAGGAGCTATAAGTTGATATGATACGTTATTCTCCGAATAACGTGGAAAACTTTTTGCCGCTTCCGGCGTTAGCTGTGAAGAATTTCCTGCAGGAATACGATTTGATTCAATGAGTGTGAAGGAGTAACTGCCGCTGGCATTTGCAGGAACTTTGACCCAGCGACGCACCGTTTGACTCATATTAGCCATAATTTCAAATACACTCTCTCCTGCTGCTGCAAGACATTCCGCTTTGTTAGAATATGTAAGAACATTCGTACTACCATCACGTAAAATATAACTCACGCGATCAAGGCCTTTTGGTAATACAGCAGGTCGATACGAATCATCAATCAATTGTATATCAATCGCCTGACAACGAATATTCCCAGTTGCATAGATGAATTTATCGTTGGGAAATGAATCTTTACGAATTTGCACTTTCGTAGCATAAACAGGCGTCGAATTCCCTGATGATCCACCGAAATCACAATCATCAAACCATTTTTGTGTATCAAAAGTCATCGTCAGTGGAATTTCCTTCTCACCTGGTAAAAGATCTATGGGTGCTGACTCAGCAATCACATACGGACGAGAGAGTTTATCGCGAGGCACATCGTCATTTAAAAGCACACAATCGATGGGATTATCGACATGAAAACCAATCAAACGAAATACTCTTGCAAGACCTGTGGGAATATCCATTGTGATGGCTTTAGCTTCTCCCGTCGTAGTTCCCGGATAAGCTCCTACCCACATTCCGACTTTAAAACTAAATTGACTGGGATCGATGGTACCCGTCACACTGCTGCGACGACCGCAGGTATTCACACGTAGGCTCTGTTCGGCGCCTTCGACCATGACAGCATAACAATTGATTGGCTTTGCCACCCCCGCCTGCCCACTTAGCCCATCAGGGGTCACTGAGGACCATGGCAGCTCGTCATCATCGGGATTCTCATCGCTCATCGTTGTGTAATCAGCCGTATCCATTTTACTGGAATACTCAGGCAAAGTGATTGTCACAGAGGCCGACTCTTTCGACTCACGCCCACAACCCGTGACTGTGATAGTTAATCCCAAGAGACTTAAAAATAAGAGTATAAATCGTAGTTTAAACATAAGTTCTTATCGACATAAGGTCTAAAGAATTGAGTAAATTCTCAATTTGAGACACTTCCTTTTTATTTTGTTCTTCGTTCATAAACACCATCCCAACTTGGATCGGGTGGAGTGTTTAAAAAGAACTCACAACGTTCCTTATAGACACGCACCAATTTATCATTCGGATACGTTTCTTCGAGCTGAGTGAACAACTCCAACGCTTTATTAAAATCTCGTCCATGATACACTTGGTAAGCATCGCGATAGCGATCGAGCCAAATCACTGTCTCTTGCGGCGCTTTCTCGGCTAACAGTTCGTAGGCACGCACCGGTTCTTTCTTCCCCTTTACACGCACACGATCCACTTCGCGGAAAACAAACTGGTTTTTGACTTTTTCATAAGTCGTTTCGCTGACGAGAATCTTGGCGCCGTACTCTTTAGTTGTACCTTCGAGTCGTGAACCTAAATTCACAGCATCGCCGATCACTGTATAACTTTGCACAATTTTAGATCCCATGTTTCCTACGCTCATCATGCCGGTATTGATACCGATCCCGATATCAATGTGTGGCCATCCACGCTTCGCAAATTCATCTTGTAGAATTTTGAGTTCGCGCAAACTTTCCAGGGCACATTTGCAGGCGCAAAAAGCGTGATCTTCAAACGGAACTGGTGCTCCAAAAAAAGCCATTAACCCATCGCCCATGTACTTATCGAGAGTGCCTTTGTTATTGAACACCATTTCGGTCATTGGCGTAAGGTACTCATTGAGGAATTGCGAAAGTTCTTCTGGGTCCATTTTTTCGGAAAACTCGGTAAACCCGCGCACATCAGAGAAAAAGACGCTGAGTTCTTGTTTTTTTCCACCGAGCTTTAGGTTTTCTTCGTTCTTTAAAAGTTCGTCAACTACAGCTGGCGAAACATATTTTGAGAAGGTTTTCTTAAGCGCACTTCGTTTTCGTTCTTCGGAAAAGTATTTGAATAAAAACACATTAAAATGCACAAACGCCACAAGCATGGTCAGTAAAAAACCAGAAAAAACGATTTGATGTTTTTCAAATATCCAATTTTCAAGAGCGAGTTGTCCAGCTAATGCGACAGCAAAACTCAGCAAAGTCCCCAAAGCACCCGTAAAACAAAGCACAAGCGATAAGACGACACCAAACGCGAGGAGCGCCAACGGCAACATGACATCTTCTTTGTGCCAATTTTTATAAAACTTCCCATCAAAAAGATTGGCAATCATAGTGAGATGGATTTCAGGTCCGGGATAATTTGCTGCCACAGGCGTGTTACGCAAGTCATAAATTCCTATAGCCGTTGCACCAAGAATAGCCACTTTATCTTTAAAAAATTGTTTTTTATCAACTTTCTCGACCTTAAACATCACCTGCGCATCTCCATGGCGACTTTCATGGGTCATCACATTTATTTTTGTGTCATCAGAAAATAAATCTTTAGCAGAGACATACGGGAGAGTAAAGGAGGGCCCGTAATAGCCGACAATCAGTCGTCCTAAAAAATCCACGGGCAAATTGTGCACGACTGTTTCCGGCTCTGTTTTTGGATTGATGATTTGAAATGAGGAAATGGCTTTTTTACCTTTGATCACTTCCACTTTCACATCCGCGCGATAACCTTCAGCTGCGAGATAGGTCTGCAACGCCAAAGACGGAACAAAGCTCGTACCAATTTTATTTCCCGAACGATAGAAAAGTGGATAACGGCGCACATATCCGTCAATATCTAATTGTGCGACAAAACTCCCTGTGTAAAGAGACGCTTCCTGGATAGGCCCAATGTTGTCTTGCCACTCTCCATATTGGGGTGTGGGATAGTCGATAACCGAATTTTTAAAACGCTTTAACTGGTCATCGATAGGTAAATCTTTAAAACCTTTTTTACTTTTAAAAATTTCCCGATACTGCTCGCGCAAATAATCCATGTTTTGATAATACACGGTGTCTTCAGCCGTTAACCATGTTTGGCAGTACTGAAAGACATCACGAACTTTTTTAGACTTGAGATAATTTGTTTGAAATTGGCTGAGCTCTTCGACAGATGTTTTTCCTAACTGGGTTAAATAATCTGATTCAGATTTTTTTTGTACGGCTTTAAAAATCCCAGCAAAGAAATTCCCCCAAGGTAAATCTTCGAAGTTATCACTCATGTCATCGACCACAAACGTGGGGTTGATTTTGACTATATGCTCTCCGCCATTTAATAAAAAGGCTTCTGTGACACAATAATCTTTGTAGGGCTCAATGAGGAGGCGGTCTTCGCTATAGGTACCGAGAACAATTTTATCACTGTGCTTTTCAACAAGGCTCGCCATTTTTTGATCATGCTCGGGATAACGCAAATCGGGCTCCGACTGAATCACATCCATGCCCACGGTTTTTACGCCATGAGAGATCAATTTTTCTGTCAGATCGGCGACAACATCACGCCCCCAAGGCCAGCGACCGATTTCGCGCAAGGATTCCTCATCCACCGCCACCAACACCACTGGCGCAGTGGTCGTTTTTTTGCTCATAAATTTAAATTTAATATCGTTAAAACGATGATCCATCGTTTCCAAAATTTGCCAAAACGCGCTGGATGCTTCGGCATTTTGCTGATTCTTATACTGGGAGAGGTAGACTCGCCCCAGCACAGCTAAACACACAGTGGTAAGAAGACCGACGACGATGCTTAAAATCTTGTTTTTCATGGAGTTCTTATCGGTTGAAGTCGATGATTTATTTCTTGACCATGGTCGAGGAGTCTCAGATAAATGATCTCTTTACGAGGGGACCTTTATGAACACACTCATTCTCTGCTTATTTCCACTGCTCATGAGCCAAGCAAAACCGGCCAAAGAATTTCTCAACAAAGCCAACCAGACTTTGCTCGAGGAACAGGTCTCTGCCCAACGCGCCGAATGGGTGCAAAACAACTTTATCACCGACGACACCACACAACTCGCCTCCGAAGCCAACTCGCGCTACACCGAGGTCGCTACGAGCTTGGCACTGCAATCCAAAAAATACAAAGGCAGTAACGCACAGGAAAAACGTCAATTGGATTTGCTTATGGGCTTCCTCACTCTTCCCGCCCCTCAAGCAAAAAGTAAAAACCAAGAGATGACTAAACTCAAATCCGAACTGGAAAGCACTTATGGCAGTGGCAAATACTGTAATGCCAATGGTGTTTGTAAAAATCTTTTAGAACTGGAAGATGTGCTCGCCAAATCCCGCAATCCTGAAGAACTGAAAGAGGCCTGGGAAGGCTGGCGCACAGTTTCTGTGCCGATGAAATCCAAATACGAAAAAATCGTGGCGCTCTCCAATCAAGGATCCAAAGAGTTGGGATTTAAAAATCTTTCGGAATTTTGGAAAAGCAAATATGACATGACTCCTGTCGAATTTGAAAAAGATTTGGATCGTCTATGGACAGAAGTAAAACCTTTCTACGAACAACTGCATTGTTATGTGCGCTCACAGCTCAATAAAAAATATGGCAACACTGTTGTTCCATTAGAAGGACCCATCCCGGCCCATGTACTCGGTAATATGTGGGGACAATCTTGGGGAAATATTCGCGACATCGTCGGTGTGGACGCTTCCAAAGCAACGGATATTACCCAACTTCTTAAATCTGCTAGATATGATTCTAAAAAAATGGTTAACACAGCAGAAAACTTTTTTGTCTCTTTAGGAATGCCTAAACTCCCCGCCACATTTTATGAACGTTCGCTTTTTGATAAACCACGCGACAGAGAAGTGGTCTGCCATGCCAGCGCTTGGGATATCGATCTTAAGGATGATGTGCGCATTAAAATGTGTATTCTTGTCGACGATGACAGTTTCCGCACCATCCATCATGAACTTGGCCACATTTATTATTACCTCGCCTACAAACAGCAACCCATTCTTTATAATGGCAGTGCCAACGATGGCTTTCACGAGGCTCTGGGCGACACCATTCAACTTTCAATCACTGGCGATTATCTCAACAAAATTGGTTTGCTCAAAAGAAAGCCCACCTCTGATGGTAAAGATGTGGACTACTTGTTGATGATGGCTCTAGAGAAAATGGCATTTTTGCCCTTTGGTCTTCTCATTGATAAATGGCGCTGGAAAGTTTTCGATGGATCTATTCCTCCGTCACAGTACAACCAAGCTTGGTGGAACTATGTAAAAGAATACCAAGGTATTGTTCCTCCAGCGATTCGCCCCGCTGACAGTTTTGATCCAGGGTCTAAATATCATGTTCCTAGTTTTGTTCCTTACTCGCGCTACTTTATGGCTCACATTTTACAATTCCAATTCCACCGAGCACTTTGCCAAACCGCAGGCTACAAAGGGCCTCTCCACGAGTGTTCTATTTATGGCAGCAAAGAGGCTGGGCAAAAACTATGGAAGATGATGGAGATGGGCCTCAGCCAACCATGGCCGGTAGCTCTCGAAGCTGTCACGGGACAAAAACAAATGGACGCCACAGCGATGCGTGAATACTTCTCCCCACTCGAATCCTGGCTCCGCGAAAAAAACCAAGGCCAAAAATGCGGCTGGTAAGTTTGCACGTCTGAGTGAAAGGCTCGCCCAGTGAAGACGATTTACTTTATACGCCATGCTCAAAGTATAATGTCCGGGTCCGTCCCCCACGAGGACTGGCCCCTGAGTGAGTTGGGTCAAAAACAAGCACAGCAAGCGATTCCTCTTTTACAAAGTTTAGGGATCGAAAAAATTTACAGCAGCCCTTATCGTCGTTGCCGCGAAACGGTGACTCCATTTATCGAGAACGCAAAAATTCCCGTAGATTTTCATGATGATCTCCGTGAGCATCGTTTGCTCTTTGGTTGGATCGACGACTTCCAAGCGCACTGGGCAAAAATGTGGAAGGACTTTCACTTTGCGCTCCCCGATTGTGAAAGCTCCCATCAAGCCCAAACACGCTTTACCAACGCTCTCACCAGTATTTGCAAAAGCAGTGAACATAACACTCTCGGAATTAGTACCCATGGCGCCGTGATCGGACTCTTTTTGCATGGCCTGCATCCGCAGTTCACCATGAAAGACACAAAAAAATTACGCAACCTAGAAGTTTTAAAATTAGAATTCAAAGAAGATGCATTTACCTGGCACGAAACATTCCACCTCCGCGAACTCGACAAAATCGCCACCCCTCATCATCTGACCCCGTTTATAAAATAGCACCCCTCGGGAGGCATAGAGGTAGAAAGATTGGCACTTGTTCCATAGAGCGACCAGGTCTGGCGGAGCGGGGTTATTTCATAGACTGACCAGGTCTATAGAGCATTTGTTAGCCGTTGGTGCGCCGCAAACCTTAGGTTTATGACTTTATTGGGATGCTTGGTTATTGTACTCAGATGGAATTTTTAGATTTAGTTCACGCTTATATCGCGACTTCAACGATTGCCTTGGCGCGACTCAAGTTAGAACTAGGTAACGATTTTTCCGACGCCAAAAGTCCTAAAGGTTATCCTCACCAACTGGCTGACGGGTCTGAATATCAGTTTCATGGAATCGGGTGTCGGTTTACGGAGACATCTGGTATCGAAGTTGATTTCGATTTTACTCCTTCAGGTGGAGCAAACGGATTCGATGCGTGGCGACTGTGGCAGTTTGCAAAGCAGCTTCCGGTCGAATATTCGAATTTTCAAACTCTAAATTCCGTTGAAACTGCTCTGAAAGATGCAATTGCCAAGCACTTAGTTCATCGCTCAAAAATTGGTTCAGACAAGCTATTTTACTTAACTTAACTTTCAACATTTATCTTCTAGTCTGAGGCTTTATTAAACCGTTTTGTTTTTGCGCAGAGAATGACAAAAGTTAAAACCAGCCATAAGATAGCTAATGGCCGAAAAAAAACTAAGACCAATTCTACTTTCTTTCCGAGATTTTTTGTCCGCTTCGTGGAGCAGCCTTCCTGGCTGCATTTTGGATAAGGACGATGGCAACGAGCCTATAAATGATTGGCTTCAGGCAAATTGGGAAATATTGGTCGAATACCCGTTAGGCCCTCCCCTTAGACTCCAAGTATATGGAGACGGCGCTGACTGCAATGGTTCAAGTTCTCGTGTGTTTGCACCGAACGATAGGCCCACTTATGGTATTTTTATTGATGAAGAGTTTCTCTTCCATTCTTTTGGCAGGCTGAAAAATCAATGGTTTGAGCAACTACCACCATTTGACTACGTGAAGGGTGAGTCAAAATCCAACAAAGATTATTGGGTTAAGATAGCTGACGCGAAATTTTCGCTGAAAGAAGTTGTTTATTAAACACTGCTCAAGTTTACATTCCGTGTGTCAATGAGCACGGACTTCATTCCCTAGACTTTCTTAGAAAGAATTACGAGATCCTACCTTAAAAATCCTCTATCAAAGAAGAACCCATATACAATACACAAACTAGTAAGTCTGAATGAATAATAAACAATCTTTTGTATTTACGGCTCTGCGGTTCTTTTAAGCGACCAATGATTTAATAACCGCTGAAATCGTTGAAAGTTCTGGGTTGAACTCTTTTTTTGGATCGATCAAATCATACAAAGTGCGTCTACCAATTCCAATTTTTTTTGCATAAAGACTTTTATTGACCGTTAATAAATGGGAAGTAAGCACTTCGCGGAATGACTCAATGTCGCCCGTCTTAATGCATTCTAGTAATGTTTCAGCAACTAAATGAGAATCTTTAAGCTCTTTAGACTTGAACGGTACGTAAGCCTTCAAGGACTTCGTCTCTGATTTTTTTTGCTTTTTTAATATCTCTGTTTTGCCCATTTTTATTTCCTCCATAACTTGCTACAACAATTGTGGCGCCCCACATAAAACAATAAACTCTGTAACCATTTTTCCAACGCAACTCAATCAAACCATCAAAACGTTTGTGATCACCAAAATGGCTAATGGACACCATATCCAATCGAGCTTTAACGATAGTTCGCGTCTTTATCGGTAAATCTTCAAGCCAAGAATCAAACTCAGATGTTGTTAAGACTTTAAATGTCTTTGTGTTCATTTAGAGAAATGTACGCTATACCGCACATATTGTCAATAGCTTTTAAATTACCCTGGTAATTTAATAATTTACAGACCATTATCAACGGAGCGCACCGCTAGACGTACTCGGAAAGAGCCCCGGCAGATTCATCTGAAACCCTCTATTAAATAAGAACCCATTATTTAACATAGGAATGGGTCTGACATCCACCTTGTTACCTTGAATTACCACTCGATGGGGAAGTAGTCTTTGAGGAATTTGCCGCACCAGTGTTGGCCGGTGTTGATTCCATCGAAGAATGGATCGCAGACGCGGGCGGCGCCATCAACAATATCTAAAGGTGGCTGGAAATCGTGGACTTGTTGTTTTTTAAGAGCGAGCTGGGCTGGGTCTTCATCGGTCACCCAACCGGTGTCCACCGCGTTCATAAAAATACCGTCTTTGGCAAGATCGCTCGCCGAGGTGTGCGTCAGCATATTGAGTGCGGCCTTTGCCATGTTGGTGTGAGGATGACGATCCTCTTTATGAAAACGGTAAAACTTTCCTTCCATGGCCGTGACGTTCACCATGTGTTTTTTCCCAGTATTATCCCGCCTCATAAGTGGAGCGAGACGACTGCACAAAACAAACGGTGCCACGGCGTTTACCAACTGCACTTCTAACATCTCCGGTGTGGGCACATCGGCCAAACGATAGCGCCAGCTGTTGGTCTCGCGCAAATCCACTTGCTGAAGATCGGCATCCAATTCACCTTTCGGAAAAACTTGATCGACGGCAAGCGAGTTATCATAAGAGTACGGTATCTGCGATAGTTCAGCAGAGGCACGCAAACCCACACCAGCACCCTGCCCGTGCCACTGCACCGGCAGACGCGAGTCTGGCTCGATCCCACTCAATTGGTTGAGCTGTTGCTTGCACTCTTCATGATTTTGCAAGAGAGCTTGAACTTGCGTTGGTAAATCCCCAAACGCCATCACTTCTTTGTCCATCATGTGAGCGTAAAAACCAGGAGGCCTGCGCACCGTTTGTGCGGCGTTGTTGATAAGAATATCCAACCGCGGTAATTGCTGCTCCATCAAACGACAGAAAATTTCCACGCTGGGGGTGTGGCGCAAATCCAAACCATGAATTTGCAAACGATCTCCCCATTCCGAGAAATCTTTTTCCTGACTAAAACGAAACGCCGAATCTCGCGGAAATCGCGTCGTCGCAATCACCTGCGCTCCCGCACGCAACATCATCAACGTGACATGGTAACCTATTTTAAGCCGTGAGCCGGTGATGAGAGCCACCTGCCCTTTGAGCGACGCCGTTTGAAAACGTTTTTTGTAGTTAAAATCTCCACACTCAGGGCACATGGTATCGTAAAAGTGATGCAGCTGAGTGTATTCTTTTTTACAAACATAACAGTTTTGTGGACGCGTAGTGGAGCTATCAAAAGCCACAGCTCCCGGTAAAAGTTTAACCTGCTCCGGCGCCTCGAAAACTTTTTTAAGGCGCGCTTGGCGAATCCCGGTTTCGGCGCGAGCGAGGCGATTTTTTACCGACTCGCGACGACGAAGCTCTTTATCCAGCTCTTTGTTTCGCTGTTTCATCTCAATTTTTGCAGGACGTGAAAGCCGACCTGCGGCTCGTAAGAGAGCAATGTGCATATCGGGATCTAAATCCGACAAGTGCATCCCGCTTTCCACGAGATGCTCAAGCACATCGACGCACTTTTTGATATCTTCAGACGTATATTTGGAGCTCACCGCTACTTTTTAACAGGCAATGCTCGATTTTCAAGCTCTTTTAGTCGATTCATTTCCACTTCGGGAAGAATAAACCCACGCGAGCCCGTGTTTTTAATCACCAGGCTCTCATTTAAACGCTTCACACAACGAATCGCCATCTCCGTGTGAGGTTGGGTATCTACGCAAAGTTCATAGTAAAAATCAGATAAGTCCCAAAAACCACCCACTGTAAAATACTCATAAATGCGCCCAAGGTAGTAATAACTTTCGGCGATGGTCGCGGGGTCTTTATCCGTGGATAATCCCTCGTGAATCATCAAGGCCGCAACAATGGCATTGATAAATTGTGATTCGTTAATCTCGAAGCTGTTCTGTTTGACTCCCAGAGCTTTTTTAGCACCCTGTAAGTTGTGCGGAACTTTGGCGAAATTTTTAGACCAATAAGTCAGATCTTTTTGCCATGTTTTTAAATTCTCGCGGAAGTACTGAGAAAGTTTTTCGTTTTTTGTCTGTTGCGAAATAAAAATATTGGCTTCTTCAAATTGGGACTGACCACGAACGGCAATAAGTAAATAGTACTTAATGTCTTCTTCGCGCAATAACGTCTGATTGTCTTGTGGACTAGGTTCTTGAACAAAATGAGACAGCGTGTTTTTAGCTTTGTCGTACTGGCGCATAGCCACGTAAATCTGAGCTTTTTCATGCGGCTCAAGATCATAATTGTCGATATTAAATTTATTCCAGAACAAATGCTGAGGTCCTACAGGAATGCGTGTGTGGCATTGAAAGCAATACTTTGCCGACTGTTTAAGAAGATTTTGAGCATAGTTGGTTTTACCCAATTGAAAATAAGCTAACGAACGCGAAGAAATCTCTTTTAAATTTTCCAAACCCTTCATCATCAGCGGGTCATTACCATACAGCTGTTGTGTTTTTTCTGGAGAAATTTGATGAAGGTTTGCTCGGAAGTTTTCAATCTTTTTTTCAATGTCTTGTTTGTTCAAGGGATTTTGGAATTTGTTTTCGCTGTAAACCAAGGGGATCAAATCCTCAAACGACTTTGCCAATTTTTGCATTTCCACAGGCCACGAGGCAGGGCCTTCGGTTTTCGTTGTATTCTGACAAGCACACACGAGAAAAAGGCTCAAAATAACTAGCAGTTTATTCATACAATCCCCTCACATTTATAGAGGCGATTATATAACGTCAGAGGAGAACGTCAAATGAAAGTGCTCTTTTGATAAAGCGACCCGTGAGCCGGAAATTTAGTCTTAAAAAAGGGACACTCTAAAGTTTCACGATGCACGAGCTGCAATGCGGAGCCAGCGGCGCGGGCTTCGTCAAAATCACGCTCTTCCCAGTCACCTTGGTGAACCACGAGCACATAGCCGCCGGGACGTAACCCGCGTTCAAAAGCCTGTAACCAACGTTGCGCTCCGGAAAATCGCGCAGGCAAGCCCCAAGCCAACGCTGGTGCCGCCGAGACAAACGGATAAAAACAAATAACCAGGTCGTAGATTCCACGATGATGAAAATAATCACCCGCCAGGTACTGAGTTTGGTCTTTTTGCATTTTTAAGAAGTACTGCGCCTGATCCCACAGAGTACAAAAACCTTGCACCGGAACAAACGCATCGAGCTCAATGCCGGTGATTAAAACGTCTGCACTTTTTTTGTGAAAAAACGCACGCAGTGCCGGAAGACGAGAAAAATTTTGACAACCCGTCTCGAGAATTTCTAATTTTTTCGGTAGGGAAATTTTACCCAAGAAACGTTCTAAATACCAAAGGGTGGCTAAATTATAAATCCACCGGCGCGGCAATAATCGCAAACCGACGTCAGTAAAATGATAACGTGTGTTTATTTCCTGAGCTTCGGCAGGCAGGGGAATCACCCCATCACTCTGCTCACTGTACGAACCCCTTCTCCATCGCAAGGTGCGACGGAGAAAAAACCAAAATTCATTATGCAGAGATTGGAACTGCGCCCACGACATAGGAGAGGGAAATCCTCTTGCTTAAAAGGTCACTCGTCCTGTTAATGAAGAGGTGAAATAATACGAGCGCGCATGGACATAAAAGTCTTCTTTAAACCACGGTTGAAAAGTACTAAACTCCACACCGACTGCAAAATGCTTGCTGATTTGCACTAAGCTTCCTACCGTTAAAGACGCGCCGAGAGTGGTGTCGTCGAGCTGTCTAAATTTCATCTTCATAAAGTTGAGTCCGGGAGCTAAATACATATCAAACATCTTCACAACGAAGTGAAAACGCACTTGTGCACCGAGGGACACCATGCCCGCCGCCTGATTGGTCCCCGTTTCTTCCTCTGGCAACACAGTCAGTTGACCACCAAATCCTACATTCTCACCCATGTCTTTTTCATAACCGAGAGAAAAACCGGCACCTTTGGCATAGGGAATCACACCCAGATAAAGTTGGCTGGCTCCGCCAGAACCGTCAGTCAATGCTTCGGGGGCTCGTGATGATAAATTTTTAGCAAAAGTAAAAGGGGTTAAAAGAATGATAAGAGTGAATACGGAAAATTTCATAAGACCTCCTCAGGATGGCCTTGTGGTAGCTGAGATCGATCCCATTGTAAACAAATATTGCCAGCTCAAAACATAAGCTTAAGGCAAAAAATGGATCCGCCAGCTTTTAGATATTCTGATGTGTCGTAGGTATGCACACGAAACCCATTTTCGCGCAAAAGTGTTTGGACTCCGACGGCCCGCTTCTCGACAAACACATTGCGTCCATCGATGGAGCAAGTATTAGCCGCCAGGTATTTGGCGGCTTCTTTTTCGGAAACGATCCATAAGTTTTTAAACTTCATCTGTAATTTTTCGTAGGACTCATCACTAAAGGCTTCGCGGACAACGAGCGCTGTGTCGGCGTTTAAAATACTGAGTGCTGTGTCTAAATGATAAAATCGCGAATCGACCAAATGCAAACGGATCACTGGCGTTTCTGTCACTTGCGTTAACCAATCATACACCTGCGGATCTGTGCGAAACCCATAACCGCCATAAATCTCTTGCGTCTCGTAATTCCACACCGCATCACCCATGGATTCAAAGGTAAGTCCCTCGGGCAGCATGTAATATTCTAAGTTTTGTTGTTGTAACCATTCTTGAAAATAAGCCACTTCATTTTGGCGCAGGGGAGATTTCATACGACTCATGACAAATTGTGTTTTGCCATTTTTTAGAAAAGGAAACATTTGATTAGCACAAAAAACCATATCAGGAAGGTTCGGCTGGCCTTCAATCACCTCTACCTGCAGGCCATGACTCTTGTATCCCTCATAGAGAGCAGACCACTGCATATGGGCTAGATCTCGATCTACAGACTTGAGTGCCCCATCTGCATGCATCATATGCGGATTGATGGCGTAGGTAACATCAAAATGATTTGGACTGACCATAAGTAAACGGTGTGGCCACATGATTCCCCCTAATTCCCTCTACAAAATACCTCTAACATAATCTCAGAACAAGTAAGAAGGCTGTTAATGTTTGCCCAATTATTAAGCTAACGTAAGGGCGTCTCAACATAAGACATTCAGCAAAAAATCAATTCCGCACACTAGCGAACTGTCTTTTTTGTGCTAAAATTAATCATACCGGGGGTATTCTGTGCGTGTTGTCCTTTTTTTAGTCTTTGTCTTTACAAGTACATTGCTCTATCAAAATTGTGGTTCACCCAGCTCCAACCTCGCCTCTTCGCCTTCCGTTTATCCCATCGACCCTCTACCTGATGATGGAGATAACAACACGTCGACTGCTACGCCCGAACTTAAAACCATTTCCCCCTATGGACAGGTTTACTTCTACCTCGGCGGCGAAAAAGGCGTGATTCTTTGCTTTCATGGAACGGGTGGTAGCGCTGAAGGGTGGACGAAAGATGACAAACTCAACCTTCTCAATGACATGAAGCAAAGTGGTTACTCGTTTATCTGCCCCTCGAGTGTGAATCGTGGTGATGGGACTTCGCAAAACCCCTCGGGATGGGATCCTTTAAATACGGCAGCAAACCCCGATGTTTTAAACGTCGATGGTTTATTGAATTACTTTAAAATCAACGACACAACTCCGCTTTTTATTGTCGGTCACTCCAATGGCGTTGGCTTCACGTCGCGTTACGCCGTCTTATCCACATTTCAGGACCAAATCAAAGCAGTGCAACTCTCCAATGCCACAGGTATAACTAGCATCATCGCTAAGCCCGAATACACCTTCCCCTCTTTATTCAATTATGCAACCTGTGACGGCACTTACGATAAGCCCACATACGATGCCAACGCCGCAGCTTTAAATAGCAAAACCCCTCCCGTGCCGTACCTTATGAACAACATTACCGCTCGTTACATTGATCCAAATCAATGTCACGATTTTATGAACACCTCTCCGACCACGCTTTCTTTTTTCGATCGTTTTTTGCCAACGCAAAATAAATACTTAACTTTTTCAAAACCAGTCGCTGGTGATGCCAACATCAAAAACGAAGCTGATGGCATCGGCATTGATGCGCAAGGAAATCTTTTTATGAGCGGACCCTTTAGCGGTCAGCGTACATTTGATGGCCAAACCTTAAAAAGCGTCGGACTGCAAGATGCCTATGTTGTAAAGTTAAGACCTTCCGATGGAAAGCTTCTCAAAAAACTCATTATTTCCTCGAGCGACCTCAATGGCGTGGAAAACATTTACGATGCTGTAGTTGATGAAGTTGGTAACGTCTATATTAACGGCTCTTTTTCTCGTGACATTTCTATTGGTGACCCAACTGTAAAAACAATTTCGCTTGCGGCAAATAAAAGTTGTTACAAAGAAAGCAATTCAAAATGCAAGGATTCAACTGGGAAACTATTACAGCCGCTTCCAGAACAGTGTGTTTGCACAGATCATTTCCTTGCAAAATTAGACAATAATCTCAATGTAATCTGGGCAAAAAAGTTTGGTGGCGAAGAAGATGATGGTGGCAATGAGATCGCCATGACTGACGAAAACACACTTGTTCTCACCGCCATGTCCGACAGCAAAAACTATACACCCTGGAATGGTACTAGCACTGCCAGTTGGCCCGCGGGGTCTTCAGTCGCTGCCTGTAATGACAAAGATGGATTTGTTTTACGTGTCAACGCCACTGATGGCAGCGTAAAAAGTGTGATCCAAATCGGTGGTACTAAGAATCAACAAATTCGCGCCATCGCTGGAGATCCAAATGGTCATATTCTGGTTGGACTTGAATATGACGGCACTGCCACTTTAGGCTCCGTGCAAATTCCCGCCATGAGTGCCAGCACAACGAACCCCGGATACAGAGCCATCACGGATGGAGCCTTATTTTATATCGGCCCCGACAATGTTTTAAAATGGGCTAAATCCATTTCAAGTGATAGATATGATAATTTCCGTGCGGCAGGTTTTGATAGCGACGGGAATATCTACGTCTCAGGGGTTCATTCGAATTTGGCAACGCTGAAAACCTACAATCCCTCCACAAAAGTTATGGACATAGAGGTACGAAGCGACAAAACACCCATCGCCCCCCTCGCGATTGATGGAGCCAACAGCTATAACCAATTTGTCATGAAATATACCCCCGAAGGAACCATTAGCTGGTACCGGCGCTTTGGTTTATCCGACAAAATGATTTCGCAAGGTGGTGGTGAATTAGATGTGTCCTCTGACAATCGCGTCTACATCTCGGGAGGATTCCGCAATAAACTCACCTTGAATAATTTGGATGGAAGAACAGTCAACTCTGTCTACCTTCTCCCAGACACGGGAGTCGATAGCACCGCGGTTGTCGTGCTCAATTCGGCCGGTCTTTTCCAAGAATCTCTCTACTACAAAGGAACCAATACAACAGATGATAAGCAAGGCAACTCGGCGAGCGCCATGATCACTACACGTCTGATCAATGGCCATACTTATTTAGGTCTAGGAGTCGTTCTTGAAGCCGTAGGTCCGCTCACAATTACGACCAACTCCGCGACTTTTAACTTTGCGGATACGAGTTCTACAACGCGCGAATTCAGCGCCGCTCTTTATGTAAAATAAAACACCCCAGGGATCATCTTGACGTTTCAAGATGATTCATTTTTATCAAAACCATGGACGTTTCTGTCCTATTTAAATACACTAAATTCATCGGTATGTCGTTGGGGGTTGTATGTTTCTTAATAAAAGAATGAATTTTTATATTTTTACTTTTAGTGTTTTGACCGCATTTTGTTCCCTATTTCTTTTTCAGAATTGCTCTAAAAATAGTTTTTCTATGCGGAGCAATCCTGATGATGCCATCTTAGGCTCTTCCGATAACTTCATGCTGATCGAAGAGGGCAAACCCTACACCAACAAAAAAGTTCTCAAAGTTAAATTTCAGAATCTCTCGGGCCAATACCTTAAAATGCGTCTCGCCCTCACCAAAGAGATGACTGATGAAACCCATCCGTGGGTGGATTACTCGGCGAACACCACCTTTGACCTCAAACAAGATTGGTCCCTCGATGGCTCAGCGGATGGAACTAAAACCATCTACTCAGAACTTCGCGAACTTTCAGGGGATACCGTAAAGTTTTCAGCAAAAATTGGCCTAGATACACTTCCTCCCCAAGGAAATCTCTTGGGCATTCTTAGTAAAGGCCTGCAAGGGAAACAAATTTCCGAAGGTCAAAAAGAACCTCTCTCGTGGACAATCTCTGATGTTATGAGCTCCAGCAATTTTTCTTCGGGATTATCGGACACCGGTATGACTGTCGCCACGACGACGATTCCAGACTGTTCATCTTCAGCTATTAAGGTTAAACTCGCCCAGGCCCCTTACAAAAACACGTACACCCTCACCTGGCCACAGAAACAACCGAATGAGGCCTTTTATGTCTGCGTTTTTGTTGCTGACAAAGCTGGAAATACATTAAGTTTAATGTCGCAACCCATGCTCAGTCTTTGGCGAGTCTTTGCGGGCGACAACACACAAGGAAATGGGGGATCGATCAACTCCCAGAATGTGCGTTTTCAATATCCCACTTTACTTGCTAAAAATTCAAAGAACGAAGTTTTTATTTACGATTCACAGTTCAACAATATTCGTAAAGTTGATGAGAATGGAATCATCACTTTGGTTGCGGGTAGTGGGAAACTGGCAAGCATCGAAGAAAAAAAGGATGCACAGAATTCTCCCTTACCGACCCTTAACTCTATGGTTTTCGACAGCAGCGACACTCTTTATGTCAGCACAACCATGGGGATCTATAAATTGATTAAGACTGAATCTTTCTATGAGTGGAGCTACCGCTTACAAAATCCTAACTGCAAAAACATCATCGATATCTTAAAAGTTCCCGAAAAAACCGATGTGATATACATGCATGCGGCTTGCAATACAACAACTGCTGCCGCCGCCTCTAGCTCTCGCTCTTATATTTACAAAATCAATCTAGCGGATCTCGAAGCCAATCCTATAACAAGCTCTCAACTCACAACATTCCGAATTCTTGGAAATGGAAAAATTCCACAAAGAACAACGACTGTTCCTAAAGGTTTTGTGACAGAATTGAGTTCCAATGAGAGCGACTTACGACATGCCATTGATTACCCAGGCGCCCTTCGCGCCCTTGAAAATGGCGATCTCATCATTAACACCATCGGTCAGTACAGCAACAACCTCGATGGTCGTTCCTGGATCAGCTATTTAAAAAAAATAAACACATCACAATTTGAGCGTTATGACATGGGATTTGCACACGTTGCCTCTCAAATGGATGTGGCCCGATATAAAAATGAGGGCGTTGACTTTTTCGCATTGTTTATTGGTCGCTTCGATAAACCCATCAATCTTGTGACTTTCAAAGCATCCGATTTTTCAGCTTTTAAAATGCAAGACCTGGAACCTAAAAAGAACAGCACGAGCCCAAACCCTTGGATTCTTGGCGTTCTTATTCAGGAACGAGATGAGAATCAACCTTATGGAATCACTTCATTACTTTTAACCGCGACGGCAAACAGTCAGATTTTTAACACCACCACAAATGATTTTGCAGTTAAAAATATCTGGGGCCGCGATTTCACAACTGAAAAATCGTCCATTGCTACCGAAATGCAACTCCTCAATCCGACTGGACTTGTTCAAACACAAGATGGCAACACCTACATCTTTGATCGACTCAATAGCACCGTGTATCGTGTAGATACGGTCGGAGTTATGACTCCATTTTTGGGAAATCCGGCGAACGTAAAATCCACTTTTTTTAATAACACAGCATTAAAAGATGTAACCTTTGACGGAACCTTACACCCCACCGAAGAATTTGACCTGCTCGCCGATGAAACAACTAATGTAAATCTATTTCTTTCGATTGGTGGCTACTGGCTACAACACAAATCGATCAATGTGTTCAACCTGAAAACACAAAAAGCCCAGTCTATTTTTACCAATACAGAACGCAGCTATACAAATCTCCTTGGCTGGAGCATCAACGAACTGAATATTTCCCCCAGTGGAAAATTACTCACCTCGAGAATCTACATCGAAAGTAATACAACAGCAGGAACCGCCCCAACCGCTGTGATCACCGAGATATCGACGACAGGTACTGAAACCGTCGCCCTTGGACGAGTGAGTCCGCCAACCTCAGCACCTCTCAACAATGTTTCTCTCACGGCTCAGAGCTTTGAAAACATTACGGCGATGACAACAAGCCAGCTTAGTCATTTAGATAACTCCACGGCTGAATTGCTTTTTGTACAAAGCAGTTACAAAGGTAAACTCCAACTGGGCATGGCCAATTTTTCGCAATCATCGCCTGTCTACAAAACGATTACAGCTCCCTCATTGACGACGTCTTTGCGAAGTCTCCACGTCGTTCAATTAGATAGCATTTATTATCTCATTGGCTCCTCGTTTGACTCTTTGTGGATTGCTGAAATCCCCAATGATTTTTCAAAAATGAGTTCCCTCTCCCTCGAATTCAAAAAAGCCTGTGTGCCTGGAACATTTTTGAACAATGCCAAATACACTTCGCTGACAAAAGACAAAAACCTGCTCATCTCCGACGTAAACAGTGGACGCGTGCTTGAGTATTACTTACATAGCAAAGATGGCCAAAAAATGCTGATGTACTCCGATGATCCTCTTTGCACGGCCTTTTAACGCTTCGTTCAAAAAAGGGAAGTGACCGAACTTCCCTTTGCAAAAGTTTTGCGTTTTAAAACCTTCTAGCATATAAAGTGGGCATGTTCGCCAGTACACGACAGCAACTCAAACCTCACTCTCGGCCGTTGATCAGCCTTCTGGTGGCTCTTGCCTTCAATCTATTACTTCAAGTCGATGCTGTGGAATCGGCATTTAACAAGACATTTGAATCCAACGAAGCGATCTCTGAATCACAATTGATGACGCTGGTCTGTGGGACTCAGCAACAGTTCGATCTGCAGGCTGTGCAACATTTGATCTCTGCCGCCATCACCACAGGAACAACTCTTTTAACGTCTAAAAGTAAGTCCAGCGGTTATGCAGTTCTTGCGCAAACACGATTTAGCAGAAATTCATTTTCAACGAACTCTTTTGAAGTGGTATCTGCTACTCTTTATCAATCTCGATATATCTACCGATACTCCGGTCTTGCGCCACCTGTGGCGTAATTTTTTGATTCTTTAATTACATTCAATTTATTTTTTAGGAGTTACTATGAAGTTCGCCTTCTTTTTAGGTGTCGCTCTATTTGCGTGGCAAGCCCTTTCCCATTCTGATTTTTCCTCTTTTGAAAAAGACTCTTCTGATTATAAACTTTTGGTTTTTCTATCAAAAGATTGTCCCTGCTCACGCAGTCATGTGACTCACCTCAATCAGTTGAGCTCAGAGTTTAAAAATATCAGTTTTTACGGAGTCATTACCGACACAATCAATGATAACAACTCAGAATCTATCTATGCTTACTATAGCGCCCCGCAGTTTACATTTCCCTTACTTCAAGATCGTGAACAAAAATTAATCAAACAATACAACGCCCTCAAAACTCCTCATGTCATTTTATTTAAAAAACAACAAAACGGACTCTATACAATAGTCTACGAAGGTGGGGTCAGTAATCATCGAGACTTTCCCCAAGCACAAATTCATTTTCTTAAAGAAAACCTGATCGCGGCACAGAAAAATCAACCTTTGCCTCACACCAATGGTAAAAGCCTCGGTTGTTATATTCGGAGGTTTTAATGAGAGCTCTTCTACTACCTCTTCTCTGGATGCTTTGTTCGTGTGACTCTCCCATGAATCATCGCCTTCACGAAAATCAAAATCTCCAGGAAAAGTTACAAACAAAAAACTTTTCGCAAATGGATTATCAGGTGGAAATTCAATGGATCCGTGGCCCCTTTAGCAATATCCAAACAACCAGCTCACTCCTTGTTCTGCTTAAAGATCCGCAAGGAAAGTTAGTAAATCTACCACCTCCGTACACCCTCGCCTTCTACGCCTCCATGCCAAGCATGGGGCACCCTCTTGATTCTGCTGGAGATTTTTTACTAGTGAGTGATGGCCTCTACCTCAACACACAGATTCGCTACAACATGGAAGGTGATTGGAAAAATGAACTTTGGATTCTCGATGAAAACCTCAATCTTGTGGATAAAGTGGAATGGAACGAATTTTTATAAAGATTTTTATAGGCTTTTTCATAGTTCTTGGTTTTCAACAAACCCAGGCCAACAGCTGTTGTGGACAAAGTCCCGCAAGCTTTACTGTGTTAGCACTAGAACAAAAGTTAAGTGTCAATACCACTTACTCGGCCATCGAATCGCAGGGGCGTGTTTTTAACTCTGATGAATTTTATATTTGGGAACAAAAAACTCGACGCATCCAATCTATGCAATTGAATGTGGCTGGCACGTGGCAGAGTCGCCACCAGTATTTTTTGAGTTCTTCCTACTTACAAAGCGAATACAAAGACAACTTCAGCTCAGGAAACGCCAGTCATTTGAGTGACACCGTGTTGGGATATACCTACGAAGCGCTCCCCGAGTACAGCTACTCTCCATTACGTCCGTTAATCTACCTCACGCTTATGGCAAACCTCCCCACAGGAAAATCCATCTACGACACCTCGACTCTCAACGAAGGCACCGATGTTACAGGTCACCACCAATGGGGCCTCGGCGCTGGTCTAACCTTGCGTAAAGTCTATTTTCCGGTGACTCTCACTTTACAAGCCCGCTCTCTTTATCTCTTTGCAAAAAAGTTCTCACAAATTGAAGTCTCTGGATTTTTTGATAGTTCATTGTCAGCGCTCGCCAACTATGCCACCCGCTTTTATGATGTTTCTATCAATACAGGGTTCACCTTCAATCACTTGTCGCCGCGGACGATCTCTCCAGGAGAAACCTCCCTCTCTTCTCAAAACATCACCTTTATTATGGGTCTGCAAAAGCCCTTAAACGAAGCCTGGAATGTTGGACTTAATTATACAGATCAAACACTTATTGGTCCAGCTAAGAATTCTATTTTAAATAAAACGATCAGTTTGAATTTTAACTATAACTATTATTAAAACCAAAGGAGAAATTATGAAAAAATTAATACTTGCAACCCTTCTGTTTCCTCACTGGGCCTCTGCTCACTGCCCCATAGAGTTGACTGTGTCAGGCACGACCTACTGCACGGATGCAAAGTGGTTAAATGCTGACAAGAAGATTCAAGGGAATTTACAAGAAACCACAGAGCCCACTCCTTACCTGATTCCTATGGGAGAAATTCCACAAAAATGGCTCTATACAAAAGTTTCTTTTCCTCTTTGGGTCAAGGGTGACTCTACACATCAACCCCAAAGCCCCGCCAACTTTCGAATCTTCCCTTACATGACGATGACCGACGGTCATCATCACCCCGCCTCCTATCAGTTCGCTTGGGATTCTGTGACTCAGTCGTATGTCCTCTCGGCATTGGCTTTACAAAATATGTCTGGCTGCTGGAGCCTGTACTGGACGACTGAAAGCATGGATCATCTCGCTAGCAGTCAAAAGATTTTAGATATCATCGAATATGCAAATCTCGATGACACCGAAAACACTGCGATGGCGTCTTACTGTACGAACAGCTCCAGTGGATCTCAAACTGATACGCCTATGGAGCACGAGCACCACCATTGATTGAAAAGACAACCTGAACGAACAGTACGTGTCGTTCTTTTTTGCAGTGACTGAAAAATAACCGTGTTTCTAATGCCCTTTCGTATATAGCCATTCATAACCTGGCTCCCTAATTGCATTTTACCTATGCAGCAGGGGGCCCTCATGAAAAGTTTAATATTCTTAGTTGCGTTAGTGTTTAGTTTTGAGACATTTGCATCCGAAACTCAGTTCACGGGAAAACCAGCACAAGAACTTTATCGAATGTTAAAAAGAAATCCTTCTCTTGTCACGGGAGTTGGTGGCGGTGGCAGCACGGATATGAACGGCAATACCAGCTACTTCGAAACCTACCAGTTGCAAACACCTATCAGCAATTTAGAGTGCAGCAAAACAACGACTGAAGATGCAAAGGGTACTAAAAAAATTAGCTTTTCTTGTCGAGTCGAAAATAAATAATCTTTTCTCTATTCACTCAAAAAAAAGGATGAGGCCGTTAAGCCTCATCCCCGAGTAACAAAGTTAACATCACCGCTAATTTGTTCTAGGTACACGTGGTCTAAACGTCGCCTAGATCAACGGCATACCGCGCTCTGGAGGCGGCATATTTAACTCGTCAATAGGACGAGGGATGTGAACCGTGTCGTCTCTATAGGGTCTTTTATCAAAATCGTTCGGTGGGCGTTTAGGCGGCGAGGCCGTTTGATCTGTTTTCACCGAAATATCTGTGGCTCCGCAACGATTCAGAATATCTTTTGCAAGAGCTTCCGCCGTATTGTCTGTCACACGCACAGATATTAAAATCCCACCTTGGTTGATACTGGATTCAAAACGCTTCGCTTCGTACTCCGGAATTCCCAGTCCAACAAGGGCACCGGCAACACCTCCAAAAGCTCCACCAAGAGTTGTTCCAGCCAATGCTGCCATGATGGGTCCTGCCGCCACCAAAGGTCCAACGCCCGGGATCGCCAGCATTCCGACGCCAGCTAACCATCCGAGAGTTCCTCCTAATGCTGCTCCACTAATTGCAGAGATCATGGAGGCTTCCGGTGCCTTTGTTGAATTTTCGAGAGCAAACTGTTTTGTTTCTCCCGTGGAAGACATGAGCACAGAAATATCGCTGGCGAAGAATTCATGATCTTTTAAATCTCGAATTGCTTTTTCCAGCGTAGAACGTTCGTTAAATAATCCAAAAACCGCTTTATGTTGTTCCAACTTTTTATTAATCGCATTCATAGAATGAACTCCTTTTATTTTTTAATTATCTGCAATCCATCGACAATAACAGAGGACGGCCCGGCCAGTTTTTTTGCGATGACCACCACATTCTCTTTTTCTTGTGCTGTTTCGACAGGGCCCTTCAACGTCACTTTCCCATTGAGTGAAACAATTTTAACATTCTTGGCATTGGTCGACAGCGTATCACTCGTGGCCAACTGGTAGCGAATTCGTCTTGTTATCTCTACATCCTTATCGGTACCCTTGGCTTGATCGATAGGAGTGACCGCTGAGGCTTTAGCCTCCCTCACATTCACCGCAGTGGAATCGGCCGGTTCTGTATTGTTAGCTGCAGAAAACAGCGAAAAAACAGAAGCGACCGAAATCACAACGAGTTTGAAAAAGCGGTCTTTATATTTCTTAAACATTTATTTCTCCTTTGTAGTTATTTTTCCATCGACATGGAAAGTCTCTCGGGTCCTCTGAGAGCCACCTCATCATTAAGGGTAACCACTTTTATATTTTTCACACTTTGAGTCGTCGCATCGTTACTCACCAGTCGGTAGCGAGCGCGTTTCTTGAGTTCCAGATCTCTATCGCTACCCTTTGTTTGATCGATAGGCATCATCGATGAAGGCTTGTAGTCTCCACCGCCACCTGAAGGCATGGAAGAATCTCCTTCCAAACCTGCCACTGCTAACAATGGCAAAATCGAAATTGCAGATACAACAACTAACTTTGCTAAATGATTTTTTACAACTAACATTTGCTTCTCCTTCTTAGCCGAGAAAGAGCTGGCAAATGAAACCATTCACCAGCACAAAAAGTTGAACAGCATCACCTGCTTATTCATAACTTTTCTTTACTCTTCCGTCTTCCTGATTCGAATGACCGTCCTCATCATCTCTTTCCCATTCTTTTTCATCCTTATCTTTTTTATACTGAAAATTGTTTTCCTTCGGTTTGTCCTTATCCCTCTGGAACTCGTATGGTGTCTTTTTATTCTTTGGATCCTGGGTGTTTGGGTTGATTTGCTCTTTCATGGTTCCTCCTGTTTTTTGTGTCCGTAGACAATGAGAAGTAGAGCAAGCACAGTGCCAATTTTTTGCAGATTGTTTTGCGGTTCCCAGAGAGAAAGACGAAGAAATATTGGACTTCTCTTCTTTGGCGACGTCCAATTAATTACCGTTTGCACATTTCAGTAAGACCGCATGGTCATGATGATTTTTTCCCCATGGGAGGTAATTTGTCGCCCCATCAACGTTATCCTGAGCCGCACACACGGTCTAAAGCTCTATGAACCAACTCAGCTTATTTAATGTCGGCATGGATTTCGCTAATTCTAATAATGAACTCTTCTTACCTTTGGAGGTATTTATGTATTTTATTAATGGCAACTTCATCGGCACCATAACCATCAAGGATGCCACTGTTGATGGACCTAACGGAATTTTGCATCGCAGTCTCATCGTGCACGAAAAAACGGACGACATGAAAACCCAACCTTCCGGTGACTCTGGCGCACGCATCGCATGTGTGGTTATCAACTCGATTGAATAATATAAGGTTGGTTTTATGAAACTACTAAAGAGTGTTGTATTAATTATCATCTTAGCATGCCCTACAGCACAGGCAGACGAGTACAATTGTTATGCGAAGGTGAATCCACAAAGAGGATTTAATTTTGATTTTATCATCCGGATCGATTCGACAACCGTTGACGGTCAGATGATTATAAAAGCCGGTTTTACAGAGCTGATCCTGGCGGTTGTTACGGAAACTGGGTCGTTTAAGAGGGATGAAAAAACTCAACAAGATGCTTTTGATAAAACTCTTGCCATGTTAGATGAAGAAGATGTTTGTTCTGTCTCTGATACAACGCTTGTTGAAACAATTAAATACCTAAGAGCCGTTGCACCTACCGGTGAAGAAGCGATGGTCTACAGGCTGTACGATAAAAATTCTCAAATTGGCGGAACATTTATGATGGGTGGAGCAGCTACATCCTGTGTTCCCTAACCAGCGAGGTATTTATGAAAAAAAATCGACTCTCCGAAAACAATTTCCTGCTATGATGCCCTTATGATAACAGCACAGAACATTCTTTCTTTTTGGTTTGATGAATTAACTCCCGCAATGCGTTTTTCTAAGGACACCCAGTTAGATCAAAAAATCAGTGAGAAATACTTAGCGATCTACAATGAAGCCGCACAGGGAAATCTAAAGACGTGGCGAGCCACGCCTGAGGGACGACTGGCTGAGATTATTATCTTGGATCAATTTCCCCGAAACATATTCCGTGATTCTGCAAAAGCTTTTGCCACAGACAAACTGGCCTTGAGCTTAGCTCAAGAGGCTGTCGTAGCAAAAGACGACCAAAAGTTACCACCTGAGAAACGAAGTTTTTTATACATGCCGTATATGCATAGCGAGGACGCCCAAATTCACGATGTTGCGGTGTCACTCTTTTCCCAACCAGGGCTAGAAATGAATTTAAAGTTTGAGCTCATGCATAAAAATATCATCGACCGCTTCGGCCGCTATCCCCACCGCAACCAAGCCTTGGGTCGGGCTTCCACTGATGAGGAATTAGCCTTTTTAAAACAAGATGGATCCGCGTTTTAACTCCTAGCGGCGCGAACTTTTCGCTTCGGATCATAGTTCTCAGTGGACTTATGGGATTTTTAGTTCATATTGTAATTTAATTAAAGAGTGGCACAGTGCTACTCGTAAACAATGGAAGAGTTAATGCAAAAAGGTACAGTAAAGTTTTTTAATGCAGGTAAAGGTTTTGGATTTATTACACCCGATAGCGGCGACAAGGATGTATTTGTTCACGCTAACGACACTGGTGGCGCCCAACTAAAAGATGGCGACAAAGTTGAGTTTGAAGTGGTTGCCGGAAAAAAAGGCCCACAAGCTAGCAACGTTAGAATTCTTAAGTAATCTACGTTTCATCAGCAAATTGCGACAGACTAAAGAAAATTTAATCAAAAAGGCTCAGACAGTTAGGAGTTTTTTTGAAAAATGTTCTCTTTGAGGTCGTTAAGACCTCAACTGGCGCTATATCTATACGCAACAAAGAAATCAATGAGATCATGCATAATCCTGTAGGGCCTTGGCGTGAAGCCAATGAGCTCTACATCGAACAATCTGGTCTCAAACAACATTTAACTTATGACTTGGATACAGAGCTGGTCATTTATGATGTTGGATTAGGAGCCGCCGCCAACGCCTTGGCCACGCTTCATGCTTTAAAAAATACGAAACGACCCGTTCGTTTGGTGAGCTTCGAGATCAATCTCGATCTTCTCCGATTTGCATTGGAGCATAGCTCACAACTCCAATATTTAGTGGGTTACGAAAGTATCATTCAAACTCTCTTAAAAGATAAGTATTGGGAAAATGAAAATATAAAATGGGAACTGCATCATGGTGATTTTTTGGAATGCATCGATTCCGTAGGCTCTAAATGCCATCTTATCTATTATGACCCTTACTCACCCAAACAGAATCAAGCCATGTGGACGACTTCCTGTTTTAAAAAATTGCGGGATAAATGTCAGCAACGAGCCATGTTTTATAATTACAGCCAAGCGACAGGGATTCGAGCGGCTCTGCTCGAGGCTGGATTTTATGTAGGCTACGGTCAAGCAACAGGATTAAAGAGCCATACCACGCAAGCTGCAACATTGCTCGCGGATCTTAAAAGTCCTCTGGATGAGCGCTGGTTACAACGCTGGCAACGCTCGCCAACTCCATTCCCCATCGACTGCAAAAATGAAAGCCAGCTCAAAGAATTTATATTAGGACACGAACAATTCAAACTGATCACACTCAAGGATACTCCATGACCACCAATGATACTTTGCGAAGCCTGCGCTATACCTTTAATTTTGCCGATAATGAGATGATCGCCATTTTTGCGTTAGCTGGATACCCTGTGGATCGCGAACAAGTGAGCCAATGGTTGAAAAAAGATGAGGACCCCGATTTTAAACCTCTTAAAGATGGCGAACTGGCCATTTTTTTAAACGGTTTTATTGTTAAAAATCGCGGCAAAAAAGAAGGACCCGCACCCCTTCCCGAAAAACGCATTACTAACAACATCGTTTTTAAAAAAATCAAAATTGCATTGAATCTCCAAAGCGAAGACGTCAAAGCAATTCTGATGTTGGCGAACTTGCCGATCAGTGACCACGAGCTCTCTGCGTTTTTTCGTAAGTCCGATCACAAAAACTATCGGGAATGCCAGGACCAAATCCTACGCTGCTTTTTAAAAGGCCTACAACTCAAACACCGCCCACCTTCTCCAGCTACGGATACCCCTTAAACTGAAGTTTATTGCCTCCTCGGTCAGCGCTTCAACTGTTTCATTATCACTCAGACGTTGTTCTGTTTTGGGAAGCCGTTACGTCAGCACTTCCAATTTCTTATAAAGTATTGAAAAATAAAGACTGTGGCACGTCTATGGGGGACTTGTACTGGAATCTATCGCTGAGAGGTGCCTATGAAAAAAAGCACAAAAATCTATTACGCTTTATTGTGTTTCTTCGCCTTCATACCCTTTCAAAACTGTGGTCAACTCAGCTCTACCCAAAGCTCATCTGAAAATTCAAGTTCGTCGACCGATACAGTCGGAGATGAAACTTCAGGCACTGGCCCCTACGTTGTGTATGAGGGCTGCGAAGCTCCCTCCAGTTCTTTTGCCAGAACTCTCTACGCTGATCCTGTTAGCGGGGCTGATACAAATGCGGGAACTATTGATGCTCCTTTTAAAACAGTATCTGCCGCTATTTATGCTCATAAAATTCAACCTGGAGATAAAGTCATTGCTAAAGCCGGAAATCACGGTGATTTGAGCATAACTTCCTATACAAATGCTGAACTTGTAAACTCCACGAACTGGATTCATATCCAGGGAGAAGCCGGAGCTCTGCTTTCACGCCTATCGATCAGCGGTCTTAAGCGCATCCTTGTTTCTAACTTTGAGGTGTCCTCCCCGAGCGGAACACTGGCGTCTGTGAGTAAAGCCAACCATATTGTTATTGCTGACTCCTTTATCTATACGACTAAAGATACCTCAACCTGGACCGCGAGCCACTGGATCAGCAACGTGGCGAATGGCTTATCTGTAGGTGGCGGAAGCTGCACTTCTATTCTTCGCAACACTATCAAAAACGTGCGCTTTGGTATGACAACGGGCACATCGGACCTTCTTCCTCCCGCCAATCAAATCAATGCCTTGTTTCTTGAAAATACTATTCAATATTATTCTGGCGATGGATTCCGTCCATTGGCCTCAAATATACTTTTTAGAAACAATCGAATCCTCGACATTCTCGTTGGTGAGTCTGACGGCGACACCAATCATGATGATGCTATTCAAGGTTTTAACTTAGGTACTTGGGGCGCGACGGCTTACGACAACATTGTTATTGATGGAACATGGGTTCAAGAGTCGACGAATACCGCCACTCCCTTTCGCACTGTGCACCAGGGAATCTCTGTTTTTGATGGGCTTTATACAAATATGGTCGTTCGTAATAACGTCGTGATTACTTCGCACTGGCATGGAATCTCCCTCTACGGACCTGATCATGCGATTATCGAAAACAACACCGTTATCCCTCTCATCACGGCCATGACTCCGTGGATAATGATCACGGATGCCAAAGGCGGTCAAAAGCCAGTCGCTTCCATCATGCGAAACAATATATCTCCGACATTTAATGTCGGCGCCAATACAACCTCCACGAATAACATTCAAATTGGACTTGCCCAAGCACCCACTACTTACGTGCAATTTGATTCAACAAACATGCTCTTTAATCCACATCTACTTTCCACGTCGAGCGCATATGGTAAAGGTGCTGGAGTTGATCCTTAGCCGCCATTCATGAAATATCATGATAATTACGTCCGACTTGAAGTATATCTCGATAATGACGAAGTAAGCAGACAATCACCTAATTCTGAATACTTTAAAACATGCCCTTGAGCGCCGTCTTCTTTTTCGACATCCATCGTTGATGGATATTTTCGTAAAACAAGACAAAAAACAGACCCACTAAGAGGGTGATCGTTGCCAACTGAATATGGGAAGTTAAGGCCTCCCCAGCCACAGCCCACCCAATCCAAACTGCTAAAATTGGATTGACCAAAGCGTATGTGCTCACCTTGGTCGCCTCCACGTTCCGGCTCAACCAAAGGTAAGCGGAAAAAACAACGACCGAACCAAAGAAGACTAGAAAGAGAAAGGCATAAATGGAATTTAAAGAAACCGAGTGTTGCTGAAGCACACTGTAATCATCCACCAGCGGACTTAAAAGTGTGACAACCAGGCCTCCGCAGAGGAGCTGGTAACTCGCGTATCCAAAAACTCCTCCAGAAAAGGATTTTTTTGAACTGTTGATTTGAATCAGTGTGCCTACGGCCCATAGAACCACGGAAGTCAGAAGCATTAGTAAAGCAGAAAGGGAAATGGCCGTTTGTTCCTCAGTCGAGTCCACGCATAAGTAAACAGATAAAAACGCCAGGCCCATACCCAACACTTGCGCCGTCGTCGGTTTACGACCGCCAAAAAATTTCCATCCCAAAATAATGATCCATGCCGGCTCACTACCAATAATCAATGCCGCCAAGCCCGAAGATGTTGTCAACTCAGCGACGCACACCACGGCGTTGGCCATAACTAAAAGAATACCACTCACCATGGCCGCCCTACGCATCGTCCGCGGAGGCCAAGCTTCCCCTCTCCAACGGGCAAAAAGACCGAGTATAAGGGCCGCAATGATAAAGCGAGACCCCGCCATAAGAAACGGCGGGAACGATTCCAATGCATACTTTATCGCCAGGTAAGTCGAGCCCCAGATGACATACACACATAAAAAACAGAACAGTATTTTAATTAAGTAGGAATTTTTCACATATGTATTTTTCACGACGTTTCTCCAAAACATGTAAATAGCCCTTCGAGATATCATGTATTGGGGACAACGACTATTCGAGATAGCCAGTGTGAAAAAACTCCTTAGCAAATCAGGCTCAATTCCTTTATCAAGGTTGCGATTTCTGGTTTGGCAAGGCTCGGGTCGCGAGCCAGGACACTATGGAAAGTGGCTTGTTCTTTTCGTGAACACGCAAAGCTCCATCAATAATAAAATAGGCACTTTGTTGATGGGCGATCATTAACCTTCAGCAAATACGTTCAAAGGGAGACCGTTTGGATGAAATCAGCGAATAAGACGTTTTCATACAAATTTCTCTGGCGCTTTTTCAAATCGTTCTTTGCATTTTTTTGTACAGAAGAAATGCTTTTTCTTTTTATGTTTCAAAGTATTTGAACATCTTTCGGGATGTTTAATTTCCCATTTTGGACAAACAGTGCAAAATGTTTTTTTTAATTTCATTGAGTCTCCTTTAAGTTAAGGACGTCGCTGCATATATTCAGCTATATAGGTCCACATTACAGTATTTGCTTGTACACCAATCAAATCTTGATCCATAGACATAAGCCAGTGCCCCGTGTTTTTCACAAAATAGGCATGAATGGGAGAGGAACTTGGCAACTGCTTGCGAACTTTTCGCATAAATTTTAACGAATGTAACGCGCTCACACGAGTATCATTGAGTCCGCAAATAATGAGCATTTCTGGTGACCGCTCACTCACTGGTAACTCCAGTGGTGAATACGCCTTCATCAGATTTGCAATTTCTGTGTCATTCACGTCACCATATTCTTTCATCGAAGTCCGAACAAACAGAGGATTCAGTCGCTGTTTACCCAACATGTCGAGCACAGGACTTATGGGAATAACTAAACCGAAACTCTGCGGCGACAAAAGGGCTGCCGACGCGACAACCAAACCGCCGTGGGAGGTTCCATTGGTAATGATATGTTCTGGAGAGACGCCTCGAGATATAAGATCATTGGCAACATCTATAAGATCGTTTATCGAATTGATTTTGTTTTTTCGGCGACCTGCCTCATGCCACGCATTTCCATACTCATTCCCCCCACGCGTTCCGGGAGCCACATAAACGCCCCCCTTGCTTATAAATATATCGCGGATTTTAGATTCGTTTTCTGGTAGCAAGTGACTCGGACTTCCATAGCCGCCATAGACTTCGATAAAAACAAATGGGTTTTTTGAAAAATCGATGGTTTCCTTGGCCACAACACGTGTTGGGATGTCCACACCGTCGCTGCTTTTAACGTAAATGACATCCGAATCATATTGAATGCCATTTTTATTAAGTGAATTCTTTCTTAGTTCTTCAAGAGTCGTTCCTATCAACTTTTTGGTCGAAAGATCAATATAAACATCCATGTGATTTTTGACAGAACTAGACACAGTAAGGTTTAGCATTGAGTTCCAAGGATCGTACTTAAACTGGTCCACTTTTAAAAAATGGGGTACTAAATATTCATCTATTATCGCAAATGAAGAATCTAAAATGGTTATTTTCTGATCTGGCCCCCACGTACTACTCAACAGAACGTGCCCCTCTTTGCTCGTAATGGATGAATCAAAAACACCTTGAGTCACGGGGTAACTATCGCCAAGCACAGGGCCCAGAGCTATGTCCCGACTGTAATTACTTACAGATATAATATTATATTCATCTTCAGATATAAATCGTACATAGGACTTAAAATATTTAAAAGTGTTCCATTCACTGCAACCAAGCGAATCGAGGAGGACATACTTGTTGGCTGCATTAAGCACAAATGTGCTGTTGTTTCGGCATAAAACATTTTTTGGATATTCACCATAATAGAAATCATTCTCGGACACGCCATTTAAATTGGGGCTCTCAAGGTAGACTTTAAGACGCTGGTTCTGCAGATCGTAATAGTAAAAAATATTAGCGCCAATCCAGCGAATTCTGAGATCACCACTACTGCTGTCAGCTTGGTAAGTTTTAAGTAGGCGTTTTTGCTGAAGGCTGTAAATGTACAATGTGGCGGCATTGATAGAACCTTTTTCCACCACAGAAACGAGCAAATATTTTTCACTGGGAGAGATTGAGATATCCGTGAATACAACTGTCTCATTTTTTTTGCTATCGAAAGAGCTGAGTAACACACCCGAAACACTCGATTCTATTAATCGTGGTTTTCCATAACCCAACTCTCTCAACACAATGGATTCTCCCGTGCTGAGAACAATATTTTTAACTTCATTAGGTTTACTATAACGGTTTAAAAAATAACTGTGGATTTCGGAATACTTTGAACTTTTTTTAACGACTGCATTGACGTATCTATTTTCTTCACGAAAGAGCGCTTCGTTTTCTTTTGTTTTATCAGGAGATTCGTAATCTTTAAGAATTTCTGACCAACTTACATCCTGGCCTAAGGCATTGGAGTTGAGCACAAATGTTGATGACAATAAAAAGGCATTTAATGCAAAAAATTTTAATAAACTCATGGATCCCCACCCTAGATGTGCGAAAATTACAGCTAGCCCGACAGTTTCGCAACTGAAATTCTAACTGTCTTAGCGGCAGTGGATTGATACTAACTCTGAGTAGCCAAAGTTCCTCGGCCTATTAAGGTTTGCGTGAGTTTTTGTTCGTAAAGGCGCTGCAAAGAATTGCCAACACCCTCCCCTTCGAGCCAGCGCAGAGCGCCAGCGATAGCCTCCAAGGTCGCCATTCCATCGACTGTGGATTCGGCCCGCATGTTTTGCACTGATGGGGTTTTCTTTTTTAAACACACGCGCTGTACCAAGGCGAGTTCCTGATGGCGATGATGGACTTTGCTAGCTTGACGCCAATTTCCATCGGGCACGATAAGTAATACGGGCTTTTTAAGTTGTGACACAAATAAGGCATCCAGCTCTATAGCGTCATCACTCGGATAAAGTAACAGGGGCTCATAGGCTGGATTGAGCAACTCACTCAGATCTAACTTGTCACGGCTCTCTCCACGCACATGCATTTCACTGTTTTTTAAAGCTTGCAGAGCTAATCGCCCGGTATTGGTGGTGCGCTTTAATTCTTTAGCGTGAATGACTAAACAGACACGCGTTTTTAAATCCAAAAGCGGGATCTGGTGACAAATACAGCGATCTTTGTGGAGGAAACAAACGGGACAGGGATCTTTGGTCTTACGCTTTCTTTGCAGCGTCATAGACTTTCAATTCGTGATAAAGCTTTAGCCCAATCCAGGCGTCGGTGGCGGCATAGACAAGTTGCTCCTCAGTGAGCACTTGTCTTTCCCAATTGGTCATCTTGGGACCCTTCGAGAGATGGGCGTTGAACACTTCTTCCGTCATTTTTTTGAGACCGAGATTTTTAAGTCCCTTTTCTTTGGCGACTGTCTGAATGTCGACAAATCCCTTGGCTTGAAACGGAAAAACGTGCTGCAGCTGTTTTAAATCATGGGAAACAGCGGCGCCGACCTTAAGCACTTCTGGGTTTTCAAAAACGTTGCGGAGGGGTTCAAATTGTTTGATGTAATGCAAACGAATGAGGTAAGCGACCGACTCGGTGGCCAGCTGCAAAAGCGCCGTCTTAAAAACTTCACCTTTTCGATAGGAGGGTTTGGTTTCTGTATCAAAACCAAATGCGGTAACTTGCGCGAAATTCACTTCGGCCAATTCTCGATCATTAAGTATGAGACGAATTTCTCCAGTGAACTGAAGTTGATTTCGACTTGGCGACGGCTGATTCATGACCGCTAAGCTAGCACAATAGGAGGAACGAGTATTGCACTTTTTTAGACACCACATTAGACGCGATGTCTCCACAACGTAGCATGCTCGGGTTTTTTGCAAATGTGGAAAATATGGGCTTTTCCGCTATTCGGACACAAGTCTGGCTCTGTAGACGGGAATATTCGCTGCTCGTTTTACAGTAGTACTTTCATGAAAGTCTGGTATTCTACCCTTGATGAAATTTAAATCATTACATCCTAATTTAGTTGATTGGATAGTATCAAAATCCACATCAGGAGACCTAACTCCCCTAAAGATTCAAAAATTACTTTTCTATACTCACGGCATAACAACAGCCCTAGTATCCGATCACAACCTGGAAATGATTGAATTCGAAGCGTGGCAATACGGACCAGTCAACAAACTGACTTATGCTAGCTTACGTAACTACAATTCCTCTGCTGTAAACGTTAGAAATTTCGACAAACCTTGTAACTACAGCCAACCGACCGAGAATATGCTTTCTACCGTCTTGAGCATATACCAACGCATGAGTGCAAATAAATTAGTTAACCAATCCCACCTGGAAGAGCCTTATATTCTCGAGTGGAAAACTAAAAAGGGTATCATTTCCCCGGAATCAATTAGAAAGCACTTTGCCAATAAGTTCAATTCATCTAAGGGTGTGGAGATTCCTGAATTCCTTTTTGATAAAGGTACGTACCTTGTTGATGGTTTGAATCCCTGTACTTTTAAAAATATTTTTGAGATCGAAGCCTTCTTAAATGCAATGTAGGTCTTGCAAAAAACATGATTGCTCCAGATTACGCTTAGACTATTTAAAAGATCCCACTCATTTTTGTCAAAGTATAGACACAGCGTTTTTAGAAATTATTTGTAAGGATCAAAGTAGACAAAATATAACATTTGAGGAATATCACAATTATTATTCTCAAGTTCAAAAAAATATAATTTTTGTTGAATCAAATATCAATAAATATGCATTAACTGACTCAAATGTTTTTAGATCTTCAATTATGAGTATGCACGAAGATATTTTTCGAAACTCTGGGCAGAGCAAACTAGGGCAATTTAGATTGGACAAAGTCTTTGTAGACGATGAACACCATGGATTTGAAGGGGTTGATGCAAATTGTATCGATGTTGAATTAAAAAAACTGATTGCGAATATTGAATCGAGCATAGCAAATCAACAAGACCAATATCGCTTAGCTCGATTGATTGGTTACTTTTTATTAGAGTTTTTTAGAATACATCCTTTTCGTGATGGTAATGGTAGAGTTGGAAGAGGAATAGCTAAATGTATTGCCGACAAAAATGGTTTTTCGTTCAATTTATCATCCAACAATTCTGAGAAAGACTATCTAAAAATAATACGCAAGTGCAGGAAAAAATTTAAGGACAATCAAGCGCAGGACGGCACACTCACAAAGGAACAGTGTAATGAAGAATTTTATAAATTCCTGCAAGGATTCCTTATTAAAAATAGTATTGGTGAAGAAATACCGCCTGAATAGTTCATTTCTGATTGGATATTTCAATTAAAGCAGAGATTATTTGGATAGTTTTTTCGACTCTAACCAGCGCTTGTTGTTGCTGAAAAGTTGGTTATCGGGCTGAAGGCTCATTGCTTTGCTGAGGGATTTTTCTGCCTCATCAAATTTTCCTTGTAAGATGAGTGAGCTCGCCAAGTTGTTGAGAGCTGCGGGATAGAACGGATCGTTGGAAGGTATTCTGCTCCACACCTGATTGGCTGTCTCCAAATCGCGAGCTAAGAACAGCTGCATCCCCACATTAAGTTGCTCCTCTGATGTTTTCGCATTTTTGAGGAGTTCCGGTTTTTTAGTCATCGTCTCATTGCGAAAAGCTGTAAACTTCTCTTTGGCAAAACGGAGATTGTTTTGTGCGAGTTCGAAATTAGGTTCGATTTTTAAAGCTGTCTCGCAACTCTCTACGGCATCGGCAAAACGCTCCTGCTGATTAAAGGTCGCACAAATATTATTATAAGCAATCGGAGCTTTGGGATTGATCTTCACAGCTTGCTCGTAAGCAAGAACCGCTTCGCCAAACCGATTGAGACTTGCCAGCTCCATGCCTAGAGCGATGTTGTTTTCGTAGCTTGGAGATTTTTCGACATTCTGCTGAAGCTCAGCCAGCTTGTCTACCGGGGCAGAGGCAACTTCTGATGACTGGTTGGCTTTTTTGGTACAACCCCACGACAGTATCAAAACCATCAATGACAACCCAATTCTATTTACCATGCTGTACCTCCAGAACTTATCATTTTCCCGAACAGCTTAGTAGTCAACACCTAGCCTGCCCGCTACGAACAAAATTTGCGGCTGTCGACCAAAGGTGGCCATGGCGCCTTTAAACAATTCTTTGGAAAGATCCAACTTCCCTTGCTGACGAAGAACCTCTATGAGTTCCAGTCGAACTTCTAAATTTTTTCCCTGAGCTAATTCGTCCGCTTCACTAAGCAATCCTTGGGCTTTTAAAAACTGTCCTCGGGCCGAAAGAAACTTGGCCCAATTGTAACGAGACTGAATCACACTACGATCAAACTTGGCAGAGAGCGCAAACTGCTCTTCGGCTTCGACATCACGCCCGGTCTGCGCAAACGCGACGGCCCGATTGATGTAGCAAGCTGGGTATGTGGGTTGAATTTTTGTGCAACGCTCAAGCAACTCTAAGGCGCGTGGATATTTTTTTTGATGAATCATTTCCAACCCGAGATTGTTGTGCGCTCTCGGAGATGAAGGGTTTTTCGCCACCACGTCTTCCCAAAAGTTTTCGTTGGTGCGCCAAACGTCTCCGCGCTGGTAAGTCATAAGGCAGTACATGCCAGCGACGACGGAGACAACAGTCACAAAGAGGGTGCGACTTTTTTTATTGAGCCAGTTCAACAGTAACAGTCCAAAGATCGCGAAACCAAAATATCCTATAAAAGCACGGTGATCGTTGACGGGTTCAGAAAGAACCACCACGCTGCTCGCCGGTGAAACTCCAATGTAAAACCAAAAAAGCCCCAAAGCCCACGCGGGCTTTCGCTGCCAAAATAAAATCACCGAAGTCAAAAAGGCGCTATTCGCTAAGAGTGCGAGGATGACGCTCTTATTTAAAAAAATCTGAGAAAATCCAAATTCTAAATTATCCCCATTGAGATCGTAGGAGTAAAAGTACATTGCAAAGTAGCGAAGGTAGGCGCGCCACTGAGTCATAAAATAAGACCAGATCGAAATCTCCGAGCGGACGAGATTTTGCGTGGGTTCAAACATCCAAGCAATCAGCCCAACGCCGATCACTCCCGGAAGCAAAAAGAGTAAGAGGGCTCCGAGACGTTGTGAAGAGAAGAGAGGACTTCCTTCTAACTTTCTAAGATACAGCTCCACCAAGGGGATCAAAGCAATAACAACCACGCCTTCTTCCTTAGACAAGATCGCTAAAAGCGCGCAAAGCAAACTCCCCACAAGCCAAAGTTGTGATTTTTTTTGGCGAAATTGTAAATAGCAGAGCACGGAAGAGCAGACAAACAGCGCCGCCCATTGTGTGGCGATGGCGGCAATATAAGTCACCACTTGCGAATGAACAGGGTTGACTGCAAAAAGAAGAACGCCGGCATCTATCACTTCTGGCGCGACTCGCGGAAGCAGCACGCGCCAAATTTTCGATAGTAACCAGCACGTCAGTAAAAGTAAAAAAATCTTCATCACATGAAACGGAAACGTATCGCCGTCCCCGACCCACCACAAAACCATATTCATGGTTGTGGTCACCGGACGATAACCGTACGTCGCCGGCAAAGAAGAATACGCGCGTCCCGTGGACCAAATACTTTTGAATCCTGAAAAACTTTGAATAAACGCATTCGAAGAAAGCGTATGTGAATCATCCAGTAAAAAAGGACTTTTTAGACTGGGCGAGTAAATGAATGCGATCAAGATCGCACAAAAAAACCAAAATATATGTGAGCGATATTTTATGGACAACATTCCAGCTTATAAGCGGGAGAAATGGGGTGCTTACCGTAAGCTGCCAAACATCCTTCACTTGTGTTTGTGTTACCTTCTGCAGGACGAACTGTGACACCATAACATGCCGATTGTAATCCTAAAGGTTTCATACCTGCAGGACAGGAGACTCTCGGCTTCCACTCAAATTCACAATTCAGTGCCCCTTCGGTTTTTCTCACCGACCAGACCCCAGAACAATCTCCGCTTATAACCTTAGGCGCTTGTCCATTGTCACACTTAGATGCCGAAGGGGTTGCCGCGGAAGGAGCTGGTGAAGCAACTGCGGATTCTGTTTCGGAATTGACGACAGGTTGGAAATCCGCGTTTCTTCCTTGGCAGTGAGTAAGTAGTACCAAGCATCCAAGAGCCATAATTCGAAAATAGAACAAATAAACTCTCATGAATCCTCCAACCCTACGCGTTTCATTTTCGAAACTTATAGCCATTAACACAAGTTCAATTGGCTCTGCCTAGACTGTAGTCCAGGGGCACCGACCTTTCGCGAGTTCGTAGGCGTGGCCTTGTTAGAAAATATCGGGATGGTGATATAATTGATTCGTGGAAATGTCTTTACCAAAAATCAAAAATACAAATATTGAAAATCTCGCCAATGAATTCTCCACCACGGGAGTCGTTTGCCCCGTCGATATTCTTTCAAAATCGGAAACAGCCTTTTACCGCTCACAACTTGAAGGCTTTCTTCAGCGCATTGAGTGGAGACTAGATGCGATCAATCGCCACAAACCCCATATTTATTTAAAATGGGCGAATGATCTTGCTCGACATCCACAAATTCTTAAATCCATCCAACCACTCCTCGGTCCCGATATCTTGCTTTGGTACTCTGTCATTTTTGTCAAGCCAGCACAAAGCAAAGGTGAAGTTCCATGGCATCAAGATTCCACCTACTGGGCTCTTGAAAATGATGAAGGCGTCACAGTGTGGGTGGCCCTCAGTGAGGTCAATGAAAGTAATGGCTGCGTTGAGTATCTCCCCGGCTCGCATCTCTTAAACAATGTCAAACATACGATCGACAATTCCGAAACGAACATGCTCGCTCGTGGTCAAAAGATCGTTGGGTTAAATCCAAGCCAAACCCATAAGATGATTTTACATCCAGGACAAGCGTCTCTCCATCATCCTTCTGTCTTACATGCATCCAAGGCCAATCTATCCGATCAACCGCGCTTGGGCATTGCCTTTCGGTATATTCCCGCCAGCAATTTTCCACGCACGCTCACCTGGCTGCGACGATCTGCAACTCTCGTTTGCGGAGAAGATAAACTGAAAAAATTCACGCCTGATCCTGTGCCCCCTCACGATTACGATCCCATTGCATTAAAGGCGCACCGAAAATCAGTACGTATTGCGGCCATCCATACCTTGTTTGGCGATACCTCGCGTACCAATTGGAAAAAGATTTTAGACCTGGCACCGATTCTCTTTACCAAAAAAACGTTACGTTATTTCCGCCGCTTTGGATTTGAAGTGGAGCAAAGTCGTGACAGCTAAAAAGAGCGCGAAAAATTTTAAAAACGTGTTTATTACCGGCGCCTCAAGCGGTATTGGTCGCGAAGTCGCCATCCAGCTTTCTTCGTCCGCTGAACAAATTTGGATTTGTGGACGAAATGCGGAGGCCCTTCGTAGAACTCAAACGCTGATGATTGCGGTGAATCCAAACATAAAAGTCACCTGTCTTTTGGGTGACTTGACCAGCGAACACGAACGAGAAGAGATCCTCTCTGCTGTTGCACAAGAAAATTTAGATTTGGTGATACTGAATGCCGGCGGTGGTGAATTTGAACTGTTTAGCAATTCCAAATGGGCAAACGAACGCCACGTGATCGATCTCAATGTCACAGCCACCGTTCATCTCACTCATGCACTCTTGCCACAACTCAAAAAGATGTCTGCTCAAGGTCGCTCCGCAGCTCTTGTTTTTGTGTCGAGCCATGCTGCCTTTTTGCACGTTCCACATTTTGCGGTCTATGCCAGCGCAAAGTCCTTCATCAACAGTTTTGCCCTCACTCTCATGCAAGAAGAGCGTAAACAGGGTGTGGATTTTCTTTTGGTCTGCCCCGGTGCCACAGCCACACAATTTGCACAACGTGCAGGATTACCTAGTAAAATGTTGGGCTCTCCAAAACCGCCAGAAGTGGTAGCACAAATGTTATTGGCGAATATCGGTCAGCGACGCATGCTCATCATCAATTCCTTCGATCGCCTTTTGTATATAGCAAGTCGCCTTTTACCTACGTTCATTTTTGACGCCATCGTGACACACACCCAGCATAAACTTTTAGCGCGAGCCACTCGCCAGAAGGAAATGAGTTTATGAAAAAAAAATCGGTTCTTTGTGCCATTCCGTGTTTTAATGAAGCGTACAATTTACCCCATCTTTTTGCCGATCTCAAAAGCGAGGGCATTCTTGATCTTGCAGATATTCTTTTTATCGACGATCACTCCACAGACAAAACCGCAGCGCTGATTTCGCGCCATGGATACAAATTGATTCGTCATTCACAAAATCTGGGCTACGGCCAAGCTGTGCAAACAGGATTTGCCCACGCACTTAAGGAAAACTACAAAGCCTTTATCATTTTTCCTGGCGATCACCAGCGCAGCGCCAAGGACGCCAAACGTCTGATCATCACCCATCAAATCACGGGTTTTGATGTAGTGTCGGGATCAAAGTTCCATATCTATTCGAAGTTGTATGGACCGATTCGTCGACGCATTGGAAATATCATTTATTCTAAAATCGCCGAGTATGGTTGGAACAGCCCCATCGAAGATGTGCTTTCTGGCTTTAAAATATATTCCGTGACCAAAGTGGCTCCTTTTTTCCAAGATTTGCCTAGAGGCTATGCTTTTGATATTTGTTTTTCTCTTTACGCAAGTCGCTTCGGGCTCCGTTTAATGGAAACGCCGGTGGATTGTCGCTATGATGCTCACACCAGCAAAATGAAAAGCGTGCTTTGGGTTTCTGCCAAAATGCTTTTTCATTTGATAGTTCACTTTGTGAAACAGCCGTTTGCGCATCCAGTTCCGGCGCCCACTAAAACCATCCCTGCACAACCGCAAACAGTTTCTGCGGTCGTTGCGAATTCCGCAACGTCCTCTCAGGCGTCTACAGATTTTCGCAGAGCTCGTGTCAACGACGATCTCCCAATATAATTAATATTTTGTTTATTTGAATTACTCGCCGATCTTAATAATCTGCATTCCAGTTAGCAAAATCGTCACGTTCCCGCCATCGGCATAACTGAACATTCGAAGCTGATCGCCGGCAGTAAATCTTCCGACTCGGATGTAAGGATACGTTGTACGGTCCGCGGCGACGGTGGTGTTCTGAACAGCATGCCAGTAAAACCAATACCCATCGATGTTTGAAGTATGGACGCCAACGCCAAACTGTCTCCCCACCGTCGAACCATCTTGCACTCGGAATGTACCAGTGATTTGATACAACCCGCTGGATGGAACTGTGTAAATTCCAGTCGCTGTATTATGGTGGCCGTTTGGATCGCTATTTTCAGTTGTCATAATGACTGTCGTGAAAGCCGCTCCGATGACTTGACCTGCAGCTCCGCTCACATCAATAAATGTCGGTTCGAGAGCCGCCCCTTTTTTTAATTTTCCTGTGGAATCAGCGTAAACGGGTGAATCACCAGAAACAGCAGTGGCTAATGTAGCTACTGTCATGTCACCTTCAACGTGAAGTTTTGTTGCGGAGGTCGTTGTGCCAATACCTACATTTCCGCTTGTGAGAAGACGAATATACTCTGTGTTGTTTGCGCTCAAAGTGACATAGTTATTAGTAGATCCATAGGAGGCAATTCCCGCCACCAGTCCCACTGGGCCTGTTGCTCCAGTAGATCCGGTTGCTCCAGTAGATCCGGTTGCTCCAGTAGATCCGGTTGCTCCAGTAGATCCGGTTGCTCCAGTTGATCCGGTTGCTCCAGTTGATCCGGTTGCTCCTGTGGAACCCGTTGCTCCTGTAGAACCTGTTGCTCCTGTAGAACCTGTTGCTCCTGTAGAACCTGTTGCTCCTGTAGAACCTGTTGCTCCATCAGCGCCAGTCGCTCCAGTAGATCCCGTCGCTCCAGTAGATCCCGTCGCTCCAGTAGATCCCGTCGCTCCAGTAGATCCCGTCGCTCCAGTAGATCCCGTCGCTCCAG
>JBGSUL010000110.1:0-2888 GCA_041736155.1 Bdellovibrionales bacterium
AGGTTCTTTTGAAAAATGAGTGGGTAGGCACTTTTAATTGAAAAGAAATTCATGGAAAATCTCTGGCTATTTTAGCTATGGAATTTTTCAAACATGGATATGCGAGATATATTTGGTAAAGCTCTGGGGATTGATAAACCATGGTTTATCGCTGATGTAAATTTCGATGTTAAAACCAAACGATTAGATATTAAAATTGACTTTCCCAAAGGCACTACATTTCCCTTTGAGCAAGCAGGTATTATGGGTGAATACAAGGCCTATGATACGGTTGAAAAGGAATGGCGGCATTTAAATTTTTTTGAACATGAATGCTATTTGCAGGCACGCGTTCCGCGCATTAAAACACCAGACAATAAAATCCATTTAATCATGCCTCATTGGAGTGGTCTCCAGAACGGGTTTACGTTGTTATTTGAGGCGTTCATTTTACAATTAGCCAAGGGTATGCCGGTTCATCAAATCTGTCAGCTCGTTAAGATATCAGATTACAAGGTGTGGTCAATTTTAGATCGTTATACGGAAACAGCTCGTGATTTAAACGATTACAGTGGCGTGACACAAATAGGCGTGGATGAAACCTCTATTGCCAAAGGACATGACTATGTATCGTTATTTGTTGATCTCGAAAGAAAAAAAACAATATTTGTCGCTGAAGGTAAAGACAACTCAACGATTAAGGCTTTTGTAGAAGATCTAGTGCGACATAATGGCAATGTTAATAACGTGACTGACGTCAGTTGTGATATGTCCCCCGCGTTTATAAAAGGTGTCAAAGAAAACCTGCCGGAAGCAAAAATTACCTTTGATAAATTTCATATTTTAAAGCTTATCAATGAAGCAGTAGATGACGTTCGGCGGATGGAAGCCAAAGACAACCCTTTATTAAAAGGCACTCGGTATATTTTTTTAAAAAACGATAAAAATTTATCTCAAGCACAGCGCGATACAAAAGCAACGCTACAACTTTCGAAGTTGAATGAAAAATTATTTAGGGCACTAAGCCTACGGGAAGCATTCCAACAGCTATATGCAGCACCAACAGAAAGTGACTTTGAGCTGCTATTAAATCGATGGTATTTTTGGGCAACACATAGTCGTTTGGAACCAATGAAAAAGGTCGCGAAAACGATAAAAAAACATTGGGATGGGATTCTTCAATGGAAGAAATCACATATCAACAATGGTCTTCTCGAAGGGCTTAATTCAGTTGTGCAAGCTGCGAAGAGAAAGGCTCGCGGTTATAAGTTCAAGCACTTTAAAACGATTGTATATTTAAGGGTCTATCGCAGAATCTGTGGGTAAATAATTAAACAAAAGAAGGAGCATCACATCAAATTATGATATTAATTGGTTCGACCAAAAATCAATAAATAGAGCATAGGGATGATGTGATGTTGATCAAGACAATACTAAATAGGGTCGAGAAATTCAAATCATTTGTGTATGGCGATTGCACCTTCGAGCAAATAGACAATAGCCCGTCAATCATTGTTGAAGTGGCTGCAAGAAAAAACGCCAAAGGGTTGTGTCCAGAATGTCATAAATTATCACCATCCTACGATAAACAGCCATTACGTCGCTATCAATATGTGCCCCTTTGGAACATCCCTGTTTACTTTGCATATGCTCCAAGACGCATCAATTGCAAAGCACATGGCATTCGAGTCGAACTCCTCCCTTGGTGCAACGGTAAAGAACAGATAACCAAGAGCTACCAACTGTTTCTAGCTCAATGGGCTAAAAGGTTATCATGGTCTGAGACAGCCTCCATATTTGGCACGAGTTGGGAGACTGTATACCGTTCTATTAAGTCGGTGGTTGATTATGGGCTTGTGAATCGGAACTGGGAAGATGTAAAGCAAATTGGGGTTGATGAAATATCTGTATTCAAAGGCCACCGTTACCTGACGTGCGTTTATCAAATAGACAAAGGAATGCGCCGCTTGCTTTGGTGCGGTAAAGATCGTAAAGCCAAAACCCTTCTACGCTTCTTCAGAGACTTCGGCAAAGCCCGTTGTGACAAGCTACAGTTTGTCTGCAGTGACATGTGGAAGCCATACCTTAAAGTGATTAAGAAAAAGTGCGTTAATGCCCTCAATATCCTCGATAGATTCCACATTGCCAAAAAATTTAATGAAGCTGTCGATCAAGTTCGTCGAGATGAAGTGAAGGAGCTCAAAGATGCTGGTAACGATAATGTGCTTGAGAAGGCCAAGTATATCCTGTTGAAGCGTCCTGAAAACCTCAGCAACAAACAGTCTGGTCGTTTAGAGGAGCTGGTCAAAATTAACCTGTCGTCCATCAAGGCTTATTTGCTCAAAGAGGACTTTCAGGAATTTTGGTCGATGAGGTACAAATGATGGGCTGGCAAGTTTTTAGAGGATTGGGCTGATATGGCAATGGAATCAGATCTTAAGCCGATGCATAAAGTCGCGAAAATGTTACGCAGTCATAAGGAGCTTATTTTGAACTGGTTTAGTGTCCCAGGAGGGCTCTCATCAGGGCCTGTGGAAGGGCTAAATAACAAGGCAAAACTCACTATCAAAAAGGCATACGGCTTTAAAACACTGGACTGCTTGCAGATAGCACTCTATCACCAACTTGGAAAACTTGAGGAGCCCCCATCCACCCACAGATTTGGCTGAAGAGCCATATTTTTCAAGGGAGATTTAAAAGTATATTAGTTGAAAAAGACAGCTATTTACTTGAGTTGTCTAGATATATTGTTTTAAATCCAGTCAGAGCAAGAATGGTTGGATCCGCAGCAGATTGGATATGGAGTAGCTATCAAGCAACGATCGGTCAGTCAGCAAAGCCATCATGGTTATTGACGAATTACGTGCTATCATTATTTAGTCCAAACTTATCAATAGCTGTTGAAAAAT
>JBGSUL010000124.1:0-2147 GCA_041736155.1 Bdellovibrionales bacterium
GGATCGCTATTCCCGTCGAAAAGTGCTCTTTAACGATCAAACTCTTCTTTTTCTGTGTAAAACGTTTACGCTTTGTAGGCGTTACTTCCATAAAGACCCCCTGGGGTTGGGTGTCCAAATCAAATCGGGGTCACAAACACATGACTACTAAATATTTTTTTGAAAAATTAGAAAAGCAATACGGCCATCTTACTTTTGGTGACATGCTCAAAGCCTGGCGTGAGTCCGAAGACCTCAGTCAAACTGCTTTTTCCAAAAAACTTGGCTTGTCTGTGCAAAATTTAAATGATCTTGAAAAGGGTCGCAGAATCCCCACCCCTTCCCGCGCAGCACGCATCGCCAAGAAGTTGGGACTGCCGGAAATGGGAATGATTCAGCTTGCGTTGCGTGATTCTTTGCTTAAAGAAGGGTTTAATTACGAAGTAAAGCTGGAATCTGCCTGAGCAGAATCATTCAGTAAAGCTTTTATTATCGGCGACAACCATCCATCTGACATGATGTACAGATTCACTCTCAGTTCGCATTTCATGGATGGACCTGCGTATAAATTCTTTTTCTAAGCTGTGTATTGCTAACTGAAACTCTTTGAATGTATTTGGAGTCATCGGTAGGTACCTTAAAACAAACGATTCATCTTGTAGCGGATGAGGCTTAGAAACAGATTCCAATAAGTTTCTGGACCACTCTTTATAAATCTTATTTACAAATTCGCCTTGTCCAATCCAATACACAGCTTGTATCGGTGGAAGCTGGAGGCGATCATTAGGTAAAAGTTTTAATAGCTTTAGCTCATCCAATTCACGCAAGAATTTAAACATGTCTTTGTATGAAAGGCTCAATTTTTTCTGAGCATCCACAATTGAAGTACGCTCATAAACAAGCATCCAATAAACTTTAAAAAGAATGAAATTCTTTAAAAATGCATCCTGCTGCTTCTTACTAAAAAAAACATCCAGCGATTTTGTATCTTGGAGCATTTCACTCATTGAAACCCCAATAACATTGCAAATTTTTTTTAATCTAAGGAATGACCCATCTTTTGCCACAAAAATTTTCTTTACCCCCGACTCCGACATACTCAGCTGTTTTGCCAATTCCCTATAAGAAATCTTTTGTGTCTTTAGGAGTTTCTTAATATTTGTGATAACGACCTGATATTCATTGAGTGCTGCGGGTGTATTCTTCATGGATCACTTTGTACCTTAATTAGGTACTTTATACAATATTCTTTCTATAAAAGACCCATTTTGATATCTCTTTTAAATCAATTAATAACTTAAGGGGGATTCCATGGGCCTTGTATTTTCGATTCTAATATCATCAGCAACCGCGCTTGCATTTCAAACTGACACCAACGCATCGAACTTGTTTTATAGTGCTGAAATCAAAATTGAGAGACGACAATCTGGATGGAGCCTTTATGGTTGCAACACAGAGAATGTTGAAATCTACGGATTAGACCCAGTAAATAAAACTTCAAGGAAAATCTCAGTTAATTTTTACAAAAGCTCGTTAGAGAAGTCCAGAAAAGCCGTCATTATTGTTCCGCCCACAGGAGGAGTAAATATACTTGATCAAGGCTACGCAAATAAATTGTGCAGCAACGGAATATCTGTGGCACTCCTCAACGACTGGGAACACCAACTCGAAACTTCTTTCGATTTTAAAATGCATGACAACGGCGCATTGAGATATTTATCTGCAATACGACATACCATCGAATTTTTAGAGCACAGGAGCCTAACGAGCATTGGATTACTAGGAACCAGCATTGGCGCTATCGGAGGAGCCTTAGCTTTTGGAGTTGATGAACGTATCTCAGCAGGAGCATTTATAGTAGGAAGCGGAAGATTTGCGGATGTCGTTGCCTATAGCGATGAAAAAGGCGCCACTCAACTTAGAAAATTGAGAATGAAACAACTCAATCTTAAAACAATTGAACTATATCGAGATCTGCTTCGGAAGAATATAACCATCGAGCCCTCTCATTTTTTTAACAACGTGGGATGGACTGCGGGCGTAAAGCTGGAGTCTAACACGGTGAAGAAGTTACAATAGCGGGCTGGCCCAAGCTGCTCTATATTCAGAGCATTTAGGAGTCAGGAAATGGGAAAGCCAAAGAGAAAATTCAGCGACGAGGTAAAACG
>JBGSUL010000125.1:0-43361 GCA_041736155.1 Bdellovibrionales bacterium
GATCTGGATAAAACATTACAACGAAGAGCGTCCACACAGTTCACTTGATTACTTAACACCAAAAGAATTTGCACATCAGGAAAAGGCTGTGTTACAGAAGAAAAATAATTTACTGGCACTAAAAACGGGGTAAAGGTCACAGTCACTGCCGTAGTGGCAGTAGATATTGCTTAATTAATAAGCAAAGCCATTCTTTTTTAGATCCCAAATGCTTGCCTTCTGGAAAGAAGAATGACATTAATTCTAGTCCGTTTTGTTTGTGCCCTGGTGGCGAAATCGGTAGACGCACAGGATTTAAAATCCTGAGCTTCGTGCAAACGGGCGTGCCGGTTCAAGTCCGGCCCAGGGCACCAAATTTCGCTTGTGCGAAATTTAATACAGTATTCTGAATACTGTGACCTGTATTCGAAATACTGGTTCAACGGTTCTACTCGGTCGTAGTGGGTCATTCAAAAAAAACAGGTTCTACGATTTATGGACTTTTTTGACACTTTTAAATATTTAACTGAGCAAGTATTTGAAGTCTGCGGGTTTCAGTGCTCTCACCCAGAGCTCGATGCTGAAAGCTCGGAGTATCACGCCTGCATCTTTAAAATGAATAACAAAATCGTCCATTATCGCCACGCTAAAATCACTCCGACCAAGAATGGGCAATTCGTAACTTTATGGAAACGGAGTGGTAAAAACCCAATTCAGCCTTATGATAGCTCAGACAACATTGACTTGTTTGTAGTTACCGTAAAAACAGCAAGTCATTTTGGGCAATTTATTTTTCCAAAATCGGCATTAGTTAAGCAGGGTGTGCTTTCTGTGAATGGCAAAGGTGGAAAACGAGCGCTCAGAATTTATCCACCGTGGGATAAAGCTGCAAGCAAGCAGGCTGAAAAATCACAAAATTGGCAGTTAACTTATTTTGCTGAAATACCACGAAACAAATCGATCGATGTCGAAAAATTTAAAATGCTTTATACTGCTTAAACCTCTGAAGTCATAGAAGCCCTCAAGGTTTTCTTCGATAAAGGCTGCTATTGAATACTTGAATTCGGGTTCTGCATTGAGTGTCAGTAAAAAATGCTTTCTAAAATCCTAGAGTTTGGCGTAATTTTTCTTCTGAAATCCCGTGCAGAGCTATCACTTTTTGCGGCGAAGTGAGGCCCCTGAGAACTACGATTTGTCTTTGTGGAATATCAAAAATATTACTTAAATAGGCGATCAAAACTTCGTTGGCTTTTCCTTTTTCACGGACGGCGCGGATTTTTATCAGCAAGCGCTCGTCTGTCAGATATGGTGTCTGGATGCTATTTTTTGGAGCATTGGTGGAAACTTTGACTGAGAGATTAATGGTTGTTTTGTGGATTTGATAAAACATTTTTCATAAAAAAAATGCCAGGCTTTTCGGAGCCTGGCAAGTAGAAGGGCGAAATGTCCCAAAATCGTTATGGTTTTTCAATAATAACGTTGGGCTGGTACGCTTTTTTACACGTATTGATCAAATGGCTAGAGATAACAATCGTGTAAGGCGTCAGTGGAGTGTTGGTGTTTAGACAGTAGTAAATATCCACCAACGAATTCGCTACACCTGCATACGACAATTGTACGGTGTTGGTCGTGCTGCTGTAAGTGTGAGAACGTTGGACGTTGTCCACTTTGGCTTGGATCGTGCTGCTGTCGACGTTTTGATACTTTAAAATAAATTCGTAACGAAGATCAAGACGGCTCGACGCGAGTCCACCGATGGTCGAAAGACCATTCGAGATGGTATCACTTGTGATATCAATAATACGTCCACCGGCGAGCTGGGTGATGAGGTTGTATCCTAAACCTACACCATTTTCGAGACCTGGAGGAATCTTTGCTTTATTGTTGTAGATGATCGAAGACACATGCAGTGGTAAAGACTGACGAACCACTTGTAGACGCTGCAATACATTCTGTGCCGTAATTCCAGAGCAATATTTGCTGTTAAACGGTGCTTCGAGATAATCCGGGTCTGCTACTGAAGGATCTAAATAACAAATGTCATTTTCATCAGAGATAAAAAGCACGGCGAGGGCGGCATCATTTCTAAAGAAATTGCGTTCGCCATTACCCATAGAAGAAAGTGTTTGCAAAGACTCATAACGACTTGGTGAGGTGGAGTAGGTGCGAACGGCTTCGTAGGCGCTAAACAATCCGGCTTCACCACCATCGGCATCGTAGTCGGTGGGGAGGTTGCGCAGAGCTTGGCCAGCGATCGGAGTGCCATCGGCATTCCAAGCAGGAACGCTATAATTAGCTTGTCTGTAGAGAAGTTTACGGCGTAACCAATATTGCACTTGCGAATTGTTGTACACGGCTGTGCTGATCACATACTTTTCTTGAGGATCTTTAAAATCAGATTTGTAAAGACGACCCGAGAACCAGCTCGTCGGCCCGTGCGCGAGAGTCACTGCAAATTGCACATCTGTTCCGGAAGGCATTTTGCCAATAAAGTTGGTGATTCTATTAGCGAGTTCTTCGCGCTCGTCATCCATGGACGACGAACTGTCAGTGATAATCCATACATCTAACTTGCGAGTGATAATGGCGCTGGGTTGTTGGTATTTTTCAATAATGCAATAGCGATGATCGTGAGTACAGCCTGGTTCGAAAGGGGTGCAGCCGCCGGTCGTAGAGCCGGTGGTAGTTCCTGCGCTCGTGCTACCCGATGTGGAGCCTGTCGTACTTCCGCCAGACGTTGTGCCACTCGTTGTACTTCCGCCCGATGTTGCGCCGGTGGTTGTACCGCTCGTTGTGCTTCCGCCCGAAGTTGCGCCGGTGGTTGTACCGCTCGTCGTACTTCCGCCCGAAGTCGCGCCGGTGGTTGTACCGCTCGTCGTGCTTCCGCCCGAAGTCGCACCAGTGGTTGTGCCACTCGTTGTGCTCCCACCCGAAGTGGCGCCCGTTGTGCTCCCGCTGGAGCTTGATCCATTGGAAGAGCCACCGGAGCTGTTGGTGCCATTATTCTCAGATGCGATTTCATCCGTTGGAATTGGTTGAAATGTTTTTTTTGAGCATCCCTGAGTACCAAGAGTAAAAACTCCGAGAAGCATAAAAAAAGAAAATTTTACGAATAGTGTATTCATGTTCCACCCCTCACACAAAAATTCTACCTTAGGTTGCCCAGGAGTGGCGCCCTTTTGTCAAAGATCTAGACTGTTTTTTGTTTAGTAAAGCAGGACTTTGGTCAAATGTTTGTACATATATAGATAAGCTTCACACTTTTTTGAGATAGAAGAAAAAAAATCGACCAACTGTCTCGAAATAAGAAAGAGGCTTATGATCTTTGGTCTAGTGCCGATAAAAGGATATGAATTTTTTCGGTGGTGTATTTTTAGTAACGTCTTTGCTGTTCTTTGTGGTGCAAGTCCTCTTGCAGATTTACTAACGGCTTCTTAAAAGTCGTGTGAGTAGCCTGCATAGATGGTTCGTCCCATAAAGGTGTCAGAGGCCGGCAGTAAGAACCCGGGGCCCCCGCGGTTAAGGTCATTATAGACCTTATAATCAAAAAGATTACGCAGACCCAAGGTGATGACGCCGTCCCACGCTCCATAATACTCATAATGAAGATCATATTCGGTGTACATCGGGATGGAGCCGCCGCCGCCCGTGCGGCTGGTACGGGTGTCATCTTTGTCGCGGGCGGAGTACGTGCGCGCGCGCAAACTCGTGAGATGGGAGCCTTTGGCCAAAGTCAACGAGGTGACGTTGCGCCAGTTTAAGTCCAACTGTCTTTCGTACCCTTGGAAGAAAAACGGCTGCGAGCCTGAAGAGAAAATATGGGAATGATCCGTACGAAACGTAAAGTTCATCGTACCAAGGCCAGGTGTGCGAATGAGGCTTTTGAATTTAAGATCCAAATCAAGCCCGTTCATGTTGTAGCGCCCGGAATTGTTTTTCACGGGGATAACAACATATTGAATAGTATCGTTGGGGTCCCGCTGAATTGTGACACCCAATTGTTTGAGAATGGACGGGCCGTATGTGGCTTCGGCCGCTGTCAAACGGTTGAGGTTGATGGACTCCAAAGAGTTGGTACCCACGGCGCGCCAATGATCGATGTTAAAGGTCCAATTCTTTTTTGGGCGAAACTGTAAACCCATGTTCCAGTGTTTTCCCATCTCTGCTCCCAAATTGCTATTACCATAGGTGGTGGTGGAGAAGAGGTTATTACAGTTGGGATCTGAATTGCCATATTTTGCGCACGCCACACCATCGCGAAAGCGCTGAGGACTCGTGACATTTCCTTGATAGAGAGAGCGAAGATCAGGAGCTTTAAATCCTGTGCCAAAAGAAGAACGTATCGCTAATTGATTAGTAATTTTGTAAGAGGCGCCAAGCTTAGGATTTACGGTCGAACCAAAGTCAGAATATTTATCCATACGAAGTGCGGCTTGGAGTTGCAAGTTATTAAAAGGGCTTTGCGAAAGTTCTAAAAACATCGACTGCACACCGCGACTGCCTTCCTGATTGGAATAGAGTCCGGTCAATGGCACATTTTGTAAAGAGAGAGGATCGGCGCGGAAGCTGTAGCGTTGCGATTGGCTTTCTAAACCATAAGCTGCAGAAAGAGCGCGAGGTCCTTGACCCAAAACCTGTTGCGATGCGATCAGGCGTGCGTTGAGTATATCAGAAAAACTAGAGTTCCAGGTATTGACCTTGGCATCGCGCAGATCACCTTTGTCACCTGTGGCATTAAAGGGCCGCCAAGAGCCGTCTTGAAGTTTTCGGTGGAGAACGTCCATACGCGCATTCCCTTGCACCACTTCTTCTTTGAAATCGGAAGCGCCGTAACCAACCGACACATCCCAGTCGAGTTTGTCGGATTGGCGACCAATTTTCACTTGCGCAGTTCCATTGTTGGTCACCTGCTCCTTGAGCTCGGTTCCTAATTCTTCGTCGGCGCTATAAAGAAGTTTGAGTTTATCCGTAGGACTAAAAGTGGGAGTGCCTTTGACAGAACTACTAAAAAATTGATTGGCCGTATTGCCATCAATGGAATAATCAGCGCCACCACTTTTACTAAAATCATCGAGGTTGATAATTTTGGGAGTGTTGCGTGCCAAGGTTTGCTGACGAGCATAGAGAATCATGCTCTCCATACGCAATTTTTTACCGAGATCATAACCGCCACTGAGCATGACGTTGCCATAATCACGTTCGTTGGTGAGAGGGAGTGTGTTGTAGTAGTCGTAGCGGCAAGCGCCACTTTTATCAACTTGATCGGCAGGGCAGTTTTCGGCGCGATAAAATTTATTGCCGAGCTGTAAGTTGCCGGGAGAGCTGGTGAGACTTCCTCCGCGCGAGAGGTTGGTAATTCCATATTCAGTGTCGCGAAACATAATGGGTTCGTTGCGGCGGTATTGAACGGTGGCGAGTATATTCCCGCGTTTAAAATTTTTGCCGTAGGTTGCAACCACATTGGATTCCACACCCAGTCCACTTTGTGGTGTTGATGTGCGCATGGAAATATTGGCGCCATCGTATTCTTTTTTAGTGATGATATTGACGACGCCGGCAAGAGCTTCAGAGCCGTAAAGAGCCGAGGCGCCGTCTTTTAAAATTTCGATGCGCTCGATGGCGCTGGCAGGAATAAAATCGATATTCACGGCATCGCCACCCGAAGGCTTTGGCAGGCGCATCCCGTTGAGGAGTACCAGGTTGTTGGCGGATGACTGTCCGTGGAAAGAAACGTTCGTCGAGCCGTTTTGGCTGTTGCTGGCGTTCACACTATTAATGACAGCGTTGTCGCGAAAGGCACCGCTGGCAGAAAAACTTCCCGCTTCTTGCGCGCTATTGCTGTCAATGACAGTAACAGGAGATGGTGCGCCCTCATCCAGATCGCGGCGAATGTAGGAACCGGTGACCACAATTTTTTGCAAAGTTTTTGGAGCTTCGGAGATGAGTGAGGTTTCGGCAGACACAGTGTTGTCTTTAGGAAGTTCTTGCGCTTGGATTGTAAAACTTAAAACCAGCGTATGCAAAAAAGAATAGACAAGCCCCATTATCCCCACCCCCGAGGACCAATGAAGTAGCACGCTCATCTCTCAGTGCCAAGAACGGAATTTAAGGAAATTTAAAACAAAACAGAAAATAAACAGAGTGTAGAAAAAAGAATAAAAAAAAAGCCTCAGTGCGTGTGCAGTGAGGCTTTTTCGAGCAGCATTTTTATATTTTCTAAAATGCGAAATTAACAGCGATACCAGGAATCAAAACTTCATCATGACGATTTGTTTCACCAGCAAGTCCGCTGATCTCTCGATCTTTAAAAGAAACTTTTCTGTAGGTGATCTCAGGACCTAAATAAACATCTTCGGTGAGAAGAAGACGGTAGCCGGCAGTGAATTGCACGCCACTGGCCCCGGAATATTTCACTCCACCGGAGGTCATATCTTGATCGCCATTGACCACATAGCCAAGGAGGCCATAGGCCCCATGGCACTCGTAACCAACGTGAACACCGACATAATAATCACTCGAAAGTTCTACAAATTTTTGCGAAACCAAATCATAAAAGCCGCCCACATAAAGGCCGTTCTCAAAAGCATAACCAACGCGCAATTCAAACTGAGATTGGCTTGTGCCGGTGTCCGTTCTGTACCAACTGTAAGACGGATTTAAAGAAAAACCAGCCAGAGATATTTGCGGAGCCAAAAGAGCTATGCAGAAAATATATTTCATCATCTTTGCTTCTCCTTAAAAATAAAGCCAGAGGCCAAAATAGGGTGTTACTTCTTTAAATTTATCGTCGGCTAAACCAGATGTGCCTTCTTTGAGGTCCAAATGTTTAATGCTGACTTGTGGGCCAAATTTCAGATTTTCATTCACGGTCATCGGGTAAGCGATGTCTACTTGTAGACCTTGAATTTTTTCGTACTTGCCGAGGCCAGCCATGGTCGAAGAGCCGAGTAAATGATAAGTGGCACTGACAAAAAATCCGGTCGACTCTGAACTGTAACCAACGGTGGGACCTGCATAGTGAGTGGAGACATCGGTGTCCGCCGCGCCACCACTGCTCATGCTGCCGGTGGTGTAGTTGAGTTGTGCTCCAGCAAAAAGTCCAAAGTTAAAAACGTAGCCGACTTTGCTGTCGAATTGCACCACGCGCATTTTTCCCACTTGTTGATCGTTGAACTCCAACTTGCGACTCGTGAGGGTGACTGTGGGGTTGAAAACAAAACCTGTGTTTCGAGGAGCAACAGTGACTTCGGGCTCCTGGGTTTCAGTTAAATTTTGGTTCTCTACAACCGGAGTCTGATCTTGAGCCATGGTAAATTGGGTCAAGAGCAATAGTGTAAGAATTATCAAAGCTCTCATGGAATTCCTCCCTCTCGAACTTTGGGTGTCTCGCATCTTTGCCAGTAATGTCAATAAATTAAAGGCCTATAAAAGCTTGATGAACCGCGCTATTTTTGAGGGCAATTATGATTTAAACCTTGAAATAATTTCAGTAAGCCACTACCAATTTATGAGGTGGGGGGATCCATGCAAATTATTATCGTGTTATTTTTAGGTTTATTTTCTGTCTTTGCTACGGCGCAAGATGTTTCAACAACGGTTCCACAAGATGTGAAACCAAAAAAGGAACAAGAAGCGAAGGTGCAAGAAGCAAAACCACAAGAAGCAATGAGCACTGAGCCAAAAACACTTCGAAAAATCGAAGTGACAGGTTCTTACATTAAGCGCGTGGATGAAGAGTCGCCCAATCCCGTGCAAACCATTACTAATGAAACAATTAAAAAATCCGGTTACAACTCAGTTGCTGATGTTTTGCGCAACAATGCTTTAACTACAGGTGGTACGCGGGAAAATTCAATCAATGGGACACCTGGAGCTTCCACGGCGATGATCGGTCCATTTGAATCCGACTCGATTCTTGTTTTGTTAGATGGAAATCGTCTCCCCAAAATCGGTGGAGATAACTCTGTAGATTTAAGCTTGATTCCCACGGCGGCTATTGAGCGCATCGAAGTGCTTAAAGATGGGGCTTCGGCCACCTACGGTTCGGACGCCATTGGTGGAGTTATCAACATCATCACTAAAAAAGATTACAATGGCGCGACCATCAATATGGGGCAGTCGTTGGCGCAAGCTGGTGGCGCTGCACGCACCGATTTTAGCGGAGCCTTCGGCAAAACTTATAAAGGCGGTTCCTTCTCCGGAATTATGCAATACCGAAACAATTCCGAATTGGCGAGTTCGGACAGATCATTTACGCGCATTTCTGATCTGGGTGTGCAAGGGAGCATGACAAGCCAAGTGGGGCAATGGACAGGCACTGATAATCAAAACCATTTCAACAGTTGTCCACCGGATCAAGTGGTCGACGGTACCTGTATGTTCGACTTTTCTAAATACTCTTGGGAGATGCCAAAAATCACGCAGTACTCCACATTGCTAAATAACAATGTCAAAATCACCGCCAATACCAAACTTAAATCGCAACTCAATTTTACTATGCGTGAAGTAGAGACGCGCTTAGCGCCCTCTCCTGGGAAATTAAAACTGACTCCAGCCGATGCACAAACCTACTTGGGTATCACCAACGCGGCTGTCAACCCGCTTGATGGCATGGTGGATGTGACTTATAGAACCCTGAGCGCGGGGCCTCGTCAAAATCAAGATCAAACTTTTGCTTTCAGCACGGCTCAATCACTTGAGGGAAAAATCGCCGGATCATGGGGCTGGGATGTGACGGGCTCTTTTGCAGGTTCACGTCGTAGACAAAACGGGATCGGCGGTTATGTGGATCGTCGCAAGTTGCAAGAAGGTATCATTGATGGCTCATGGATGCCTTTAAATCCTGCTGATCAACAAGGCAGCTTAGCCAGAGCTGTTTTCCAACCTTACGAAACAGTGCAATCACAACAAGCTGAAGGGCGTGCTATTGCCACGGGACAAATGACCGATAATTCATCGTTGGCCATTGGAACATCCACGGCATGGCAAATGTATCGCAGTGAAGTGGATTCCGTTACGCTCAGTAATAATAATTTTGGTGGCAATGGTGGTAATGGTTTTGGTACCAGAAACTTCCAATCCTTGTTTACGGAAGCTTCAGTATTTCCAGTGGAGAGCGTAGAGCTCGGTGTGGCGGCTCGCTATGATACTTATAGTGACTTTGGAAATACATTTAACCCAAAAGTTTCCGCCAGCTGGCAAGCGAACAAAAAGTTAATGTTAAGAACTTCGGTGGGAACAGGTTTTAGAGCCCCTAATCTATCAGATCTTTATAATGGGGGTTCTTTAGGGTATCCCTATGCGCGAGATACCACGGGGTGTGCGGCTGCGGGAGGTACGGGTCCTAGTTGTACTCGACGCCAATACGAAGTGGCCACAACGGCCAATGCAAATCTGAAACAAGAGAGATCCATTTTTTATAACGCCGGTTTTGTTTTACAGCCGAAAAAGAATTGGACGATCGATTCCAATATGTTCCTCGCAAAAATTGAAGACTCTGTCGGTTCTCTGGATCTGACTCAGGTGGTTCGTGCGGGGAGTATTTTTGGTGAGGACTACTTAAGAAAGAATTATCAACTTGATATTCAGCGAGATGCGTCTGGCAAAATCACCCGTGTGAACATGTTGTCCGCGTATAATATTGCCAGCTCGATTCGCCAAGGGATTGATTTTCATGTAGCCAACCAAGCAAAGTATAATATTGGTCGATTTCCTATCGATGTGGTCGTTGATGTAACACATATTCAGTATTTGAAAATAGCGAAGGAAGAGTTCCCAGGTATGGGTCTTCAAAATGACCAGGACAATTATTACCGAGATACATTAAGTGTGACTGCTTTCCACGACACCCATTCTGTGCGTGCAGCCATGCGTACAATTTCTGGTCAGGATAAAATTGCCAACGTCGGTGTTATTGGAGATGTGGGATACGGCTCACTCCGTGCACATACGGAGTTTGATTTGAACTATACCAAAACAAACTTGTTTAGAAAGGCCAGCGTTAGCATCGGCGTGAACAACTTGTTTGATACAAAACGTCCGCTGGATGACACCAACCAAGTGGCATTAAACACAGATATTTACGATCCGATTGGTCGTTATTTTTACACTAATATTGGTTACACATTCTAAACTGAGAAATTTTCAGTGAATTGAAAGAAGCCCTTCCTCAAACGAAGGGCTTTTTTTATGCAACCAGTGCAGAAATCAAAGGAGTGTGATATTACGATGGTCATGAAGGCTTTAAATATTGTAGATACAAAACTAGATGAAATATTAGGAAAGCTGATTCCGGAGTTTCAGCCAACAAAAGTATTTCTCTTCGGCTCACGTGCCAATGGGAGTGCTAAAGAAGACAGCGACTACGATCTTTTTCTAGTGGTCCCTCATTCAGATTTAACTCGACGCGAAAGAATGGTCAGAGCCCTGGAGTTGTTGTGGGGGAATGGTGTTTCCGTCGATGTTTTCATTTACACAGAACAAGAATTTAACTCCTCAAAAGGTGAATTTAATTCGATATCCTACACAGTCGCCAACGAAGGTTTGGAGCTCAAAGTTGGATAAAATTGTTCAGGATTGGATGAAGTATGCGAGACAGGATTTAGCGGCAGCTAAAGCTTTGTTTGAAACTAAAAATGTCGATTTTTATCGGAACATTGGATTTCATTGTCAGCAATCAGCCGAAAAGGTGATGAAAGCATTTCTCATGCACCACAAAGTAAAATTTGGAAAAGTCCATGACTTGAAGATTCTAGGTGAAGAGATCGTTAAGATTGATTCAACAATTAAAGGTTTAATGATTCGAGCCATGCGGTTAACCCCTTATGCCGTCGAGTTCCGTTATCCAGAATCCTCAGACAGAGCGATAACGGAAGATGAATTGATACAAGTTATTTTGCTGGTTGAGTTTATTCAGCAGGCTATTATAGATCGTATTAAATAAAAATTTCTAAGAATAACAAGAAAAGCTCCTTGCGGAGCAGGCAGTTAAAAAAAAAGCTCCTTGCGGAGCTTTTTCTACGAGATCATCTGTTTGGGACGGACGATTATTTTACTTCTTTATGAAGTGTGTGCTTTTTCAAGTTTGGATTGTATTTTTTCTTTTCAAGACGCTCTGGATGAGTCTGAGAATTTTTTTGCGTCACATAACGTGAAGGAGGTACGCCTTCTTTACGAGCTTCAGTGCACTCCAACGTGATCACTCTGATTTTACCTTTTTTGGCCATTACTTACCTCACTGAGTTGAATAGAACCGAAATGTATATCGCTGTCTTTTTGATTTTTCAAGCCTTCATTTTCAAAGAACTTTGATTTTAAAGGGCTTTAAGGCTATTCATAGGGCTCCTCGTGGAGCCCAGCTCCCGAGCTGAGTGACGAGGTCCAAATGCGTGAAAAAGTTGAAAAATTAGCGGTTCAGGCCGGAAACATGCTGATGACCTACTATAAGAAGCCGGATCTGAAGATCATCCGCAAAGAGGATGGCAGCCCGGTGACTGAGGCGGATTATGCGGTTAGCGATTTTTTAATCCAAAATATGGAGCCGCTGGGGATACCTGTGATCACTGAGGAGCGCCAACTCGCGGAAATTCCCCAAGTGGATTTTTGGATCATCGATCCTTTAGATGGGACCCAATACTTTATCGATCAAGCGCCTCATTTTGCTGTTTTGATTGCTTTAATTTCGGGCGGTAAGCCGGTGATGGGGTTTTCCTATTTTCCGGTCACGGGATTGATGTTTGCCGCAGAAAAAGGCAAGGGTAGCTTTCTCAACGGACAAAAAATAACCAACATCCAGCAGCGCACGTCCTTGATTGCCTATTCTTCGGGTTTTCATCTCAAGCCCCAAGCGCAGACAGTGATCCAAGCTCTGAATATTACCGAAGTGAAAAACCAAGAGTCTATATTAAAGATGTGCTACATGGCCCGCGGAGATGCCGATTTTTACCCACGTTTTGGTCCCACCTACGAATGGGACACGGCTTCGGGGCAGATTTTATTGGAAGAGGCGGGATGTCGTGTGGTTTCCATCGAGGATTTACAGCCCTTGTCCTACGGTAAACCGCACTATTTAAATCGCGGTTTTTTATGTTATCGCCAAGATTTAGAATCCAAAATTCATCCGTTGTTTCAAAATTTTTCCTGGAAGAGAGATCAGCATGGACCAAGACACAAAGATTGAAGACCTCAAAAATGTCATTCAGCAGTTCTGCGAAGAGCGAGAGTGGGACCGCTTTCATAGCATAAAAGATCTCGCCATAGGGGCATCCACGGAGAGTGCGGAGCTGTTGGAGATCTTTCGTTTTCAGTCCGAGGAACAAATCGCTCAGCTATTGCAAAAACCAGAGAGCCGCCAAGAGATTGCCGATGAGCTCTCAGATGTTTTCTTTTTTGTACTGCGAATTGCGCAAAAGTATAACTTTGATTTAAGTCAGAGTTTTTTAAATAAGATGCAAAAAAACCGCGCAAAATATCCTATAGAAAAAGCTCGCGGCAGCAATAGCAAATACACCAACTATTAAATGAGCAATGGCTCACCAACGGTTGCGACGTTGACGAACTTCGGTAAAAACCTCCAGCTCACTGGCTGAGTCGGTCAGAGCTAAGATTTTTTTTAATTCTTTATCCTGCCAACGCAAAAAAGGACTCAAAGCGATTTGCTCACCTAGAGTAAAGGGCACGGTGCTTTGCTGGCGGGCCCGTTGCTCTTGCAGTTCGCGAAAAATTTTTAACAGCGCTGAGTTGTTGGGTTCAAGATCCATGCAAAACCGCAAATTGCTCAGTGTGTACTCATGAGCGCAAAAAACCTGAGTCTGTGCGGGGAGTGCGACAAACTTTTTTAAAGAATGGAGCGTCTGCTCGGCAGTTCCTTCAAAGAGGCGTCCGCAGCCAAAACGAAAAATCACATCGCCGCAAAAGAGGGCCTGGTGCTCAGCGGAATAATAACTAATGTGTCCAAGTGTGTGCCCCGGTGTCTCTAGGACACGCAGAGCATTTGGGCCATAAAAGACTTCATCATCTTCTTGTACAAAGTGTGAGATATCCGGGATGCGATAATGATCGGGGGCAAAACCGTAAATAGGGCAGTGATACTTTTGGCAAAGTTCATGTAAACCATGAATATGATCATCGTGGTGATGAGTGACAAAAATAGCAGAGAGTGTTTTGGAATTTTTTGTGCAGTAATTATCTATGAGGGAAAAATCCGTGGCATCAATGACGGCACAATGGTCGAGATGGGGATCGTCGAGGATGTAAATATAATTGTCTTTGCGGGCCGGGATTTGATGGACCTTCATGGAGTGAATTGGTAGCATAAAGACATGGAAAAAGCATCCGTCAATGCGATAGTGACAGCGACCACAAGAACCGCCAAGGTTATTTTTTTTGCCATCTTTTTCCAAGCCACTGTATTTTCCTTTTGGGGTCTGCAGTTTTTTATGTCCACCTCGCAAGAAACACCTGTGCCGCTCCCGATCTATGTGGTGTTTAGTTTGATGGCTTTGTTGAGTTTTGTGTACGGGATTCGTTTTTTTCAGAATTACATCAAGGTGAGATCGTCGACCTTTGCCAGCATGGAAGCAAAAAAATTAAAAGAGTCGCTGCTGCTGATTTATTCTTTGCAGCTGCTTCTTCTCGAGTTTGTCGCCGTGATCGGAATCATGATTGCCATATTTACGCAAAAGCCCGCTTTGATATACCCATTCTACGGTTTGTTCCTCATCGGAATGATTTTTTCGTATCCCAAGCTAGCGTGGTTTGAGCCGCATTTTGCGGGCAAAGGTACAGATGTCGGGATGCCCCTATGAGTGGTATAACTTATCGTGCAGCTTTGCGCGGAGGCGATGAAATCACCGTCGTTGTGCAAATCGAAAAGGACACCATCGTTTCCAGCCAGTGGACGGTTGTGGGAAGAGATTCCTTGGTTGAAGCCATTCGTCAATTCAAGCCAAGCTTCCAAGGTTCCGTAGAAAGACTCAAGATTCCCTCAGGAACCAGCCTAGATGCACTTCTGCTGCGCGAATTAGTGATGAAGGTTAAAGGCACGTGGGGTGATCAACCCTCCGATCCAGAGCTCTGCCATTGTCGTAAAATCCCCCAAGAGAACGTCGAGCGCGCCATCAAACTTGGCGCCCACACTATCGAAAAAATCCGCCAACGTACTTCTGCGAATACGGGCTGCGGAACGTGTCTACCAGACATAGAAGAGCTTCTGAAAAAATATTTAGGCTGAGTTCCTGCTTATTTATTAAAGCCGGAAAAATGCTCGACGATTTTTTTCTTCAAATCAGCCGCCGGTATCTTCACCGAGGCGCCAGCAGAGAAAATGTGTCCACCACCACCTAAAGATTCAGCGAGGGCGTTGACTTCGAAGTGGCCCTTGCTGCGCAGGCTGACTTTAAAAAAGTCGGAGGTGTCTTCGCGAATCACGGCGGCGATTTCTACGGTTTCGATGTTCATCATCATGTCGATCAAATCGCGGCTGTCGTCGGCGTTGAGACCGTACTTAGCTAATTCTTCGCTGGTGATGTGGAGAAAGACCAGGCGGTCTTTGTAGAAGAATTCCATTTCGGAAAGAACTTTGGAGAGATATTTAAATTTGAAAGCGGTGAAATTCCCAAAAATATGTTTGTGAATAAGACTGGGCTCGGTTTCAAAATGTAAAAGTTCAGCGGCGATTTCGTGGGAACGGTAGGAGTTACGCACATATCTAAAAAGCTGAGTATCAAATGCTACGCTGGTATATAGGGCCCGCGCGATGTCGCGATTCAACGGTACATTGAGTAATTTTACAATATCAAAAACAATCTCGCCTGTGCTGGCGGCTTTGGTGTTGATGATCGATCCGGTGGTGGGCTCTGGGCCGGTTTTTAAGACCGGGTGATGATCGATAAATAAAATCTTTTTACATTTGTTTTCTAACTCATCGTAGAGAGGCTCTAACAAACGGTAGTCGTTGGTATCAAAAATCAGTGCAAGATCAGTGGTGAGCAAGGGATCATGATGGCTGTCAAAGTACTGGATGTAGGTGTCGGGCGTGAGGAAACGATATTTGTTAGGGGTCGCATCGACGTTGAGCACGCGCACATCTTTGCCCATGGCACGCAAAGCGTGAAACATTCCAAGCTCAGCCCCTAAGCCGTCACCATCACATTGTTTATGTGTGGTTAAGAGAATGGATTTGGCGTTGGTGATGGCTTGTGTGATTTGTTCGTACATACCGAGTTAGTATCCTTTATTTTCTTTTAAGAGGCAAAGATCTTCATTGCCAGAGTCGCTAGACCTAAGAAGGAGAAAAAACCAAAAATATCAGTAATCACCGTCACCAGAACGCTGCTACCCACAGCTGGATCCCGGTTGAGTTTTTTGAAAATAAACGGAATGCCCGCGCCGGCGATCGCACCGACCACCGAGGTCAAGAGCATGGAGGAGAACATCACTAATCCGACAAGGAGACTGCGTTTGTCGTTCCACATAAAGAAATAAAGAATCACTCCAGAGAAGAGTCCCATGATCGCGCCGATGACGGTACCCACGACAAATTCGCGCCAGAACGCCTTAGTGGGAGTAATAAATTGAAAGTCGTTGGTCGCCATTCCACGTGTGACCACTGTGAGACTTTGAATTGCCGTATTGCCACTGGTGCTGGCGACAATGTTTTTGGTGACTGCAAGAATCACGAGCTCTTGAAGAATATCTTCAAACCTTGAAACCACAAGGCTTGCCACGGCGGCCAGGCCGAGATTGAGAAGCATCCATGGAATACGATTGCGAATTTTTTCCAGAACATTGGAGTAGACACGATCGTCCTCTTGTAGACCCGCACGCGCGTAAATTTTGGCGATGGCTTGTTCTTGAATCAAATCGACGACGTCGTCGATGGTGACAATTCCCACCATTTCATCTTTGTGATTAACCACAGGGATGGCAATAAAGTCGTAAAGACTCACAATTTGCGCGACTTGCTCTGAGGGCGTATCGGTTTTGACGGTGACCACATCTTTGCGCGTAAGCTTTTCGATGGGCGTGGATGGGGGAGCGGTCACAAGAATACGCAATGACACCACTCCCACCAGTTTATGTTCTTCGTTGGTGCAATAAATATAATACAGCGACTCTTCTTGCGCGCGCTGGCGGAGAAGATCTAAGCCCTCTTGTGCGGAGATATGGCTGGGCACAGAGAAAAAATGTGAGGTCATCATGCGCCCGGCGGAGTCTTCGGGAAAGTTGAGAAATTGCAAGAGTCGTTCTTTGAGCGTCAGAGGCAATTCGTTGAGAATCTCAGCGCGTCTTTCTTCGTTGAGATGATTGAGTAAAAAAGCACTGTCATGAATGGCCGAGCTTTGAATCACTTGCAAGAGGGTGGCACGATCCATGGTTTGCAGAAGTTCACTTAATTGAGTTTCGGGAATTTTGATGAGCACATCGCCTATTTTTTTAAGGCCGATGAGGTTTTCGATCAGAACTTTTCTCTCCACAGAGTGGAGCTGGGTCATCAGTGACGCGAGATCGACGCTTTCGATGCGTTTTAACAAAGAACGGAGGGGGCGGCTGGGGCGTCCCGTCAGAAGTCTGCGCAGTATGTTCGTCGATGATGAATTCAGCTTCATGGCGCGCCTTAGTTTAAACCCTGACTCTTCTTATATACGCTCTAAGCCAATTCGGCAGAATTTCAAGCAACTTGAGCCATTTTTCTGCACTGAATTGACTTTCTGAAGCCTTCTTAGGTATAACCCCGCTTTTGCTTGATTTTGGCGACGAAAGTCGAGGAAAACTTCGAGAAAAAGTGCCCATGAGATCCCTTTTTGGGATAGGGTGCTCCCGGAGACAAGAAATCAACAAAAGCGCCCACAAAGGAGGCAGTATGCCGGACAATTTACCTCTCACCATTCGCGGCAAGAAGCTCTTGGATGAAGAATTACGCAGGTTGATTCACGAGGAGCGCCCTTCCGTGATTCGTGCCATCGAAGAAGCTCGTGCACAAGGTGATATCAGTGAAAACGCGGAATACGATGCTGCAAAAGAGCGCCAAGCTCTTGTCGAAGGACGCATTCAAGAAGTGCAAGCGAAGTTGGCGGGGGTCGAAATCGTCGATCCTTCAAAAATTGTCAGTGATCGTATTGTTTTTGGTGCTTCTGTGACCGTACTCGATCGCGATAGTGAAGAAGAGTCCACTTACCAAATCGTCGGTGTGGATGAGGCTGATGTAAAACAAGGTTATATTTCTATTTTGTCGCCATTGGCGCGTTCTCTTATTGGTAAGAAAAAAGGTGATGAAGTTCTTGTTAAAAGTCCTAAGGGTGATAAAGAATACGAGATTATAAACTTCTCCTTTAAATAAACAGGGAACAGATGAGCTCGAACAACGTTGATGTCGCCGGTGGTTTTAGAAAATTTCTATTTTTCATAATCATCTGTGCGGCAGCTGGGCTCATCTTTAAAAAGACGACGCAAAAAGTTCTCGATGCTCGTTGGGCTTATTTTTCTCGCTCCCTCAAAGAGAAAAAAATCCAATCTTCGCCACCACAAATTATTTTTTCGCGTTATGGTTTGCCTGTTATAGGTGCGCAAGTGGATTCGGTCAGCTTTGAGAGTCCTGTCAAATGTTACGAAGCAAAAATTGTTGCCGAACAACTTTTCTTACCCCTTAAAATTTCTAAACTTCTTTTCTTTAAGTTAGAATTTGGCACATTAGTGGTGGAAAAAGCCCAGGTGACTTTGCAAGAAGACCCACACTGTCAAGAGTCGCATCCGACCAAGACTCAATCCTCCGCTTCGGTCTTTGAAGAAATCTCAATGGCAAAAGATTCCGGCGAGAGACATGAGTCATCGACGGCTTTGTTTAAAGCTTTTTCCGACTGGTTTCATGTGCACTATCCGCGCCTGGAAAAAATGCCGATCCGTTCGTTTCATCTTAAAGAGGTGGACATCAGTGCGGAAAGTCTCAAGGGGAAAAAGCTTTCTGGCACAGGATCATTGGTTGTCGACCTCACTGAAAAGTTAGATGTCGATGTCCGTTTTTCTCCACTCACTTTGGGAAAAGTCACCCGTTCCGTAAGCACCCAGTTTGTTGCAAAAATAGAGGCAGATCAGCAGCGTATTAAGATGCGTGCAGATTGGACCTATTACGAAGGTCACTTGATTGCCGATATACTTTACGATGCGGGAAAAAATATTCAGGTCGATTTACAAAGCCAAGATTTACCCTTGAGTGTGCTCAATCGTTGGTTTGACACGTCTTGGTCGTTTCAATATTTGTGGCTGAATTGCCATGTGCATATCAAAAGTGAGCAAGCTCGCTGGAATGAGAGCGCTTGGCAATTTGAACAATGCGGAGTTGATGGGCCTTACGGAAGTCTGAGTTTAAAAGCTGAGCCAACGAACTCTTTTCAACATTTTACCAACTGGCAAGTTGAGATTCAGAAACTTCAATTAGATCAAATTTTTAAGGGCAAAGAGCATCTTCCTTGGGCGGGTGTGCTCAAAGATCTTGGTTCGTTGAATGGTTCGTTGGCGTCGCGCGAAGAAAAAATAACTGGCACATGGTCCGTTGAGCATCCTTCTTTTATTTTTTCCCACAAAGATAAAAGAAAAGTGCAAGATTTAGTCAGCCTGAGTGGGCATGCGCAGTTTTACGAGGGACAAGCACAAGTCCGTTTTGAAAAAGCCGATATTAAGAATGGCCGTTTTACTGGTGAGTTTGTATGGAACTTTGATAAACACACGCTGAATTCAAATCTCCAGGTGGCCATCAAAGAATTAAGTTTTTCTGAGGATATTCAAAAACTCATGACCCAAGGAACGATATCACCTCTGCGTATCGATGGTGAAGTGAAGTGGGATAGTCAAACACAGTTGGTTCAGGGGCAGCTCAAAGCGCTCATCAGCAAATGGGAAGCACCACAACTCGAAGTGCAAAATCTACTTTTTCTCGTGGGTTTTTCACAGAGCAAACGACCACAAGTGGCCGTTTCTGCAGAAAAAATGGTGATCGGTCGTGGAGACATGTACCGCTGGTTGTTTGCGTCTTTGTTAGGTGAAGGTATGGATCTTCAGCAAATGAATCTGGCCCAAGTGTATGCCTTGTTTTCGTGGAAAGAAAAAAATGAGTACAAAATCTCCAAGTCCACCGCACTCTTGTCGGGAGTGGGAAGGGTGACAGCCGAAGGTGACTGGCGTGGCGACGATGGCTCAGGTCGGTGGCAGTGGCGCTTAATGCGAGGCGTAAATTTTGATTGGGAATGGTCGTCAAGAGGTGCCGATTCGGCATGGATTCCACAGACAAAAGAGATGCGCGATTGGCTCTTGGAGCACGAAGATTTTGCACTCTCGCACTCTTTTATTCGTTAAAATCAACTGAGGTGTTTATGGCTCTCCCAGAGCCTGTCCTATAAGCATTTGTTATAGTTGGGCAGGGGTTCGTCATCCCACTGTCAACTTTATAGGTGAAGATGCCATTTTTTGTCTTTTTTAGAGGGAAAGCGGGTTTTTCTTGCTATGAAAACGCTCTTATTGGAAGCTGCTGGAACGATAATTGCGTAGTACCTGTATGGAGGCCATTGTTTGGTTTTGCATATAAGATTTCTTTTGCTTTCAATCTCTCTCATCTGTTGGGGAAATGCTCACGCGGCTTCCTTTGAGCCCTATTTTGAATTGTCTCTTTTGGGCGATGCTTATCCGGTGAAGGGAGCAAATGATCTCAACAACGGCCAGATGCATGGTCGCTTTAAACTTCTCAATCAAAAAGAAACATCTCAGGTGTATTTTGATTTGGGAGCGGGCGGGCTTGTTGGTAAACAAGCCGAAAATTATTTTATGGTTCCGCAAGCCTATGTCAGTTTGCAGCGTTGGTCGCAATTTGAAGTGACCTTGGGGCGGAAAATAAAAAATTATTCTCAATTGGACAGTTACTGGCTTCTCGGAGATGTGATGCCGCTCTTCCGTTGGGATGCGGGGCGTCCCGAGGCGCAAGGTCTTCCAGGAATTTTTGTGACCTACAAGCCTACTCCGATTGTCGAGGTCGAATTGATGGCGAGTTATTTATTTTTGCCAACACAAGGGCCGTCGTTCAGTATCGTGGACGGAAAGTTAACTTCCGGTAACCCGTGGTTTTCGCGTCCTGTAGATATTCTTGATTTAGGTATGCCTTATGATCTGCAGTATTCGGTGAACACTCCTGAGATCTCAAAAATTGTTTTCAAGCCCTCTGTGGGACTTTCGTTTTTATTAAAACCAGATGGTGAAGGTTTATGGGCGCGCACCAGCTATTTTATCAAACAGAAAAATGAATTGGTGACGCCGTTTTCGGGAACACTCAATTTGAGCAACAACACAGGTGACATCCAAGTTTATCCAGGCGTTGCAGAGCATAAAGTGGCCGCCGTAGACGTGGGTTACAAAAGTGAAGATTGGGCTGTGACGCTGGGTGGTCTTTTTGAGGGCGATGTTAAATTTGATATAGACAGTTCGACATGGATTTATCCCATTTATTCCGATCAGTACAAAGTGGGGATGAATCTCTCCTATCAGGTGTCCTCTTTCCACTCCCTGGAGATTGGCGCTTTACGAACCTTCCACAATAGTGTCAAAATTGGAGGAGGACCTGCGGGGGTGGATTCTTTGGAGATATTTTCATTTCGTAACCAATATGACAATGTGGTGGATTTGCGTCTGACCTCGGTTTTTATGCCACAAGCGCACGGGTTCCTTTTTAAAACCAAAGGCCGCGTGGCCTACGATTACACGGCAGAGACGACCTTGGTTTCCATGGAGCTCATCTATTCTCCATGGATGTTTATGAGCGCGTTTGTTCGCGCTGACCTCTTTGGTGGAGAACGCCCTGAAAACAAAATTTATAACAATCTTCTCGTCAATTATTTAAACCGCGATCGTTTCCAAATAGGAGTCCGTCATGTCTTTTAGACAATGGGCTCTCCTTATTTTTGTTGTGGCGACCACCGCATCGTGCTCCTACTTTTTTAAAGAGGAGCAAGAGCCGGGGACGGTTTACAAGATTTCTCTCAATGAAAAAGCAGGAGTTTCCTGTATTCACGAAAACGGTCGTGTTCTTCGTGAGTATTTCCGTATGGAGCGCGATGATCGCGTCATTGTATCTGATCTCAAACGCATGAAGGGCTGTGTGAAGAGCGCCGTCGACCTCTTTGTGAGACACACCAAAGGGGCCCAGCAAGACACTTATACGGCCAAAGAAATTCATGACTTTCTAACTTCCGTCTTTGATTCTTACAACTTTTCGCTTTCATTTATGCAAGAAGCAATGGCACTCAAGTACTCTCTCCTTGGTGGTTCGACTGAGCAAGTGAGTAAAAATGAGATCCGTCATCTCAATGTGTATATTGATTATATGTATGATGCGCTGATTGAGCTGGCTCCAGATCGTCATCGTCTGTTTTCTAAAGCGCAAGATGGTGAGATGCACGAGTTTGAACGCTCTTCGGCCAATCTCCAGAGAGTGATTGGCAATTTTAAAAACTTGCCGCGCAAAACCCAAGGAGATTTTGATTACGATTCGTTTGTACGCCTTATCCAATATGTATTTGATTCAGAAACAGATTGGGATCATTGGGAGAAGTCGTTTGATTTAGTCAACTCTCTGCAAGCTTTATTGACTGTGGGTCAGTTAGGGAAGATTGAGATTTCCAAACTGCCGGATGTGTTATCTGATCTTGGTAAGCTTTTTCTAGGTTACATTCAGTTTCACAAATATGTGAAAGAAGAATATGTGCTCAAAGATCTCTCTGCCGTTTTTATGTTCCCGGGACTGATCACGCGAATTGTAGAACATCACGAGGTATTCACCAACGAGCGTGTCGATGCCCTTGTCAAGACTCAAGATCGCATAGCTAATGGTTTAAAGTCTGCTCTGCAACGCGTGCCAGAGAATAAGATACCATTGAGTTATTTTGATGTGCTTATTCAAACTCTCCATCGCATTGGCTCTATCCCAGAAGCGATACATGAAGACACGTTACAAAAAATGATGCCAGAGCTGTTTGGCTGTTGGTTATCTGATACACGCGATTGTCGCTTAGAATCTCAGCGCGAAGTTCAATCCTTTTCGCAAATCAGTATAGATGTATTGCAAAGATTTACAGCTCAATGGAAAGAACGTCAGCTATGGATCAATAGCCAATTTCCCGACCACAAGCTGCGCGTGAACAAAAAAAGCTTTGTTCAATCGATGTTCCGTTCGCGTTCCCGTCGTAGTGATAATATCAATAATCTTTTAAGCATTGTCGCACAAGTGAATCATCTACATTGGGAAGAGTATGTGGTGATTGGCGAAAGGTCGATTAACTACAAAGATTTGGTTATATTTAATCAGATCCACACATTGAATCATATTTTCTTGCGGCCCTTTAATAACAACGCGAGCAAAGCGAATTTGTCGGACTATTATTTGAGCTCGGTCAATTCGCAGTTCTTTTATGATTGGTTTCGCCCCTTGGCTCTCGACTTGAAGATGGGTGATCCACGAAGTCGCACTTCGGGCATTCAGGCGATGTTGGAAATCAATATTTTCGGCTCCAGTTCTAGTAAACCCGATCAGTTCGATTTTGCTGAAGTCGTAGAGTACTTTCAAATAGCCATTTCTACGAGCAATCGATCGGTGCATATTATGACCAGCGAAATGCAAGATTGTCATACGATCGCAACACCACCCGATGTTTTTGGTTACGAAAGATTTAATGCCAACTGTGTGCGTGAAAAAATGGAAGACACCAAGGGTGATCTTATTTTGTCGACGCAGCCTAAGTTGCGCCATTATTTTGCAACGAACTCAACCTCAAATTTACCGCTGTTTCTCAAAGCTCTAGAAAAATCGGGCCGCCAAGGTCTTATTGCCGATGATCCTTTCGAGACCGATGCGTTTCGTATGATGGGTTCAATCAGTCAATATTCCGAAAGTCTTTTTCTCCGATTTGATACCAATGAGGATGACGTTTTATCTCCCGAAGAGTTGGAGCGGGGGTTGAAACATATTGTACCTAATATTCGTTTACTGATTCGCGCCAATTTATCGGCGACGGAGCTCAAGCAAATAGATGGCCTTGCACAATTTGAAAAAGCGCTTGTGACTTACATTATAAAATATAAAGAATTACCCGGAATTATTTCTAAGCCCGAGGGCTCTAACTTGTTGGATAAGCTGGCATTTGGTAATTGGCACAACCGCATGCCGAGCGAATTAAATCGTATGCAGGCCAAACGCGAAGATATTATTTTGGTGATCAGTGCTCTTTCTTCTTTTAGTCGTGTGAATCGTCTCAAAAATTTGCGTGGGCTTTTTGAAAAATACGCCACCGATTTTGATAAAGGTATTACCAACCCGAATGAAGTCCCTATCCGCGAAATTATGTATTATCTGCAATGCAGTACAAATTTGGATAACGAGCTACAGCTTTGGCTTATCGCTCACCAAGACGAATATTGGAAAAATGTCCTGACGGTGCGGGAAGTGCGAGATGCTAATGGCGTGGAGCGAGACGATATTCGTGATCAATGGATTACGGGCGATTGGCAGGGTTTAGTTGTGAATAAACTTTTAGAAAAAGTGAATGCGGATCAGCTCATCGGACCGTACTGTTTGTTGCCTATGACGAGTGCGATTCGCACCATTCTCGATAACCAAGAAATGGTGAATCGACGTTGTAGCCCTCGTGGTGTGTGCGAAGATGTACCTAATCCTACACCATACTAACCAGTTGCTTCTTTGATTGTGAGTTGGAATCAAGCCTGCTACACTCTGCAGGCATGTGGAATTACACCTTAGAAAATTGGCAAAAAGAAGTATTATCTTCGTTAAAAACGGAGGTATTGCCGTCATTAACCAAGAACATATTTTCCGACGAGACCGTGGCGGCCGTCTCTTTGGGGAGTTCACCAACACCGTTTCAAGCTTTAAATAGAAGCTCTTCTTTTTTAGCTATTCAAAATTACGAAGATATGAACCGCGAAGGTATGACGGAGTGGATGGCTCATCCCGATGTCGGGTATCGCTTTCGTCAGCTCGACGATATTGTGATTGATTCTGCATTGAGTGAAAAAACATTTTTTTTATCGCAACCTTTCCCTTTTGTACCTAAAGAAAAACAAATCGAGACTTTGCAAAAGCTCGCACAACACAAACACTCGCTCAATTTAGGATGGAGTCCTTTATCTTTTGGACTGACGCGTGGAGAAATTCTCAAAAAGCCATTTTACAACTGGGAATCTATTTTTACGGCGGAATCGCTCAAACAACCTTCTTTAAAATGGTTTTATTTGAGCTCTGCTCCCTATCAGTGGGCAGGGGCCGAGCCGCAAGTGGAATTGGGTGTTTTACTTTCTTTGGCGTGGAGCATACTGCGCGAACTCGAAGCTGTGGGAATCAAACCCGAGGAAAGTTTTTCGCGCTTTGATTTTGGTTTAGCGTTAGGCACTGATCTTTTGGTGGAAACGTCAAAAGTGGCGGCTATGAAACTTTTGTGGAAAAAACTCGGTGAAGTCCTTTTGGGTGTGGAATTCATTCCGCCCGCGACATCACCGCAAACATGTATCTACGCGCTTCCGTCACTACGCCATTTCTCAGCTCGTGAGCCTCTTAATAATTTACTGCGTATTTCACTCATGTGCACATCTTCCATTTTAGGTGGAGCCGCAGGATTTAAGTGTGTGCCTTATGATGTTCTAGCAAAAAAGAAGTCACCACAATCTTTACGCATTTCCACCAATGTGCCGCTCCTTCTTAAGCACGAGGGACAAGTGGCTCTTGTGGAAAACGTCTTAGATGGGGCACCGCTTTTTGAGCAAACAACTTTAAAAATTTGTGAGAAGGCGTGGGTCTTTTTTCAAGAGATCGAAAAAAAGGGCGGGATTTTTGAAGCCGTACGTTCTGGTTGGTTGCAAATGGAACTTAAACGATACGATGAGATCGCTCACCATGACATGAGCTATTTGCAAAAACAGCTGGTGGGAGTCAATCAATTTGTTTCACTCCATCATCAGTCGTCTTTGACTTCAGCCAAAGATGTTTCGCGTTTGCGCGATATCATTGACCCGTTATTTTTAACAAAGTCACCAGATGATTATTTGTCGGTGGAGCCACTGATTGTAAACTCTATGGCTTATGATTGGGATTTGGTGCAATTGCGCAGTGACTTATTTGCCAAGGCAAAGGGACACCGCCCACAAATTAAAGTTCTCAAAGGCAGTGGGCCTGTGGTTGAGAAAAAACTTTTATGGTTTAAAAATATGTGCAGTTTAGCGGCTATGGAAGTTTCCGTCGGTTCTGTCGAGGAAATGACCTCAGTGGAAGCTGCGACGTCCCTCGTGGTGTTGATACCGAGCCAGGAGGAGATGGAAGAAAGTTGCGCGACGAGTTTGCGTTCGCAAATTACTGGAAAAATATGGTCGATCAATGCTCACAAAGAGAATACGAAGATCGATAAATTTATACAGACAGATGGTAATGTGCTTCTCCTGATTCAAGAAATCCAATCGTTAGCTGTGGAGGAGATATGAAAGAGATTACACAAATCCCTTGGTCCCTCCCCCTATCGGCCAATGTGTCTAAACAAGAAGGTCAAAAATATTCGACCGCCGAAGGCATTGATCGCAAGGCGGTCTATAAATCTTCCGATGTGGCGGGTTTGAGTTTTGTGGATTCCTATCCTGGGTTGCCGCCTTTTTTAAAAGGTCCGTACCCAACTATGTATCTCAATGCTCCGTGGACTGTGCGCCAGTACGCAGGATTTTCTACGGCCGAGGCGAGCAATGCCTTTTATCGAAGGAACTTAGCTGGAGGTCAAAAGGGACTTTCCATCGCCTTTGATTTAGCAACCCATCGTGGTTACGACTCCGATCATCCGCGCGTGCTGGGAGATGTCGGGATGGCGGGTGTGGCGGTGGACTCCATTCTCGATATGCGTACTTTGTTTGCGGGAATTCCTCTCGATCAAATGAGTGTTTCCATGACAATGAACGGCGCCGTGCTGCCGATTCTCGCTTTGTATATTGTCGCTGCCGAAGAGCAGGGTGTGCCACCGGAAAAACTCACGGGCACTATTCAAAATGATATTCTCAAAGAATTTATGGTGCGAAACACTTACATTTATCCGCCACGCTCTTCGATGAAAATCATTGCCGATATTTTTCAATATACTTCGCAAAAAATGCCCAAGTTCAACAGCATCAGCATCTCGGGCTACCACATGCAAGAGGCCGGTGCGACGCCCGATTTAGAACTGGCGTACACGTTGGCGGACGGGGTGGAGTACATCAAGACTGGCTTAGCCGCAGGATTGAAGATAGATGATTTTGCTCCTCGCCTTTCTTTTTTCTGGGCGATTGGTATGAACTTTTTTGGCGAAGTGGCAAAACTTCGTGCGGGACGTATTTTGTGGGCCGAGCTGGTGAACTCCTTTTCTCCTAAAAATCCTAAATCTTTATCTCTCCGCGCCCATTGCCAAACTTCGGGTTGGAGTTTAACCGCCCAAGATGTTTATAATAATCTCACACGCACAAGTTTAGAAGCTTTGGCTTCGGTGATCGGCCAAACACAATCTCTCCATACAAATTCATTTGATGAAGCTTTAGCGCTACCCACCGATTTTAGCGCGCGCTTGGCGAGAAATACGCAATTGATGTTGCAAAAGGAATCGGGCGTCACCGAGGTGGTGGATCTTTTTGGTGGCAGTTATTTTGTCGAAAAATTAACGGCGGAGCTGATAGAGCGTGCCCGTGTTCATCTGAAAGAAATCGAAGAGTGCGGAGGAATGGCTCGCGCCATTGAAAAAGGTCTACCTAAAATGCGCATCGAAGAATCGGCAGCAAAAACGCAAGCGCGCATTGACGGCGGCATGCAAGCGCTCCTTGGCGTCAATCGTTTTATCTCGCCGCAGACAGAAACCATCGATGTGCTACAGGTTGATAATACGGCCGTGCGCGAACAGCAGTTGGCACGACTTAAAAAATTGCGTGCGGAGCGCAATGAGCCAGAGTTGCAGCAGGCACTTGAGGCGTTGACTCATTGTTGTCAGGATGAAAAAGGCAATTTGCTAGATCTCGCGGTGCAAGCGGTACGAAAAGGGGCCACCGTCGGTGAAATTAGTTTTTCCATGGAAAAAGTTTTTGGTCGTCACAAGGCGACGATTCAAAGTGTGAGTGGTGTTTATGGAGCAGAGATGGCAAAAAACAAGGATGATATAAAAACTCTCAGAGACAAAGTGGATTCGTTAAGAAAAAACATCGGACGTCCCCCGCGTTTGTTAATTGCAAAAATGGGTCAAGACGGCCACGATCGTGGACAAAAGGTGATTGCGACAGCTTTTTCGGATTTTGGTTTTGATGTCGATGTCGGTCCGCTGTTTCAAACTCCCAAGGAAGTGGCGAAGCAGGCTGTCGAAAACGATGTGCATGTGGTAGGTGTGAGCAGTTTGGCAGCAGGGCATTTAACTCTTGTGCCCGAGTTGCTACAGGAATTAAAAATTTTAGGACGCACGGATTTATTGATTGTTGTCGGGGGAGTGATTCCTCCCCAGGATTACGATAAACTTTATCAGTTGGGCGTGCATGAAATTTTTGGACCGGGCACTGTACTTACAAAAGCGGCTGACAAGCTGGTTAATCAAATAGAGACACAATGGAACAAAAAATAAAAGACCTTCTCGCAAAATTGCAATCAGGAGATCGACTGGCCCTCGCACAGGTGATTACTCTTTTAGAGAGTGAACGAACAGAAGACCAGCTGTTAACTGATCAACTGGTGGAGCTGTGGTCCGCGTCTGGGAAAAAATCTCTCCGCGTTGGGCTGACCGGTGCGCCGGGGGCGGGAAAAAGTTCATTGATAGAAAAAGTAGGACTTTATTTTGTTCGTCAAGGAATCAAGGTGGCAGTTTTAGCCATCGATCCTTCGAGCGAGCTCACGCGTGGCAGTGTGCTTGGTGATAAGACGCGGATGGAAGAACTCTCCGCACAGGATTTGGCCTTTATTCGCCCCTCGGCGAATCGTGGATATTTGGGCGGTGTGAGCACCGCGACTCATGATGTAGTGAAGGCCTGCGAAGCCGCCGGCTATCAGTTGATCATTGTCGAGACGGTGGGAGTCGGGCAGTCTGAGGCTCTTGTAGCTGATTTAGTGGATGTGTTTGTCTTGGTGGCGTTGCCAGGCTCTGGCGATGAACTACAAGGAATCAAACGTGGTATTCTAGAAAAAGTCGATCAGGTGATCGTCAATAAATGTGACGGTGAAAATAAAGTGGCCGCGCAAGTGGCGCACAAACAATTGCAATCGTCGCTGTCCATTTTGCGTGGACAAACCATTCCTCTCTTTTTAACCAGCGCTATTTACGGTGATGGCATCGATGCTTTTTGTGAAAATTTACAAACTCTGTGGAAAACGGAGGTAGAAACTCATTCTCAACAGCGCGAAGAAAAACGCCGCTTGCAAGAGTCGCATTGGGTTTATCACTTTCTGGATCAATTCGTTCGTCGAGAGTTGGAGCAGCAAAAAAGTGCCAATCAAAGTTTAAAATCACTGGTACAGTCTGTTCAAGAGGGGAAAACCTCTCCTCGAACGGCAGCCCGCCAGTTTCTCAAGAGTTTCTTAAAATAAGGCTCTACTAAGGCCTTGTCCTTGTTTGCGCCCCCTTTCGAGCGAAGTTAACATAGAGCTTTGGGGGATATTTGTGAAATATCTATTGATCTTGCTCTTAACCATTTCCACGTTAACGGCCTGTACGACAGGTGAAGATTCCTCTGATGGTATTGAAGAGGAACTTGAGTCCGAAATGGAAGAGATGGCCGACGGGGAGGCCACGACGGTAGAGGCCGCTGAGGAAGACGCCACACAGGAAGATGCTTCCGATGAAGAAGTCGCTGATAAAGAAAAAAATGCCGACGGCGACGATGAGTTGGATGGCGAGGACGACGAGTTTTTAGCAGAAGATTCGTCTTCGCCGGCTGCTCCCAATACAGATAAACTGGAAGAAAAAGATCTACAGAATGAATTAGAAAAAGAAAACATGGTGGCCGCAAAAAATGAGAACGTGGGTGTTACGCCTGCGGAGCCCATCCCGCCGAGCAATAATCCTCCTCCGCCGATGGCACCTCCGGTTGTGGCGGTAGATCCAGCGGCGCTCGCACAACCCAATAGTGCGGTCACTGCATCCGCGACCACCGAAATAACCGATGATGGTTTTGAAGTCATCAACCCGCCACCACTTCCGCAAGAAGATCTCGGTGTTCCCGCACCCCTCGTCGCCGATGTGGATCCTCCACTTCCCTCGGAGAAGGCGGCAAAAGAATTAGTACCGCTTTCAAAAATTGAACAAAAAACATTTATGCGAAATGGTCGTTTGATTAATACCATTTATTTTGTTCGCGCCAACGAAGATTTAGGTGCTATTAGCCAGAAGATTTTTAACGAAGACAAGACGGCTGTTTTAGTGGCGGACAATGATTTTGTTCTCAAGGGGTTGGAGCCGGGTGATCGGATTTATTATAACTCTCCCAATCGACCCACAGATGACAAACTCATGTTGACCTACTACGAAGACAACAAAATGCCTCCGCAGTACTATGTGACTCGAAAAGGTGACGATATCAAAAAAATCGGCCGTGAAGTTTTGGGAACTGAACTTGGGTGGAAAGAGATTTGGTCGACCAACGAAGTCCTGCAATCCCAAGCGTTATTGCCAGCAGGCTTAAAGATCCGTTATTGGAGTGGAAGTGAACCACGTTTGAGTGAGGCCACAGGCCCTAGCTTAGCAGCGACCACACCGTCCGATGATCCATCTCCCACGACGGTGATGCCGGAGCCGACACCCGAAACCCTTCCCGATTTACCAGCAAGTCCCGATCCCGTAGTGATGCCTTCTGAGGATCCGGGGTTGGCCGCAGCCGCCGCTCTATCGCCAGCTTCCAATGGCCCATCATTGCCGTCCGTGGAAAGCCCGGTGAAAGCCCAAGAGGAAACGTCGCTCATGACTGTCGCCGCGATTGCGATGATTGGTTTGGCAGGATTGGCGATTGTGGCGATTCAAATTAAAAACCGTAAAAAAGACAGTGGAGCGTTGCCACCGAGTCTTGAATTCACCAAAGTCTAGAATCACCTCTAGGCGCTTCACCTGCGTTCCAGAAAATTAAAGACGGGTGAATTCTTTAAAGCGGATTTCGTTAGATTTTTTTTCAAAATCATCCAGAGAAATTCTTTCGCCTCGATGCAAATCAGGAATGGCGCCCCACTTGTGCATCCACGCTAAAAACTCACGCTCTGGATTTTGACAATACAGCCAGCGAGTTTTACCTTTTTCTAAAAGATCATCCCCCACAATGCGCCCCTCTCCAGCGACAACAGGCCGTGGTGTGCGACTCGCTAAGAGATAGGAGTACGTCAGTGTACGATTTTTGATAGGTAATAAGTTTTCTATTTTACGAAACCACTCGGGGGACTCCCAGTGCACTCGATCGTGACACCAGTCTTTTTCAGACTGGGTGAGCAGTGGGCAGGCCAGCTGATGTGTACAGGGGGCCCAAATGTGATAGCCATTTTCTATCAAACGTTGGCGCAAACTCATGAGTTGACGACTTTTCTGATGGGTTGAGGGCTCAAGAATTATCAATTCTTTGAGTTTAAAAAACCATGGAGGAGGATTGGTGAGCTCATTGAGAGAATAGGAGAACACGCCGCGCGTTTGTGGGGCCCATGCCGGGAGCCAATTGGTTTTTGGGTTTTCCTCTGACAAAAAGTGCAGCCATTCGAGCGCATGAGGGGATCTTTCCATGACGTAGGAGGAAGAAGTGCTGTCAAAGGAGGACTCTTGCTCAGCCAAACGTGAAGGTCCCAGTCCTACGCCAAAATCCAGAGAGTAGGGAGCATCATTGGGGAAGCCAAGTGCGGCCGCTTCATCGTACACGCGACAATTACGAATGTAATTAAGGGGAAAATAGTAGGCGATCTGCGCGGCAAGGGCGTCTTTGGTGTCCCAGGGAGTTTGCTGAAGATCTTTTTGGTAGTGGTCGGATAGGTTCAGGATTGCCTGCGCCATTTTTTTAGGTGCCTCGACAGAGTAGCCAAGCTTGTTGAGGGCGAGGTGAATTTTTTCTTGTATTTTTTCGGGTAAGAGATACTTTTTGGTCACGCAATGGGGGTGTATCGCGATACACCACGTTAATCAACAAAGGAAGATTATGGCTACAAAAAAACCACTCAAAAAGACAACAGCTAAAAAAAATACAGAGGTGGCCGTAAGCGATATCGTTGGTAAAAGGGTAGGAAAGTTTAACCTGCCAATGACCAGCGAAATGGCCCTTTCCGACGGGGATTTAAAGACACAAACCGCGGTGATTTATTTTTACCCCAAAGACAATACCAGTGGTTGCACCGCTGAGGGTGAAAACTTTCGTGATGAATTTATGCAATTTAAAAAACAGGGTGTGAGTATTTACGGAGTTTCGCGCGACTCGATCAAATCCCACGAGGGTTTTAAAGCAAAGTTTCGTTTTCAGTTTGAACTGATCAGCGACGCTGATGAAATTCTGTGTAAACTTTTTGATGTGATGAAAATGAAGAGCATGTACGGCCGCAAATACCTGGGTGTTGAGCGCAGCACCTTCGTTGTTCAAAACGGCAAAGTGATCAAAGAATGGCGCAATGTGAAGGTCCCTGGCCATGTTAAAGAAGTTTTGGAGTTTGTAAAAGGGTTGTAGAGCGAGCCAGTAACATCTTCCATGACAAGGAAACGTATGACTAACGGAGCGAAGGATCTCGTCTTAATCCATTTTGTGTAGCGATGATTGCACTAAGTGCGTCTTGTAAGCCCACTTGGACTCACGAATATCTTTTTGCTCGACAAGCTCGAGACTGTCTTTGGTGACCACAAACGAGTAGTAGGTTCCTTGTGTTGAATCCCCAGCGGCCACTTTGACGAAATCCTTGAACTCGTAATACATCGCTTTAGAGAACGTCACTCCATTGATCTTCACGCTCTGGTCCGCCTCGTACTGCAAAAGGCTATCGCCACTGTAGAGAGTGTTTAACGCAGTGATAGCGCCAAACGACACCTGTTTGATTTGCGGAGTGTAAACAGCCGCAACAGATTCTGGCGGTAAGTTTTTGGAGCATTGGAGAAACTGTAATTTAGCGGCGCAGGAGTAGCCGTCGTTACGCAATTCCTCAACACGCTCTTTACCTGCAGAGGACCCGGTGTAAACTGTTTCGCGGCGAACGGTCGACAGGGTTTGCTGTTCCCCTTCATAGACGTAATGGCCTTCGACGGCACCCGCTAACGAAATAAGTAAAACAAGTAGTCCCATAATTCCCCCGATCCCCACTTTTTATTCCAGTTAAAAAGCAGCCATTGGTCAAGTGAATTGTCAGGATTATGTTAGGTTAAGCCTAAAGTTTGAGCAAATCGAAGGATCTAGTATTGAAAGCGGAGCTTTTTATTCAGCTCGGGTGGCAATACGGGAAGCTGCGACTTCGGAATCAAGAACGTGCTCAGATTAAACAGATCGGTAAAAATCTTGTGCTTATCAGCCGCCGCCGCCAAGTACTTGTGTCCTGCTGATCCACCGGTGCCCATCTTGGCGCCGAGCATACGATGGGCCATCATGGCATGACGTTGTCGCCACATGGTGAAGTTTTCATCGATGTTTTGCAAAGACGTGATGAGATGAAAGGGCGCTTGAAGAAGAGGCTCATCGCGATAGAGTTGAATAAACAACGCCGCCTGCAAAGCTTTATGGCTTAAACGCCAAAGGCCATTGTCCTGCATTTTTTTGTATTCTTCTTCGTTAAAGATCGAATGAAAACTCTCGCGAGAAGATTTAATGCTGTCGAGATGTTGTTGAGTACTTTCCGCATCCAGTCCGGCTTGGCGAATGGCTTGCTCGTTTTCGTCGAACATCTTTTCCACTTGCGCGCGATAACTCTGCCAAAAATTAAACGTATCGGTGGTGATAAATGGCATGCGCTCCAGCCATTTTTCCAAATAGCCAAAAAGATGTTGAGCCTCTTCGGCGTCTTTGACCGCGGGCTTTTCTTCGTCTTTTAAAAAGTTTTTATAATCTTGGTTATTAAATTTTAAACGACGGACCAGGCCCAGTTTGTTTTCCACAAGACGGAACTGATGACTTTGAAAACCCGAGGCAGGGAACAGAAAATCGCGGAACTCGAGAAAATCCATGGGAGTCATGGTTTCGAGCACATCCACTTGTTGGATCAAAAGTTTTTGAATTTCGATGACACGATGAAAACGGCTGACCATTTTAAGCATATGGCCTTCATCGATCGTCGGTTGCGAGAATAAATCGAGAGCGCTATCAAGCTCCCACAGAATTTGTTTAAACCACAGCTCGTAAACTTGGTGGACGATAATAAATAGCATCTCATCGTGGGCGGGTTTGCCGTACTCGATGCCCTTAGGGGATTGCAAATTCAGGATTTTATCCACCCCGAGATAGTCAGCGTAATTCACTTTGGGATAGGGCTTTTTCATCGATCACCTCGGGTTTATGACTTTAAGGTTTCGATCTTTGCGATAAAAGCGTCAACCTCTTCTTGCGTGGTGCAAAAAGATGTCATGAGGCGGCATTCAAAAGTCTTCTCATCCCAGACGTAAAAAAAGAACTCCTCGCGGAGTTTTTTGATCCATTCTTGGGGAATCAGGCAAAAGACCGCATTGGATTGCACTGGATAGAGAGGGGCGATTCCGCACTGTTCTTGCAATTTTTTCCCTAAGTACTGAGCCATGGCGAGTTGTTTTTGAGCGATGTCTTTCCACAAAGGCGCTTCCGCGAGGGGAGTCGCTAAGAGTGGAGCAGTTAAATATGTCAGAAACGCGTGGGCCAGAAAGCGAGTTTTAGAGGGCAACTGCATGGCTTGTTTGCGACGAAAGCGAAAGTTCTCATTGAGCTCAGGTCGGTTGAGAATGACCAACTCGCCAAAGAGAAGTCCATTTTTAGTTCCGCCAACAGTAGCCACGTCGGCAAAGCTAAGGATCTTGGAAAAATCACAATCCAGAGCGGCGCAGGCATTCCCGAGACGGGCCCCATCGATATGTAAATAGAGTTTTTCCTGATCACAGAGCGCACGTAACTCAGTGAGCTCTTGCAGTGAGTACACGGTGCCGAGTTCCGTGGGTTGCGTGATGCTCACCATTTTTATTTGGTTGTGATGTTGATCGCCTCGGCGAATCAAAGCCGCTTTGACATCGGCGACACTGAGTTTGCCGTCTTTGTGGGGAATTGGGATCAATTTACAGCCCACAAACTTTTCGGGAGCGCCACATTCACTCTCATAGAGATGAGCCACATCCGTACAGACCACAGAATGAAAAGACTCAAGGGCTGCCGAAAGGCAAAGAACATTGGCTGCGGTACCGTTAAAAACCAAATGAGAATCAACCGCTTTCCAATTTTTTTGAATCCATTTTTTAAGTTCTAAAGAGGTGGGATCGGTATCGTAGCTGGGAGCATATTTTTCTGAAACATCCAAAAGACTTTGCAATATCTGTGGATGAACACCGGAGTGATTGTCGCTGCCAAAGCTGATGAGGGAAGGTTTTTTTGCCATGGATCTAATTAGCTATGAATGAAATGGTGAAGAATTTGTGCCGCCCATTTCGATGTGCGATCGTCGATATCGAGTGCTGGGGAGACTTCATAAATTCCCAGACAGCGAACATCCACGCGTTTTTTCAAAAGGCTGAGCAAAGTTAAAAAAGGCGCAGCGTCTAATCCTGCTGGCCAACTTTGGCTACAGCCCGGGGCGACGCTATTTGCAAAACCATCGATGTCGACGCTTAAGTATGTTGGGCGCGGTGGCACGAGGAGGTGAGCGATTTTGGCAAAAAATGTTTGCGCCCAGTTTCCTTCACTGATGAGATCTTCGAGAAAATAAACATACGGCGTTTTTTTCAAAACCCACTCGACATGATGAGGACTGTTGCACTGGCGTTGCAAACCGACTTCGACAAAATCAAAAGTGGGTACATTGGGTTGCGTAAGCAAACGGTAGAAGGGCGTTCCGCTCGAAAGTCCTTGCTCCGTGGAGCGCACATCGAGGTGAGCATCAAAGTTAATAATCAGCGGTTTGTATTTGGAGTTTTGGCAGCTTTGCAAAAAACCAAAGCCATCGGCAAACGCGTAATCATGTCCGCCGCCCAAGCCCAACCAAACCGTGTTCGGTGTTTGCAGAGTTTTTGTTACAGCTTCCGCCACGTGCGTGTGGCGCTTTTCTAAAGGCGAAGACAGAGATAAATTCCCCTCATCCTTTAAATTGTAATCCGGAATAATTTTTGTCGGAGTGGTTTTGTAAAAGTATTTACGAATGACATCCGGGGCGAGCTTAGCGCCTAAACGACCGCCATTGATTTGAATCCCTTCATCATCGGGATAACCCGCCACATGATAAGTGCGGGCGTTTGCGATATTTTTATCAGCTGGTTCGTTTTTTTGGATCCGTTCGTTGTTCTGAACGAGTTCGCCTAGGCGCAGATCCCCTGTTTTCGTCGACTTAAAAAAAAGTTCTGGAGCGCAGGGGATAAAACTCATCAAAATTCCAACTTACTTCATTTGTTTGCTAGCGTAATCCCAATTGACCAGTTTCCAAAAAGCTTCAATGTAAGTGGGGCGTGCATTGCGGTAGTCGATGTAATAAGCGTGTTCCCAAACATCGCAAGTCAAAAGCGGTGTTTGATTTTTTGTCAGTGGGCATCCTGCATTGGCCGTTTGCTCAATCGTTAATGAGCCATCTGGATTTTGCACGAGCCACGCCCAACCACTGCCAAACTGTGTTTGCGCGGCGGCCGTGAATTTTTCCTTGAACGTCGCAAAAGAACCAAAAGTTTTAGTGATAGCTTCGGCCAATTTTCCGGTGGGCTCGCCGCCACCTTTGGGTTTTAAGCAATTCCAATAAAATGTGTGGTTGTAAACTTGTGCGGCGTTGTTAAAAATTCCGCCTTGCGCTTTTTTAATAATGTCTTCGAGCGTGCTATTTTCAAACTCAGTGCCTTTGATCAGATTGTTGAGGTTGGTTACATAAGCGTTGTGATGTTTGCCGTAGTGATACTCGATGGTTTCGGGAGAAATAATAGGTGCCAATGCATCTTTTGAGTAAGGGAGTTCGGGAAGTGTAAAAGCCATATTTGCCTCCTTAAAAGGTTATCCTCTATTCATACCAAGTAGTTGTTGAAATGCAAATGATAACGGCTCTGGCCGCTAAAAAATTTTGCACAAAATCCTGATTTTTATAACGAATTCAAAAGACCTCTGCATTTTTGTAAGTATTTGTCAGTTGTGAGTGGGAAAGGGGTCGAAGACTATGAGGTGCGCATTCAGCGCAATCTAACCTTGAGGGGGGAAAAGATGTTTAAATATTTAGTTACGTTATTATTTGCGGTGTCGGTAATCAAAGCTGAAGCCAAAGTGGATGCTGGGGATGTCTTTGTGGGCATTATCGGCGGGATTATTATCGGTAATATTATTAAAAACCATAATAATAAGAACGACGATCATTGGGACAGTGCTTGGCAAAATTCTGACAAGTTGATCTTAAAAGATACCGGCAACAAATTAGTTATGGCCAGTGTCACGTTGCCAGCCAATGGCGGTTGGGACTCTGTGCGTTTTCCCAATTGCGAAAAACCTTCGGCCAACAAACGAGTCGATAAACTTCTTTTTCGTGTGGATGTCTCTGACGTGTATGTGCGTACTGTGGAAATCACTTACCACAATAATGACGTGGAAAGAGTTCCAGTGAATAGAGGCTTTCGCAATCAAACAGCCTCTGATTGGTATGAAGTTGCTCGCGGTAATCGTTGCGTAAAAGAAATTCGCGTGAGTGGAGAAGGCCTGATCACTAAAGGTGTGAGTCGCCGTTCCGTGCTCACGTTTGTGGGGCTCAAAAGTAATTCATTCACTTTGGGTGGATCTTTCTAATCATCATTTAAATCGAGATCCCGTCGCCTAGACGGGATCTTTAGTCGAGATCCAGTCTAGGTGACTGGATCTTTGATAGACTCTCTCGATTGAGAGGCGTCCACTTAAAAAACAGGTCTGATTTTTTTGTGGGGGTTTCGATGAGAAAGTATGGGTGGATTGCGTTACTTTTGACGTTGATGGTGAGCACGGTTGCCAATGGGGCCGATCTGCTGTGGTTAGAGATCAAAGCACAAAATGTCAAAGAGCGAACACACTTGGCCTCAATGGGTTTAGACATTGTCGCGGTGGAAGCCGATCGTGTGATCGTGCTCAGCGAAAAAAATCCTATGCAGTTAAAGCAAATGGGTGTGCAAGTTTTAGCGCAATACCCACAAAGAATGTCGCCATTTGATTTTCCGCAAAATGATAGCAAATTTCATAATTATACGGAACTGAGCCAGGAGCTGGAAAGTCTTGTGCAAAAGTATCCCAAGATTCTCTCGTGGTCGTCCATGGGACAGACGGAAGAGCAGCGCCATTTGTGGATGGTGCGTGTATCGGCGAACGATGATGTAAAACCGGCGACAGTGTTTATGGGTGGACATCACGCCCGCGAGCATGTGTCTATGGAGGTGCCGCTGCGTCTTTTGCAATATTTAGTGGATGAATACCAAAAACAAAATCCGCGCATTGTTTCCATGCTGAATAACTACGAAATTTTTATCGCGCCGATGATCAATCCCGACGGTGCAGAGTACGACGTGGCGTCGGGTAAATATCAGAGCTGGAGAAAAAACCGTCACCGAAACTCCGACGGTGTCTATGGAGTCGATCTTAATCGCAACTATGGTTTCGGTTGGGGCGGAGAAGGTGCCAGCACCTCCACCCATGATGAAACCTATCGCGGGCCAAGTGCGTTTAGCGAAAAAGAAACGCAAGCCGTGCGCGATTGGATTATCGCGCATCCACAGTTGCGAATGCTTTTAAGCTATCACACCTTCTCGCAATTGGTGATGTGGCCGTGGGGACATATCGAAGACAACGTTCCCAACGCCAAAGATCTCGCCGTGTTTGAAAAGATGGGTAAGCAAATGGCAAAGTTAACAGGCTACAAAGCAATGAAGTCAGGAGATCTTTATCTGGCCAGCGGCGACACCTGTGATTGGGCCTATGGAGAGCGCGGAATTTTTGCGTTCACCTTTGAGTTAGACCCGAAAGAGTTTTGGAGTGGTGGCTTTTACCCAGGTCAAGGCGTGCTCGATAGCGTCTTCCAAAAAAATCTCGAGCCTGCACTGTATATGATCGAGTCCGCGGACAATCCGTATAAGAGGATGTGAGGTCGTTTGGCTGAGTGCCAACATTCTTATTGACAATTTTTTACGTCAATTCGTCCGACTATTTTTTGAGGTGGGGGTCTTTTGTTTCAGTTGATTCCGATCTTTTCTCGATAACAACAGAACAATTGGGTTTAACGATGAGATGATACGTGATCTCATCAATTCTTTCTTCTTGTAGAATAGACACCTTAAACACATCGGTAGACACCATATGAATGCCCTGGATTCCGCCGCCACCCGCTGGTTTATAAGTCTTTAAGAGATCTTTGAGAATAACATCAAACATTTTCTTTGATTTCTGAACGGGTGAATGATGGCAGGCGTAGGTGCTGGAGTAGAAAAGATAAGATGCTAAAAAGAGGGAGATCCATTTTAATATTACCATAAGTCTATTCTCACAGGGATAGGTGTCGATGGTCAAATATGTTTTTAATCTGCAACTTATTAGTAACTACTGTTGTGGGGAACTAATACTAATAAGTGGGGAGTTTGTAGCTAAGCCGCCTTGTCTAATTTCGATTTTATCGCAGGCAGAAACATTACCTCCACGGCGACTTTCGAGCTTTTTACAGTGGGGAAAGATTTTTTGCAGTTGTTCAATGGTTGAGTTTGCAGGGATTGGTTTGCCTGCATATTCCAAGCATTGAATGAAGGCGGGTTCCGCCTCAATCTGTACCACTTTGTCGTTAGCCAGGGTCACTAAAAAAGGTCCAACCAGAAAATCTTCTGTAGAATTTTTGAATTGCTTTATTTTAAGACCACTTTGTAAAAGATTTCCTTTTGGCATATTGAGTACGATGGAGCCGATGCCTACTCCGGGAACGACGATTGATGGGCAGGTAAATCCTTCGAGACTGCCATTTTTACCACTGAAATAATCCACAGTTTCCATTTCAGGTTCTGCAGGCTTTGTCGGCTCCAAGTTTGGCTCAGATTTTAGCGTAATTTCAGGCGTAGGTTTGTTAGGTGTACAGGCGGCAAGAGTTAAAAAGACAGAGAGAATTAAGCTTATGTTTTTCATATTAGAGCACCTTGATTTCTTTTATTACCAATGAGTCGCACAAAAATGTCAATTCAGAAATCACTACCGTAGGCTGGATTCACGTCTACAGTAACTTCCCAATTCCATGGGTTATCGTCTGGGGCAAAGGATCTTGCAGATGTAAAGATGTTTGTTTTTGAATCTACAGATGTCCAAATATATCCATTAACAAAGTTAACAGCCAGAACCTCAAAAGAATTTATTGCTGCGGTAACGAATTGGTAGATGTGGGTATAAGGCCTTGATCAAGTTGCTGACGAATCCGTTCCACGGGAAGATGCATGATCTCATTCCAGTTGACAGCAAACAAAGGCGGCCATTTTTTTGAAAGCAGCCATCCGCGTGTGATTGCATCCAGAAGCGGTGGGAGCAGTGAAAGATCTTTGATAAGACAACGGAGGAAGGCTCCACCCATAAAGGCAACGGCCTGTGGAGATCTTAACTGCCCAAATTGAAAGGCGAGAATACCGATTTCGCCAGCCTCCGAGATATCAAAGTCCAAAACGATATGCCAAATATCATGGGTTTGCTCGATGTGGTCCAAAATGACTTTGCCTTCGACGGGTGGATTGCTTCTGCGAAAGTAATTAGGGTCAAGATTCCCAGCCTTCATCACAGCCGCCAGCTCGTGACCAAGCGATCCTTTGGGGAGTTGTATCAAGCGATCTAAATCAAATTCAGCGACGGTATAGGGTTTATCAACTAAAGGAGCGGTGAGGGGGTTGGATCTAAGATGTTTTACGCCGGCCTGAAACAATCCGAGTTTGAGCAAGTTATCTGAGACTGCCAGCGCATGGGCCGTATTCTGTGGATTCCGTGCGAGCTTTAATAAATGATAGGCCACAAGGAAAATAGATTTTATCTTTGTGATCCGGTTAGTACTCGATTGCATGGAAGCACGTTTAGTATGAACGGGGACAATGTTCAATAGAGCGGCCCTTTTAAATCGCTCTGCGTCTTTGGATCGAACTTCAAGAAATGACTACCGTAGCGGTAGTAAAAATTAATCTGCGGTCGTGCAACTCAGGTAAGTGCCGTCCGGCTGATGGATATAATTGACGGCGGCTTTTTCAAAAAAGTTCATGCTAATTGCGTCCGTTTTAACATTAATAAAGTCTTTCTTTCCCTTTTCATTGTAGCAGCCGGTTCTTTGTGGAGGAACCGTTTGTAAATAAGTCTCTAGAGGGAGATGGATGGTCGGGCTTGAAACCATCGGACACTTAAAATCACTTTTCTTTGTGCCAAGGCAAATCACAAATTTTCCATCATAATAATCATAAGAGTTCGCACCAGCCTCATAACGTTTTTTGACTTTGTTGCGCACCAGTGCTGCAAAATCAGGAATCTTGTCGCCATTAAAATCTCCAATGGCCAGGCCCGGATTTTCAAGCTTGGTAATTTTGACAAGATCAGAACTGAATTCTGCTTTGGGTACGATGATAAAACCACTGAGGTGTTTGTCGATTTGCTTTTGGTAGTCGACGGGTGTTCCTGCGAAAATAAAGGAAGATAAAATGATTTGTATGAATATTTGTATCATAGATTTGCCCCAAAACTTATTCAGTTATTATTTTGCTGTGCCTTTTGGTGAAATACTTTCAAAGCTCAACTTGGGAGTTTGGACCTCAAGAGGTATGACTTGAGTATTGGATGATAACAAAAAGAACAATGTGAAAATAATTTTAAAGTCCATGTGAAAAAGTCTACCAGCTGTCTGAGTAAAACCAAACTTTTTATATTCGCTCTGCGTCTTTAAGATCGTCGAAGATAATTCGGAGAGATCGGACATATAAAAGATTGACGTAATTTGCACATCTTAAAATGAGTGAGGAGCGTTCTTAATTTTCCAAGGGTACTCCATGGTGCAGATGGAAAGTTATGAAGACGGTGAGCTTATTAAGATGACTTTCGTCTCTTTACCAAGTTCTTTAAAAATTCTGTCCGGCTTTTTAAAAACCTCAAAAAATGATCAATAAAAACTCATGATAGAACTTTTTTATTCAAAGTTTCACTACCGCTACGGTAGTGAGCGAAAGGATAAAAATATGAATCTTCATTTACTTTCTAACGATCATTTAGAATCGCGTTTGCAGAAGCTGGTTAAAACCGAACGTAAAATCACACATCTGGTTTTACAATGCATTGCCGAGATCGATCGGCGTAAACTTTATACGCAAAGAGCTTATTCCAGTCTTTTTGATTTTTTGGTCCAAGCACATGGATATAGCCCGAGTGCGGCCATGCGCAGGATTGATGGCGCACGTTTGCTACAGCAGATTCCAGAGGTGGCGGAGAAGATTGAGAATGGTGCGTTGAATCTAAGCCAAGTGGCTCTTTTGCAGAGGGCGGAGAAGGAGATTCGTAGAGAGACAAAGTCGATGATTCCTGTGGAGTTAAAAAGGGAACTGCTGGATAAAATTGAACATCAAACCCAAGCCAAAACCGAGCAGTTGATTGCACAGACATTGAATATTGAAATCAGCCCGAAAAATAAAATTATCCAGCACAGGGACGAATCGGTCACGGTGACCATGACGTTAAGCAAAGAACAAATAGAGGTATTGGAGCAGGTGCAAGCGCAACTTTCCCACGCGGTGCCGGAGAAAAACTGGGCGACTTTGGTGACTTATTTGGCAAAGAAAGAATTGGCGAGGCGTGCGCCAAAACAAAACTGTTTGAAATCTAGAGACACCGTGAAGAAGGCTGCCGAGGTAGTGAATGTGATAAGCGACTGTGTGAACACTAAATCTAAGGAAAGTAATACTTCTGGATCTACTTCGGACTTAAAAGTCGCTTTGGGCCCGGCAATCATTTTCACTACCGCTACGGAAGTGAAACGAAAACCTCTTCCTCAATCCTTAAGAAAACAATTACTCCACACTAACGCCACGTGCGTCTATCGCGATCCGCGTACGGGAAAAGCCTGCGGCAGTCGTCATTTTTTACAGGTGGATCATATTCAGAGTGTGAGTCGTGGAGGGGGTAACGACCCAGCAAACTTGCAAGTTCTTTGTGGGCAGCACAATCGGTATAAGTTTCTGCTGGAAAATAAAAAACCAGACTGATTGAGAAACCTAGATTAGATCCTTTGCGATGGTTTTTTCTCTGCCCTCTGGAAGTCTTTGATGCTTATCAAGATGAGGATCGTCAAAGACTGCAGCCCGCAACGTAATCATTATTGTGATCAACTTTTCCGTTGCCGGCTATCATGATGGCAGTTTCTAATTTGGTGGCTTCGCACTCATCCCATGTACCTGATAAGTGTGCGGCCTCGTGGATAATGTTTTGCGCAATGTGTTCTTTTTCAGTTTCTAGTGAGATCCGGCAAATACCAATTCTCGAATCATAACGGACGGTGAATGCCATGACACCAAAATAGCAGTTTTGAAAATTTTCGCCTTCTGGAGGAATGGCTAGATCTGCGTTTTGCAGACTTTCTAAAATTTTTTGAAATTTTATTTTTTGATCATAGGTTACAGTGGAGGAAATGACTGCGCGGCCGATGATGTCCTCCGCGAGAGTAAGTGCTTCGTAGACCTTGTGAACTTTTTCTTGGTAGGTGGGTTCTGGAGGTGGCGGGGTGGGTGGCAGAACTTCTGTCTGTGCCACAGGCTGAGCAGGAACTTCTGTTGTGGTGGTTGGCTCCACTTTAATGATGGTTGTCTCCTGGGGCTGAGCGGGGGACGCCGGAGGATCTGATTTACAGCCAACAAGAATAAGCGTGAGTAGACAAAAAATGCCGGTTAACTTTGCCATAGGTGTTGCCTTTTTCTTCATAACTTTAACTAAAAAAAAGCAGGTCCTTTGTTAAAGCAGAACCTGCATATAGGTTTTATTTGGCTTGAATTAATACGCCTTGCAGGGACGCTCTCACAGCTTCAGCTGATTGTTCGTAAGATATTTGATATCTTTTAGATTTATCTCTAATACCTTCTTGAATAAAGTGTTTGTGACCCCGATTTGATTTGGACACCCAACCCCAGGGGGTCTTTATGGAAGTAACGCCTACAAAGCGTAAACGTTTTACACAGAAAAAGAAGAGTTTGATCGTTAAAGAGCACTTTTCGACGGGAATAGCGATC
>JBGSUL010000072.1:0-59250 GCA_041736155.1 Bdellovibrionales bacterium
AACCGTGGAATTTTTTATCATCGACATCTAAACCAATAAATACTACGTTCCTCATGGATTTCCCCCTTTTGTTTACAGTTTTACTGTATTGAGGTAACCAGCCCTCGTTGGCAAGAGGGGGCGTCCATTATTTCTGAGCAACGCGAAGGATCTCTCTCGCTTTTTCTTAACCGGACGGCATTTAACTCTGCGGTAGCAAAATTAAGCTGTGTAATGAATTACTTTCACTGTTGATCACTAAAGCAACACATCTTAGGATAATGTCATATTCCTATTATTGATCTGAATTCTCGATACACCAATATTTCTAATTACTTATCATTTTTAACAACAGAGGTCCATTTGGCTTATATTTTGCTCAACTGATTTATAAATCACTTTGGTGGAGGTAAATATGAAAGTGAGATTTTTTTACCATTTCTATTTTCTGATTCTACCTCTGTTGGTTGGCATGCAAGGCTACGGCGCTGAGGATGTTCTATTCAATGGACAGTCCTCAAGAGGGGAAATATCAGCTGAGTTGTTACTTGGATTTTTAAGTCCGGAGTTTGTAAATCAATTCAATTGGACGATCGTTGAGCGATTTGGTCTTGTGGTTGGACATCCCAAACAATCCGCTGCAGCGGAGGTTTTTTCTGTTCTTGTTGATCCGACTAAAAAGATTTTCAACTTAGTTTTTGTAGGTGTCCCAGCTGTCTATGGAGAAATGATGATACAACACAATAGAACCTCTATGGCAGAAAATGAGTTTAGACATAATGTCTGGAGGTCATTGCCTGCAGATGAAATCGTAACAACGTCCGATGAACTTACTGCTAGAATTTTAAATGATGAGTTTCGTGACCTCGGCTATGGACGTGAAGCTTATCAGCAGATTCAGGGTCAATACCCAAGTGGCGGCTTGATGTCAGAATTAATTCAAGGAGGGAATGCCAGTTTTTTTCCAGAATCAAGCGATGCCGTGAGAGCCTATCTGCTACCAGAGGCGATCCCAGGACGTTATAACTCCTCTAGTAGAACTTCTCTTGCGAGCACTTCCAGATTGTTATGCAAAGATATTACAGGTGACAATTCATTTACAGAAGTCGTCCAAACACAAGAGACAGTCAATACAAATACTCTTATGATGGATTTGACATTTAAAGGTCAGCGATTAAAGCAAGGTCAAAAACTTGCGACTGATTTTATATCAGCATTAAAAGCAGGAAAAAATACTTTTATTTCAAATAAATAGACCAAACTATTTAGATTGGATTGAGCAGTCGTGAGAGAGTTGAAGCCACCCAAAAGGTGGCTTCAAAGAAAGATGAATTTTAATTCATGGGGATTGAAGACATAGAATTTCCAAAAACTGCTTCGAACTCAGTTTCTGTTACTTCTTTACCATTGATGTAGAATTTTCCATTGCCAGCGATTTCAGAGTTATCAAAACTGCTCTCAGAATTAGAATTCATAGATGCAGTCACATGGCCTACAGCACTAAAATCTGCATATTTCTGAGTGATCGTAATGCTCATATTCACGTTCATGTTCATGGAATTGCTATTTGAATTCATAATCATATTCATGCCGACGCGAGCAGTAAGACTGGTCGATACTTCACCAGCAGAGAGACTTTTCGCAGTCATGGTTCCCGTGCCGTTCATATTCATTGTCACACTGTTGGCATTGCCACTGGCAGACATGTTGAATTTGAATTGATTCGCATACTCAGTGACATCAAGACCTAAATTGAGATCTGGTTTTGTATTGGAAACATCATTCAAAATAAATTTTTCTGTAATCGCCATTTGAATGGAGACGCTGTTTTCTGATTGTCCAAGGATCGTTGTATTCATGGACATTTCGTAATTCATGGGGCAATCGATTCCGGTGATGGCAATGGATGCATTCGGGATGTCTGTCATGCTTGTGGAGTTCGGCATCGATACGTTGGTTTGGCAGTAATAACTGTTCTCAGCCTGCTCCATTTTCTCGATGAGTTCTTGTTGAGCTTTATCAAACTGGGGGGCCGAAGCAGAGTTTGCAGTTCCCATCATGTTTGACCATGTAGATGAAGTGGACGCATTACCCATCTTAGAAGTTTTTACTGCAGAAATCGTATCCATAGAGCTATTGAACGAGCTCACTTGAGTTTTTTGCTCTGGTGTTAATGCAGGTAAACCCGCACCTGGAACACCGCCACCACCGTTGCTGCTTTTACTACATTGAAGTGTGGTCAAAGCAAGAATGCACATAAATATGACTTTTTTCATTTTTCCCCCTAGGAATAAGTCCGTTTGGGAATAATGAAACAATGGATAAATAGATCAGTCAATACTTCTTAGACGGGCTCTAAAATCTATTTCCCAATCAGCGTATGTAATTTTTGAATCGCACTGTCACGATGTTTCTGCGCCACAACAAAAGTGAGGTTGGTGGTATCTTGCAGAATTTTATGAACTTCCATGTTGGCAAGAACGGCGAGGGCTTTAGAAAGAAGATCGGAGCTCACCGCTCCTTGGCAAGTGGCGGTGATGGTCGAAAATTTTTGGGTGTTACCCGAATGACCCAATTCTTTTTGCATTTCGCCGACTTCGCCAACAAAAAGTAAATGACTATCTTTCTCTGTCGTTGAGGCGCTGAGGATCTGGGGTTGAGGTAAAGACTTTTGCACCACTTGAGTTTGTAACCACTGAATCGCTTGGGTCATGGATTGTTGTGGAAACGTCCACAGATGAGCCTCTTTATGACTGTTAATAGAAAGAAGTTGTTGGTTCTCGAGCATAGAATCTCCACCGACGAGGGTAAATTGGCTCTCGTCTTGAAAGTGTGAAAAACGCAAAGGGATTTTTAAAACAGCGGCGAGCTCTGCCGCACGATAGTGCAAAACTTTGCCACCCCAAAAAGTCATATCCATCACATTCTTAAAAGTGAGCTGGGGAAGATGACGGGCGGTGGGAATGGTTTTAGGATCAGCAGAAAAAAGTCCACCCACGTCTTTTTTAAACTCACAAACGGAACTTTTAAAAAAGGACGCCATGGCCACGGCCGTGGTGTCGGTGCCGCCTCGGCCTAAAGTCGTGATCTCTTTGTGCTCTTGGGACACACCTTGGAAGCCAGCCAGGACCACGGTGTCCCCGCGAGTGAGGTGCTCCTGAATACGAAAAGCGCGAATATCTAAAATGCGGGCGTTGCCATGAGCTGAATCGGTAAGAATTCCCGCTTGGCTGCCGGTAAAACTGATCGCGTTGAGCCCCAAATCCTGCAGAGCGAGGCTCATGAGTGACATCGAAGTGCGCTCACCGACAGTTAAAAGCATATCCAGTTCACGTCGGTTGGGATGACGAGACACACTTTGGGCGAGGCGGATCAGCTCATCGGTGGTTTTTCCCATGGCACTGACCACGGCGAGAATCGGATCTCCGTGCAGTTGTTTTTCTTTTTTTAAAAAAGCGGCTACAGCTTTCAACTTTTCAGTGTCAGCGAGACTGGCGCCCCCAAATTTATAAACTCGAACCGGCATAAATGATTTATCTCTTAGGACCAGAGCTGAGTCAACCTATCCACCGTTTGTCGAGCTGGGAGTATTCATGCCGGATGAGATATGCCAGAATCAGATGGGAGTCTTAAGATTTTTGCATGAGGGAGTTGTATGCGTTGGATTTTCGCCATTCTGTTGGCTGTGGTCGGTTGCACAAGTTCGGTTGTTAAAAAAGATGGGTTTGAGCGATTTCAATCAGCAACCACTGCGGGAGAGGAGTGCGGACGACTTCTTAAAAAACTTCCTGAGCAAAAAGAAAGTACCTGGAGTGAATCTTCGCGCCTCGCGGTGGAGTTCGCCTTCAATGCGTGTTTGCGTTCGTACTCACAAACAGATTCCCATGCTTCGTCATTAGAGTTTTTCAAAGGTGTATTTAAAATTATAAAGATTTCTTTTGAAGAGGTGAATCTCGCCAATTCCGCGCGACTGATCGCGTATTTTGAAAAAACACCCACCACACCCACAGTGTTTTTAGTGCATTCGACCGATTTGGCGAGCGGCCAAATGGTGGGCGTCGAAGGCAAAGCCAATCCTCTTTGGGGTCAGCAAAAGACCGATGTCAAATCTTTAGGGATCATGCAATTGATGTCGATGGCTTTTGCAGCAAAGTCCAAACAAGCACGCACTAAAAATTTAGTTTTTTTGGCCACGGAAAATGGCCAAGCGCAAGAGGCGATCAAAATGTTTCCGCAAGCCCAGCTGGTCATTAACGAAGGCGGTTATGGTTTTAGTAAACAAAACAAAAATGTATTTCTGATTGGCGCAGAACAAAAAGGCGGAGCGTGGTTAAAGCTCAAGCATCCCAGCGCCACACGCTTGCTGTCCCATCTCGATCAACTGTTGGCGGTGTTTTTCCCTCACGACCCACAAGATTTTAAAGATTTAGGAAAATGTCAGATCAAATCCTTTACAACCGCAGAGTCCAACATCAATACGATTCCGTACAAAGTGGATTTAGAGCTACGCTGCAAAGGTATGAACGAAATGGCTGTGGGCAAAGCCTTTGTGCATCCCGACGTTTCTGTGCAAGGTCATAAAGACGGCGATCTTTACACCGTTGCTTTAGAGCTGAGTTATCCTAAAGACAATCATCTTGGAAAAATTTCGGCACTGCAAGTGGCCGCACAAGGTCTGCAAAAACTTTCTATCATTCCGTATCGTGATTGGTCTTTTGAAGAACCCACATTTTACAAACACATGCGTACGCCAGCCTCGGTGAGTTTTGTAAAAACCGTCAAAGATGTGTATCCCCAACATTCGGAATGGGGAGATCTTCTCTGGGAATTGGATGCCTCGGGGGAATGGTCACAGGTGCAAAGAGACATCACGCCTGATAAACGTGATGGTCCGGAAAAACTATTCCGTACGGCCTGTAACTGGACAAGCTTTGAGTACAAAACAACCGGCGCGGAAGCCTCCATTGATTGCCGTTTGATCCACACGGGATTTATGAAAGATATCGATTCGTCGCATGCTCAGATTTTTCTCAAACAGTTAAAATCAAAATCGCGTGATCCCCAATTGCAAATCGAAATGGTGAAGGGTTGGAACTATACGGCGAGCGATCCACAAAGCAAATTTGTAAACATCATGAAGGAAGAAATCAAAAAGGAGTATCCATCTGCCCACACCAGCACGTGGCTTTCGCCTTCGAGTTTAATTGTCGATGGCGCAGATGGAAAAAAAATACCGACGTATGGTTTTTACCCAGTGATTAAGGATGATTTTCTTGAGACCGCCCAGGAAAAAAGTTTTCCCCAGGCGCAAGTATTTTCCGCAAACAAAATTTATTCTGGCACCATTTATCAGCTGACACACTAGTGCCAGCTGTGGAGTTTACTGTGGACCTTGGCCGATCAGCGGAGGGACATCGGTCTGTCTCAGCACGTAACCGGTCTGCGTAGATAAATCAGAGATGGTGCGTTCCATAGTCTCCATCCAACTGGATGTCACAATTTGTGCAGGACCATCATTGGCGATGACCGTGGTATCCATGGGTGCAAACGGCGCCATTTGGAAGCGGTACTGGGTAAAGAGCAGGGCCCTTGACTCAAGACGTTTGATGTTGGTGTTGGGGCAAACATCGACAACGGAGCCGCGATACCAATTGGAATTTTCAAAAAATTGGCAATAGTTATTCGCCACATCAATAGAGACATTCAAACCCTGAGATAAAAGATTAAATCCCGCAAAGTAAGAACGAATGCGGGCTTTGGCGTGGGGATCTGTTAAGCGGGAGGCTCCCTCTACAAGGGTTTGTATGATCGCCGAATACATATCTTCAAACGATATGGGTGAGTAATAAATATCATAGGGCATATAAAGTCCAAGATCTGAGGCTAAATATTCACCTTCCAAAACAAGGTAGACATGCGCCTTACTTTGCCATTCGTCAGCGTCGGCAGAGAGTTGCTCGATAAAGTCTTTGGCCTGGTCATCCACCATAAAGGTTTCAATATTGTTAATCTCATAAAGTACAGAGGCGAGACCTAAATCGGCCGTGAGGCGCGACGACTCGACCGCGTGATAACGGAGGGGCAACCAGGTTCGCATTTTGAGAGCGAGATATGTGTGTGTGCCAATGGAATTGGTATACATTTGATCGATTTCCAAGGCGCGGAGAGAGATGTCTTGATCGAACTCCGTACTCCAGATTTGATCCACACTGACGATTTCCAAAAGTCCCGCGCGAGTCACGCGCATTGTTTTTTCGTCAACCCATTGGATGAGCTCTGCGCACTCGCTACATTTTTGCTGGAGAAGTTGCAGCTGCTGAGTGAGAGAGACCGACAAGTTTTCGATGCGGTCAGCTGTTTCGTAAGGATTGAGAAGAGCATCCAGCTCGCTGCGATAATCAAAAAGGGCGCACAAACTATCGGCATAGGCCACTTTTTGTGCAGGTTTTGAAAAATCATAACCCTGTGCTGTTTTATTGATCGCCTGCATGGCGTTGGAGAATCCCGAAATCACGCCACTGGCGACAGAAACCAGTCCGCCAATTTGTGGTCCACCAATCACCGATAATATTTTGGAGCTTTCACCCAGTAAACTCGAAATGAAATCCAGAGACATTCCTTTTTTATCTTCGGCAAAACAACCATCATCACCGGTGAGAATGCTGATCAACGAGGTCGCTTTGATGGTCACATTCTCTACGTATTTTTCAATGGAGAGTTGTTCCTCTTTGGAAAGGCCTTCGATTTGTCCTTTGGTAACGAGTGTCAAAAAAGTCTCGCGATCTTTCGTAACCAAATCCGCTAAGCCTTCGATGTCTTGATTGACGGCATTGCAATTGGCCGCTTCTTTTTTAATGGCCGCTTTAAGACTTAAAAGTTTACCGCGAAAGTCTTTGAGTGTTTCGTTACTCGCTGGGCATGCCAACGGTGCGTAGGTTGTTTCACGAATTCCAAAGTGCGCGAGACGTGGATCCACTGTGTTGGCGTGAGCCAAACAAAAAGTAAAAGCGATAATAAGTGAAAATAGTGTGCGCATGAACTCCCCCTTTTGGTACCTATAGATAGGACACTGGCGGAATTTAGTGCAGGCGTTAGAGAAAGTCTTTGTCTATGGGTGATGAGAGTAGGAATTGTAAAAATTATCCAGGTATGTGATAGATGCCATGAAAGAGGTCTTATGAGTGAACAAAAGTCCTTAGGACTTCATTGGTTTAGGCGTGACTTACGCATTGCGGGAAATCAGGCTTTGCAATGGAATTGGAAAAAGCATAACGGCTGCGTCCTGGGGATTTTCTGTTTTGATTCCATTTTCTTATCGCGCAGTGATTTTTCCCATCATCGTTTTGCCCTTTTTCTCAAAACATTAGCAGCCTTACAAAACGATTTGCGGGCCACAGGGGGCGATTTGCTGGTGGTGGATGCTTTGCCCGAAGAGGCCTTGCCGCGCGTGATTCAGGCGTTGCGTGCAAACTACGATGTGCAGACTATCACCTGGAATCGCGACTATGAACCATTTGCGCGTTCGCGCGATCAAAAATGCGAAGCCCTTTTGCAAGATCTGAATCTCGAAATAAAAACCTTTCGCGATCATTTAATCTTAGAGCCCCACGAAATATACAAAACCCAGCCAGGGGATTTTTATCAGGTGTATTCGCCGTTTGCGCGCAAATGGTTTGATCACTATCACAGTGACGATATTCAGAAGCGTTTAAGTGCGCAAAAAGCCGGTTTGCAATTTTTGGAAAAGGCATCCGCAGAGCCGCTATTTTGTCTTCAATGGAAGGATCTCCAAAATGTTAATCTCCCTTATGTGGATCAATTGCAGACATTTGTTCAAAAAAATAATCAATCTGTAACCATTCCTATTCCCGAAAGTGGAAGTCGTGAAGCCTTCGCGCAGTTGCAAGCTTTTAAAGAAAAAATGGCCGTTTACAAAACTCAGCGGGATATTCCCTCACAAAAAGGAACATCCCGTTTGTCCGTTTTTTTAAAAAACGGTTCACTGACAACGTCACAGATCATTACGTACTTAGGTTTACATCAGAAAAATGAAAAAACCGAAGACGGACCGACGCGCTACCTCAAAGAGCTTATTTGGCGAGAATTTTATTATCATATTCTCTATCATCGTCCCGAGGTGGAGAAAAAAGCCTTTCTGACCAAGTACGAAAACTTAAACTGGGAAAATAACCAAACGTGGTTTCAGCGCTGGTGTGAGGGAACAACGGGTTTTCCTATTGTTGATGCGGGAATGCGCGAACTCAACACCACGGGGTGGATGCACAATCGGGTGCGTATGATTGTCGCATCGTTTTTATGCAAAGATCTTTTGATTGATTGGCGGTGGGGCGAAAATTATTTTATGAAAATGCTGCTCGATGGAGATATGGCTCCGAACAATGGCGGCTGGCAATGGGCGGCGTCCACCGGATGTGATCCACAGCCGTATTTTCGTATTTTTAATCCGTGGTTACAGAGCGCCAAGTTTGACCCACAGGCGGAATATATTAAGCGGTATATTCCTGAATTACGGGATTGCTCACCGGCAGAAATTCACAACGAGGCAGGACGCGAAAGCTGTGCGTACCCGCGGCCGATGGTTGATCACAAAATACAAAAGATAAAAGCGCTTGCTCTTTATAAGAGCTAAGAGCACGTCATCTGCGCTTTTTAAATTCGAATACGAGTGTTACCCAAAAGCTAAAATCTTGTTAGGTACAGAACTAAGAGCCTTGTATCAAAGGTTTGAGGGTTGGCCAGCCGTTGGGCATCTGATTGGAGCTAGTGAAGCCTTTGCTCGTCAGAACAGGCGCTAAAACCAGTAAAAAATTGACACTATCTAAATAGTGTTGATATAGTGTGTTATGGCTTAATGGGAATTTGTAGAATGGCTGTTATTTTGGATTAAAGAAACCTCCTATTTTGAATTTGAATGGGACAAAGGCAACCAATCTAAAAATGCTACTAAACACAAAATTTCTATTGAAGAGATCGAGGCTGTGTTTCGGTTGGGACTTGCTCTTCCATTGGGAATACAAATTCAACCGCCAGCGAGTGAACAACGCCTCGGTCTTGTCGGACCAACACTTAATGGGCAAATGCTACAGGTGGCCTTCACACTTCGTGAAGGTCGGGTTCGAGTCATCAGTGCACGTGTAGCTCACAAAAAGGAGAGGAGGCAATATGAAGAAATCCTACGTCAAATCAATTAAAGAATACGACGCTCCATTTGAATTGGATTCTAAAAAAATTCTTGCGGCCATGAAACGCTATAAGGATTTAAAGAAAAAGCCAACGAGTGTAGCCCTTGATGAAACCACGATTTCTGAGTTGAAGTCTGTTGCAGAAAAGCAGGGAATCCCCTATCAGGTTTTGATTCGGGTTTTTATTCTTGATGGGCTTGAACGACTTAAAAAATCTGCCGCATAAAATAACAAAGCTTGAGCTTTTTGGCTCAGGCTCTGACAACTTCCAGGTTGGTATCCACAAGAGTCACCGTAAAAAAAGTTATGGTCTGATTTTATGCCAGTACAAGTTATCTAACAAATAAATTTCATTTTTAACCTTGTCTAGGTTTAAAAATGCCTGCTGCATCGAAAAGCTACGTCCGAAATTATAAATGTCATCGTTGCGTGGATGCGATCCAACAATAGGGCCGTCGCACATACCGACAAGTTGAATCATTGCGACGGTCACGCTGCTAACAACCAATTCTGTATCATCATCCAAAGTTTCCATTTTCTGAAGGACATTTTCCAAATGGGGATGTATCGAACCAAGGCGATAGCACAATGCTTCTTTGGATGGGAATTTGTGTTCATATTCAGCGAACAAATCGGTCACCTGAATATATATAGCGGACATTGATTCAGATAGGGAGTTTTCGGCGTGCACCATAGGGGTCCAGAGCACCAACAAGCTCAATGTTAATAAGAATTTTTTCATTTTGAATCGTCCTTCAATAATAATATTCAGGTTACTTGCGATGATGGAGCAATCTCCGTACCAAGGGAGCACGGGAATAACATCAACACAAAAAAAGCTGCCGACCAAACTTTAAACAACTACGAAATAAATTCTAAAAATCAATTTTTCATTAGTATTGAATCTCGAAGGATCGGCGGCAGATTTTTGGATTTAAAAGGAATCTTTTGGAGCACCTCGACGGCCACTAAAGCACTGAAAATCTAGCTAGACTCCTTATGAAATAATCCCACAACCCAAGGCCTCGTTTGTCTATTGAATACATGTCATTCTAGCTCGCTCTGCGAATACTATTAACGTACAAATTTAAGCACTCGCTCTTTATAAGGCCTCAACACACGTTAGAGATATTTTTCAGGATTCATAAACACTTCCTTGAAGGCTGCGATAAATCGTGCCGCATGGAAACCGTCCATGATTCGATGATCTAAATTAAAACCAATCGTCACTCCCGAATGGATTACGACTTTATCATCTACAACCATAGGACGTTTTTCGACAAGACCGAGGGCTACCATTACAGAGGCGTCAGTGAGTGGCACCAAAGGCAACAAACCTCTATGGAAGCCTAAGGTTCCTACATTGGAGACCACCAGAGCGCCAAAGGGTCGGCGAGGTACAAAAGGAATTTTAAATAAATCAATGCGCAAAAGCCAGCGAAGCACCGGGACTAAAAAGACGAAAAGAAAACGTGGCAAATTTTTAATCAGTGTCATCGTCGTTTTAAACGAGGCGACCCCATCATGATGTCTTAATTTTTGTAACTGATCCTTTAGTTCAGAATCAATTTGTAGGATGGTTTTTTTGTGAAGCTCATGAAAGGTCAGAAAGCATAAATCTTCATTCTCATGCGGCACCATCAAGCTCATGGCAAAAAAACTCCGAGGCCGCACGCGTCCCCAACGGACCAACGAATTGACTTGCGGGACGGCGCTATAACCCTCGGCAAGGGCTTTGAGGAGAATCGAGCGCAGCGAGACATTGTTTTTTTCTTGGAATCTCTCGACGAAGGAAAGATCAAGATCGACTTCTCCATAGGTGGATGGATCAAAGGCATCTTTCCAAAGAAAAGGGGCAAGATGGCGAAAGGAGGTGCGCATTTTTAGACTCCATCAGGTGGAGAGATCGTGACCATTTTTTCCCAATACTCGGTCAAATCCAAAGTGACGTGCATTTTGCGCAAAAGATTAAAAATACCGCCCAATTTTCGATGCAAAAACAAAATATGTTTTGGTGGTGGGGAATAACGGAGACTGGACGTAAACTTCCGTCCCAGTTCGACGCTGCGTTTGGTGTAATCCTCATCGTGAAACGAAAAGGGTTGCAGTTGAGGGGAGAAAGGCTCAATCGACAGTCTCATAAAATCGACATAATTTTTTTGGGTTTCAGCGCTTTCGCGTGGATCAATCAATTGAAAATCCATGGACGCTTGGAGAATTTTTTTCTCGTCGCCAGTGGAGAAAGCCTTGAGCACACTTCGATATTTTTCCACAAAGTCGGGTGTAAATTCTTGAGTGGCGCCAAAGTCGAGGAGAACGAGTTTCTGATTTTCACGAATAAGGTAATTACCAAAATTAGGATCGGTTTGAACTAAGCCCCAACGGAAAAACTCATGGCAGTAAAGATCCAACATCAGTGCGCCGATCAAGCGACGATCGGTGGCGCTGGGGGAAGATTCTAACCATTGCTTGAGGGGAATACCTTCCTCAAAACTCATCGCCAAAAGTTTTTGTGTGGTGAGTTCGGAAAAGTTGCGGGGCACGATACAACGTCCCGAGAGAGAGCTGGTTTCAATAAATTTTCTATATTTTTGCATGAGATCTTGTTCGCGAAGGTAATCCGTCTCTTGATGAAGAATTTTTGCCATCTCGTCAAAAACATCGTTGATTTCCATAGAACGCTGGCTCACGGTCAAAAAAGCGGAAACGGTCTTTTTAAGAATGGCCAGATCGGAATCGATGGTATCGCTGACCCCAGGGTATTGCACTTTCAGAGCTAAAGATTGTCCCTTCCATGTGGCGCGATGAACTTGACCAATGCTGGCGGCAGAAAAAGCATTTTCTTCGATCGTGAGCTGCTGTCGAAGAGCCGCCGGGATTTCTTTGTCGAGAACGGGGCGAATTTGTGTATAATCCAAGGGATCTGATTGAAATTGCAATTGCGAGAGAATTTCTAAGACCTCGGGAGGGATTAGATCGCTGCTATCGATACTCAAGAGCTGACCGAATTTCATCGCGGCACCTTTGAGTTGGGATAAGTTTTCAGCGAGAATTTTAGCCTGCTGGATGCGTGTTTTAAGCAACTCGGGAGCATGGGCCTCAATGCTTTGCGCGAGTTGACCTTTAATTTTTTGGGTCAGCTCATGGCCAGCGATGCGGCTGGCAGCACCGAGGAGTTGTGCGGATCGAGAGAAAACCGATGTTTTCAGTTTTTTCATGGGGGACTTTCTTTGGTTGCGCTCATGTTTTAACAGTAAAAGACACAGTACCTATTTTTTCTAGTGATGCCGAAATTTTTTGTTCGGGTTTCAGTTCAATGGCGGCGGTGGCGGCTCCCGCTAAAACAAGGCTACCTGCCGGGAGAATCTGCTGGCGCTCAGCAAGGAGTTTGACCAACTCACAGAGGGAAAGCAACGGATTTCCGAGGATGGCATTGCTCGTGTCGGCGTGCACCGGGTGATCATTTTCGCAGATTTCTATTTTGAGATTTTGCAAAGTGGTCACATCGGATGTTTTACAGGAGTCTCCCAAAACAAAAAAGGCCGAGGACGAATTGTCAGCAACTACATCGGGAAGAGTAAAATACTTAAAACCTTTGTAGCGGGAATCGAGAATTTCCAGCGCCACGCCCACGCGGTCACAGGCTTGCCAAGCCTGCTCAGGAGTGACAGATCCTTGCAGATCACGGTTGGTAACAAAATAAATTTCGGGTTCTGCTTTGGGATGAATTTTGTTTTTTAATGAAAACGAGCTTTGGGTTTTGACCTCCATCACATCGGTGAGAACACCAAAAATCGGTGTGTGCAGACCCATCTGCTCCATTTTGGCTTTGGAGGTGAGACCCATTTTATAGCCTATAATTTTTTCTTGGTTCGTAAGGCGCAACTCTATACCATTTTCCTGAATTTTATAGGCATCCGCCAATGTAAAGTCGGTAACTGTTTTGGTCAGCGGCTCCACTTCCTGGGCAAGACGACGAGCGGTATGGAGAGTTTGAGACATTTCGACAATTTGAGAGGGACTGAGTGAATTCATTGGACCTCGCGGATTGATTTCTTAAGTGTTATAGGTCGAGAAAGGAGGCGGTTCAACGCCTTCTTTGCTCTTGATCGCCTGAACCTATCCATGTAGAACCAAAACACTATTTCGTTTTGTTAGGCGGTGCTTTGTGTCACGAGAAATTGACCTCATTGATATCAGTCCAGAGATCTCCTCTCATCTCGCTGTCTTTCCTGGAGACACACCCTTTTCACAAAAAATTCTTATGGATTGTAAGAAAGGCGACCATATCGGTCTGTCTTCCTTCACGACCACGCCGCACTTGGGAGCTCACACCGATGCGCCCAACCATTACAGTGCCTCGGGCGTGGGGATTTCTGAGCGCAGTTTGAATTATTACTATGGGCCTTGTCAGGTCATCACTGTCACCCTGGCGCGCGGTGAACGGATTCGGCCTACTCATATTCAAAATATTCCGATCGTCGCACCACGAGTGCTTTTTAAAACCAATTCATTTCCAAATCCTTACAAGTGGAATGAGGACTTCAATGCTCTGTCCGCGGGGCTTATTGAAATGTTAGCCAAATTGCAAGTTTGTCTTGTCGGTATTGATACACCGTCGGTGGATTTGGCGCAGGATAAAATTTTGGAGACTCATCATAAAGTTCACGAGCTCAATATGGCGATTCTTGAAGGAATCGTTTTAACCAATGTGAGTGATGGGCTTTACACGCTCATCGCTCTTCCTCTGAAAATGAAAGGACTAGATGCCTCGCCCGTGCGCGCGGTTCTGGTGCCCCAACCATGACCATTCTCAATTACATCAATGGTGAGTTTGCACCAGCACTCTCGCAAAAGACGATCAACAATTTTGAACCGGCCACCGGAAAAGTGTATTCCACTCTCCCAGCAAGCGATGCGCGGGACGTGGAAAGTGCTGTGCACGCCGCAGAAAAGGCTTTTGCTCAGTGGTCGAAAAAAACGGCCGGCGAGCGCGCTCATTATTTGCGCAAGATCGCCGACGGCATCGAAGCTCAGATGGATTCCTTGGCGCATGCCGAAGCGGTGGACAATGGTAAACCTCTCAGTGTGGCCAAAAGCGTGGATATTCCCCGCAGTGCCACCAATTTTCGCTTTTTTGCCGATGCGATAACGCAGTTTCATGGTGAGAGTTACCAAACACAAAACGACACCGTGAACTATGTTCTTCATCAACCCCTGGGCGTCGTGGCGTGCATTTCACCGTGGAATTTACCTCTGTATCTGTTCACGTGGAAAATTGCGCCAGCGCTGGCGGCGGGAAATTGTGTAGTTGCAAAACCCTCCGAAGTCACACCCATGACGGCGTATTTGCTGGCAAAAATTTGTCACGAAGTCGGATTACCTCCCGGTGTCCTCAACATTGTGCACGGCTTGGGGGCCGATGTGGGACAGGCGCTCTCTGACAATAAAAAGATCAAAGCATTATCGTTCACGGGCAGTACGCTGACGGGACAACGAATTGCACAAAGCACGGCCGCATCGTTTAAAAAATTGGCTCTCGAGATGGGCGGAAAAAATCCAGCTCTCGTTTTTGCTGATTGTGATTTTGAGAGAACGACCAGTGAGATTGTACGTTCGGCCTTTTCCAACCAAGGGCAAATTTGTTTGTGTGGCTCGCGCATTTTAGTGGAAGAATCTATTTATGAAAAATTTAAAGAGGTTTTGCTGCGAAAAATAAAAACCCTGAAGGTGGGAGATCCTTTGCAAGCGGGAGTCTCTCAGGGGGCTGTGGTTTCGCAAATGCATTTTGAAAAAATTCTGTTCCATATCGATCTCGCCAAAAAAGAAGGTGGGACGATTTTATGTGGTGGCGGTCCGGTGAAAGTGGAGGGCCGCTGCGCCGATGGATGGTTTGTCGCGCCGACTCTCATTGAGGGCTTGGCCAATCGCTGTCGAACGAATCAAGAAGAAATTTTTGGTCCTGTAGCCACGTTGCAATCTTTTCGCAATGAAGACGAAGCTGTACAAATCGCCAACGACTCACAATACGGTTTAGCCTCGAGTGTGTGGACTCAAGATCTCGCCCGAGCCCATCGAGTTTCGCAAAACATTGAGACCGGCATTGTCTGGGTCAACACGTGGATGAACCGCGACTTACGTACACCGTTTGGTGGAATGAAAAACTCCGGTTTGGGGCGCGAAGGTGGGATGGAAGCTTTGCGTTTTTTCACGGAACCAAAAACGGTCTGTTTGCATTTTCCTGGAGGATCTTTATGAAATTCAATTCTGAAAAAGCGCCAGAACCCGTAGGACTTTACCCCCATGCCCGACGTGTCGGAAATCTGCTATTTCTTTCGGGTGTAGGACCGCGCGAGCGCGGCAGTAAAAAAATTCCAGGTGTGGAGTTAGATGCCAGCGGCAATTTGATTTCTTACGATATCGAAGCTCAATGCCATTCGGTTTTTAAAAATGTGCGTTTGATTCTCGAAGACGCGGGACTGACGTGGGATCACTTGGTCGACGTCACAGTTTTTCTCACCAACATGAAGGCCGACTTTCCTATCTACAATCGTCTTTACGCCGACTACTTTAAAACCAATCAACCGTGTCGAACCACTTTGGAGATCAACGCCCTCCCGACACCTATTGCCATCGAACTCAAATGTGTGGCGGAGTTTAAGTAATGCCAAGACCTATAATGCCCCCTCTCAATTTTAAAAAGTGGATCGACGAAAATCGCCACACACTTAAACCACCCGTGGCCAACAAACTCATTTGGGAAGACAGCGACTTTATGGTTTTTATTGTCGCGGGCCCCAATGGTCGCACCGATTTTCATGTGAACAGTGGTGAAGAATTTTTTTACCAAATCGAAGGGGATGTTTTTTTAAAAATTCGCGAAGACGATCAATTTAAAGATGTGAAAATTCGCGAGGGAGAAATCTTTTTACTGCCGGCGTTTGTTCCCCACTCACCGCAGAGACCGGCCAACACCATCGGTTTGGTCATAGAGAGTAAGCGGGCGTCTACAGAACGCGATGGCCTTGTTTGGTGGTGCCCGAAGTGCGGGAACAAAATGTACGAAGAATTTTTTCATCTCACCAATATCGTGAGTCAGTTCAAGCCGGTGTTTGATCGCTTCTTTGGTGATCCGCAAAACTGCACCTGCAAAAAATGTGGAAACGTGCTTACTCGGGAGAGTCATTATTTTCAAGATTGATGTTCACACTCACATCTTGCCCAAGGATCTTCCTGACTGGAAAAGTATGTTGGGCTATGGCGGTTTTATCCAGCTGGACCATCACAAGTCCTGTGGGGCGCGCATGTTGCGTGATGATGGAACATTTTTTCGTGAGATTGAAGAAAACTGTTGGAATGCCGATGCCCGTTTGCGCGATTGTGATCATCATCATGTCGATGTGCAGGTTCTTTCGACCGTGCCCGTGATGTTTAACTATTGGACGCCAGCGGAACATGGCTACGACATCGCTCGTTTCCTCAATGACCATTTGGCACAGGTTGTGGCTCAACATCCAAAGCGTTTTGTGGGCTTAGGTACACTTCCCATGCAAAACACACAGTACGCGATTCACGAACTTGAACGTTGTATGAAGCTCGGTCTGCGTGGGATTGAGATTGGTACGCATATCAATGGTAAAAATCTTGATCATCCCGATTTCTTTGATATTTTTCACACGGCAGAAAAGCTCGGCGCTGCCATCTTTGTTCACCCCTGGGACATGTTAGCGCCTCAGCGGATGAGTGACTATTGGCTGCCGTGGTTGATTGGTATGCCGACGGAACTCGCCATTGCTATGTCGTCACTGATTTTTGGTGGTGTCTTAGAAAAACTCCCCAAACTCAAAATCATGTTTGCGCACGGAGGGGGCAGCTTCCCTGGGTTGATTGGGCGCTTGGAGCACGGGTTTATAGCGCGTCCTGATCTGGTGGCCCATCGCAATCCTCATCCGCCGCGCAAGTATCTCTCACAATTGTATGTAGATACTCTCGTCCACGATGCGGAGATGCTTCGTTATTTACTCAATCTCTTCGGCGACAAAAGAATGGCTCTGGGAACGGATTATCCCTTTCCCTTGGGCGAACTCAAGCCGGGGGAGTTGATTGAGTCTCTTGGACTCTCTTCGCAATCACAGCAGCGTCTTTATTCTGGCACAGCCCTCGAATGGCTTGGTCTTACACAAGGAGATTTTTAAGCATGCGCGAAACAGCAGAACAACTCGACCAGCAAGATCCACTCAAAAAATTCCGCGATGAATTTTTATTTCCGCGAACTCCTCATGGGGAAAAGTATGTGTATTTGTGCGGAAACTCTCTGGGATTACAACCGCGCAAAACTCAAGATTACATACAGCAAGAATTGATTGATTGGGCTCGTCTCGGGGTCGAAGGGCACTTCGAAGCGAAGAATCCCTGGTTGCCCTATCATGAGTTTGTCACCAACTCTTTGGCGCGTCTGGTGGGAGCTCTCCCCAGCGAAGTGGTGGCGATGAACAGTTTGACGACCAATCTCCATTTGCTCATGGTTTCTTTTTATCAGCCGACCAAAGAAAGATACAAAATTGTGATCGAAGGCAATGCGTTTCCGTCGGATCAGTATGCCGTCGCCTCACAAGCACAGTTTCATGCGCGCTATTTGGGATTTGATCCCAAAGCTGCCATTCTCGAAGTGTTTCCGCGCGAAGGAGAAACTCATATTCGCACGGAAGACTTTGTGGAGTTTTTAGATCATCACAAAAAAGAAGTGGCTCTGGTGATGATCGGTGGTGTGAATTATTTAAACGGCCAGTTGTTTGATATCCCCACTCTTTGCAAAAAGACCCACGAGATAGGCGCTTTTTTTGGTGTGGACTTGGCTCATGGTGCGGGCAATGCGTTTTTAAAATTGCATGATTGGGATGTGGATTTTGCCGCCTGGTGCTCGTACAAATATCTCAACTCGGGGCCGGGTGGAATTTCTGGAGCTTATGTTCACGAAAAACACAGTAAAAATAAATCTCTGCCTAAATTCACCGGGTGGTGGGGACACGACAAGCAAAGTCGTTTTACCATGCCTGCGCAATTTGTACCGATTGAGACCGTGGAATCCTGGCAATTGAGCAATCCTCCCATTTTCCAACTGGCGGCTTTACGAGCTTCGTTAGAACTTTTTGACGAAGCCACTATGGGGCGTTTGCGTGACAAATCAAAAAAATTAACCGGTTTTCTTGCTGAACAACTACAAACGCTCCCGCAAGGTTTTGTTGAAGTCTTTACTCCCGCGGATCCCGAGCAGCGTGGGGCACAGTTATCCTTGAAAGTGCGTGGGGGCACACGCGAGATGGTGGCATCGCTTCGCAAAGATGGAATCATTTGTGATTTTCGTGAGCCCAACATCATTCGTGTGGCGCCGACGCCGATGTACAATACCTATTCGGAGTGTGTGACGTTTACAGAAAGGCTGAGAAAATATGCCAACTAAGTCAAACACTAGCCCATCGACAAAACTTCCCCAAAAAACCATTACCATTGTCGGCGCTGGCCTTGTGGGGTCGTTGTTAGCCATTTATTGCGCACGCCGCGGTTTTCAAGTGCAAATGTTTGAACGTCGCTCGGACCCACGGGAAAAATTAAAACTCGGTGTGGTGGGGGAGGGGCGCTCCATCAATTTGGCGATTTCGAAAAGAGGCATCGATGCTTTGCAAAGAATTGGAATTGAGAGCGGCGTATTGACGGAGGCAATCCCCATGCCTGGACGCATGATGCATTCGCCGACGGGAGAACTCACATTTCAGGCTTATGGCCAAACTTCAGAAGATTGTATCAACTCCATTTCTCGTGGGTGGCTCAACTGTTATTTACTCGATCAGGCAGCGGCTTTGCCAGGTGTGGAGATTCATTTTGATCATCGTGTTCAAAGTGTCGATCTCGATCAGAAATCATTCACCGTGGTGGAGAATGCCACCCATAAAGAGCGTAAGATTTTTTATGATCTTCTCATCGGCACAGACGGTTCCGCCTCAGCGGTTCGTCAGTCCCTTCAGCAAAAAACAAAATTTAGTTTTTCTGAAGACGAACTCTCTCATGGTTACAAAGAATTTGTGATGCCGGCTAAAAATCCTGGCCAGCACAAAATTGAAAAGAACGCTTTGCATATTTGGCCCCGTGGCTCGCACATGATGATCGCTTTGCCGAACAAAGATGGCAGTTACACATGCACTCTGTTTTTAGCGAACTCTGCAAAAACAGCCAGTGACCATTTTGGTTTATTGAACACGCGCGAAGAGGTTCAGGCGTTTTTTCTCAAAAACTATGCAGATTTTTGTGAACTGGTTCCCGATTTTGTCGATCAATATTTTTCACATCCCACATCGAAGATGGCGACATTGAAATGTGATCAATGGTTTTACAAAGACTCGGTGCTATTGATGGGCGATGCCTCTCATGCCATCGTGCCTTTCTTTGGACAAGGCATGAATTGTGGGTTTGAGGATGTGGTGGCCATGGATCGTCTTTTTTATTCTTGCAGCGAGTGGGGCGATCTCTTTCAACGCTTTTTTGCGGAACGCAAAACCAATGCCGATGCCATTGCCGATATGGCCGTGGAAAATTTGACGGAGATGTCGAGCAAAACCGCCGATCCCCATTTTCTCTATCAAAAGAAAATTGAAAAGCGTTTACAAGATGCATTTCCACAGGATTATCAATCCCGCTACACCATGGTGAGTTTTAGTTTAGTGCCGTACCGTATGGCTTATCGTGCGGGACAGATTCAAGCCCGATTGTTAGATGAGATGACAAAAAAACATTACCCACAGACTGATTTTTCACTCGAACCGTGGCGCGAACCCGTGCAAACCAGTTTGCGTCCCATCATGGATGAAATCAGAGCCAAGGAGACTTCATGGATTTAGGAATTACTGGAAAAAAAGCTTTAGTTTTTGGCGCCTCATCTGGTTTAGGAAAAGGCATCGCCCACGCCCTGGCCCGCGAAGGTGTTGATGTGGCGATTTGTGCTCGTGATGAAGGTAAACTTGCAACGACGCAAAAAGAAATCGGCGCTAAACTGACGGTCGTCGGCGATATGAATCGTGCAGGGTCCGCCAAAGAAGTGGTGGAACAAGTGTTAAAAGCCTGGGGAACCCTTGATATCGTGGTGGTGAACACCGGCGGACCGCCGAAAGGACATATCCAAGATGTGAGCAATACCCAATGGCAAGACGGCTTTCAGTCGTTGTGGTTGTCTGCAGTGGATGCCATCAACGGTGTCTTACCGACCATGAAACAACAAAAATGGGGACGTATTCTACTGGTCACATCCGCGGCCGCGAAGGAACCGATTTCTACGCTGACAATCTCCAACGGTCTGCGTGCGGGACTCTTAGGGTTAGCTCGTTCTATCAGCCACGAAGTGGCTCCTTACGGAATTACGATCAATTCGTTACTTCCAGGCCATACAGATACGGAACGTTTGGCTGCTCTGGGCATTGATAAAACAAAAATCGTTGAACACATCCCTGCGGGACGTTTAGGCACAACTCGCGAATTCGGCGCCTTAGCAGCCTTTCTTGCTTCTGACTTAGCAGGATTTATCACCGGACAAGCCATCACCGCCGACGGCGGCTCCCAGCGCGGCATCTAGTCACAAAAAGGCACGCCGTGACTTTTTGTGACTCAGTTGACCGTCTTCCCACCCGGAGTTATGAAACCTTTTTACCGGGGGGTAATCTATGACATATTTCGTATTCTTTTTTATGCAATGGGCGTTTGCTCAAAGTTCACCGACACTCTACGCAGAATTTGAGCAAGAGCTGAAAAGTCCGCAAGGTGTGCAAGTGGAAGTGCATGGGGCGGATCACCAAAATGGAATGTATGCCATTGCTTATCGGCCGAAAAATTTCTTTGATTATGTGATTATTTCTCTGCAAGCTGATTACACATCGCCCTCGTATCCTGTGGTCAGTGAGCAACTCAAAACACTTCATCGTCATGATATTCTGCAGATCAAGGGAGATACGAACGGAATGATTTCATCGCATCAGAACCATGCGATGATCAAAGATCTTACCATTTTAAATAAATTTACAACTCCTTACGATGACGGCTCCAGCTACACGCATGGCACAGATGTGGCGCAATTGGTGCAAGGTAAAACCAGTTTGATCGTGAAAGTGCACGCCTCCCTCATGGATGGAAAAATTTTGATGGTCGAATCGGGCGACGCCAATATTCCTGTCGTTCCCAAGAACAGTGACTTGGTGAAAGATCTTTATCGCGGTGACAAAATCGAAATCCGTTTTACGGTTCAGCAGTATCCTTCGGCGCCAACTCACCTGGTTCTGGATGCCGGCCCCGATGCCGTTAAAATGTTAGATCGCATTGTAGACTTGCACGGTAAACCGCAAGATCGTTGCGGAGAACTCATCATGTTCCCAAAAAGTCCCCAAGTGCTCTTCAATGTCTTTGCGTTGAAGTCAGACATTGGTGATGGCCTGTTTCGTAGCTTCACTCTGGTCAACTTTAACGATCCCGAACTATTTAAAAACCTGCGCGAAAAAATGCAGATATTTTGGGATGCACATGCGGCAACCATGATCCGTGGACGCAATTACTTTATCAATCCGCAAATCAAAATTTGTGCGAAGGGCACAGGCAATATGCAAGTTCCCACTCAAGCCAATCCGCAAATTTTAATTGATCACCTCGAAGATTTAACCCTGAGTACGTTTTAGTCTAAAAAATTTTTAAAGACTCTGCTCAAGTTTGAGCAGTTTTTCTTTGATAGACAGACCGCCGGCATAGCCGGTGAGTTTGCCATTTTTCCCAATCACGCGGTGACAAGGGATCACGATAGGAATGGGGTTGCGGCCATTGGCGGCACCTACGGCCCGGACCGCTTGTTTACGGCCTGTTTTCACTGCTTGCTCTTGGTAAGACAGAGTTTTGCCATGGGGGATGGATTCCAGCACACTCCACACTTTCTTTTGAAACTCTGTGCCTTCGGGCGCAAGAGGCAGATCAAACTGCGTGCGCTTTTTGGCAAAGTATTGTTCAAGCTGTCGGATGACTTTTTGTGTGAGTGACGTGTGTTTTGCTAAAAGCGAATCTTGGTTCTCTTGACGGTATTCTGCCCACGAAGAGGAAAAAAGAATGGATTTGACCTCGGTATGACTGCAAACGATGTAAAGTGCTCCGAGAGGACTCGTCATTTTTTCGTAGAAAAGTGTCATGGTCATTACCTTTCTGAAAGAGAGGGATATTTGATTGCTCAGGTCCGATGACAAATATATACTGAATGCGTAATGAAGATGCAATCTCGTAAGGACCTCGTCTATCTTATTTTAACTGCTTTTTTTATCTCCAATGCCGTTCTTGCCGAACTGATTGGTGGAAAACTGATTTTTATTCCCATGGACCTTCCTTGGTTGGGAAAGCCGGCCGCCTCTATAGGTGTGATTCCGTGGCCCGTCGTTCTTATCGCTACAGATATCATGAATGAGTATTTTGGTCGCGAAGGTGTTCGCCGAATCACACTGATGACGGTCGCCATGATCTCCTACTGCTTTCTGATTCTTTTTATTGCGATCAAGGTGCCGGCAGCGCCGTTTTCACCCGTCAACGATGAGGTGTTTTACACAGTCTTTGGACAATCGTTGTGGATTATTTTTGGTAGTATCGTTGCGTTTGCTCTTTCCCAGTTGATTGATGTCAGTGTTTTTTGGTTGGTGCGCGAAAGAACCAAAGGAAAAATGTTATGGCTGCGAAGCACAGGCTCGACGGTGGTTTCGCAATTGGTTGATAGCATTGTGATTATTGGGATCGCTTTTTGGCTCCCAGGCAAGGTTTCGACGGATGATTTCATCAACGTTGCGCTGACGAATTATTCTTATAAGTTGCTCATTGCCATCGGCATGACGCCGCTGATTTACGCTGTGCACGCCCTCATTGATAATTATCTTGGTGGGGAAGCCCAACATATGATTGAGGCTTCGGCCAAGGAATCACTCCATGAATCATCACCTCGACGCCGCTAAAGTTTCTGCGTATTTCAGTAAATTTCGTCAACCGAAAGTGTTGTTGAGCACTCTTGGCTTTCAAGTGGTGTGGTGGCAATTGCTCTTGAATGTTTCGCATGGTCGCGTGGCTCTCGGATGCCTTCTTACTTTGCTCTATGTCGGATTTCATTTGTCGGTCACCGCTCGCCCGCGTTGGCATAAAGAAGTCATTTTTATTTTCCTGTTTGCATTTTTAGGATGGTGTGGAGACTTTATTTTGAATATTTTGACGATTCAAAAGTTTCCTCATAGTTTAGGAACTCCATTTTGGCTCTTTTGTTTGTGGCTCAATTATATGACTTCTATCTATTACAGCATGGCGCAAGTTTTCTTCCATCGTGGGTTGACGCTGTTTCTAGGATTTATTTTTGGCCCATGGACTTATTGGGCCTGCGAAAAAATTGGGATCATCGAGTTTCCCCACTCTGCGCTGTTGGCGGGTGTTATCCAAGGTGTCGTTTGGATGACATGGATGTGGATCTATCGCAGTATTCTCAAAAAGCCGTTCTTTAACTAGAGATGTGACTGATGTGATTCACTTAAGAGAGTCTTAGACCTTTAAGAATTTTTTTAGAAGGTGCCGGAGTCTCTATCACTTTGACATGTTTTGGGAACCTTTGAGTTTCTAAAATGTGATACATACCACCGGTTAAATAAATGCGATCGGGATTAAAAGTGGTAGAAAACTGTTGAAGAGCGATTTTAAGCTGTTTGACCCACAGAGCACGGCCCGATCGGAGAAACGTTTTTGAACTCAAAACTTGTTCATAGGTTCGATTTTTTAAAAACATCTGCTGTCCGAGTTCAGTATTGGGCACCAAAAGACCATCCACATACAGAGAGCTTCCGACACTGGTGCCGAGCGCCAGTACCAGCTCGGTGCCTTTGCCTTTGATAATCAAATGGCCATGTAGATCGGTGTCATTGATGATGTAGGGGCTCAGCTTCAGGTGTTCCAGACGCTTTTGTAGAGACACGCGCCGCCACGCTTTTTCATCAAGTGCAGGCGAAGTGAGCACCATGCCTTTTTTTATAACACCAGGGAAGCCTAAGATCAGGGGTTCATTCTTTTTTACGCCCTCGGATTGAAAGACTCTATTTAAGAGATAAAAAAACAGACGGGGCGTAGGTGGACTGACAAAACGTAAGGATTTGTTCTTTTCTACTTTGTAAAATTTAATCCACGTTGAGCCGTAGTCGATCATCCACATGGAGTAAAAGTAGTAAATAAAAAACCATAAAGCAAAAAAAAAGCGGATATTTTGTATGGAGGTGTTTTAGAATCGATGAATGGGCTGCAGATGATTCAAAAACTGATCCGCCGCCTTCTGCCATGAGAAGCCCAAAGCGTACTTTCGGCATTGACTTCGAGAGAGCCTTAAGGCTTTTTGCACGGCTTGATCTAAGTCATTGTCGAGGATGCCCACCTCGTCACTTAAGATCACATCCAGAGGACCCGCGACAGGGAAGGCCGCGACGGGGACACCGCATGCCAGGGCCTCCAGCATCACCAATCCAAAGGTGTCAGTGAGACTCGGGAAGACAAAAACATCGGCAGCGTTGTAATACTCTGTGAGCTCATCTCCAGCCTTAGCCCCGACAAAATCAACATGCGGATAAAGGCTTTGATATTCTTTGCGAAGGGGACCGTCGCCGACCACCACTTTTTGACCTTCGGACTTAAGCTTGAGAAAGGCAGTAAGGTTTTTTTCAACGGCCACGCGTCCAACGTACAACAGCACGGGACGTTGGCGATCGGTATATAGTTTTTTCTCCGTGAGAGGTTTAAAAATTTGTGTATCTACTCCGCGAGACCAGAGCGCGAGTTTTTGAAATCCGCGCGTTTCGAGGTTGTGAATGATGGAAGGCGTTGGAACCATGACATTACCTGAAGGCTGATGAAAGTGGCGAAGCAATTTATAGATCCAACGACGAGGGACCCCGGTCCGCGCTTTCAGGTATTCGGGAAACTGAGTGTGATAAGCCGTGGAAAAGGGAATATGGTGGCGAAGACAGAAGGAGCGCGCGGCCCAACCGATGGGTCCTTCTGTGGCAATATGCACAGCTTCGGGTTGAAAGCCGTGAATGAGATTGGGAATGGTCAAAGAGGGATGAAACGCGAGGCGTATTTCGCTGTAAGAGGGACAAGGAAAGGTGGTGAACATTTGTGGATTTACCACTTCCACCACATGACCCATTTCTTGCATCACCTTTTGGGTCGTGCTTAATGTGCGAACCACGCCATTGATTTGAGGGAACCACGCATCAGTGAAGATTTGGATCCGCATGCAGGAACCCCCTTTTTCTTAAGGTTAAAGGAAAAAGGAGGTAGGTACTGTTATTATCTCATCGAGAATTGGTTAGAGTGTTGTTGTGAGACTTGCAAGCTCACATTTCTTACAAATCCATCTGATTCAAAGCCCAATCGATACCTGCAAAAGCGGGCATTTCTCGGCCATCATCCACGCCCATTTCTTCTTGGATGGCTGCTTCCAACTTGGCACGCATGGTTTCGATCAGTGTGGTGGGAGGGTTCGCCACCGTGGCCAAGTTGATCATTTCCTCAGGGTCTGTTTGCAGATCAAAAAGTTCCACGTCGTTATGAGCAAAAAGTTCTGTGAGATCTTTGGGGCTGTGTCGTTCGATGGGTGAAAAATAACGAGTCATTTTGTAGCGACCATCAAAAACGGTGCGCATCGTGCCGCGATTTTTAAGGTTCGGTTTGTAACCCGTGGTTTGTAAGACCACTTTTGGATCCTGTCCGTTGGCTTTGGCCTCAGCAATGATGGCGATCAATTCACTGTCGTTGGTGGAGAGACCACTGTAAACAAATAAGGATTTATCACGCACTTCATGAACTCCTGCCGTTTGTGGAGAAGCCAAGACAGAGGAAAAATCTTTGCCAGGAAGAGCACGCCCAGCAAAAGTATCCATTTCCGTTTGCGAAACGCCGGCCATCGACAGAAGACTCGGCACGATATCGATATGACTGGTGATCGAAGAGCAAGTTTGCCCGCCTTGTGTATCTGGGTGAACCACATAAAAAGGCACATGGAGAGATTCTTTATACGCAAAAGGACCTTTGCCACGAAGTCCATGGCTTCCAGCCATCTCGCCATGATCGGCGGTGAACACAACAATCGTGTTGTCAGCGAGGCCGAGAGATTCCAACTCATTAAAAATCAAAGCGAGTTGATAATCCGCCATACGAATGGAGTTGAGATAGAAGTTAGTAAATCGATTCCAATTGGCTTCTTTGAGTGGAATGTGACCAAGCACATGATCCCAAGCTTTGTGGAATTCTAAATGCGCTTGAGGACGTCCCGGCTCTTGCACGGATTGGTGGAGAGAGGCGGGGAGTGGATAATTCCACTCTTTGCTATAGGACGCATGATGAGGAGCTCTGACCGGTGTTGAGAGAAGTTTTCCGGTGTCTTGGACATTTTCTCCAGGTGCATCGGCATTAAAATACATAATGTCATGCGGATTGATCAAGCTGACAACAAGACCCCAAGGGGATCCTTGTTGTGCAAGGGTTGAGCCTTGCGTGCGTAACCAAGACACCGTGTTCCCGGCAATAATGTGGTCTGCATTGAATCCGCCGAGAGCATGAGCCACTTTATCACCAGGGGAATGGAAATCAGCAAAACCATATTTTTCCATTTCTGCGTTGAGATCGACATTGCTGTGTTGAGGATCTTCAAAATTTCGGTTGAGATGCCACTTTCCTTTGTAGGCCGTATAGTAACCAGCTTTGCGTAGCATGTGGCCGACGGTGGGGATTTGCGTGGAAAGATCTTTCATCCAAGGTAAGTCGGTGTTTTCAAACATACCGTTATCAATGGTTTGCCGTCCGGTCATCATGACCGAGCGTGATGATGTGCACATGCAGGAGGAGATTGTATGGTTGGTGAATTTTGTTCCGCGTTGAGTGAGCCAATCATGGCCAGGGAGATCAAAACCATTGGGCAATGATGAAAAGTAGCGTTCTTGATCTGTGAAGACGAAAAGAATATTGGGTTTGGCCGTGCGTGGTAGAGATTTTTTAACAGGCTTTGTGGCAGCAAACGTTTTTTGCGGCAATCCCAAAAGTGTGGAAGCAGCGACGCCCGAGGAAAGTGCCATAAAATCACGACGTGAAAGATCAGAAGTAAGATCGGAAAAAGAAAAGCGATTGGATTTTTTCATAAAGCCCCCCCTAGGATTTATTTATTAACTAAATATCCTAGGGTTCTCAGCTGTCAAGAGGGCACAACGTGGCAAATCCACGTGACTTCATGTTTGTTGGCGCAGAGGTGCACGAGGCGTGATCCGGGCACTTGCGAGAACTTTTGAATCATCGCGAAATCTGTCGCCCCCTTAAATTTGATGGTGCAAACCAGCTTTTTACAGAGACCGGAACGGATCCACTTTTGCGTGAGGTCATAGAGGCGCTGCGGCTCGCAAATAATGTCGGAAAACAGCACATCGACGGGCCCTACAGCTTCTGGTTCTAAGGAGAAAGCGTCTTTTTTTAAACATTCGATATTTTTTCGTCGCAGTAACCGTTCATCGAGCTCCGCTTTGTCCACCGAGATCACCTGACAGCCGAGATCAGCGAGCACCCATGTCCAACCGCCAGGAGCACTGCCGAGATCCATCACTCGCTGCTGCGCCAGAGGTGGGGGCTCATGGAGCGTGAACAGTTCCCACAGTTTGAGATAGGCGCGGGAAGGGAGAGTTTTATCTTCATGAAAGTGTGCCAGGCCCAGGGGCAAAACGGAAGAGGTCTCAGCGCTCGCGAGAATGAGAGATTCTGACCACAACGTCCAGCCGCCAAAGGTCTTTGTGGGCGGAGGTTTTAGGTAGGTCAGTGGTTTGGGAGCGAGACGGAGCAGTTTTTCTTGAATCAATTGCGAGCGACGATGCAGATGGAAATCGTAGTTCATCCACAAGGGTGAAAGTTTTTTTAACTTTTGTGCGGCATCGGCAATGGATTCAATCTGAATCCATTGAGGGTTTTTCCATGTACACTGTGACCAAAGAGGTTGTAAAGACGTGGGAGAGGAGCAGATCAGGCGTTCTTTTTGCTCTAGGACTTTCACGCCAGACAATTGCAGTTCGTTGACCAGCTCTGTCTCAAAACCAGGAAAGGACAAATGGGCAAAAAAAGGATCGGTCAAGGGAACGTCGAGATTCATCTATCTGTTATTGGCGATTTCCAGATCTTCTTCAAAGGTTTTTTTGAAAAGACTTTGTCCTAAATACGAAGACTTCACTGTCCAGAATTTTTTATTCACAGTCACAATGCCGACAGCCACTTGTTTGCCACCGCTGGAAGCGTAGCCCACAAACCAATCCACTTGGCCTTGCGGGTTTTTACCCGTGAGATGGCCCGTTTTCCCGCCCATTTCAATTTCACTGTACTTGCGATTACGACGAAGACTCGAAAAGGTGCGACGAGAGGTGCCCGAAATAATGGTTTCTTCCATCAGCTCGCGAACTTTATGAGAAGATTCTTCGGTCATCGCTTCATGCATCAAAAGGGGAGCGCCTTGGTAATAAACTTTGTTTTCGTTATCGGTGAGTTGCGAAACCATATACGGCGACATCATCTTGCCCCCGTTGACGACGGTCGCGGCGATCATCGCTCCTTGCACAGGACTCATCAGGTTGAGTTTGTTATAGCCCGAAGCGACTTCACTGAGCTCAAAGTTTTTTTCGGTAGGAATCACCGCCACGCCTGGATCCACGGGGAAGTCGGTGGGGATTTGACGATTGAAGAGAAAGCGTTCCGCGTAGTGCTCTAACTCGCGAGGCTCGAGGAGTTGCAAGCCAATTTTCCCAAAAGGAGTGTTCATGGATTTAGCGAACGCTTCACGCATGGACACTGTGCGCGTCCAGCGAGTGATTTGATCGAGCATTACATTTTTTTTATAAAGCGTCCAATTGCCACCATTGAATTGAATTTTGTGTTGCGGGCTTACGCCACCTTTTTTGTCAAAAGCAGCCGTGGCCGTGACGATTTTAAAAATCGAAGCCGCTGGATAAGTGGCTTTCTGCAAAAGATTTTCGTAAGGACCTTCTTTTTGAAAGGAAGAATAAACGAGAACGCGTCCGGTTTTAGCATCCATCATAAAAATAGCTGAATAGTCAGGCTTGTCGCGCTTTAAAAGATCATCGGCCACTTTTTGTAAATGAGGATCGATGGTGTATTTCACGTGAAAGGTTTGTGGATCTTCGCCTTGAAAAGAGGTTTGAATAGCATCGGGTAAAGAGGCTTGCGTTTCTAAATAGGGTTGCAGGCGTAAAGAAACAGCGCTTCGTTGTGAGCGAGCGTCTGAATTTTTAGAGAGGGTTTCTGGTTCAACAAAAAGCGATGAAATGCCAAGTCCCACAAAAAGCACTAAGATCACGGCGATGGTGAAGCGTCGGTAAAGAGAAATCCGTTTCATCCTTATAGGATAGCGTGAACCTAGATTGGACTCAAGGCCAGTTTTACCTCTTGTTTCACTGCGTGATTGGTCCTTTTTTAACGCACCGAAAAGAGATGCGTCGTCTCAATTTGAGTCAGTCTTCCAAGACTGATTTCCGAGGTAATCGGCCTTACCTAAATCGGCACCCAGATGACGTAAGATGCTGTATGTCGTTGTGATGTGAAAATAGAAATTAGGAAGAGCATGTTGTACCAGATAGCTGTGCCCATCGAGATAATGACCGGGGTACCAAGGAAAAGTGACCTGGCGTTTTTCATATCCAACAAATTGTTCAGGAGTGAAAGTGCGAAGGTACTCGATCGTTTTATCAATGCGAGACAAAAATTCTTCGTAAGTTGTTTCGCTGTCTTCATAAGACGGAGCGGTGGTTCCAGCGAGGCGAGCGGCGCAAAATTTAGCGATGTCACAAGCGATTTGCACCTGCTTTCCCATGGGAAATTGATCGGGGGCTAAGCGCGACTGAAAAAGCGTTTGGCTGTCCATTCTCTTAGACTCTGCAAGTGCGTGGCCTTTTTGCAGGATTTTTTTAAGGGCTTGGAGACTGAGAATGAATTGCGGCACAGTGATTTCAAAAACAGATATATTCATTTGGCAAAGATAATATGTATTGCCAGTAAAGGCAAGAAATCCTAATTTAGATCTTCTTAGCAGGAGATGTTGCATGAGCCATCGCGTAGAAAACCAGGTTATCGAAAAATCTCTGAGTTGGAGATATGCTGTTAAGAAATTTGATCCCGCTAAAAAAATCTCAAGCCAAGATTGGTCGACGCTCGAGAAAAGTTTGATTTTATCGCCGTCGTAGTATGGATTGCAGCCTTGGAAATTTGTTGTCGTACAGAACCCGCAAATCCGCCAACAATTAAAAGAGGTTTCTTGGGGGCAGTCACAAGTGACGGATTGTTCCCATTACGTTGTGCTGACATACAAACAGAAAATGGATCAAGCGCATGTGCAAAAGCACATCGATAAGATCGCTTCTGTGCGAGGAGTGCCGCTGGCCTCCCTCGACGGATTTAAAAAAGCAATGATCAGTGATGTGGTCACCGGTGCTCGCGCGCAAGTGATCGACTGGTGGGCGCAGAAACAAATTTACATCGCGATGGGTTTTTTGATGGAGGCTGCTGCACTTTTGGCCGTCGATGCCTGTCCGCTCGAGGGTCTGGACCCTGCCGCTTATGATAAAATTCTTAATTTGGAAGGTTCGGAATGGAAAACCGTGGCAGCTGTGGCATTAGGCTATCGTCATCCGCAAGATGCATTACAAAAAGCCGCCAAGGTGCGCTTTGATCGCCAGGACGTCATTGAATTTATAGATTAGGTGTGTGGACAACATACGCTAAATAAAGCGTAATAAGGAGAGTATGCAAACTTGGCTTTTAGCTCTCTTAATATCGATGAACTGCTGCTTTTCTTTCGCCAAAGAAAAACAGTCCAGCATCGACAAAAATGACCTGACCGATGAGCTCACCCAGGAAGGTACTCTGACTCCCGAAGAGCCTGTGGATGTGGATGACTTTGATCTGCTGCTTAAAAAAAATGAAACTCAGCCGCCTCTTGAGGATTCTAAAGAAAAGGATCATTTTGACACTTTGATCGACTTTCTCGAGGAAGAGCAGATGGTCATTAAAGAAGAAGAACTCAAAAAAAGAGAACATAATTTTTCTGATAGAATGATGGATTTCCATACCACAGTCTCCGAAGATGTGGTGAGTATTGCCAATACCATCGATTCCTTTTTTGTGAACAAAACGATTATGGATAATCGCAATCGCACCAATGTTCGTCTCGCCAATACTTCGAGCTGGATTGAATCACGAGGTTTGGATAACGATTTTGATTTTCGTGTGCGTTTACGATTGCCTAATTTAAAAAGAAAAATTCAGTTAGAATTCGAAGATGATTCCCTCAACGATGACACCATTTCCTCACGTGATAATTTGAGCATCACACAAAATACAAAGCGACAAGGAGGCTCGCGCGGGGGCTTGAGCTTTTACCAACAGCTACAGGGCTTCGATACCAAGCTCAGTTCAGGTTTGCAATTGAATCAAGGGCTTGTAGCTTGGGGAAAATTCCGTATCTCGAGAGATTTTATTATTAGTCCTCGTCAGAAGTTCACATTTATTCATGACGTCTTTGACGATACAAGGCACGACTTGGGTCAGCAGGCGATCACTTATTACGATTACACGTTTAATAAGTTTGTGTTACTTCGGTTTATCAATGAGGAGTCGTATCGTGATATCGATCATGTTTTTACTTCAACTCATGGGATATCACTTTACCAGCAGTTAACCGATCGAAACTTTTTGTCTTACGGTTATCGTTTTGATGCTATCAATCCATCGACGTCCCATTCTTATTATTTAAATTCACATCTGGTAAGTATTAATTTCCGCCATCGATTGTACAGACAGCATCTTTACTTGGAGACGGGGCCTGGGATGTTATTCCCGAAGTCTGAGGGATTTGAAGGTCTATGGACCTTCAGTTTCCGTTTAGAACTCATTTTTGGAAACGTCTAAGGGACTAAGGAGCGTAAGCCGCTTCGACGTAATGAATTTTCTTTTTGGCTGCGACCACTTCTTTTCTGGTGCAGTTTTGGTAACCCAACATCAACATCAAGCTTGTAGACAAAGCCAATCCCGTTTTAAGAACACGTCGCATGCAGAACCTCCGATACTAGATCTTCGGCGGGGCATCGGCTCTTTTTAAATTTAGGTCTCAAAACAATACGCTTGGGAGGCAATAAAACGCTCAAAGAGGCCAGGACCATGGTCTGTACATATATTTAACAAAATAAGCGAAATGCTATTATTCAGTCGTCGGCAACAGCATCGTCATCAGACACAGATTCAGTTCGGTTTGCAGAGATCAGCTGTGACTTAACTGAAACTGTATCTGATGCCGATGCTGCTACTTGTTGACTGACAAGAGGCTAGTTTCCGAGCTTCTCTTGGATTTTCTTAGCGGCTTGCTCGCCCACTTGTTGGAGAGTTAACTTTCCACCATGCTGTTTAGTAATGTCCTCGTAAGCTTTTTTACGTTCTTGGTTTACTCGGCTTTCCAATTCCTTGGCTGAAGGATCATTGGCTTTGATGTAACCATCGGGTTGCTCGACAACGAGTTTTTTTGTGCGTGCTTCATTCAGCTCAAGAGCGCTAGCTAGGTTGGGGAGTAAAAGAAAAAAACTGAGAATAATAGAAGTGACTGTTTTCATAAAATGCTCCTCTTAAAAAATATCTTTATTCTTAGACATTAAATCATCAAGTTGTTTATCGACTTTCACAGAAATTTGATGGTCAATTTTCACGTTGAGATTGATCTCTAAAGGTTTATCAGGGGCCTGAAGTTCTAATGTCGGTGCGCAGGCGAATAAGCTGCATGCTGCTATTACGACTATCAAAGTTTTGATCATTGTTCCGCCTTTTCTAATTTTTCTTTAATTCTATCTGGCAGGTCGTAGGTTAGCATGAGTGATTGCACAGCGGCTAATAAATTTTGTTCCAATTTGATGTTCAGTTTTAAAGGTTTACCACCCAGGTACTTGGGGTTCCGTCCCAGGGTTTCTAAATGGAGCAGCATTTGGTAATTTTTATCAGAACTGACGTCCAAAGAGAGGGTTTGGTACTGAAAGTCATCGAGATAATTATAGAGAATATCCAAGGGGCCATCACCCATGGAAAGCTTTGTGGATGTCTTGTGTCCCGAGCGATATTGGATAAAACCAGGCTTTGTGGCGAAAAGTTGCCCTGAGAGAACGGGGCGAGTTCCAATAAAATTAGCTTTGATGTCCCCGTTGAGGAGGGCATCAGACGTCACACTGTCTTTCAGCCCGATGGTGAATAGTTTTTCCAGACTGAGCTCACGAATCGAGATAAAAAGATCTTCTACCTTTTTTTTGAGCGGAAAAAGTCCAAAGGGCTGAGCACTGATGGTCGCTTGATCCATATTCAGACTGAGTTGTTCCACATGAATATGATCGAGGTTTTTTATTTCATAGAGGATACGAATATTTTGCATGCTTTGGTCAGCAACGAATTTTTTGATAAACAGAGATTGGTGAGGAGGACTTCGCCAATTTTCAAAAGATTGGATGCGGTGGGAGAAATCAATTCCCGAAAATGTACCTAAGCCGATATCGATCTCCATCTGCTGACCCTTGAGGGAGACATCCCCATCGAGTTTGTCATTTTGATAGGTGATAGTGCCGCCAGCCAGGAGAGTTCCAGCGGCTCCCTTGATGTATTTACTCAATGCAGGTGCAAACTTAAAGGCATTGGAATCCAAAGTCCAACGGGCCTTTTCGCGCGGAATGAACAGCGTGTGGGACGAAGGGGTCCATTCGCCTTTGAGTTGGGCTTGCTGAAAGAAAAGTTTTTTCTTGGCATTCCATAGATCGAGAACGGCAGAATAGCCTTGGGCGGTGACGTCAAAGGTGCTCTTGCTATTGATGTTGTGAAGAAAAATACTTCCTTTATCGCCAATTTCTTTAATGTCGAGTTCCTGCAAATCGATACGGCCCTTTGCTTTTTTATCGGCGGATTGTAAAGTGGAGGCTATTTCTAAAAGTGTGGAGGAAAAATGTTTCCCCCATGTCACATCGAGATTTTTAGCGATGAAATGAAAATCCAATTGTTCTGGTTGGTTGAAAAAACTCTGAGCAGTTAAAACTAAAGGTGATGAGCGCAGAGAAAAGTCTTTTTGTTGAAGGCGAAGATCCGCATCCACAGAGCCTGCAAAAACGGCCTGTTTATTTTGTTCGTGATCCCATTTTACAAACGAATTTTGTGCTTTCAGGTAAAACTTCCGAACGTGTATGTCGCGAAAGGTGAGATCCTTGATATCAATCAGCAGGGTTTTTCCTTGCAGAAAAAGAGCCTCATTGCGGCAATCCAAAACAAAGTGTCCTTCCGAGAGATTGGGAGCATTCCACTGTGCCGAGAGCAGGGCCTCTTTTGAATCCGTATTTTTGTCGGGAGTTGTACCGTCACCTTTTCCCACGACTAAATTGAGAGGGAATTGTTTTTGCTGAAAAATAAGATCGCGCCACACGATGTGAATAGATCGGTGGTTGTATTGCTGGCAAACATCAATGGCTTTCGCAGGCGTGGTGTCGGACGAAGAGGAGGGTTGCGATGAAGTCTCGGGAGTGGATGGGGAGTGGGGCTTCAGCCGCTGCGCAAGGGTCAGCAGAGTGTCTATGTCGAGTACCTCAACAGCAACGTTCAGGTGGGACCAGTCCCAGGGACGATGCCATGGCGGAGAAAAACGTAAAGAAACATTTTTAATGCGCGACGTTTTTTCAATAACAATGTCGTCGACGGAGATATGTTTCCAGGTCAATTCACTGAGATGAAAGGACGCATGAACGTTGTGACTGCGTAAATAGGTTTGCGCCAAAAATGTGACAATGGGCTTGCGGGCAAAAATCAGCAGAATCAAAAAGAGCGAGAGTGTGACAGTGATTGCTAAAATTATTTTTTTGTAGCCGGCCATCGCTGACACCAATCCCATTTCTTTTTAGTGTCTCCTTCGTAAGGATATGCGAGATGATTTTTTAGCAGCACTTGTTTGAGATCTTGCCCATCTACTTTAACATCTGCCAAGAGACGAAAGTATTTATCCTTATCAACGTTTTCCAGGTCAATTCTTTTGGCATTTTTGAGTAAATTTTCTATGAGTTTTTTGGCCGTTCGCGCGGCTTCCTTCTCGCAGGAGTCCTTGGTTTTGATTTCGGGGGAATCAATGTGGCGAACACGCACCGAAATATTCTTACCAATAATACGCGGAACGTTCTTAATATTGACGGTAATGGTGTCGGCGTCATAGTTGCGCACATACGAGACGCAGCGAAAAGACGTGTCATCATGCTCACACGAAGGCGCTTCGCCAGCAAAGAGGTGTAGAATCAGAAGATGGATAAAGATGAGCACGTCCCATTATCTTCACTTTTCTAACAGCCTGTCCAGATCAACGTGAGGGGACTCTCAATTAGATTTTCGTAATGAATTTTTAAAAAAGTAAGAATGGGGATTTTTGGGAACTCGCGTGCGAACGGGCCTAATCAATATACGTATCCGGGTTGCGGCATCGCAGATGACGCGATCCGAAGACGACCCGTGTCCGTCGAGCTTGTTCCCAAAAATCCCCATTCTTACTTTTTTAAAAATTCATTACGAAAATCTAATTTGCAGCTGAACTAGTGAATTACCGACATGGATTTCCATTTGCCGCCCACAAAACGACGCCAAAAAACCAAGGCTTGGGTCATCACAAAGAGGGAAGTGGCACCCCAACCCCAGTAAACGGCTCCAGGCCAATCCATCATCCACCATGTTGGTAAAACCATCAGTGGCCATGGCAAAGTGAGAGCAATCAGAGTGACAAAGCGAGTGTCGCCGGCTCCTTTGAGCGCAAATGAAAAAACCAGATTCATGCTATCAAAGCAGGTAAAATATGCCACAAACATGAGCAGATAAGGTGTCATAAATTGGACTTGTTGCCACAAGATTTGGTTTTCTTCATTTTTAAACCAGCTAAGATAAAAATGCGGCATGAGAATAAAAGACGCTGCAGCCATGAGGATGTATGTGATAGCGATTTGTAGCCCTGTCCAAGTGACCGTTTCAGCCTGTTGTGGTTTTTTCTCGCCAAGATGTTGGCCCACCAGAATGGATACGGCTTGCGCAACCCCCATGGCGGGGAGAATGGCCAACATCATGATCGTCACAGCGATACTGCTGCTTGCGAGACCAGCGTCGCCATTTTGCATGCGACCGATAAAAATCAGAAACACAGTAAAAGCCAAACCTTCCAGAGCCCATTGCATGCCGCTGGGAATTCCAAATTTTAAATAACGTAACATAAGACTTTTGTTCCACGTCCATGCACTGCGCACACGGTACAGAACTTCGTTGTTATGGCGGAAGACAAGAGTCAAACCATAGAGGGCACTCATGCTATTGGCGAGAGTGGTGGCGTATCCCGCTCCCGCTACGCCCAGAGCCGGAAAGCCAAAATTTCCAAAAATAAGAAGATAGTTAAAAATTACATTCGTGACCAGGCCGACCGCATTGATGCCAATGACTGTGCGAGTTTGCCCTAGGCCCGAGAAAAAAGCGCTGGCCGCTGCGACAAGGGCAGTGGGAAGAGCTGAGTAACAAATTGAATTAAAATATTCGATCTCTAGAACTTGCATGGTGGGAGAGTGGGCAATGGCAGCAAACAACAGTGGTGAGCACGGAATGAGTCCTAAAAATAAAATGCCTCCCACGGCGCTGATATAGATGGCTTGCCAGAGAGCTTGACCAATTTTGTCGTTCTCTTTGGCTCCGTAATATTGAGCGACAAAAGTCATTAAGTAAGCGGCGGTTTGTTGGAGGAGAGCTAAAGGAGTCCAAAAAATACCCATCACTGCCATAGCGGCCCCCAGCGCCTCGGTGGAATAATGGCCTAGAAAAACACGATCGATAGTGAGTTGAAGATTCCAAAAACTATTGGCGATAATCAGTGGCCATGCCAGCTGTAATAAATTACGCCAACGTTCTTTTGTCGTGTTCATCGACAGACTCCTCAGGAAACAGATGACTCCTTTGGGGAGTCTTATTATTACTACAATAGATATGGCGGACATGGCAAATTTCTTTATCGTTGAAAATCATCATGAGGTTTTGATTCCTTGGGCGGCGTTTCGACAAAAACTATCCAAGGCGCCGCGCTTGATCACCTTCGATCATCACACGGATACGAGTTCGCCTTTTCGCCATCATTTGCGCTCTTTGACGGGCGCAGATTTTTTGCAGGAGCAAAAAAAATTACTCGATGGGATTAACTACCAAGACCCAGAGTCTTTGAGAAAATCATTAGCCTGCTTGGCCCATGATGAGCATATCGTTACCGCTTTAAAAAAAGATATATTGTCATCGGCCCTGGTGATTGCACACAATGCACAAGACACGGATGTGAAGACCTATCAGCAGCACAAGATCGCCTGTTACTCGGTGGGGAGAGATCCGACGAGCTCCACAGCGACGCGTGGAGAGTGTGACCAAGTGCTTGAGTCGACGCTTCTCGAAGACGCCCTTGGGCACTTTGAGGACATTCTTAAAGAAGTGGGGGAAGAGTCGCTTTTTGCGCAGCCGTATATATTGGATATTGATATGGATGTTTTTAACACGAGGAAATCTTTGAATCCGCACAATGCGGGTGTTTTTAAACGTTTGATTCAAGATGCGGGATTTATCACCGTGGCACTGGAGCCACGGCATTTTTTAATGTGTTCATTGGAGAAAAATTATACAGTTGAGGAAGCGCTTGGAGAGTTAAAGCTGCGTTTCTTAAGCGACTTCCCATGACTAACTAAATGGCTGTTGCGCGCGGGAAACGTCGTGGTGGCCCACATGAAACGACTTCGAGAGTTACAGGACCACGTCCTGCAGCGATCAGACCAATTTTTTCAGCGGCCGCTTTGGAGAGATCAATCACGCGTCCTCTGACAAAAGGACCGCGGTCGTTAATGCGCACGTAGACGCTCTGATCGTGGTACGTGACGCGAACGATGCTATTAAATTTTAAGGTGCGATGAGCGGCTGTCAATTCATCTTGATCGAAACGTTCGCCATTGGCTGTTCTATTGCCATCAAAACCAGGTCCATACCAAGAGGCCACACCGTGGGCAACTTCGCATCGAGATGAATGGAGGGACACAGGCTCTTCCTCGAGAGGAAGTTCTTCTTCCGAATCATAAGATTCGTCATTGGTGGAATCTCTATAAACGGCATCTTCTGTGTAAAGCTCGACATCTTCCGGAGCCCAAGCCCAGGAGTGGAGTGAGAAGCCGAGAATAAAATTGATTAGCACTATTTTCATTTATACCCCTTTGTTTAAATGTGTTTGTACCCAAACAGCTCAAAGAAATGTTGTCCACCTTTTTTTACCTATGCTGTTTTGAGAAATAATATTTTTGGTCCCAAAATTGTGATTTACGGTATTGTGGCGACAAATTTGGTGCCATGGCGGGTCCAATTTTAAAGTATTTCTTTCACCGTGAAGTAAAATTTGGTATTCTTTTTTTGTGAGAAAATATGGCAAAAAATAAAATCCAACTTCCTATCGATGAGCATTTAGGAAAAATTCAGCAGTCGATTCTATCGGCGGCGTCCTTAGTCATTTCCGCTACGCCCGGCGCAGGGAAAACCACACGTGTGCCGGTGGCGCTCTCACAAGTTATTGATAAACAAATTTGGGTTTTAGAGCCACGACGCATTGCTGCTGTCTCGGCAGCTTCGCGCATTGCTGAGGAAAATGGATGGTCTCTCGGCGAAGAGGTGGGTTATCAAATTCGTTTTGAAAAAAAATTTTCAGATAAAACGAAAATTCTTTTTTTAACTGAAGCATTACTTTTAAGAAAACTGCAAGCGGACCCAGAGCTGAGAAATGTCGGAGCTATCATCTTAGATGAATTCCACGAGCGTTCGGTGCATGTGGATCTCGCTCTCGGCGCGCTCAAGGAATTGCAGGAGCTTTCGCGCCCCGATTTAAAAATCGTGGTGATGTCTGCCACTCTCTTTGTGCAACCGCTGTGTGAGTATTTGCAGATTTCATCGATGGTCGATGTTCCAGGGAGATTATTTCCCTTACAAGTGAAATACGACATGTTGCCAATCTCTTTAAAACCAGGACCAGAATTCACTGAGCGCATGTTAAAAACACTCCAGCGGGCGCGACGAGAAAATCCCCAGCAGGATATTCTCTGTTTTCTACCTGGGCGGGGAGAGATTGAAAGGCTCCGAGAAAAAATCCACAGCATTTCGCCACAAACACTTGTGCACGTTTTGCATAGCCAAGTTTCTTTGGACGAACAAAAAAAAATTCTCAGTTACAATGAGCAAGAACCACGAATCATCCTGGCGACGAACATTGCCGAGAGCTCTCTCACCATTGAGTCCGTGCGCGTCGTAGTGGATAGTGGGTTGGCGAGAGTGCTCCAGCAAAATCCACGCACCGGATTTGAATCTTTGGTATTAAGCCGTATTTCCAAAGCCTCAGCCACGCAACGTGCAGGGCGCGCAGCACGTCTCGGTCCCGGAGTGGTTTATCGCGCGTGGACCCAGGTGGAAGAGAGTTCACTCAAAGATTTCGAAACTCCTGAAATTCAGCGCGTAGATTTAGCGGAGTCTCTGTTATTGTTGGCAGGTTTGGGAATTCGTCAACCCGATGCTTTTTTATGGTTTCAAAAACCGCCAGCTCGCTCTTTGCAAATGGCTCGACAAATGTTGGAAGCCTTAGGTGCCATCAACGAAACAGGAGAACTGACGTCTTTGGGTGAACGTCTCTTGCGATTGCCTGTAGCGCCTCGTCTAGGAAAGTTATTGGTATTGGGGGAAGATAAAGGGCTGCGTGACGAGGTTTGCGAAGTCGCGGCAGTGCTTGTGGAAAGCCACCGGTGGAGTTCGGCCGCCCTGTCGAGTCCCGAAGATGATGTACTCAACTGGCTTCTTTTCTACAGACAACAAAAACCGATGGCTGTGGTTAAGGTCGAAGAACATTTTTTACGACTCCTTAAGAATACCAAGAAATTAGCGGTTGGAGCTTCAGCTTCGACTGAGCATATGACTGAATTATTATTTGCCGCGTACAAAGATCGTCTGTGTCGTCGACGGTCGGTGGGAGTGAATGAAGGCAAGATGGTCGGCGGTCGTGGGGTTTCTCTGCGAGCACAGTCTTCGGTCAAAAAGAGTGAATATTTTTTGGCCATCGAAGTTCGCGAAGGCAAAGACAGCGCACATTCGCAAGTGGAAGCCGCCGTTGGTTTGAGAGCCGATTTTGTTGAAAAACAATTAGCTCACGAAACACAAAAGATCAAAAGGCTGACTTGGGATGAAGAAAATAAAAAATTCTGGATCTACGAAGGCCAGGAATGGCGCGGGTTAAATGTGGGGGCTGAATCAAAACGAGCGGCCCAGTCCGAAGAAATTCAAAACCAAATGGTGAGTCTCCTGCAAGATCGCTGGGAGGTGTTTTCTCAGCGCAATGAATCTGTGGCGCACCTTTTGTCGCGTCTGGCGTTTTTGCAACGTAGGCAAAACTGGCCATTGCTCACCAGCGAACAAATTCAACAAGGTTTGGAGTTGGCAAGTTTTGGTGAAAAGTCTTTGGAAGTTTTAGAAAAAAAAGAAATCGCCAGTTATTTATTTTCCCAATTAGCAACAGATCATCAGCGCGTTTTGGAAAAAGAGTGCCCAGAGTTTTGGCGTGCGCCGACCGGAAACCGCTTTCGTGTGGAGTATTCAGTAGAACAAGGGGCTTCGGTGAAGGTGCGTTTGCAAGAGGTTTTTGGTGTGAACACAACACCCATGCTGGCGGGTCAACCGATGACCTTTTTTCTCCTTGCTCCCAATTATCGACCTGTGCAAGTGACGCGCGATTTGCAAAGTTTTTGGAAGAACGGCTATGTCGATGTTCGCAAAGAAATGCGCTCTCGTTATCCCAAGCATTCCTGGCCAGAAGATCCACTCACAGCGTTACCACAAGCCAAGGGGCGCTCTACCAAGAACTAAAGATCCTTCATCGGATCTTATTTATTCACTCCTCCTCAAGCAGTCGTTGTAGCTCATCCCGTTCCACTTGCGTTTGAGGAACGATGGCGGTGATGTATTCCCAAGGTACACCACGCGGAGAGAGAATGGCGTTGGATTGGATAAAATCAGGATCAATTTCTACAGGCAAAGCTGTGCGCACACTGCCATCAATAAACACCAGAACTCCTCGCCGCGCTTGCATTTTCATAAACAGAAAATCAAAACTGACGCGAGAAATTCTTGAATTAAATTGTTTAGCTAATGAAGAGTAGGAGCTATTTGAGACTATATGCATAAGAAAATTTTTGAGTTGCAAGGCATCTGTGACTTCAGGGAGACTTGTAAGCTCATCAAGAAACCAGGGTTCGTAAAATTCAGGAATGTTAAGCGCCTTTAACAAATAAAATTTCAGCGCGGCCTGCTCCGCAAACAAATCAACGTACCTTTTCATATTTTGGTCGAGCTCAGTTGTCCCTTGGTAAAAAGAAAATAATGCGGAGTGTTCTGGGTAATATGCTGAAAAAAGCCTATTGATTTCTTGATAGAGCTCGATCGGGCTGCCGAGGAAGCCAGGGCCCAAGGAGCGTCGAACGTTTTCCACACTTGTCCCATGAATAAAAACATTATGAAAATTTTGGTATGGATTTAGTTTGGAATTAAATATTCTTATGCCTCTGAGGATAGCATTACTTATTGCTGGAGATTGTTTAGCAGGGAAAATATCTAAACACTTGGGCGCTGTTACACTAGAGAGCTCTCCATAACTTTTTCCGAAGCAGAAAAAAAGAACGAAGAATAAAAAAGATTTCATAGACAATTCCTTCGAGCGAAGGAGCTTTATAGCATAAAGCATGTCTAAAAAGAAAAACCGCTCTGAAGGTAGGGAGAAATTTCAGGACTGTCTAAGGATTTGACGGTAAAGCTTACCACACAAACCTTTCGGGCACCGCATTCAGGAAGGTTGATGAGTGAGGTCCTTCCTGAGCGAAGCACAAACACTCTCGCTTACAATGTGTTGCAGTCGATCACAAAGCGGTACTTCACATCGCCTTTGACAGTGCGATCGTAAGCCTCGTTGACTTTGGCAGCGGGAATGAGTTCGATATCGGCAAACACTTTTTTCTTGGCGCAGAAATCCAACATCTCTTGGGTTTCTTTAATACCACCGATGAGCGAGCCCGCTAGATTTTTTCGACCAAAAATCAAAGCCATAGCCGCAATCTTATTGGGCTCAGGGGCTGCGCCCACTAACACATGGGTTCCCCCGATTTTTAACGTGCCCATGTACGGGGAGAAATCATGTTCCGCGCTGACGGTATCAACGATCAGATCCAGTTTACCAGCTAAGGCTTCAAAGTTTTTAGGATCTTTGGTCATGACAAAGTTCTTTGCGCCCAAACGTTTGGCATCAGCTTGTTTGTTAGGAGATGTGCTAAACACAGTGACTTCCGCTCCCATGGCTTTGGCAATTTTAACCGCCATATGTCCCAAGCCACCTAAACCAACAACGCCGACTTTGGAACCTTTTTTGGTTTTGAATCGTTTCAGAGGAGAGTACGTCGTAATGCCCGCGCAGAGAAGGGGGGCGATTCTCTCCAGAGCTTGGCCCTTTTTGATTTTCAAAACATAACTCTCTTTTACAGTGATGTGTGAAGAGTAGCCGCCGAGGGTGGGTGTTTTGCCGTCGAGTTCGGTGCTGTTGTAAGTAAAGACAGTATGGCCAGTACAAAATTGTTGTTCGTTGGTTTTGCAACTAGGGCACTTACCACAAGAGTCGACGAAACAACCGACACCCGCAAGATCTCCCACTTTAAAACGTTTTACTTTTTTGCCGACAGCGCTCACGCGACCGACGATCTCGTGACCAGGAACACAGGGGTACTGTGTCGGACCCCATTCGCCGCGCGCCGTGTGAATATCCGAGTGGCAAACGCCACAGTAAGCTATTTCGATCACCACATCATTGGGCCTCGGGTCGCGTCGCTCAATCGTCAGGGGGGCAAGTGGTGATGTGGGAGACTGATTGGCGTAAGCTTTGGCTTTGATCATGGATCATCCTTTTTATTTTGAATCGGTTATTTCCGAAACAAGGGTCTGTAGACAGACCCGTAGTTCATAGCACTGAGTCCATGAAGGGTCAAAATAAGAAGCGGCAGAACCAAGTTTTGCATTCCAGGAGTGACAAACGCGTGCAGCAAAAAAATATTAAGGGAGATGGGCGCTAAAATAATCAACGCGAGAGCTGGAGCAAAACCAATCAGCAGCAAAAGACCACAAATAGTTTCAGTCAGTTTTAAAAACGGAAAAAAGTACTTAGTGACCATAAGACCGCTCATAAAGGTTTGCAGATCCGCAGGCATATCTGGTGGTGGCGGAATTAAATTAAATAAACCAGCTGCACCAAAAACAAAAAAGATAAGGCCTAATAAATAGCGGGAAACGGTAGATATTTTTTTTTGCATAAAGACTCCTTTTTTAAATTAAAAATTATAATTGAAACGCATTCCATAAGATACCGTAGAGTTCACAGGTTCCTCATAATAACTTGGAGCCTTAGCGGGGAGAGTGGCAATTTGAGAATCCGAGGCCTCGACATCCCACGAGCGGAAAAAACCGGTGAAGGAGAAAGAGCCAAAACTGCGCTCCACTTCGAATTGCAAACCGTCGCCAGTGTCTTGTTTAAAGGTCAACTCCGCAGGAGTGCCTCCGACGTCGCCAAAATGGGTTATGTTTTCTCCGGTAAAAATAAAGTGGAAAAGAGCTTGGATTTTCCATTGGTTTATATGCAAGTTAAAACCCACAGGCATTGTCATATAAGTTTGCTCACGCTCATAATCACCATTAAAGGGGTCATTGGCATCGACCAAATAACGATAATAAAATCCTACGAAAGGCAAAAAGCGAAAGGTGTTCAGGGAAGAGTTATTAAGATCTAACAGAACGAGCCAATAGCCATTGTAAATTTTGTTGGATTGATCCATGCTGATGGGGTTGTTTGTATCGATCTCTGCCCCGTCATACTGAGTATCGCCGGTGAGATATTCGAGGTGAAGTTCTTGTTTAATAAAATCATAAAGGGTGGATTGGTAGCGGTAGTGGACACCAAAAAGGATTCCGGAGTCCTGAATGCGCGGTTCGTTGTATTTCCAATTGTCAGCCACCAAACCAATTTGGTGATGCGATTCCGAGCTCACGCCTTCGTAACTTTTTTGACTGCTTCGGCGCACTTGAGCCCAGGATTCGGAAGTCATCAGACCTAAAAATAAAAAAGCAATCAGCGCACTCGGTGCAGATACAGACATTTTTTCTCCCCGTAAACCCTAGCTTAATTTTTTTTTACAGCTAGGGAAAGGGGAAAATGAAATTAAGGCATGCAGCCCACATACTCTGGGTAGCCTGCAGGATTTTGCTCTTGTGTTTGAATTTGTGGTTGGAGCACTGAAGTCCATGTTGAGACGCTGGCGTCTTTTACATAATAAGGGCTGCGATAGGCATGCTCAATCATCAGCGAAGGTCCGTCGGTGATTTTAAAACGATTCCAATCCGTGCAGAGGATGGCATCCGCGGTGGCTAATGATTTTTTATAGGAGCTTGTGGAGTTCGCCACATTATAAAGCTCCGACCAATTGCTGGAAAGATCAGAATTATCGCCCACATTGTTGAGGGTCCAGTTGTTTTGGTAAGCATCGGGTGATGTGCTCAGCAAACTCCAGTCGCGATCCAAATTTAATAAACGTTTAGCCACACCTTGAGCAAAAAGACTTTCGCCACCGCGACGAGTGATATGCACAATCTGCGTGCAGCCATAGGCTTTTAAGATAAGAGTGGGTGTAAGATCGGGCCAGCCACCTGCGGAAAAATAAGTTTCGTCTCCTACAGAAAACTCACGGAAGGCAGACAAACCAGGTTCGGCCGGCGAAAGGCGCAAAGCCTCAAACCACGGAGCTTGTTGAAGAGCGAGAAAGCGCTGGCTTTTGGCATCTCGTGTGTCGAGATTTTGCGCGATCTTTTCGAGAGCAGCATTGGAGCCCCAATAGCCAAAATGCACGTCTTTGTCGTTGCGGAGTTGAAATGTTTTACCGAACTCGGGGTTTAATTCTTTATGGTAGTTTTCCATGCCGACTTTGGCATCTTGGTAGGCCGAGCCACCTAAGACCGAAGTGATAGGAAAACTGGCGATGTTTTGACCAATCTGTAGTTGAGAGAAATCGTCGCTCGATGTACGGAAAAAAGTTTCCATCGCTTGCTCAAGAAGAGTCTGACAAACAGGATGAGTGGCGACTAACTCGCCCCATGTTTTATTTTTTAAATCCGCAGAGCAGGTAGCATGAATCTCCTGCCACTTTTTATTTTGCGGTGTAGCGTGGGCATAAAAGGCAGCAATGCGTCCGGCTTGTTGGGCGAGTCCATCAAAATTCACTATTCCTGCACGGAAAAAGAGATTGTGATCTGTCTCGGCATTAAATTTTCCAAACACTTCATAAGTTTTATAGAGTTCGCTGGCATAAAACCGGGCGGCCTTCAGTGCGCCTGTTGCCGCCGAAAGATTCTGGGCATTTTGCACGATGGCCACGGCTTGCGAAAGTCGTGCGAAACTTTCCATGTTGAGCAAGTTCAGTTTTTCTCCGGTGGCAAGATTGCGCTGAATGAGCGGAAGTTTGTCAAAAAACATTTCCAGGGCGTCAGCTATGTGGGTTTCGTCAATTTGCGAAAATATTTTATCCAGCTCCTGAGCCCAGTCCGCGGAAGCGAGAGCCTGTCCCTCGCTGGTCAGCAGTGCAAAGTCTTGCCATTCTTTTTGGTTTTTAATCCAAAAGGTCACACTTTCGAGGGATTTAATCAACAAAACGGCTTGCTCGGGCTGCTGTCGTGCCAGCTCGCTGGATGCGATGCTGTCGAGGAGAAATATCGAGATGGACGCTGAGCTCCCACCGGCTTGCGCGCGAGGAAGACCTAGCTTTTCCACAACGGAGGCCATAGCGCCCCAATGGGAGGCGATCAGTTCCCCATTACCGCGAACAGAGAGGCAATAGTCAGCGGCTCGCGAAGTATTTGTAATAAATAAAAGTGGTATAACTAAAAGAATTCCCCAAAGCTTGGACATCACGTTCCCCTTTGTGTTGTTCTTCGAGAAGTTAACAAAAGGGGAGAGAGATGGAAGGACTTGCTGGAACAACAGTAATTTCTACATTTTGAAAAACGCAGATTTGAAAATTTTCATGCCAAATTATTGTTCTGTGAGGGTCTTTAGTTTCTGTAAACCTTTATCAAATTGATCGCCGACCATTTTTTCCATATTCATAAAAACTCCAAAAAGACGACAAACAAAATTACTTTTTCCACTCACACTCCAGCGAACAAGGGTGCCATCGGGCTGTGGGATAAGGGCAACCTCCGCCATTTGTGACATATTCATGGGGCGTGTATAAGTGAGTTGTGTTTTGACCGATTGATTCGGAATGCTGTCCACAACAAGCGCTTCACCGGTTCCCATTTGGCCCTCACTATTCCACGAGGATTTGGAGCCGACGCCTTCTTCGGGGCCACTGAAAACCATTTTTACATCAGGATCTGTTTCTTGCCACGGCATCCACTGATTGGCCTTCATGCTGTTGTTGATATAGGGAAAAATTTTATCAGCAGGGGCTTTGATGATTAATTCGCGAGAGATAAGCATATCGCCAGGGATCAAAGCGACATAAATAAGAAAGCCGATGATGAGGGAGACAAAACCGAGAAGAATTTTTTTAACATAAAGACTCCTTAAAACGTAAATTTAGGTAATTATATCAGGACTTAAAGAGGTGTCTATGGGCAAAAGGTGGGCACCATATTATCAAAACCGGCAGGACACCCATATTACGCAAATAGGGAGGTTGTATGAAAAAAGTATTATTTACCCAACGCAGTGATTATCCCCATTGGGTAGGTGACGGTTTTCCTGTGCGTAGTCTCTTCACTTATCGAGATTTAGCAAAAGACATCTCGCCTTTTTTGCTAATGGACTACGCTGGACCGACGGAGTTTCCCGCATCGACAGATGAACACCGACGAGGTGTGGAGTCTCATCCGCATCGCGGTTTTGAAACAGTGACTCTTGTTTACGATGGCGAGGTGGAACATCGCGATTCTGCCGGTGGTGGCGGAGTGATTCAAAAAGGCGATGTGCAGTGGATGACGGCGGCATCGGGTTTGGTGCATGAAGAGCACCATGGTCGAAATTTTTCTAAGACCGGTGGTCGTTTTGAAATGATTCAGTTGTGGGTGAACTTGCCAAAGAAAGACAAGATGACTCAGCCGCGCTATCAAGGAATCAAAAACGCCGACATTCCCAAAATGAATCTTCCACAGTCTGCGGGCTCATTGAGTGTGATCGCTGGAAGCTACCAAGATGACAAAGGGCAAGCTCACGCGGGCCCAGCAAAAACATTTAGTCCCATCAATCTGTGGAACATGCATTTAAATGCGGGTGCAGAGGTGGAATTGAAAGTCCCCGCCGAACACACCGCTGTGCTTTTTGTATTAAGTGGTCAGATAAAAATCGATGACAAAACCGTGGGTGAAGCGGAACTGGCTGTTTTAGATCCGCACGGTGAGACTTTAAAATTCACGGTGGCGGAAGAAACAAAACTGCTGTTCCTCGGAGGAGAGCCGCTCAATGAGCCCATTGCCGGTCATGGCCCTTTTGTGATGAATACTTACCCTGAAATATTAAAGGCCATGCAAGATTTTGAAATGGGCAAAATGGGAACTCTCACTCCCATTGAAGGTTCTGATTTTAAGTAAGGTCTTTTTGCAAAAGATCTTTAAAACCACGGGGCTCACAACGTAAATACTGCGGCGGACACAATGCCGAAGATTTAAGTTGTGCGGCGGCATGCCAAGGCCAACGAGGATCATACAAAATCGCACGAGCGATGGCGATGGCATCTGCTTGGCCTTTTTGTAAAAGGTCTTCGGCTGCTTGAGGCTCGGTGATCAAACCCACCGCGATGGTGAGAAGGCCTGTTTCTTTTTTAATTTTTTCGGCAAAACTCACCTGATAGTGTGGGCCTACAGAAATTTTTTGTCGTGGATCGAGTCCGCCGCTACTCACATGAATTGCATCACAGCCAAGTTTTTGTAACTCTCTACAAAAAACTACAGAATCCTCAATGGTCCAGCCCCCCTCAATCCAATCAGTGGCCGAGATGCGTGTCCACAAAGCCGTGGTGCGCGGAGTAACTTCTCGTAGAGCTTTGAAAACTTCCAATGGAAAACGCATACGGTTTTGTAAAGAACCTCCATAATCATCCGTGCGTTGATTGGAGAGCGGTGACAAAAATTGATGCATTAAATATCCATGGGCGGCGTGGACTTCGATGCCTTCAAACCCAATACGTACCGCTCGCTGTGCAGCTTCGACAAAAGCGTGGCGAATATTTTCTAACTCGCCGAGGGTGAGTTGTTGCGGTTTGGGATCTTCGGGATGATAACCCACTGACGATGGAGCAACGGTTTGCCAACCATGCTCTTGATGGGGAGCTATCGCCCCTCCCGAAAGCCACGGTTTTTCTGTCGAAGCTTTGCGGCCTGCATGCGCCAGTTGAATGGCCAAAGGCATCGAGGAGTATTTACGAATTTCCTTAATAACGTCAGCGAGAGCACATTCACAAGCCTTGTCATAAAGGCCTAAATCACCCCAAGAAATACGACCTTGAGCGGTAACGGCAGTGGCTTCGAGAATCAGTAATCCCGCACCGGAATGGGAAAGTGAGCCCAAGTGCATAGGATGCCACGATGACGCTTGCCCATCCACACTGGAGTATTGGCACATGGGAGCAATGACAATGCGATTGTTGAGTTCGAGGGGACCTAAATTCCATTTTTCAAAAAGTTTTGCCATTCGGTGGTTATATATAATAAGTTGGTAAATATCAAATTTGCATTCCCTTAGCCCGAGGAGGCCTTTGCATGTCAACCATTGACCTCACGAAAGAAAATTTTCGTGATTTTTACGAAAAAAACGATCTTGTCGTTATTATCTTTCGCGCCGATTGGTGTGGGCCTTGCCAAGGATTTAAACCCGTTTACGAAGCGTTCTCTGCGCAAAATACCGATGTGGTTTTTGGCACTGTGGATGTGGATGCCGAGGCCGAGATTGCCGATTACTTCTCTGTGCGAAGTGCTCCCTTTGTCGTGATCGTGCGCCAAGGTGTGGAATTGTATGCCGAGCCCGGTGTCTTGAACGAGGAACAACTTAAAGAATTGATCAAACGCGCACAGAGTCTTGATATGGATGATGTGAAAAAGAAGATGGCCGAAGAAGAATTACAAGAGGAGAACCAATAATCATGTCACTACTCGAACACACCTCCATTTTTCTTTTGGGCTTTACCTCTTTAATACCATTGATCAATCCTATCGGCACAGCTTTGATTCTGAATCCTTTTTTCGCAGGACAAGATTTAAAGGGTCGCAAGTCGTACGCGCTGAGCATTGTGCTGTATTCCTTTTTTCTTGGGTTGGGCGCGCTGCTTCTGGGCAGTTGGTGTTTAAAATTTATGGGAATATCTGTATCCACCACTCAATTGGCGGGGGGAATTATCATTGCCCGCATGGGTTTAAATTTATTAAGTAGCAATACCGAGTCGGATAAAAGTGATGGTCCGCATGTGGATTTAAAAAGCTCAACGTTTTATCCCATGGCCTTTCCGCTGACATTGGGCCCAGGTTGTATTTCGGTATTGATCACACTCGACGCGCACGTGCAGAGTGCTTCTTTGTCCGAGACATGGCTGAAGCTGGCTGCGCTCACACTTTCGTTATTCACAGTTTGTGTAATCACTTATTTTTGTTTTGTTTACTCTGATAAGGTGATTTCAAAAGTTGGCACATCAGGAAGCCTTGTTGCCAATCGATTGTCGGCTTTTTTGGTGTTTTGCATAGGCGTGCAAATGGCGCTTACAGCTATTAAAAGTATTTTTCATACTTTCCCGGGCTGACTTTAGAACAGGCCGTTCAGGGTTAATGTTCGCTGTCGGCATCGGCCATTTTTTTAAGGACGATACGTATGGTTTCGGAATCCACCTGAGCACGCTTCATCAAAGCTTGAGCCTGAGCGAAATCATCGCCGTCGATGGCTTCAAAAAATTCATCAACCTTATTAATTTCTGCGAGTTTTTCTAAAACGAGAGTTCCCTCAAAATCACTTTCATCCATTTATGTCCCTTTGTGGAACTTTAATTCTATACGAAATTGTTAGAAAAATTTAGAAATTTGAGGAATTATTTCTAAAAAGAAAACTCTCATTGTGCGCTGAATTAAAAGAATGTTACGTGTAAAACCACCATAGGTTCCACACCTATAGAAGGAGTCTCGATGTGGAAGTTCCGTTTATTTTCTCTTTTCAGTGGACTTATTTTTTCAGCAATAGGAGTTCACGCCGACTGCGCGAAAAATCTAACCGTAAAAAGTTTTTCTTCACAAATGACGGACTCGTCCGGCGAGGTCCGCAACGGTGTGATCGCTTACAGGCCTATAGAGCTTAATTGGAGCATCGAAATTGCGGCCGATATGCTTTCAATCCATGATGATAAAATTCAGCTGCAATCCCTTATTGAGGCGCCGGATGAGAGCGAGAAGGCGCTACTTGGAGTTATGAATACCAATATCTCGCTGTTTAACTATGATGTCGAGCTTTTGCGTGGGACTCAAGCGCGTGAGAATTACAGAAAGATTGCTTTAGAATTGAGTTCTTCCATGTTTTTTTGTGCCAATTCGACAACGGGGCTAAGCGGCAACATGAGCACTTTTCATTCGCAAGAGTGTGTGCCCATTTCCAATGTGGTAGGAATCCGACTTAAGCCACAAATGATGACAGAAGGCGCGTCGATTGTGATCACGAGTCTTCGGATCGACGGCACATCGATCGAACATGACATTACTCCACTGGAGCTCATGCAGAATCAAGTCACTGATATCTGTTTAGCCGGAGCACAAACAATTTCGGTGATTACAGTGACGGGCGGGTCCACCAACCCTGACGGGTCTCGCGGCAGTTTGGCCATGGATGTTTTGGTGGGTGAGCCACTTTAAGTTGTGGCGATGAGGAGCACTTCGCCCGTAGAGGGCTTGAGCCCATCGGAGCGACCTGCAAAATACGGTAAATCTGATGTGGAGAGGTGGTCGACTTTCTTAAACCCCGCTTCACGCGCGAGAGTGAGCATCTCTGGCGGCGTAAAAAAACTAATAAACGGTGTTCCCGACTTCTGTGCTCCTTTCAATGACATTTGATAACCGAGTTGATCGGCGGGAGCCACCAACTCCAGTGGCAACATAAACGTCATGATAAATTGAGAGCCAGAAGCTAAGTTCGCAATCTGACGTAAAGTCTCTTTAATAGCATCCATCGTGAGATACATGCTCACGCCGATGGAAGTCACTACGGCGGGTTTTTGCAGTTCAAAACCTGCAGCGCTCAGTTGTTTCCACCAAGACTCACTGGTTTCAAAATTCACTGGAACAAAATGAAGTCCTGCGGGAAGTGGTAATCCCAGCTCCGCGAGTCGCTCTTGTTTCCAGGCTTGAGTCTCTGGTTTTTCCACTTCGAAAATTTGCATTTGGGTGGCAATATCTGTGTGGCGTTGAGCAAAGGTATCCAAGCCTGCACCCAACAAAACATATTGATTCACACCAAGTTTATATTGGCTGATCACGAAGTTTTCAATAAATCGCGCGCGCGCCACGATGGAAGCGCGAAAAGCCGCTGTGCCTTGCGGATGCATATCGGGACGTTGCTGCCAGCCTTCTTCGGGAGCCACCAATTGTAAACCCACGGTGTCTACCAAAACATGAGGAGGCGCATCGGAAAGAACATGAAGTGCGCGCCAGAGAGCCACGCGAACGGCTGTGCTATCAGGCAAAAATTTCGATTTTTCATTCACGGAACACCTCCATTCAGCTCGTCTTCTATTTACATTTATTTTACATCTAAACCAATGACAACATCTCTTGCGTGGATCGATCTTGTTTTTTAGTGATGTTACTTGTGGCGATCCTCGGTCTTAAAAAGACGGCGAAGTCATTTTAGCAACACTTACTTTTGCAGAGCCCCGATAGGCGCGAGCGTGCACGTCTTCATAATCAGAAAACTCTGTGCCGTGCCAACGATCCAGAAAACGTGTGTACAAACCATAGTGACCGCGGAAACGCATGTGGTGAAGTGCGTGAAAGCTGGTGGTAAAAGTGAGGCGACCCAAAGTTTTTACGTAGAGCGGAGGGAGAACCTCCACATTGAGATGGCCGAAAACATTAAAGATATAATTGAAAAGAAAGTAGCCCGAGATGCCAGCGGTTGGAATCGCTATCCACTGTGAAAAAATACCTGGAATAATAAGCGCTGAGATCATTAGCACACTACGTTCTGTGAAGGAAAAGGCGAGGCTTGACCACGGATTTGTGGCCCGGCTTTCGTGATGGTGGCGGTGAATCCAAAACCAGCGAGGTTGATGCATCCAACGATGTGAGTAATAAAAAAAGATTTCCAACCAAACAAAAAAGATTAAAAAGGTGATGGTCTCAGCTAAGGGCGTCGCGAAATCATCCAATTTTAAAAAGCCAATCTTGTGGGCAATCACAAAAGTGACCATGTCAAAGACAAGAATCTGCGCTCCATGAATGATGTCGCGTGCAATGTTTTGCCAAGGAATGGCCTCGGGCAACACACGGTGACGTTGTGCCCAGCTGGAATGTTGGGTCCATAGAGAGCCTAGGCCAGCAAAAATCAATGATCTGATGACAAAGATTGACATCAGCACAGATGCCAACTCCAAGGCGGAAAGCTGGCTAGCATGCAGGTTACCTTTAAAGAAATCCCACATAAATTACTCCTTCGTATTTTTTTTTCGCTCGTTGGCTGTAGTTTCATTACGCACGCGGGCTGTTGTTTCATTACGCACGCGTAAATGCTCCGTTAAAACTTGCACAGAGATTTTAAATTCTTCTTCTAATTTTTTGCGTTGTTTTTTGTCAGTTTGCATAAACAACATTATGCTAAAACCAATAATCTGAGCGTGCGAGATACTCACAACTGGATCGTCGTCTTCGACCTGTAAGCCGGCGGCAATAAGATTTCGTACCTTGAGTGCCAGGTCCAACATCTTGGTGCGCACTTCGGGATTTTCGTCGGCTTCCACAATCAAACCTATCAGTGTTCGCGTGTGGGAGTTGGAGCGCATATAAATAAGGATCAAATCAAGAAGTTTGGAAAACGAGCGCGAATGGATCGATGCCTGGTTGTTCCATAAAAAGTCGGCAATTTTATCCACCGCAAAAGTGGTGAGTCCGAGCATCAGATCATCGCGTTTTTGAAAGTGATAAGTGAGCTGACCTTGGGAAATGCCAATCAGTTTAGCTACAGCAGGTTGAGTAAGGCATCGTATACCACTGGTCTCGAGGATTTTGTGGGCGGCTTCTAGAATCAGTTCTCGGGTCGATTTTTTGGTTGCCATATTAGGTATGTTTACCTAATATTTTAGGTAGGTCAACCTAATCTAGAAAATCCAGGCCACCCTCCACCGCGGCAATCTGGGCTTCGATACAGATTTCAGGGGTGACTTTAGGACTATCGGGATAAACCTCGGTGGTTGTTGTATAGGAAGCATCCGAGAATCCTGCGCAAAGGAAGAGTTTTTTGGCATTATAATTGATGACGCCCTCTTGCTCGATGGCGACGCCAATAATTTTGCGGTTCTCGTCATGCGGCGCAATGTGGGTCACTGGGCGTACATTATCAATGATCGCTTTTTGAAAATCCTTTTGTGGATTTTCCGTATCGCCCACGAGATAAAAACCATCGGGAATGTCCCATAACTCTTGGGGCACACCATCTCTTTGCTCAAGCGCAGGGCGGAAGACAGAGTTGTCGGTGTCGGTGGTTTCATGAAGATCAAAGTGCGCTAAAGGCTGCAGCTCTAAAGCGTTCATAGCTGCCAAAAACAAACGGCATTCTTCGGCAGGGCTGTCTTTGAAAAAAGAACGATTCGGATCGATGGCCTGAGGGTTCCAACGGTTGATGGTCTCGTAAGACCAAGGGCTGATGCAAGGAGCACAGACAAAATTAAAACGCGCGAGAAGTTTTCCGGTGGCTTCTTCTAAAAAGCCTAAAGCTCCATGCACACCACTGGTTTCGTAACCGTGAACACCACCTGTGATAAGAATCGTCTTTTTAGCAATATCAAAATTTTTAGATTTTATAAGAAAAAGTGGGTACAGCTCAGGGTTGAGCGAAAGAGCTCCGTACTGGGCGATATCAAAATTCTTTTTGAGCCCATGAATTTTACTGACGACTTCGTCGCGGTAAGAGCGTTGAATCGTTTGCTGTTTAAACCAATTTTCTTTTTCAGTTTGTCCCCAAGGCATAGGACCTATATGCGCTGAATCTCTACAGCGAGCAAGTATTTTTTACTTATGACAAAAACAGCTATTGAAAATAGTGATAATGAGAGCTGTAATCTCCTCCATGTCTCAACCGCAAAATTTGCTGCAAATTTCCAACGGAAGTAAAAGTTTTGGTATCCAAAATCTTTTCCAAGATGCCAGCTTTTCTATCAATTTTGGTGAGCATGTGGGTGTTATTGGCCCCAATGGAGCGGGTAAAACGACCCTTTTTAAAATTTTAAATAACGAAGCCGAGTTCGATACAGGTCAGATCGTTAAATCCAGCTCTCTTCGCATTGGGTATTTGTCTCAGCATGATCATTGGGAAAAAGAAGAGACGGGTGATGATTATTTAGAAAAAGTCTGCACGCTCCCTGTTTGGCAGGCCAAACTTTTGGGTAAAGATCTACATGTGAGTGATGAGATTTTTTCTCGCCCTATTTTAAGTTTGAGTGGCGGCTATCGAATGCGCATCAAATTGATCGGTCTTTTAGGTAGAGATCCCAATCTGATGATGCTGGATGAGCCCACCAACTATTTAGATTTAGAAACCACACTACTCTTGGAGCGCTTTTTACAAAACTATGAAGGGGCTTTTCTCTTGATTTCCCATGATCGCGAGGTTCTTCGCCGGACCACAGATCACACGTTAGAAGTTGAAGGTGGCGACATCATTAAATTTAATGGAAATATTGATGATTACTTTGAGCAAAAAGAACTTTTGCGTGCACAATTGGCGGCACAAGCACAAAACCAAGCTCTTAAAAAGAAATCCATCATGGATTTTGTTAACCGTTTCGGTGCGTCAGCAACAAAAGCTCGTCAGGCGCAAAGTCGGCTCAAATCATTGCAAAAAATGGAGACCATCGAGTTTAAGGCGATACCGATTCGTTCAGTGATTAAAATCCCCACTCCCATTCATGTGGGCCGATCAGTGCTTAAGCTCGAGAAATGCTCGTTTGGTTATGGCGACAGATGTATTCTTAAAAACGTCAATTTAGAAATTCAGCGCGGCGATCATGTCGCCGTGGTGGGGTTAAATGGTGCGGGTAAGTCCACGCTATTGAAAGGCCTTGCGGGAAGTCTCAAGCCCTTGGCGGGCGAGCGTATTTTAGGATTTCAAGTCGATGTGGCGATTTTCAATCAACATGTGACGGAAGTTTTAAATCCTGAACATTCCGTCTTTGAATCCTTAGCGGAAACTGCGTCTCCCGAGATCACCACGCAAGATATTAGAAACATGGCGGGCTCTTTATTGTTTTCGGCTGATCATATCGAAAAGAAAATCAAAGTTTTATCGGGTGGCGAAAAATCCCGTGTGGCTCTGGGGAGAATCTTACTGCAAAAAGTGCCGTGCCTATTGCTCGATGAGCCGACCAACCATTTAGATTTTGAAACCGTCGAAGCACTCACGCAAGCGCTTAATAATTACAAAGGCACCTTGATTGTGGTGAGCCATGATCGTGGTTTTATTCGACGAGTAGGCACGAAAATCTTAGAGGTTTCGCAAGGAGATGTTTTTATTTATCCTGGCACATATGATGAATATGTGTGGAGTTTGCAGAAGAAATTAGTAAACCAAAAGGATACAGAAGAGCCAAAAAGTCTGCAAAGCACCAAAGGTGCGAGTTCTGCTACAGAGTCTTCGTCCGACGAAAAACCTGGAATCAGTCGAAAAAATCTATCCAAACACTTTCGCAACTTAGAACGTCAGCTACAAAAAATCGAAGAGCAAATTGCTAAAACAGACGCGCAAAATAGCCAATTGAATTCTCAGATCTCAGCGGGTGCACTCACTCCGCAACAACTTACGGAAAGCGTGGAATTACTTTCTAAAAATGTACTTTTACTGCAAGATTTAGAGGAACAATGGTTGACCATCAGCGAAGAACTCGCCACAGAACCTTCGCGTTAAAAGTCTCGTCTAGAAATACTAAGGATATTGTTCAGTTATACCTTACAGATACACTGCGTGATAATTTTTACTAAATAACTGTAGGGAATCTGTAGCGAATGTGTTAGTGTGTGCACTGGTTCAATTGCTAGCTTTAGAGTCCATGTTCATAGTGTTCATTTCCTCCCAAGTAAGCGCTCAAGCCTTTAGGAGGTAAAAAATGAGTAAAAAACTATACGTAGGTAATCTTTCCTTTTCATCCACAGATCAAACTTTAGCTGATGTGTTTTCTCAGTGTGGAACTGTAGAAACCGCAAAAGTGATCATGGATCGTGATTCTGGTCGCAGCAAAGGTTTTGCTTTTGTTGAGATGTCTTCAGATTCAGAAGCAGCAGCTTCTATCAATAAATTCAATGGATACGAGTTGGATGGTCGCGCCCTCAATGTGAGCGAAGCGAAGCCCCAAGCTCCTCGCGATAACAGTCGCAGTCGTTACTAGTTACTAGTTTAAAAAATAGTACGATTCATATCAACCGATCCGAGAGGATCGGTTTTTTTATTCTTTTTTAGAAAGGCAAACATGCGCACACAGGTTATTTCCTTTAATTGTGTTCTCAAAAGTAAAGTGGGCCAATTCATCAGCTCTACATTCAATAGAGATGTTCTTAATGCGATTGAAGAAGATCAGTCGGCGTTGCTCCCAGGCCTAGCTAAAGGACTACAGAACTTAAAAAAAGGCGAAAAGCGTTCCATCGCACTGACGGCAGAAGAAGCCTACGGACTGTATGACTTGAAGAAGGTCATTTTGTTTCCGCGTAAAAGTCTTCCCAAAGCAGCAAAAAAAGGCGAGATGGTTCATGTCGGCGGTACAAGTGGTATTCTGCGCCCTTACCGAGTTCTTGAGCTATTTCCAGATTTCGCAAGTCTTGATGGCAATCATCCTCTTGCAGGACAAGATTTAGTTTTCGAAATTGAAACGATCGAAGCCAGAGACGCCACCCGCAAAGAAATCGACGATTCAAACAACCGCGTCGGCGCCCAAGTCTTGCATTAAGTTGTTTTCTACCCCGAAAGCGTTTTTTTGTGGGGCCCGGCCCGTCGTCAAAAACATGTCCTAAGTGGGAGCCGGCTTTTTTGGATTTCAATTCGACACGTGGCATGGCCAACGTATGATCAGCGTGCGTGGTCACAGATTCATCCTCGATGGGTTTGGTGAACGAGGGCCATCCTGTTTTAGAATCATATTTGTCTAAAGAACTAAATAACGGCTCACCACTGACCACATCGACATAAATGCCATCGGCATGATTGTTCCAATATGCATTGTTAAAAGGGGCTTCTGTACCCGCTTCTTGGGTGCAGTTGTATTGTTGGGGTGTTAATGTTTTTTTGAGCTCTTCTTTGGTTGGCATGTTGGAGTCCTCCGCTTGCGCGTTTAAAACTAAGAAAGTGGAAGCTAAAAATAGTTTGAGACGTTGACTATTCATAGTGAAGGTATATCAATAAATAGCTCCTCACGCCAGCAAGCATTACGAAATTAACGATTTACGCAGCATCTTAGAATTTACTTTATTGCAAGTTTCCGATTACATTTATGTATCTACAAAATAAGGAGAGCTCGATGAGCAAACTTGCCGATAAGAGGAATTCAATTTGTTTTGCAGTTTATGACATTTAATATATTGCCGACCTTGTTTGAGATCGTCCTGGTCACGGGAGCGGTGATTTACCATTTTAATTTTATTTTTGGCGCTATTATATTTTTAACCATTTTTATCTATATTTTTCTGACCATCGCAGTCACCGAGTGGCGCACCAAATTTAGAAAAAACATGAACAGTAAAGACTTGTATTTTGTACGAAGAAGAACAAACAGTAAGCACACTGACGTCTGCGGGATATTTTAATGCACGTGTGGGATCACCGACATCGGGGACGGATTCACTCAAACGAAGTGCTCTTGATTCCGGTAATTCCATGGTTGAAGTTTTCCAAAACCAAAACGCTGCAATCACCGGGCAGACTAGTAGCGCCATCGGATGTAGTTATACGCCAAGTCCTGGCGACTCTCGCTATTTTCGATTTATCGTTACACCCAGCACCACGGGTGTGACAAGCACGCTGAGTCCCGACATGACGATTGATTCTGTCCCGCAGTCGTTAGTGGCGGAGAGCCTACAAGGTTTATCAACCGATGATTTTATTCAAGTGAGCGCGAATGTGACACAAGCCAAAGCGGAAAGTCTGTTTGGCGCAAGCTATGCAACGCTTAGATGAAATGAAAACAGTTGCTAAAGCAGAAATGCAACAACTCTTGCTAAAGGGTAAGGCAATCGAAACTCTTAAAGTTGTTAGTCTTTCTGACGATATTCAATGGGATTCATACAACTATGTTGTAGACTTCGAATGGGAAACCAATGACGGCTCTCAAGTAAGTGGTAGTATTGGTCTCGAAGTTGATGCAAAGAAATGTGTGTTTATAAATTTGGGACTTCTAGCTGGTTAATTAAATCGTATCTAAACCACTTGTTTGCACAGAGTTGAGTGCAACGTAAAACAAGGACGTTCCCGGCTGAAGTCAAAGACTGAAATCAGTCGGGAAAGCTTGTAAAAATACGCATTCAATTTCATCCAGAAAGAGCTATTCTTTTGCTCTTTCCTCGA
>JBGSUL010000074.1:0-7702 GCA_041736155.1 Bdellovibrionales bacterium
GGATCACAGACTTATTGCACTTTAAAACAAAATGAATAGGTTTGCGACTATCCAAGACTCGAGCCGTCTTCCGTTTGCCTATGAGCAAAGAGCCACCAAATTCTTTCTCAGTCTTTTTAAAAAAGTTCATTTGTTTCGCCATAAAACATCTCCCTGAATAAAGAAGACTCTACACCAACTTTTAAAACTCACTTTTTAGGGATATTGAAATTTTAAATCCCAACATCCACATGTTCCTATTCCTCATTTAAACACTCAAAAACCTTCGCCCCAAAGGCAAAACAAAGAAAACACCATGCTTGTCACTAAAACAATTTCAATTAACTAGAGTTAATTTAAAAACCACAAAAGTAACGTCAAGATTATTCTTCAAGAAAATAAAGTAAAAAATAACCTTCTTGAAATGTGCTCCCATTGCCTTGAACGAACACTACCTGAGTGGCGAAGCCCGCCTGAACGAAGTGAAGGACCTAGCGAAGAATCTACTTTTGTGGTGGATATTTTTTTGACAGTGTTGGACTTTTGCTTTGAGCAGCGTACTCGGCGCCAATTTCTTGCGGGGAATATCTAAGGTACATAAGGAGTTAACTAGCGCGTTTAGAAACTTTTCACCTGTTAGAATTCTGACTGTGATTAAATATTGCACAAGTTTTCTCATTGTGAGAATGCACTCCCCTTTTGTTAGCTCTCTGAACTTCCTCATGAATCTTGCGCCGTTGTCTCAAAAATAGACCGGCAAGGGAATTGCTCTATAGTCAGGTGTGGGGGAAATTATGAAAATCATTTTTGTACTAACAGCACTACTGACTTTCACAGCTTGCGGCAAAGTGAGCTTTGAAGCGCAACCTATAGATACAGTGACACAATCCTCTGTCGTTGAACCATTCAACTTACAAGAAATTTCGTCTGCGGGCGGTCAAACAGCAGCAACCCAAGAAGATCTTTATGTAGAAACAACGATTGGTGGTGTTTTACATCAAGCACAACCATCCACAGCACAAACACAATCACAAACTGGTTTTTGGAATATTTTAGGAAACATTTTTTAAGGGGGCCCTATGAAATCAATTACACATAAACTCAAATACACCGTTATTCTCGCACAAGCACTGATGGTTTCCGAAGCCCACTCACTAACGCTTCCCGAAGCCCCCAATGGGAACCTCGATCCTTCTTTTACATATCAGGGTCGATTTGCCGATTCTGCAGGAAAAGCCATGAGCGGGGAAATCGATCTACGCTTTCAAATTTTTTCTGCCGATGGAAAATGTCTTCTCTATGAAGAATCACAAAAGGCTACGCTAGCGGAGCAAAGCAAAGGTGTTGTTTCTTTGAAAGTAGGGTCTTTCCCTGCCAACACAAAACGCACAGCCAGCGATCCTCAATATGTAATGACCGATATTTTTTCCAACAAAACTCTATTCCCAGCAAAAACAGATTGCGTCGATGGATACAAACCAAAAAGTGGTGACGCACGTTGGTTGCGTGTTTTTGTGAAAAATGATGAGAAAGAAGTTTTACTCTCGCCAGATCAAATCATCTCCAGTGTTCCTACTGCTTTGGTTGCTGAAACATTACAAGGACTCACCATTGGCGATCTTGATAAACGCTACGTTGTAAAATCTAAAATCTTAGATCTTGTAAAAGATAAATTCTGTTACAGCGATGGCGAAAATATCCATTGCGATCGCGACATCTCTACTCTACGCGGCCCTAAGGGAGACAAAGGTGACACTGGAGCGCAAGGGCCTCAGGGAGTCGCTGGAAAAGATGGTCTCAAAGGCGACAAGGGTGACACTGGTGCTCAAGGCCCACAGGGCCTTCCGGGAGTTGCAGGAAAAAATGGTACTAATGGAATCAATGGTAAAGACGGTGCCGCCGGAAAAGATGGTCTTAAGGGAGACAAAGGTGACACTGGAGCGCAAGGGCCTCAGGGAGTCGCTGGAAAAGATGGTCTCAAAGGCGACAAAGGTGACACTGGCGCTCAAGGCCCACAGGGCCTTCCGGGGATTGCAGGAAAAAATGGTACTAATGGAATCAATGGTAAAGACGGTGCGCAAGGACCACAAGGTCTGCGCGGTCTCACAGGTCTCAATGGTGTTAACGGCGAACAAGGTCCCAAAGGGGCTACCGGCGCCACGGGTCCACAAGGCCCTCAGGGTCCTAAAGGTGCCGATGGAAAAGGTTTAACTGCTCTTGGTTTAGAGTGTCCTGTCGGTACAGTCATGAAAGGTATCAACGCCAATGGAACACTGAAGTGTGCTCCTGCCATTAGTAAGGAAATGGTTCGTGTTGTTACATCTAGTGGAGGAAGCAGAGCTCAGGCCTATTGTAATATCAACGAAGTCCGCTTGAGTTGCACAGGCTCACGCAACTTAAACCTCAGTGATACTTGTGACGAAGACAGTTGCGGTATCGTTGGATTTCGTCCCATTGTTCATACTGACGGACGTCAAGGTTGTGAAACATCGATTGATACAGGCGGCGGAACTCAGGCTGTGGCGATCGCTATCTGTTTAAAAGCTCAGTAATATCCTCTCATCTCAGCAGATTTTCGAGGCCTCCTTTCGGGGGCCTTTTCATTTTCTGGACAGTTTTTTCTAGACGGCATAAAAAAATCAAAATACATATAAGATATGATTTATAGTGAAGAAACCGAAGGTTTTGTCGTTGAGGCCGAGCCCACCTATGTGCCTGACCATTCCAAACCAGAAGAGAGCAAGTTCTTCTTTGCTTATCGCATTCGCATTCGTAATGAAGGGCCGCGATCAGCGCAATTGCTTGGCCGACATTGGATTATTGTCGACGGACAAAAAAATCGTGAAGATGTCGAAGGTCCCGGCGTGGTTGGCGAAACACCCTTTTTTGAAAAAGGCACAACCTACGAATACACTAGTTTCTGCCCACTTCCCACTCCCACCGGCAGTATGCGCGGGGTGTACACTATGCGCGACGCCAATGGTGAGGATTTTAAAATCCGTATTCCCTTATTTTTTCTGCGCGATCATCAACATAATCAGTAAGACCTCACACTCAACGATTAACCTCGCATCAGGTATTGCAAAAATCCCTTGGGATTTTTGATCAACTCTGGAGTGACTTCCAAAGTGGTAAGATAAGGTAACTCTGGGAGTTCATATTTAAAATCACGCAATAAACTTTCACAGACACGCACCAAGGCCCGAGCTCCGGTTTTTTGGTCATGAGCCTTTTCGGCTATGAGTTGAAGCGCTTCATCAGAAAACTTAAGTTGTATTCCATAATGACGGAAGCTCCGCACATATTGATGAATGATCGAGGCCTGAGAATCTTTAAGAATAGAAAAAAGTTCCGTGCGGCTCAGCGGTAAACACGATGTAATCACAGGTAAACGCCCAACAAACTCTTGTTCAAAACCAAACTGCACTAAATCTTCTGTCTGCACCATCGGCAAATAGGTTGTCATCTCCTCGCTCACGAGAGGTTTGGTACCGCTATTGATTCCGATTTGGTGGTCGGACATTCGTTTTTTAATAATGGGAATGAGATCAGGAAATGCGCCACTAAATATAAATAGAATATTTTTAGTACGCACCACTTCCTTGCCCGCCACACCTTTTTTTTGCAAATTCATAAAAGTGCGAAACTGCGAAGCAATATCGTGGGAGCCGTTGATATCCACGTCGGCATCTTCGAGCAGACGTAAAAATCCAAATTGTACGCCACGGCCACTCACATCGCGCCCCATGCGACCTGGAGGAGACGCAATTTTGTCGATTTCGTCCACATACACAATTCCGTTTTCAGCTAGGCGCAAATCGCCTTTGGCTTGTTGGACGAGATCACGAATAATATCATCCACGTTAGCGCCCATGTAGCCCACTTCGCTAAAGCGCGTGGCATCGGCTTTGACAAAAGGCACGCCGATCATTTTGGCTATGGAACGCACAAGAAAGGTTTTACCAACGCCGGTGGGGCCTAGCAGTAGCACGTTTTGTTTTTGATAGTGAGGCATGACGTCGCCGTCTTGCTCCGCCTCGATGTGACGATAGTGATCCGAAACGGCGAGCGCCAAAGCACGCTTGGCATCGTTCTGACCAATAATATTTTTATCTAGCTCATCGACGATTTGTTTAGGTGTATAATTAAATTGAAAATCATATTTTGTCGGAGGGGGCTCTGTGGTTTCGATTTGTTTATCCTGCAAAGGGTGAGTGTCCACGGTTACCACCTGCACTAAACCACCAAATTTTTTCTGTACCATATCCTGAAACTCTTTTTGAATTTCTTCAGGACTGGGAAGGCCACGGTGTGGCGTCTCCTCAGAGGGTGGCGATGTCTTGTCCTCGCGTGGCGTAGTTTCAAAAGACTCCGGCTGAGGACCGACGGGCTGATTGTTGACACTTTGGTTTGGTAGGTCTTTAGGTGTTTCCATGGGACCAATGTAAGTCCTCTTCCCCCTTTGGCAAGGTCCCATTTTGCCACAAGCCACTGAACCGCAATGGAGACTACCCAAGTGTTATAAACTTCTGTATCTCCTTATATATGTCAGACAGCAGCCCGTCGTTTCTTTTAGATGAATTGAGCCAAAGCTTAAAAACACAGGGATGGTACTCAAGCTCGTCCGTTGTTCCTCATGCATTGTGTAAATCTTTGCACCAAGAACTTCTCCGCAAAAAAGAAGCACAACAACTCAAAAAAGCGCAGATCGGAATGGGGACGCAAAAGAAACTTCTTGCAGATATTCGCGGCGATTCCATCGCTTGGCTGGAGGACTCTTCGCAACCTGACTCCGCATTTCTAGCGTGGTTGCAAATGTTTATGAACGAACTCAACGCGCGACTTTTTTTAAATCTCAATGAAGCCGAAATTCACTACGCTTTTTATCCACCAGAGACAGTTTATCAAAAACATCTCGATGTTTTCCAGCAATCCGCAGCACGCAAAATTTCTCTCGTACTCTATCTCAACCCCGATTGGCAGCCCGACGATGGCGGTGAATTGATCCTTTATAAAGAGCACAATCCCGAGGAAGAATTGCAGCGAATTTCACCCGAATTTGGACGCGTGGTCGTGTTTTTAAGCAGCGTCTTTTACCACCAGGTCAATCTTACAAAACGTGAGCGCTTTTCTGTCACCGGATGGCTCAAAAACCGCGTCTAGAGCCCATTTTGCGGGTTTATTCATATATAAGACATCCTTATCTTGGAGATAAAAAGAATGAATTTCTATTATGGATACCACCTTGATATATCTATGAAACACAAGGGGCCGCAGAAGATCCCGAAAGGAATCAGAAGCGGTAAGCCGAAGCAGGAGACAGGGAGGACTCACCCCCTGAAACCTCGGCGCCCTTAGAGAAAAGCCGTCTTAGCGTTTTTCAAATTATCTGCCCGTATCCTATCTTAGCCGTGAGTACCGGCTCCCACCAAAAAAACAGCTCGATAAGAGTCCCGCCAAAGGCTTTCCACGCTTTTTTTCGTGACTCATCTGCATAATTTGGGGACAAGAAGACATGGCCACTCTGCGAAAACTTTTCTCCATCAACGATCTATTCATTCTCAGCTCTTTTCTCGTTTTATTTTCAGGTGGTTTGCAAGGTTCGTTTCCTTTCGTCGTTATTTCTTTGGCATTTTTTCTTTTAGCAAATGCCATCTTAACTGCGGTTCATAACAGTGAAAATATCGCCCACAAAATAGGCCCCTCTCTTGGTACGGTGGTTCTCGCCCTCTCTGTCACCGTGATTGAAGTGGCTTTTATTATCAATATGATGAAACATTCTCCTGAGACCGCGGCGACCATAGCGCGCGATGCTGTTTTTGCGGCGGTGATGGTTGTGGCCAATGGGACCATTGGGATATCGCTTTTACTAGGCGGGATAAAACACCGCGAATTGAGCTTTCAAAAAGTCGGAACGAGTTCCCTGATGGGTAGTTTAGCGATACTCACCGTGCTCACCATGGTCCTTCCCAACTACACCACATCCACAGTGGGCCCAATTTATAATTTGAGCCAATTGATTTTTGTATCTCTGGCTTCACTGATTATTTATTTTTCTCTTGTCTGGGCACAAACCAGTTCCCACAAAATTTATTTCACGGATGATGCGAACGATGTCGCCGCCACCAGTGCCGTTTTACATCAGCTCACGAACCAAGAAGCTCTCATGAGTTTTGTTCGCCTCGTGCTTTCGCTGTTTGCGGTGATCGGCTTAGCAAAGTTATTGAGTCCAACGTTCGAGGCCGCTTTGGCTTACATCAATGCCCCTCCATCCACTGTCGGGATTGTCATTGCCCTTTTGGTTTTAGCACCTGAAACATTGGCCGCCTTGAATTCAGCAAAATCCAATCAACTCCAAACCACATTGAACCTGGCACTGGGCTCAGCGGCAGCGAGTATTGCACTCACCATTCCGACTGTGACCGTTTACTCCATCGTCACCGACAGCCCCTTAGTGCTCGGACTCGATCCAAAAAATATTTGTTTCTTATGTCTCACCTTTATCGTCAGCGCCTTTACCTTCAGTGCGGGTCGCGCCACGTCCCTCCACGGACTTCTCCACTTGATGATTTTATTTTCCTATCTCATCATGTCGTTTATTCCTTAGTTCTCCATCTCACAACTGACCCTGAGTCCAACTTATGGTTACCCCTTCCTCGCTTGCTATCGCCTCCCCCCCTCTGCTTAAGTCTTTGAACCCTATCGTTTCTTTGCTTTTGATGATGAAAGGCGTATCTTATAATCTATGAACAACAAAAAGATCTTCGCCAGCACTGCGATCCTTTCTCTTTTTGCTACTTTTCTTGTCTTTTTCCAAAATTTTCAGCCTCCTGTTTCAACAGCAACTCATCCCAATATTCTCATCATCCTGCTCGATGATCTCGGTTATGGTTTTTTTTATAATTCTAAAATTTCTACCCCCAATATGGATGAGCTTCGTCGCAATGGGCTTCTCTTCGACCGATTTTATGTTCACCCGATGTGTTCTCCCACGCGGGCGGCGTTGCTCTCTGGCAACAATCCCCTTCGCTACGGTCTACATCGCGCCACAGGGTCCAGTGTAGGCGACTACAAACAGTCTCGAGGTATTCAGATCAAAGAAGAGAATCTACCAAATCTTCTTAAAAAGGCCGGCTACGCCACTGCCCACATAGGCAAGTGGCATGTCTCTAATACAACCGGTTCTGAGCACCCCGCTGGTCTTTACGATTACATGGAGCTTTGGTCAGGAAGCGCCAAAACGGATGGGTCATCAACCTTTTACAATCCACATCTGGATCTCTTCGATAGCAATAAAACCTGGCTAACAACAACACCTCCGATAGCTACATACAAAGGATATCTTGATGACCACACAGCCAATTCCGTCATAGAACTCATTGCCAACAGACCTAAAGATAAACCATTTTTTATTAATTACTGGCCACAAATTCCACATCTACCCTATGAAAGAACGCCAGACTTTCCAAATAAACCTAACTATCCCAATACGGACGAAGGTCTGCAAAGTGAAATGATTAGTTTTTTTGATTTCAAATTAGGTCAGATTCTTGATGCTCTCGACAAAGAAGGAATTACAAACAACTGGACTGCGGGCGTAAAGCTGGAGTCTAACACGGTGAAGAAGTTACAATAGCGGGCTGGCCCAAGCTGCTCTATATTCAGAGCATTTAGGAGTCAGGAAATGGGAAAGCCAAAGAGAAAATTCAGCGACGAGGTAAAA
>JBGSUL010000076.1:0-31424 GCA_041736155.1 Bdellovibrionales bacterium
TTTTACCTCGTCGCTGAATTTTCTCTTTGGCTTTCCCATTTCCTGACTCCTAAATGCTCTGAATATAGAGCAGCTTGGGCCAGCCCGCTATTGTAACTTCTTCACCGTGTTAGACTCCAGCTTTACGCCCGCAGTCCAGTCCTTGAGCATAAGAAAGTTGGTCGAGTGTTTTTCCAGCCGCTGCCAATTGTTTGTCATTGAGATCAATACCGGTCAATTTAAGGTGTGGAAAGCGGCGCAAAAGAATAGAAGTTTGTGCGCCCACACCACAACCAACTTCGAGCAGATGTTGTACATCGGTTAAGTCCACATTGCGATAGACGGCGTGTTCGGCAAACTCGGCTTGTCGGCGCAATCGTTCTTGCTCCGTGGGGGAGAAGCCGTGAAGATAGGGGAGGGATTTATTATCTTTTTTTGTCATGGAACTAATATGAAGAATTATTGGGCATTCTGCAAGAAATAGGTTGATTACGAGCCCTAGAATTGAAAAAATCGTCAGTGCAAACTAAATTTGGGAGTGTTTATGAAAAAGATAATGATCTTTATCGTGCTGAGTTTGAGTTCTACTGTCTTTGGTGCCACAAACAAAATTTCGCAAGAAGAGTTGGGAAAAATTCTATATTTTGACCCACGTCTATCTGCGGATGGGTCCATTTCCTGTAATTCTTGTCACAATGTGATGGGGGCTGGAGAAGATAATCGTGCTTTTTCCATGGGCGTAAAGGGGCAATTGGGGGGCCGTAGTTCTCCCTCTGTCTTTAATGCCACATTTTTATCTGTGCAGTTTTGGGATGGCAGAGCTAAAGATTTAGAAGAACAGGCCAAAGGTCCAATGATCAACCCTGTAGAGATGGGGAACAAGGATCATAAGCAAGTCGTCGCGAGATTAGCAAAAATTCCAGGTTATGTAGCTCTGTTCGATTCCGTTTATGGCAAGAAAAGTTTGAATATAGATAATATTGCAAAAGCGATTGCAGCTTACGAGAAAACATTGACGACACTGAACAGTCCATTTGATGAATTTAAAAAAGGAAACAAAGCCGCTTTATCAGCCTTGGCTCAAAAAGGTTACAACACATTTCAGACAGTTGGTTGTGTCACTTGTCACAGCGGAGATCACTTTTCAGGGCCGGCACTGCCAGTGGGTCAGGGTTTTTACATGAAGTTTCCAACCTTTGAGGGGACTTCTTTTGATAAAAAATATCAATTTTCAAAAGACTTAGGCCGGTTTGAAGTGACAAAAAAAGAAGAAGATAAGCACATGTTCCGTGTTCCCACATTAAGAAATGTGGCGCACACGGCTCCGTATTTTCACAATGGAGCAGTCAAAACTTTAGATGAGGCTGTCCGTGTGATGGGGCAAGTCCAATTGAATAAAGAGTTAAAGTCCGACGAGGTGAAAAGTTTGGTGGCCTTCTTAGAGTCTTTGTCAGGAACGATCCCACCACAGACTATGCCGGTACTTCCGCTGACAGAAGGTTTTGTTGTAGCGGAATAGAAAATGAATAATTGAAACGCCTCTCTTGCGAGAGGCGTAAGGCTTTATGCATTTTCTGCAGGGGCCTCAGCAGGAGCTGCTTTTTTCTTCGGTGGAGCTTTAAGAAATCCTTCTTTAGTCAGGATCTCAACTTTTTTCTCTGCGTTAACCCATTTTTGCTGGGCATCTAAAACACAGTAACGGCCACTCGATTTTTTGAATACTTTGTATTCTTTCGTTTCTTTTACCTTTTCCATGAATCCTCCTTTTAATCAGCTTTAAGGGAATAGAGCTCCTGGAGGTATGAGTCAAGCGAATGCTTCAGCTTAAATTTCGTAAAAATGAGCAAAAACAGGAAGCGCTTGTTGCACATTCTGCTTTTTTAAAAGATCTCTGCGCACAGTGTAATCTCGACATTTATTTATCAGTTGAACATCAGGTTGAGACTCTTTTAATTTATGTAGCCAAGGCTGGATCAATTCAGAGGACTTCTGGTGACGAGCTTGGAAGTCTTGTAATTCATGGCAGACGTACTTTTTGGCTTCAGGGGGAAGATTTGTTATATTAAGAAAGTCAGGTTCAAATAGTGTAATCATTTGAATTTTTTCAAAATAGGGGTCATGCTCTTTGGACCATTCCAAAAAATCAATAATTCCAAAAATAGAATAGACTGAGACGGTAAAAAAGAATTTGTGATGAATTCCCTCTCGGAGAAGGAGAGTAAAATTATTTTTCCAACTGTCCCATTTTAAGGGGGCGCGAATATATTCTAGCTGCGAACCAACGCCGTCTATGGATAGGTGCATGGTGAGCCTTTTAAATTTTTTGAAAATATCAAGATGGTGACTCTTCAGAACAGTGAGATTGGTCGTAATCCAAAGCTCAATGTGCTTGGCGTGACCTTTCTCGACAATATTTTCGAGAAGATTGAAAAAAGCTGCATTGAGCAATGGTTCTCCACCGGTGAATTGTAAGTGTTGGAGATGTTCAATGGATTCATTCATATTGAGTCTAAACAAAGTCTCATCAGTCCAGTTCTTTTTTATCTTGTTCGCGGTGCTCAGGTCTTCAGCGAAACGATCATCTTTAAAACCGTCCTCAAGAATCTTTTCAATGTCGAGTGCTACACGATGACTACTCGTTGGCCAACACATCATACAACTAAGGTTACAAACGTTTGATAATTTTAAGTCGAGTTCAATAGGATCTGATGCAATAGTGGATTTCTTCTTTAAAATTTCTTCACTTTGCAGATAAAACTGTTGAATTTTCTGCTGTCGCAAGGAGAGCTGACCACGTGCCTCTTCTTCGTAGCAATAGGAGCATTCTTCAGATGGAGAATCGTTTAGCATACGTTGTCGGAGTGATTGATAGTAGAGAGAGTTCCAGACTTTTTGGAAAGGGGTATTGTACCATTTAGCAACTACGTTCTCATGTAGAATTTTTTTTTTCTGAACGCGACAGCAGACTTTATAGTCGCCATTTGGCCTTGAGCTTATATGTAACCATGGAAGTGGGCAAAAAAATTGTCTTTTGTGAGGCGCCATCTGTCCGGCAATATGGCATACTCTCATTCGAAAATCCAGAATTCAACTCAACGCAGCTTTCTTTGTTTCTATTCCGTATGTAGGTTTTTCTCATGCTCACTAAAAATAGTTGTATAGTTCCTTGGCGCTCAGTGTATGTAGCCCCTGATGGTAGAGTTGCAGTTTGCTGCGCCTATGACAAAGGGGTTTATGGGCAAAAAAATAAAGAATTATTTCAAGAACATGAAGTCTTACACGAGGTACGCGAGCTATTTTCTCAGGATGCAATCCCTATTGGATGTCGAGATTGTTTTAAATTAGAAGCTCTGGGTGTTCAATCACGTAGGCAAAAAGCGCCACAAATGTACGACAAAATTGGCATTGATATAGAAACAGAGAAAGTACATGTTCAGCATCTAGATATTTCTTTTGGAAACGTTTGTAATCTTAAGTGCCGTTTTTGTGACCCCAAAAACTCTACAAAACTGCACGCCGAATACAACGCATTATCTGCGATAAATCGACAAGTATGGCCGGCAAATAACAATCTTGTGATTGGGGAGAATACGCTAGTTTTGGAGAGGCTATTAAATATGCCAATCCAGGATGTTCGTTTTATAGAGATAAAAGGAGGAGAGCCGTTTCTTTATAAAAAACATATCGAATTTCTTCAAATATTAATTGAAAGATGCAATACAAGCAAAACACATCTACTTTATACGACGAATGGAACAATTTTTGACCCTCGTGTTTTTCCCTACTGGAGAAAGTTTAGAGCTGTGAGTCTCATTTTCAGCATAGATGGTACGGGTAGTGTTTACCAGTATATACGAGGGGGAGAAAATTTCTCTTTAGAGCAAGTTACTGAAAATATTTTGTCGTACGCTCAGGGTGAGCAACTTAACTTTTACCTTAAATTTTATTTTGTGGTTTGTGTTTATAATGTCTTGGATATTAAAAATTTTATTTTGTGGGCGCGTGAACTTAAGGCAAAGATAAAACATCCGCTGAATATACATTTGGAATTACTGACTTTCCCAAAGCCACTCAGTGTATTTGTTCTACCTTTAGAAAAGAGACTGGCGATAGTCGAAGAACTTAAAGAATTTCCTGAAGCGGAAGAGATTTGTAAATCTTTGCGGAGCGAAAAGGGGGAGGGCCAATCAGTAGAAGATTTTCTGTATTATACACAACAAGTGGATAAATACCGCAAAACAAATTTTCGTACAGAAATACCCGCTCTTGCTAATCTTTTAGATAGCTAATTGATCGGGTGCAGAAATTTCAAGAGTAATCCCATTTTTAGGGTCCAAGGAGTTCCGCGATTAGCCCCATTGTTTGTGGAGTGGAGTTGGCAAGAGTCGAAGACCAAAAGATCTCCCGGCGTCCAATTAAAGGTATTCTCTGGAGACAAACCAGTGAGTCGCACGGGTGGCGTCAGGTTTTTGCCGTCTGGTGTCTGAAAGAAATTTTTAAAGTGTTCCTCTGAATAAGGAAGTGAATTATCTAACATAGGAATTTCAGTACCAGTCTCATCATAAAATTGGACCTTGCTCATATCTGTAATAATTGGGTACGAGGATGCTATACCACGAGTTTTATTCCCATGATTGTAAACATGGGCCCAATCTAGGTGCCGTTGTTTAAAGAAACAGATTTGGCTTTCTGATTCAGGTGGAGTGACCCAAAGAGGTATAATAATATTTCGCCAAGGGACCCAACTCCTCTGGGCATGTTGAGCGGGAAAACTATTGAGGTTTTGAAGGTAGTCTTCTTGGCGCAGAGAGTCTGTGTGGAGCCCATACTGACTTGGCGTTATAAAAAAATTCCCGTCGACAATAGGACTATTTTTCGCCCCTGGAAGGGCCATTTCAATTAGATTTTCGAGGTAATCGTAGCATTGCTTGAGGTTTCCTGAGATAAAAATGGTTCCATTAGCATTATGGCGAATGCGCCGGCCGTCTCGAAATGCAAAGGCGTAAAGCCATTGTCTTTGTTCTTTTGAGATTAATTCTTTGAAGCACTGAGATGGAGCAAGGTTCGAACGCATGGTGGACTGTGCTTGGGGATCATATAAATCACGAATGAATGACGCGCTATCTAGTTCTGACCAATTTTTGTGAGTGAGAACCGTTTCTCCATGCATGTGGCCAACTTAGCTCATTTTTACTTACTATACATCATAAATTTGTGTAGACTTCGAGCATCCATATGAACGAAATTATTGAGAAAAAATCAGCAAAAGAGAAGAATCGAAGTGATACCTTTTGTGTGGCACCTTGGGTACAGGTGGCAACGAACTCCTCGGGTTATTTTCGGGTTTGTTGTCATAGTATATCCGGAAAAAATCTTATCCGCGATGAAGGTGGTCAGGCTCTACGGGTTGACCAGCATGGAATAGAAGAGGCTTGGCATGCAGAGTCGTATCGAAGTATACGAACTCAATTTTTAGCGGGATTGCGACCAGAAATGTGCAGCCGCTGCTTTAAAGAAGAGGATGCGGGGATCAAAAGTGCTAGGCAGAAGTGGAACGCTCGATGGACGTCCTTGCATGAGCAAGAAACCTTACCGCCTCTCGATATCAGGTATGTGGATTTACGGCTCGGGAATCTTTGCAATCTTCGTTGTCGAATGTGTAATCCATATTCGAGCAGCCAGTGGGTAGACGAATGGAATCAGGTTGTTGGATTGGCACAGCTTGTTCCGCCCCAGGCATTAACGCAAGAAGAGCATACACGGCTGAAAAAACTAAATTGGTCAGAAAATGACAAAACATGGCAACACTTGGAAAAAATTATTTCTACTGTCGAAGAGGTCTATCTTACTGGCGGAGAACCATTTTTATCTGAACAACAGGTTTTATTGCTTCGTAAAATGATTGAAGAAGGTTGCTCCGATCGCATTAGCATTAAGTACAACACAAACCTTACAGTGCTGCCAGAAAAAGTCGTGGAACTGTGGAAATTTTTTCGTAAAGTTCAAGTCAACGTAAGTGTTGATGGTATTTCTCGTTTGAACGAATATATACGCCATCCTACCAAATGGTCTATTTTTGAAAAGAATTTCAGAAGAATTTGCGACTTACGCGATAGTGGAATGCGCCTTGATATCGGCGTGCATACGACTGTACAGACCTACAACATTCTTCGCCTTGATGAAATTATTAGTTACTTTTATCCCATCGTTGGTTCACAACTGTATTTTAATATTTTAAATCACCCGCATTGTTTAAATATTCGTTGCCTTCCTGCGGAGTTAAAGAATTTAGCTCTAGAGAGATTGAGCTCTTTAAGAGATCTGGATTCTGTAAATACAGTAATAGCTTATTTGGATATAGAAGAGGTGGAACAGAAAATCCATTTTGAAGAGTTTATTCAATATACAAAAAAATTAGATGAAATTAGGGGGCAAAATTTAATCGATTTTTGTCCGGAATTTGCTCCCTATTTCTCGCCTGTGAGTAATACTTAAACCAACTGGGAGCGTGCCCAAAGCCATCAATTTTGACGTTAGAGGCTCGCTCGAGAAAATATTTACCCCAGGGGTCTTTGCCGTGAATGATGGTTGCGGGGGCACGTTTCTTCAATAGCAGCATTAGAGATTGATAACTTTCAATTAGCTCAGAAGGTCCATGATTATATATACTGACGTTAAATGTGTAGATGTTGCTAATCCATAACCATGACTGTTGAACTTCGGCGCAGATATCTGCGATCAATTCAAAATGACTGATTAGATTTAGATGATAGTATTCTTTTTTTATTTTATAAAATAATGAGAGTCTCTCTGTATTTATTAGACTTGGGTGGTCTACTTTTTTCTGTTGGGAAATGGAGTCATAATTTGAAAATTTTTGGATTTCTAGAGGGGAAAGATGCGAATCGTTGATGTATTTTTTTAGTTCTAAAGATGCGAGATTACTGTCAAAATAGGAAATGGATTTGGCGGTGGTGTTTAACATTGAGTAAAGATCATTAACGTAGAACCCACTGGAGGGGACCACAAATCTATCAATTTTTTCATTTAAAAATTTACTAATTTCATTTTCTGTTATTGGTTCGTTATTGTAGAGATAAATTTTCCGACTGTGTTCCGCCCATGCAAGATTTCGTTTTTGGAGATTCTGGCTGTGTGTATCTGGGTGTTCTTGATGAGGTTCATTAAAAATCGATTCAACTGATTTAACATTCACTATTTTTTCGGGTTGAGCTGGGCTCGCAGCCAAGGGTGTGAGTTGCTTCAGACGTTGACCGGAACCTTTTCGCTTGAGGAAAGGAGATTTGCAGTCAAAAATATGAACGGCTCCCCAGGTATCATCTTCAGAATCACCAAAAAATTCGATATTTTTAGTATCTTGAAGGAGGGTATCAATAAACTCCTGTTTCAAAATGACGCCTGGTCGCAAGGAGATAGCTTTTTTAAAGCCCAAAGTCTGTGCGACAGACAAGCTCGATTCTAGATCGTCTGTAAGAATGCAGTTGATGTGTTGATGGAGCATATTACTTAATATCATTAAGCTTGAATTGGTAAGCTCAGACGCCATCGAGTAATCATAGTTATTTGAGGGGGTGCAGAAAAAATCGTTTAAAAATATCCAAAGCGGTGCTTCGTTTGGATTTTCTTTCAATAAATGAAGGGTCATTTTCATTGCCAAACCTTTTCAATATATTGTTCTGTGTTTTGAGAAAATTCTTCATTAGTGGCACCGTGTACGATGATATGTAAGCGTCCTTCCTTGGAAGGGTTTACGAACTGATGACGGAGACCAATATTTACAAAATAGGCATCACCATTTTTAAAAGGCACAGTGCAGAATGGCAATGTATCGCTGTCATTCTTCCAGAAATCAAAATGACAACCCAAGGGGTGTTCTATGGCTATATTTAAAGCTCGCAAGGTTGAGAGATGGGTATCACGATGCGGTTTGATATACCCACCAGGCTCCAACCACATAAACCGAACACGATGAAATTTTTTAAAGGGCAGAGAAAGTAAAAATTTTTTTGTTTCAGGACAAATATCAGCAATCTCAGTCCATTGGTTTGGGGCTGTTGTATCAGTAAACTGTTCAAATCCGGGATAGCGTTCTGCAGATTCCGTCCATTCGGGCCTTAATCCATGGAGAGTTAAGCTGCGCCACCCCACAGAGTAAGAGAGGCGATGTTCCACAGCACGTTTTTTAATATTTAGAAATTCAGAATAAATTTCTGCAAATGGAACGAAGCACTTAAGTTTGGCCCATGGAATCCATTGTTCTTCAAGATGAGAGATAAAATGGCTCAAAAGAACTCCTTTCCCATAATTTATTTTATGGCTAGTCGATTTTATTAATAAATCGATAGACGTCGCTGAAAGTCAAGTTTGCAAGAATAAATAATTCCCAATAGATTAGGTGTTATGCGTATAGCTTTTCAGTATTACCATTGGCTTCTATTCTTCGGCATCTGCCTTTGTGCACAATATATCATTCCGCAGCTGAATGATGGAAAAGATATTTTATTTATCACAGACTGGAAATTATTTTCACTGCCTGAGTCTGTAGTAGTCTACGATGTATTGTGCTTACCGCAAAAGGGAAACCCTTTTTACATTTATCAGAAAATGGGTCGAAAAGCAGACGATTTGCGCTTAGATATAGGTTTTGTGGAGATGTATCTTAATGACGAGGAGAAAGAATACCCTCTTTCAAAAGAACAACTTAAGGTGCAGATTCAGAAAATGTGTATAGGGGAGTTGGAGCTTGTATCCTTACAAACAAGTTATTTTAAACATTTTGTTTTGCAAGAAGAGTCGAAGATCTTAAAAAGGATGCCTTTTTGAAAAAAGACATACTTCTTTTGCATGACTTATTGCTTCTGTATATTGTTGTGAACCTTGGACACTTCTTTATGGAACCTGTTGTCGGGGTTCCAACATATGTATCGATCGCACGAATTTTTAACTTAATACAAGTAGATTATAGAATTCTTTACCCATCGTTCTTTTTAATTACGTTTTCTGTTGTGTTACTTGGTATTTTACATCCCACGCCGTGGCTACGTTTTTTGACTGCTTTTTGTTTCTTTATCTTGATTTTTCTAAGATACAGTTTCGGCGGAATCAGTCAGGTGTCACATATTTGGATTTGGAGCAGCTTTCTTTTTACTTTGCTTGAATTTTTTCAGCTTATTAAGTTTAGAGTTGTGATGAATTGTTTATATGCAGTCTTTTTTTCATCGTATTTTAATGCAGGTATTTGGAAAGTGCGTACCCTCTTAAGCCTTAAGGAAATAAATTGGGAGTCACTAAAAAATTCCAGTCTTGAAGTTATCGGGACGTCTGTGCAACAGGGAATTGAGATGGAGAAACCACTTTTAAAATTGCTTTTATTGAACTATCAAATATTTCCGTATCTCTTCTTAGTGTTAATTATATTTCAGGTATTGACAATTTTACCGGTAGCTTATCCGATTTTAAGGCGCTCTTTTGTTGTTGCCGCATTGCTTTTTCATGTGAGTAGCGGGTCTCTTTTGGGTCACTGGTATACAGACACAATTCTTATGTGTTTATTTTTGCTTTTCGTAAACAGCCTTGAGGATCGGTTGCAGATTGAAGAGTGATTCTGGACTGATTCGGATTCTACTAAAATCTACATTTTCCAAGCGCATGTCGCTATGCATGTAATAAGTGCGTCCCCAATAAGGTTTTTTTGAAAAAAAATGGACGACGTTAAGTAACTCATTACAAGGAAGGTTTTTTTCACCAATACTTGCTGCAAAAATAATAAAGTTAGGGGTCCATTTATTACTGAGCAAAATACTTAAATGATGAGTATAAATAGGATTGTTACCCCTTTCTTCATAAAATAGAGTATCTTCCTCGTTCAAAAAAACACAATTCTTTTGCGGTACAGTCAATTTTTCCTTTATGAGAGACCATTCGCTAAAAATCGTAAACTCGTGTCGAATCAAAATAACCAACAGAATGAACAAGACTGGTGATAGGAAGCGCTGTGTGATAGGGAGAAGCTTTAAACTCAGATTACGAAAGTTGTGGATGGTGAAAATGATCGTAGATACAAGTGAAAGAAAGATAGCTGAAGATTTCACATGTGAATAAATCCACAGTCCACCAATCGTGGGGTTGTTTGTAATTTGTATGGCTAAAACAAAGATACTGCCGGTGATAAACCAAGACAATCCATTAAGATATTTCGCAAAAAACATTTTGCGTTGGTTATTCAAAAATAAAAGAGAAAGCACAACAATCATAATGACGGCAGCATTGAGCAGTGGAAAGTGCAAATCGAAGAGAACTAAGTCAAAAGCTTTTCGGGATATTACTTTGATATCTGAATAATAATAAAGAAAGAAGGTGCAGCAAACAATAGCCAGTAGACTTAAAAAAGTAAAAAAGTATGAGTAGCGAAACTTATGAGCGGAGTTTTGGAAAAAAGCAACAAAAGGCAGGGTTAAAAGAAGGGGAAAACAAGATTCATGTGTAAAAAGTATCGCCACAAGAAGGAGGGTCATCAGCAGCAATTGAAGGATAGGACGCTTTAAGGGATAGAGCAGAAGTGCTAAGAGCGGCCAAAAAAAACTGAGAACAAGGTTACTTCCTCCTGTAACTCGAGAAAGAGTCATAGTTTGGGTTAATATGTAGAGCAATAGGAAGGGGTTCGTAAAAAAAGAGAGCTGTTTTTTTGTGAATAGATAGGTAGTAAAAAAGCCAGTCAAAATGAAAAAAAAATATGAGAATTGCAAAACATATAAATAAAAATAAGGAGGAAGACTTTGCCCAAAACTACGCAATAAAAGAAAAAATGGTAGAGATATGATGCTTTCGAAATACCTTGAGGGGCGCACACGCACTAACTCAAAATTATTTATTGCATCGAAAAAATGTTTTGCGTGGTCACTAAAGAGTCCTCTTAATTGAAGAAATGCCAACAGCAAGCAGAAAAGCCAAATGGTAAGAAGAGACAAAAAAGCCCATTTATAGATTTTGGAGGTTGGCGAAGGGAGCATATACAGAATTATTCCATAGCCAGAATGAATAAATCAAACAAACTCGGCGCGTCTATTTTGGCAAGTTTGAATTTGTGCCACGATTCGTGTATCAAGCGGCATGTCTGGTTATTGGTCTACCTATGATTTTACCAAAATTCCTTTTGAAGAGATTGAATCTCTCGGTCAGAGGACCTTGTTGCATCGCGATCTTTTCTGTGTGAGTTGGTTACTTGGACGCTTTTGTAATTACCGTTGCTCTTACTGTTGGCCTTATGCACGATCTGACCAAAAGGACCACCGTTCCACAGAGTTGGTTTTGTCCACACTGCAAGAAATTAAACGTCAAGCTCGTGAGCGAGATTTCAATTCATTCCACTTTTCCTTCAGCGGTGGCGAGCCGACTCTTCATCCTGGGTACCTAGAAGTCTTAAAAACCTATGCGAATGATCAAGCGAATTGCAACTACCAATCAGTTCATATGACAAGTAATGTTAGTGCGGGTTTAGGATGGTTCAAGAAATATGCGGAAGCAACAAGAGATCTCAACCGAGTGAGTATTACAGCGAGTTACCACAAAGAGTTTACAACAAAAGAACCATTTGCTGAAAAACTTATTTTTCTACAAGAACAAGATATTCAGGTCACCATTAATATGGTGATGGTTCCTGAGCGTTTTGAGATTCTTTGGAAAGAGGCTATTTATTTTCATGAGCAAGGTATTAATGTCACATTAAAACCGCAGAGTAATACTTCCGCGACAGCGGTGGTGAGTGGGTATACGGAAGATATGTTGCTCCTATTACGTAAGGGTATGCCCCAGAGAGATTACACAAAACAGCGTCTGGCGCAAAAATATAAAAAATCGTCCCGGCCTAATCCAAATTATGCTCCTCTGCCAGAAGAGCATTCCTCAGGAGAAGGAATTCCACAGATAATGCAGGTCGAGTTCCAAGATAAAAATGGGAAAAAGTGGTACATGGACCAGGCCGAGAGATTTAATGCCTTTAATTTTAATCAGTTCAAAGGTTGGGAGTGCAGTGCAGGTTATCGCAGTATTATTATTCGCGAACCTGACGGAGCTATTAAGAGAAGTTACAGTTGTATTGATGAGCCACTGGGGTATCTCGATAAAGGATTTCAACTGTTCTCAAAAGCAAAACCGTGCATTACGCAAAGTTGTGTAAGCAGTGCGGATAGTAAAATCCCTAAACGTAAGGCGGGAACAGTTTGGCCATTGTGGCCCGGAGATAATGGGCGTGTATAAGGCTGAGCAAATTCGAACGGTCCATCTTGAAATCACAAGTCGCTGTAATGCGTCTTGCCCTATGTGCTTGCGTAATATCTGCGGTGGCAAAGTGAATCCGCAATTACCATTAACGGAACTTAAGCTTGAGGACATAAAGTCCATTTTTCCGCCTATCTTTGTTAAACAATTGGAACGTATCTACTATTGCGGCAACTATGGAGATCCTGTCGTAGCGCAAGATACATTGGCCTCTCTTCGATATTTTAAAGAGCAAAAACCTTCATTGGGTCTTTCTCTTTTTTCTAATGCCTCTGCAAGAACCACTGATTGGTGGCAAGAAATTGCTAAATTAACTTCAGATGTGCATTTCGCCATCGATGGGTTATCAGACACCAATGTAATTTATCGGCGCGGAACGCATTTTGACATCATTATGAGAAATGCTGAAGCATTTATCAAAGCAGGCGGTAGAGCCATATGGGATTTTATAGTTTTCCGTCACAACGAGCATCAAGTCGAGGAGGCAAGAGAATTAGCCAAGACGATGGGGTTTCATAAATTTAATATTAAAAAAACAGGTCGTTTTTTTAGTAATACGAAATCTGAAGTTAAGCCGCGACAAGAAGTTTTAGGGCCAGATGGAGATCTAGAATATTACTTAGAAATACCCTTAGATCATCGATATCGAAATGGATCTCTTGAGAAAGAGGAGCTACTGATTGCGAAATATGGCCATTTGGATAGTTATCTTGATAAGACAAAAATAGATTGTAAAGTGAGTGCCGAAAAAAGTGTGTATGTTTCTTCCGAGGGGTTAGTCTTCCCATGTTGTTGGACTGCAAACCAACTATATCCTTGGTATCAGCAGCCAGGATCATCGCGAATATGGAAGCTTATAGAAGAGATGGGCGGAAAGGATGCAATCAGCGCTCATCACCATCCCTTAACAGACTTAATTAATGGAGATTTTTTTAAAAAAATAGTGCAAAGCTGGGATCTGCCTTCCACCAGTCTGGGAAAACTAAAACCTTGTGCGAAAACCTGCGGTAAAGAGTTTGATCCTTTTACGGATCAATTTCGCTGATTAGATACGAGTCGCCAAAATATCAATCCTGACAATTTAAAAATAATTTTACCAATTAAAAAGATATTAATGGCTAGTATTCCTGAGGCATTCCAGTATTTTTCGGCAGCAAAGTGAAGAATGCCAAAACCTTCAAAAGAAATAGGCAAGGCTTCGGCCAAGATCAGTCCAATAATTTGCAATAACTTTTGCAGAGAAATCATCTGATTTGTGAGTGAAGAGAGTAAAAATGAAAAAGTGATCAAGCGGACGATATGGGGAATCACTGCTAAAAGAAAAAGGGTTAGGTAGCGGAAATGGATGCAAAGAAATACGGATAAGAGGCTAAGAGCAAAAATAAAAGGTATTAGGTTCAAATAGACCAAAGCTAAGAGAAACATAATAAAAACAATGGCAAAGAGACTTACAAGTCTGTCTTTAATAATGAGATGTAATATTTTTTGTTCTGCATGTTGGTGGATATTTGCAAAGTGATGCCAACGAACAAGATCTGTTCCAATGTTGGCAACAGAAAATAGACCCAGTCCTTGCGAAAGATGGTGAATCTTGTAGACCTGTACAAAAGAAACTGGGGGGAGATTGTTTCTTGCGAAGAGAAGTTGCCAGCGCAAAACAGCAAAGAAAGTAAATAGTAGATGGGCAATAAACACAATGAAAATTAAAAATGGATATTCCCAACTAATTACAAATTGAGTCCAAGTGAAGATTCCATTTTTTACTAACCATAAAAGTAATGAGAGACTTAAGAAAATAGCAATAAATTTCGGGCGAGGTAATTTTGGCATTAGAAAAGAGGGGAGACCCCAGGGAAAGTTTCGGTTGCTTTGCATCAATCACGATTTTACGTCTTTGTTATTGGGAAACAAATCATTATCTTAGGAGATATTATTTAAAGGAGGTTCATGGCGATAGAAATTCTCTCTATTATTCCCGCTAGATCTGGTTCTAAAGGGTTTGCGCATAAAAATATCTATAAAATTAAAGATAAGCATCTCTTGGGCTATTCAGTCGAATCGAGTTTACTTTGTTCCTTTATACAGCGCACCATTGTTAGTACAGATTCTGAAGAGTATGCAGACATAGCGAAGAGCTATGGTGCTGAGGTTCCGTTCCTTCGACCTAAAGATATTTCTCGAGATACGAGTTTGGATCTTGAATTTTTGCGGCATGCGTTAGAATTTTTGAATCAAAAAGAAGCCTATAAACCAGATTATGTTGCGCTTATGCGCCCGACTACACCTGTTCGACCAGCTCATTTGGTGAACCAAATTTTTGAAGATTTTTTTCAACAAAATCAAATGCAAGCGTTTACGAGTTTTATCACTATTGTGAAAAGTCCCGTGAGTCCTTATAAAATATGGGAGAAGCGAGGAGCGTTACTTAAGGCATTTATCCAAGATGAACGATTTTTAGAATCGCATTCCAGTCCGCGCCAAGTTTTGCCCGCAACGTGGATTAACGCTGGCGTTGTTGATATCATCTCTACGGAGACAATAATGAAGGGCTCGACTCTTGGTGATCGCGTGGGATATTTTGAGGTGCCAGCACATCTACACAATGATATTGATTCCGAGGATGATTTGCACCAGGTTATGAAGTTATTGGAATTAAATGAAAGAGAGCTATGAAGATAGTCGCAGAAGTCGCGTGTAACCATATGGGGCGAGTTGATTTGGCCTACCAAATGATTGATCAGTTGGTTGGGGTAGTGGATTACGTAAAATTTCAAAAGAGGAACAGTAAACTTCTATTAGATGAGTTGTCCTATATGGCCCCACATCCCCATGCTGAAAATTCTTTTGGGGCGAATTACGGAGAGCACAGGGATTTCCTCGAATTTAATCTTTCTACTCACAGAGACCTAAACAAATATTGTGAGGCGAGAGGAATTGGTTATTCTTGTTCCGTTTGGGATTCATCGTCTGCGCGTGAGATTATAAGTTTAGAACCCTCGTACATTAAAGTGCCCTCAGCATGTAATTTGGATTTTGAGCTTATAGACATCTTAGCTCGTGAATATACTGGAGAGATCCATATTTCTTTGGGAATGCTTTCGCACTTTGAAATTGATTTCATTTTTAAATTTCTTAAAAATCGTGGTGTGCAAAAACGAGCTGTTTTTTATTCTTGCACTACAGGTTATCCAGTGGCCATTAAAGATTTAAGTTTGCAGGAAATAGTTTATTTGCAGGCTACTTATGGGAATGACATCAACGCCATAGGATTTTCTGGTCATCACCAAGAACTTTATCCGGATGTTGCGGCCACAGCTATGGGGGCGACTTGGGTGGAGCGGCATTTTACCTTAGATAAGAGTCTTAAGGGCACGGACCACAGATGTTCTTTGGTGCTTCCAGAGATGATTATTTTGAATGAACAATTAAGGCAAATAGAAAAATCAATTCATCTTAAATCAGATACGGAAATCGAGCTTGAAAAGTTGCAAAGAAAAAAATTGGCACCAAAACTACCATTGAGACTCAATAAAAATGATATGGGTTCTGAAATATCAGATCAAAAAAGATAAAATACCTCAGCGAATAGACTTGGAAGAGTCGTGGGGAAGGCGTTCCCATTTTATGGGTGTAGTTTTTATGACTCTACGGTTCCTACCAACAAAAATAATCGCAGTATTTTTGTGGGCTCTATTGAATTCTGGGTTCGCGTTTTTTTATCCAAAAAAAGAAATTTATTATATTTCTTGGTCAAAAGCTGAGAAAAAAAATTTTAAACGGTTCAAAGAGTTGGCCCCTCAGATTCCTATCATATATTTAGATTGGAATTTCGGTTTTCGGAAATTTATTGGAGCCATTCAATTATTTTGCTTCCTTCTTTTTTCAGGTAAACTTGGCAAAGTATTTTCTTTGGCACAAAGACTAGCGAGACGAGAACAATTCATTATTGCGGCTCGAGCATTAGAGGCTTTGTTGTCAACAATGTATTTTCAAAAAAAATCAAATAAGGAATCTACTTATTTGGTGAGCTCTGATTCTAATCCTCACGCAACATCTCTGTTTTATTTGGCGAGAAAAAAAAGTATTAAAACTATTTTTATTGCTCACTCTCCTTGGATAGAAAATCCTCTCGCCATCTCCCTTCAAGGAGGGATCTTTTGGGGGCCGTCAGGGTATTCACAATTTGTTGAAAAAGGCGCTCGTATAGAGAATAGAATATTTATCTCTCCACAGCTTCAATTAACGAAACTTAAAGATCAGAAGAATAACGGGCATATATTAATTGCGCTTTCCAAAACATTTAAGCAAGAAGCGTTAGACTCACTTCTACTTTCTTTTTCTTCTCACAAACAGCTTTGCTACAATAAAATAAGAATTCGCCCACATCCAAACTCTTTATTTAAACTTTCTCAAAGTTACTTACTAAACGCTTCCTACGAAGAAGATTTGAATAAAGCCCTCGATGGAGTTAGCTATGTTGTTGCTGGCAATTCAACGATCCACCTTGAGGCCTTGGCCCGAGGTGTGCCATCATTTTTTTCGGATTCTCTCATGGAAAGTAAAGATGAAAAAACACTTCCCTTTATAAAAGAGGGTCTGGTGCGCCCTTTATCTGATCTTTTCGGGATAGAAAACTCAATTTTTTTGTATTCTAATCAACTAATGGAAAAAATTCGTGAAGAGTATTACTACGACATGACAAAGCACAGGTCGAATGAATCCAAAGCAGTAGAAAAATTTATTGATGGGATTCACAATGAGCCAATTTAACCTGCGAGTTGCAATTATAGGGTATGGATCGATCGGTCGTCAGCACTATAGAACGTTGACATCAATGTTAAACGAACCTCCTTGGGTCCTTAAAATAGAGCGGGAAAATAAATCTACTAATGAAACACTTCTGCCAGAGGCGTCACTCTTGCGAAGTTGGAAGGAGCTATCTACAAATAAAATTGATGTTGTTTGTATTTGTAACCCGACTTCTCTTCATGTGGAAACTGCATTGGCGGCAGTAGAACAGGGCTGTGACGTTTTTATAGAAAAACCACTTAGTCACAGCTTCATCCAAATAGATGACCTTGAATCTCTTCTTCGAGCGAAGAGCAAATTAGCCTTGGTGGGCTATATGATGCGTTTTCACCCACATATTCATGCTTTAAAAGAAATAATTGAATCTCAAAATTATGGGAGACTTCTAAAATACGAATCATACTGGGGTGAAGATGTGTCGCGTTGGCATCCCGGCGAAGATTATAGAAAATCGTATGCCTCTCGAAAAGATCTTGGTGGTGGAGTTTCTTTAACGTTAAGCCATGATGTAGATTTAGCCTACTTTTTGTTGGGTGATTTAATTTTAAATGAAAGGAAAGAGTTAAAGCATCAATTACCTATAGATGTAGATCAGAGTTGTGAGTTGTTGTTTCAAACACAAGTATGTAAGGATGTGAAAATAATTTTGAACTATCACGATTGGCCTCCTCAAAGGAAGATTTCTTTGGCGTTTGAGAAGGCGAAAGTAGATTTTGATTACTACCATTCCACGTTGACTCTTCAAACGGCCCTTGGCTCTCAAGTGATGAAGCTCCCATCTTTTCAGCGTCAAAGACTTTTTCGAGACCAATTTGCATATTTTTTGGGGTGTGTTGAGTCGAGAACACCGCCTCGGCCCTCTATAGCTGAAGCCCGAAGGGTTCTGGAGTTTATTCTACCAAGTCACCCTATCTTTGGTTCAGACCATCATTAAGGTACTGGTAAACCTTTTTTTGATCACATCGAGAAGCGCACTTATGACCTTTAGGGAAATTCCCTTCGATATGCCATTTTCGAAATTTGTCATAAGCTGGACTATTCCAAATTTCTGCAAGTGTGTGGGTTTTAATATTACCAAATACCATTTCTGAATCATAGTCTTGTGCGCAAGGGACGACTGATCCATCAGCATTGATAGTTAAGGAAACCCAAGGAAACTCGCAAAATTGTTTATGGTGATGAGATTGGTTGGTTGGGGCGGAAGCATCTTCGTACAACCAACGGTTATCTTGGCTTTTGACATATGCGAAGACATCTTTTTGGTCCTTCCACAGGCTAAGAAATTCTTTTTGTTCTGATTGAGACTGGTCATCTTCGGAGAGAGCAATCATTGTGGGGACAATAAGTGTTTTGAGTTTGAGAGAGTCTCTAAGTGCGATAACATCAAAAACAGTTTTAATCGACTTTGTGTAATTATTTTGGGGGCCACGTATTTTCTTCTGCTTGTCGTCTGAGAGCGAATCGATTGAAACTTTGAGGGTTGTTAACCCAGCATTCATAAGCTGTTCTGCTCTTTCCAAAGTCAAATTTGCGGGAACACAAGAAAAGTAAGTAAGTAGATTCATTTTATGAGCCTCGTGAACGCGATCCACAATTTTTCGATCTAAAAGGGGTTCGCCATATCCGTGGAGGACAATAGACCCAGAGACTATATGAAAATAAAAAGTGTTTTCATTTTTTGCTGTAGGATTGTAATCATAATGGTCCTGCAAAAATTTCCAAAAATAATTGAGTTCTTCGGTGGAAAACGGTCGTACTTGTTTGAGTATTTTAAGATAGTCAGCATCGGTCATATTTTGCGGAGCTCGAGTCATCAATTCTGTTCGCGGACACATGATACACTTCATATTGCAGTGATTAGTGGTTTCAATGTTAAAAACATGTGCTTTCTCAGACCTCTGCTGCTCGAAAGTGTCGTAAATCTCTTTTGTGTTCTCCTTTGATAATTCACCATTTGTTATTCTTTTTTTCAGATTCAAAGTTTTTTGAAAGAAATGGATATTAAACATAGCTGGTATTGTATTTTGAAATAAGGTCATTAATCAATTGATAAAAAATTTTATGTCTAAGGGCCATGGGGCTAAATAAACGCGGTCTTGCATACATAGGCGTAATATGTTCATATTTTATGGCATTATTTAGCTTCTATAAATAAAAAACGAGAGTTTTTTGTAAATGAAAATACCACTTAAGCTTTCTATTCTTAGTTTTATACCCCTACTACTTTTAATATTTATTCTGACAATCTTAGAAATGTCTGCCAGAGTTGGGTGGTTTAAGTGGAACGGTAACACAGATAATATTGAAGTTGAACATCAGGAGAACCAGTTACATAAAAAATATCAGCTGTTGACTGATTGGAGTTGGCGAAAGTCGTCTAATTATGAGCAACAGGATACTGAAAAAGAAAAATTGTTGGTAGAATCTGATTTTTATGAGGCCCTTGCTAATGGGTACTTCGTGGTAAAAAAAGATTTTATTGGTCGGCACAAATCAACTCGGATTGTAAATCGAGAAGTGGTCTTTGATAGAATTTACGAGTTTGATGATAACCGACGAAGAAAAACAAGTTTTCATCCTGCGAATGTCGATCGACATTTAATTGTATTTGGTTGTTCTAATGTTTTTGGTTACGGTTTAGATGAAATCGATACATTGCCTTCTCAAATTCAAAAACGACTTAAGAGAGATTATGTTTTTAATCTTGCGCGCTCAGGGGGATCGATAGTGGATGCTATAGTTACCTTTGATGAAACAAAGGCTTGGCAACAAATTAGACCATCAGCGGGAGGAGTCCTCTTCTTTTTTTCATATCAACTCCATATGGAGCGATTCGTCGGAAGAATGAGAAATATTGGTTCTTGGAATAAAGATGGAGCTTTTTTAAGAAAAAATAAGGAATCTGGAGAATATGAATATGGTGGCATATTTTCTAAAAATCAAAAAATTTGGACTATTTTGAGTTTGATGATTTCGCAATCTGCTTTTTTAGAGGAAATATCATTTGATTGGCCCCCTCTAGATGAAAATCTCTTAGAAGACTACGTGCGTGCTATTCATCAACTTCAATCAAAGTATAAAGCCAGATATGGCTCAAAAAACTATTTTGTTGTATATTTAAACCCAGGAGAATCATTAAACAGGTTAATTATTCCATTTTTGGAAAAATATAAGATATTTTATCTAAATTACGCTGACTTTAGGCTTCAGGATTATGCGAATAGTGACCTTTTTCTTAAATATGATGGGCACCCATCCCCAGAATATAATCGATTATTGTCGGAACAACTTGTATTTGATTTGCACAGAAATGGTTTTTTGACTCCTTAGGGAGGTGTGAGGGTATGAAAACTACATTATGTTTGACCTAGGACCAAAATTTCGAATCCTATTAAAAAATGAATAATTTGATCAAAATAGTTTCTTTCATTGGATTGTATTTCGAAAATGCAACAAATTATTATTTGATTTCCCCTGGGAAAAAACAATTTATTGATTCAAAAAAGTATAAACATTATTTCGTTAATGGGACTAACTTTTATAAGAGTGAGTCAAGAGATATATACATTCATGGGTGCTGCCATGTTAATGATTTAGGCAATAGAATATTTAAGCTACTATGCGCCTTTCGGTTAGAACACTGAATATACAAATGGTGCAGCTATAGTTCCGCTTCCAAAATAAAAAAGAACAGAAATCAAAAAGAGCATCAAGAAAAGAGGGAATAGCCACCATTTTTTATTTTCACGCGCAAATTGCCAAAATTCGATTAAAGTTTTCATTTTAATCTAAGTCTCCCATTGTCTTTCTGGTTAAAATCTTATCTATATTTTTTGTTTTTTCCACCAATAAGGTGCCGATGAGTAAAATATCTAGATCGGTTTTTAAAAAACATTGAATGGCATCCTGCGGTGATTCTACTATGGGTTCACCTCGAACGTTGAAGCTTGTATTTATGAGGATTGGTACACCGGTCGCCATATCGAAGGCAGTTAGCAACTTATGAAGAAGCGGATTTTGTTCTTTTGTTACGGTTTGCACACGGGCGCTAAAGTCTAAATGCGTGACCGCGGGAATGGTGGAGCATCCAATCGCTAGAGAGGAGTCATTTGAAGGGGCTTCATTCTGATGCTTTTTTTGAATTCGGTCCACGAAAAGCATATAGGGCGATTCTTTGAAGATACCATCGAACCAATCATTGAACTTTTCTTGTAGAACGACAGGAGCAAACGGACGAAAGGATTCACGAAACTTAATTTGGAGGTTCAATCGTTTCTGCATTTCTGGATTTCGAGGATCTGCGAGGATGGAGCGAGATCCCAAAGCTCTCGGTCCAAACTCCATCCTCCCCTGGAACCAGCCTACAGATTGTCCAACACAAAGGGCTTCCACGGTTTCTGTTATGAGAGAATCTTCGTCGAGCTTTCTGTAGACAAGAGAATGCTTTTGTAAACACTTCTCTATTTCATCAACTTTGTATTCTGGTCCAAGGAGTCCTGCAGACATCAGATCTGTTTTGGGTTGGTAGTCTCTTTTATTTTTAAAGTGAAGGGAATGAAGTGCCATGGCTGCGCCGAGCGCGCCCCCAGCATCCCCTGCTGCAGGTTGAACCCAAATGTTTTTGAAAAAACCTTGTTTTAAAATTTCTGTATTGCTCACGCAATTCAAAGCAACCCCTCCGGCCATACAAAGGTTGGGGGAATTATACGTTTCATGGAGGTGCTTTGTTATTCCAAGAACGGCAAGATTGAGTACCTGTTGAGTAGACGCGGCCAGATCCATGTGAATCGTATCAATAAAAGATTCTGGCGAACGTGGAGACATTCCCAAGAGCTTTTCTAGGTTGGGTGTATGCATTTTTTGAGTCGAAGAAAAATTAAAGTATTTTAGATTAAGAGTGAAAGATCCATCCCTTTGTAAAGAAATCACATTGTTAAGTAATAGTTCAGCATATCGAGGACGACCGTAGGGGGCTAATCCCATGAGTTTATATTCGCCCGAGTTTACTTTGAACCCACAAAAAGCGGTTAACGTAGAGTAGAAAAGACCTAAAGAATGAGGAAAGTGTATTTCTTTTTGGATTTTGAGATCATTTCCATTTCCTAGAGTGACCGTTGTTGTGGCCCACTCTCCTAAGCCATCCATGGTTAAGACAACTGCGGAATCGAAAGGACTTGGAAAGTAGGCACTTGCAGCATGGCTTAAATGGTGTTCTGAAAAAAATAATTTTGAATCATCAAAATGACTATCAATATTTTTAAGAGCTTTGGTGATGGAATGGCGAAGAAAAATAGTTTTCTGTAGACTAGAAGAAAAGGTTTCTGCAAATGTTTTCCATCGGTATGGAAATTCGGCTAAGTAGGTTTCGAGAAGCCGGTCTAACTTCCAAAAAGGCTTGTCGTAAAAGACAATTGCATCGATTTCATGGAGAGCACAGTGTAATTGTTTGAGGCAATATTGGATCGCGAAATAGGGGAATGCGGCATCATTTTTTTTTCGTGTGAATCTCTCCTCTTGCGCGGCGGCAACAGGGACTCCGTCAACGATCATTGCGGCAGCGCTGTCGTGATAATAGCAGGAAATTCCTAAGATCTTCATTTTCGTCCTAAAACGGTTTTTCAAAACGGCATGAGGATTTTTTTTCGATCCATTGACCGTCGCCTGAGTTTTTTTTAAAAAATTTAAAAAGAAGAGCAAAGGGTCCAAGTAAGCAAAAGTAAAAAACAGTGAGTACGACAGGCTGAAAAATCCAAGCTAACAAAAGGCCGACATTATGCCATCCTCGATTCAGTGGGTTGAACCACGCAGGTCGTATTTTAGTGAGAACAGGAATAAATATCGCAATGATTAAGAAGTACCAATTGGTTAGCAGAATTGCGAACGCAAAAAAAGTGAGAGTCATCAGGGCTGTGAAATGTGCAAGCGGCGGAGTGGTTAGTTCTTTGAGCTGTCTCCAGCTAGAAGCTGTCCACATGGGAGTCCTTATAGGATTGCGCAGAAGAAGGCGAGCGGTAAACCAAATCTGCCATCTCGGCAAAAGTCCCACTAAATGAGGTCTTGCGAATTTGATCCATACGCTGAATGTATTCCACAAACTGTGGCATGCGATTGGACCAGTCTTCTGACTCCATAAAACGCAACATTCCCTCAAGGCGTTTGATGCCGTAAGCACTATTTATGAATTCTGCATCATTGCGGTAATTTTTAATCAACCATTCAAAATGCTTTTCATATTTCTGACGAATCTTCTGTTTCCAGGCGCTTGGGAAAACCTTTACATTCAAATGAGCTGGGTGATAAACAAAATGATAATTGATTAATCCAGCCCCAAGTGGCCAGGCGTTGATTTTTTTAAACCCTTGCGCCAGTTTCCATTCGATAAAATCAGGAATATAATACATGTTGAGCATTTGCACGGCACAAGCAATCGTAACTTCAATGTTGGAAGGTGTTTCATCGAGAAGACGAAGATTTTTTTCGATTGTAGTCCACGAAGAGGGGTGGCGAATGTAAGAGTTCATTTCGCCAATGCTATCGATGCTGAAATGGAAGCGCACCCTGCGGAACTGATTCCACAAGGCGAAAAGTTTTTCTGGAAGTTCAATACCGTTACTGTTGTAGCGCAGTTCAATCTTAGAAGCATGGCCACGACGTATGCATTCTTCGAGCAGAGAGTAATGTTCATCGATGATGGTGCTTTCGCCGCCAGCGAAGTAAAGTTGCTGGATATGTGGAATTTGTTCATAGAGTTCTTCCCAAAACTTCGGATTGTCGCGGTGCCAATCGTAGGTAGCGCCATCCACTTGGCCATTGTTATTCCAACCCATCACTTCTTTGAGTTCGGGATTTTCAATTTGCGGATGGAGCTTTCGCCAATCAGAAACCCATAAGGAACTATCATGGGGCGAGCACATAATACACTTGAGATTACATTTGGTGCCCAAACGTAAATCGACATAATAAATTTTGGCAGGCACGGCACCACTCGCAGAGGTCTCAGTAATTAGATTTTGTAAATCAATGCGCGAATTCCAATACTCCGTTTCCCAATTTCTTTTGGAACGATGGCCGGCGGCTTCTTCTTTAAAACACTTTGTGCAAGAGTGCGGGATTTCACCGTGGAGCATTTTTTGACGAATGTCGCGCATGTAGGCGTTGTTCCACCCTTCAAGCAACGGCGTATGATTGAGGTTGGCGGGCTTCCCATTTTCATTTTTCAAAATGCCCACTTCTCCCCCCCACACTTTATCGTTGGTCGCACCAGCGGAAGATGCGTTTGCCGTACAACAGACTCGCATGTGTCCATTGGGACGTGTAGAGAGATGAATCCATGGTAATGCACAATAGGTTGGACTAGGCGGATTGAAAGAGTTCTGCATGCAGAAAATATGACATGGAATGAACGTAACGAAAAGTGAGGAAAGCGCTTAACAAGCTGAGTTAGTGTTGATAAAGGGAGTGTATGGAAATGACCGAGTATAAAAATAAAATTTTGGACCAAGACACTTTAAAGTTTTGTCTTCAGATATTTCAACTTCTGGAAAGTGGTCCGCAAAACTTACGCACTGTTCGACAGGCCGCTTTAAACGGTCTAACTTTTACAAAAATGAGTTTAGCGGCACGTTATCTCGAGACGATGGCGTTAATTCCTAGTGCGCAGATCGGTGCGTGCTCAGAAGACTTATTGGATGCTGGAGCAATTTTTGGAGTCCGTGACGATTTTGAAGATTATCTGATGACCGTGCGCCATTTGTCTGAAGCCCCAGACTTTAAAAATTGGGAAGGTTTTTTCAAGTGCACCAAATCGATGGCGGAGAATCACTCTTCCTGTATGGATTTCTTCTGGACAGTGCGCTGTTTAGTCAAAGAAAATGGGGGGTCTGTAGCTGAAGAGTTTTTTAAAATGTCAAAAAAACTCAAAGAACCCACGATTACAGAAAAAGTGTGGGAGGCTGCGCGCCACGCACTTCAAATTTTCCCCCAAAAGAACTCCTGTGCCATGGTCTTCCGCATGCTGGCTGAATATCCGAAGTTTTCTGATGCGTTTGCTTTTGGTCAACTCGACAGCAAACAGTGGTTGATTGATGAAGCCCTCAAATGTTGGGGACCCAAAGATTGGGGGGAGGTTTTTGTTCTTGCTGGTTGGGTCGGAGTTTTGCCGCGCTTATTGTGGGATCGAGGTGTAGAAACCACAAGAATTCGTTCTTTTGATATCGACTCCGACGCCTGCTGGGCATCCGAGTGGCTTAACCAAAATGAAGTGCAGATGGATTGGCTCTATAAATCCTCAGTTAAAGATATCGCACAATTGACCTATCCCACCACTTATATCGTTCGTCGCAAAGATGGCAGTGAGTGTGAATTGAGTGATTCGCCGGACGTGGTGATCAATACCAGTTGTGAACACCTTGCAGATCTTGCGTGGTGGAACGCCATCCCACAAGGCACCAAAGTCATAGTGCAATCGAACGACGGATTTCAGATCCCCGAGCATGTTGCCTGTGTCAAATCTCTCGAAGAGTTCGAGAAAAAAATGAATCTCTCTCTCGTCGAGTATCGAGGGCAAAAAGCCTTACCTGAATTTAACCGTTTTATGTTGATCGGAAGAAAGTAGAGCTGACGAAGAAGCTATCGATTCGTAAAGTTATTGGGCGACGTCATCACCCGAGCCAGTGGTAGACGTGCTCGTGTCAGTGGTGACTTGTGTCAAGCTGGGCGTCTTCTTTTCACTGTAATCACTGGTGATCGGCTGTGGAGCGGGAGCGGATTTATCAAAACCCATGACTTGCGAAAAAAGTTCGACTGTTGCAGAGACAGGATCTTGCGGTCTTTGCGCACCTTCGCGCGCAAGATTAGGATCATTGGGATTGAGCGCCAACGTCGTCGTGGAAAACAGAAATAGCACTGAAAATAAAAGCGTATGTTGGTGTTTCAGAAGATCCCCCATCTCTCTCATAAGTCTATCATAGGTATCGACATTTCGCGGCCGAGGATAAAGCATTTTGTCGAAAAATCTCAGACTGAGACAACCGTCACAGATAATAGCTAGTTACCTCGATCGACCTAAGTCCGTAACTATGCCTCCTGTGGCGCCTTTGCACGCTTCGCCTTAAAAAACGCCGTCAGCAAAGCAGCTCCCTCATCAGCGTACACTCCAGACACCACATTCAAACGATGATTGAGTTTCTCGGTCGTGAGTAGCCCAAACAGACTCTCAGCCCCACCTTTAGGATCCGAAGCCCCATAAACAACCGTTTTCAACCGCGCCTGCAAAATCGTCCCCGCACACATCACACAAGGCTCCAGCGTCGTCACCAAAGTACAATCAGACAACCGCCATCGCCCCAACTTCCGAGCGGCCTGATCAATCACACTCATCTCCGCATGCCCAAACGGCGACCGCTCTTCCTCACGACGGTTCGACGATTCGGCAACAACGCCGTCATCGTTAAAAATCAAAGCCCCCACAGGAACTTCATCCCGCACGGCCGCCTCCGTAGCCAATTCCAGCGCCCGCTTCATCCATCCTTCAAACTCACTCATGAACATGGCATAACCGCCCCCACCCCCAAACCGCATTGCGCACCACACCATCGCCGCGGGTATTTCGCCTTTTTGGCCTTTTAGAAGAAACCTCTCAATTGCAAACCTCTCGTTAGCGGGACGCGATCGCCCTCAGGCGAAACGAGCGAGGGCAGGAGCCCGTGTTTGCAATTGAGAGGTTTCTTCTAAAAGGCCAAAAACGCAAAAAGCCCTCTAGACAGTCACATGTAGGTTTGTTATTAAAGTCCGTTGAAGGGCAGGTGATTCGTTTATGTCATTAGTACGTTTACGTGATGGAGAAAGTTTTGAACAAGCTTTCCGCCGTTTCAAGAAATCCTGCGAAAAATCAGGCGTTTTGTCTGAAGTTAAAAAGCGCGAACATTATGAAAAACCAGGTGTTCGTTTAAAGAAAAAGTCGATCTCAGCTCGCAAAAGAGCTACCAAGAAAGTTCGACGATTTGGAGATTATTAGGATGTCGTTAAAACAACAAATTTTAGACGACACGATTGTGGCGATGAAGGCGAAGCAGGCGGATAAAGTGGCCACGCTTCGCTTTTTACAATCTGCTGTGAAAAATAAAGAAATCGAAGTTCGGCCCAACGCTTTAACAGATGAAGACGTGGTTTCGGTTTTGCGGAAGTCTGTCAAACAAAGACAGGATTCTATTGAGCAGTATGTGGGTGCCGGTCGTAATGATCTCGCCGATAAAGAAAAATTCGAGTTGTCTATCATTGAAGGGTATCTGCCGCAGCAAATGGGCGCAGATCAAATTGAAGCCATTGTCAAAGAGGCTATCAAAGAAGTAGGCGCCACATCTCCAAAAGAGATGGGGGTTGTGATGAAGGCTGTTCAAGCTAAAACACAAGGAACCGCCGACAACAAGGTCGTCAGCGAGATAGTCAAAAAATTGCTTCAGCCCAGCTAGTCAGTCAGCAGAGAAGAGAGGCGTGACGTCTCTCTTTTTATTTTTGGGGAACAAGCGCATTGAAATTTAATCAGGATTTTATTGAGCAAGTACGCGATGCCAATAATATCGTCGATATTATTGGGCAGTACACGGAACTCAAGGGCCGAGGGCACCAGTTTATGGGTCTCTGTCCATTTCCCGATCACTCAGAAAAATCCCCGAGTTTTTCCGTTTCTGAAAACAAACAAGTCTATCACTGCTTTGGATGTAAAAAGTCGGGCAACGCTTATACGTTTCTACAAAACTACAGCGGTTTAAGTTTTACCGATGCCGTAGAATTTCTCGCTCGTCGCGCCAACATTCCCATGCCGGAATTTGTCGAAGACAACAAAGAAAAATCAAACAAATCGACACTCTTGCGCATTAACAAATACGCCGCCGCCTTTTTCCATCGTCAACTGAAAGCGTTACCAGAAACCCATGCCGCTCGCCAATATTTACAACAACGGGCGATCGATGAAGAGACGATCGACGAAATGAAATTGGGTTATGCGGGCGACGAGTGGTCCGATCTTTATTATTTTTTTAGAGACAAAAATGTTCCCTTAGAGGACGCCGAAAAATTGGGTCTTATCAAACCCAAAAAAAATGGTTATTTTGATCTTTTCCATCACCGTGTGCTCTTTCCGATTTTCTCGACCCAAGAAGACGTGGTCGGTTTTGGTGGACGGGTCATCGACAAAGAACAAAAACCCAAATATCTGAACAGTCCTGAATCGCCGGTGTTTCACAAGGGGCGCACATTTTACGGATTGAACTTTGCAGCCAAACACATTCGCCAAGCCGATCGGGTGGTCATCGTCGAAGGCTATATGGATCAAATTGCTCTGTACCGCGCGGGCATTAAAAATGTGGTGGCGACGTTGGGAACAGCGCTCACTGAAGATCACGCTTACTTGATTCAAAAGCACACTTCGCAAATCGTTCTTATGTTTGACGGTGACTTTGCCGGGATGAACGCTGCGGAACGCAGCCTGCTCCCCATGTTTGCGCAAGGTTTATGTCCTTTGGCTGTCTTTTTACCTGATTCCTTAGATCCGGATGATTTTGTAAAAAAGCACGGAGCTGCAGCTTTGCAAGCAAAGGTCGATCAGGCACAGGAACTTTTTATTTTGATCATTTCTGATTGGCTCAAGGACTCCAAGTTCACGGCCAATGAAAAAATGCTCTTTATGGAAAAAGTGAAGCCGTATCTCAATGCGATCAGCGATCGTGGGTTAAAAGAGCTCTATGTGAAAACGGTCGCCCAACGCTTGCTGGTCGATGAAAAATGGGTATTGCGCGAACTCCAGGTAGAGGCGAATACGAACGTCCGCCCCCCCGCATCCCAAGCTGCTCGGATAGAAAAGCCTGTGAACACTGAGGAAATTTCCTATGAAATAGAGCAATGGCGGCTCAAGGGATCGCAAAGGGATGAGCTCTATCTTGTTGGCATGGTCCTTAACTCTCCAGAATTATTAACCAAAGTCATTGAGTCTGGGGTCCATATGAAAGTTTCTTCAGAGTCCGTGAAAAAACTACTGTCCCTTGTCATTCAGCGATATGGACAAAATCCAAGTGATTTTGATAAGCTGACGCCCCTGGTGTTTTCGCGGATCAAAGATCCTGAAGAACTTACAGGCTTGTTTAAATTTTGGTCCCTGGATGGGGCTAATGAAGAGGCTTTGAAGACAACGATGAGCTGCATAAAACGCATTGAAGCACGCCATTTGAAGCTTCAAAGCCAAATAATAGCAGGACAGCTCCAAAATGGTCAGCAAAGTGATAGTTTGGAAAAGTTGGAACAGATCATGAATATACATAAGAATCGAATTCAATTAAATCGACCGGTTAAAGGAGAACCATGAATAAACCTAAAAAAGAAGAGGTTCCCGTTTTAGCACCCGAGGATCAGAAAAAACTGGTTAAAGAGGAGTTAAAAAAACTCGTTGAGCTTTCCCTCAAAAAGGGCTCGCTCACCGTAGAAGAAATCAACGAAACAGTAGCGGTGGAAATCATTGCGGCTGAAGCGCTCGATGCTTTAATGCATGGCTTGGAAGTCCAAGGCGTGGCGATTAGCGAGCACGTTCACGAGGAAGAAGAGGGCGAAGAGGCCACATTCCTTGAAGAGATCGACGATAGCGAAGAAGAAGAAGTGGCAGAAGCTGCCGACGTTAAGGGCAGCGATCCTGTTCGCATGTACTTGCGCAAAATGGGAAGTGTTTCCCTTTTGACCCGCGAAGGGGAAGTGCAAATCGCCCAACGTATCGAAAAAGGGGAGCGCCAGATTGTGCGCGCCATCTTAACGACACCGATCGGAACACGCGAGATCATCAATCTCGGTGAGCGTGTGGACAAAGGTCGTCTTAAGGTCAAAGCCATTTTTCGTGGTCTCGAGGACGAAGAAACTCAATACAATGAACAAGAGTACATCGATAAAATTCATGAGCTGATTGGCGAAGTTAAAAAATACGAAAAGAAAGCCAAAAAATTCTTCAAAGTTCTTGAGCAGGTCGAAGTTTCTGAAAAAGACAAAAAAGAAGCGGAACAAGAAATTTCGGTGATGGTGGATGAGTTGATGGTCAAGTTTGAGTCCATTAACTTTAACCGTAAGACCATCAACCGCGTGGTGATTAAGTTTAAAAACTTAGTGCAACGTATGGCGCAGCTCCAAGGCCGTGTCAAAGAAGCTGTGACAAAGACTTTCTCTAAAAATTTAGAACAAGTAGCAGAGCGCTATTTGAAGTTGGAAGCTAGCGAAAAAGAAATCGCGGTGATGACTCGCGAAACGGGTCTGAATTTTAATAAATTCCGTGGTTACTATCTTTCGGCGACTGATGCTCAACAACGTTTGACCAAACTGACTGAAGATACACAGATGCATTATAACTGGATTCGCGAAACCAACACAGCCATTTGGAAAGGTGAGCGTGATGCTGACCGCGCCAAATCAGAACTTGTTGAGGCCAACTTGCGTCTCGTGGTTTCCATTGCCAAGAAGTACACCAACCGTGGCCTTCAATTCTTGGATTTGATCCAAGAAGGTAACATCGGTTTGATGAAAGCTGTGGATAAGTTTGAATATCGTCGTGGATACAAATTCTCCACATATGCTACTTGGTGGATTCGTCAGGCGATCACTCGCGCTATTGCCGATCAAGCCCGTACGATTCGTATCCCGGTGCATATGATCGAAACGATCAACAAGCTGGTGCGTACTTCTCGTTATTTAGTGCAAGAGTTGGGGCGTGAGCCACAACCCGAAGAAATCGCAGTGAAGATGGACATGCATGTGGATAAAGTCCGCAAGGTTCTCAAAATCGCTAAAGAGCCCATCAGTCTCGAAACCCCTGTGGGTGAAGAGGAAGATTCGCACTTAGGGGATTTTATTGAGGACAAAAAGGTCATTAACCCAGCAGAAGCCATTGTGAACTTGAACCTCGCAGAGCAAACTCGTCGTGTTCTTTCCACGCTGACGGCACGCGAAGAAAAAGTTCTTCGTATGCGCTTCGGTATCGGTGAAGAAAGCGATCACACTTTGGAAGAAGTGGGTCAGGATTTCAACGTGACTCGTGAGCGGATTCGTCAGATCGAAGCCAAAGCACTTCGTAAACTGCGCCATCCTTCACGTTCTGCGAAGCTGAAAGCATTTATTGATAGCTAGATCGAGGTCCTTCGCTAACGCTCAGGAAGAAGGTTAAATACAACAACCTTCCTCATATGGACGCCACCCCGGTCAAGTGTAAAAGTGGCCTCGGGTCGGAGTGTCTGTTTGATGAGCATTCTTGAACATCATCCTCATATTCGCGTGCTGGTTAACGCATTAAGTGTTGTCCGAACTTGGCCTAT
>JBGSUL010000077.1:0-13570 GCA_041736155.1 Bdellovibrionales bacterium
ACCTTTTTCTTTTGCCTCTAACTCATTAAGTCCAACGCGAGCTACTTCTGGATCAGTAAATGTGCACCAAGGAATCACACGATAATCAACTTTGTACTTTTTAAATGGACTAAAAAGCGCATTCACTGCGACATACCAAGCTTGGTGGGCCGCAGTATGAGTAAACTGATACGGACCTGTTACATCACCACAGACAAAAATATTGGGATAATTTGTTGTTCGAAGGTACTCATCGGCCACCACGGTTCCTCTGTTTGAAATTTCAATATTCAGATTCTCAAGCCCGAAGCCCTTCACATTGGCTTTGCGTCCAAGAGCTACTAAAATTTCATCAAATGGAATTCTAATTTCTTTCCCTAGATATTCGCAGACCAGTACCCTTTCAGTCTTTTCCACACGCAGAGCTTTGTGGCCCGCGAGAACAGATATGCCTTCTTTTTTAAACTTTTCAGTAACGAGATTGGATGCATCTTCGTCCTCACGAATCATGATCCGAGGGGCCATTTCTACGAGGCTTACTTGCGAACCGAAGCGAGCAAAGCTTTGGGCCAATTCGCAACCAATAGGGCCTCCGCCGAGTACGATCAGTCGCTTTGGCAACTCACGAAGATTCCAAACATTGTCACTAGTTAAATAAGCAACATCGGAAAGGCCAGGAATTGGAGGAACTAACGGGCCCGCTCCAGTTGCGACAACAATATTTTTGGTCGTTAGAACTCTTCCATTCACTTCTACTTCATAGGGAGACCGGATCTTTGCGTCTCCCTGGATACATTCAACCCCTAGGCTAGAATAGCGTTCTACAGAATCGTGCGGTTCAATCTCCTTAACGACTCGTTGCACGCGTTCCATGACCTTCGCGAATTCAACTTTTGCAGGAAGTGCATCAAAGCCAAATTCATTGGCGCGTTTAAAATAACTGAGAATTTTTGCGGATCGAATAAGCGCCTTGCTTGGAACGCATCCAGTATTGAGACAATCACCACCCATTTTATGTTTTTCAATGAGTGCAACCTTCGCCTTAACGGCTGATGCGATATATGCAGACACAAGGCCCGCAGAACCTCCGCCAATCACCACCATGTTGTAATCAAAGTGAGCGGGTTTTTTATATTTCCTCAAATGCTTTTGCGACTTGATCGATCCAATGATCCATTTGGATAGAAGTGGCAGCACTCCCATAAGGGCAAAAGAAAATAAAAGCCCAGGAGAGAGGATTCCTCGCAGGGAATCAATCTGCGCGAGTTGTGTGCCTGCGTTTACGTAAATGGCGGTGCCTGGAAGCATCCCAAGCTGACTTACAAAAAAGTAAGTCAGTGTACGAATTGGCGTCAGCCCCATCACAAGATTGATGAGAAAAAATGGAAAAACAGGAACAAGCCGAAGGGTGAATAGATAAAATGCGCCCTCCTTTTCAACGCCCTGATTGATGCTCGCGAGCTTGTCCTTAAATTTACTTTGCACAAAATCTCGTAAGAGAAATCGAGATGAGAGAAAAGCGAGTGTCGCGCCTACGGTGCTGGAAAAGGATACGATTAGTGTTCCAATACCTAGTCCAAAGATCGCCCCACCTGCCAGTGTTAGTATCGTGGCTCCGGGAAGCGACAACGCCGTTGAAAGAACGTAAATAATCGTAAAGAGACCAGCTACGGATATCGGATGGTCGAGGTAGTAAGAATGGAGGGAGGCTTGATGGGTCTTCAGGCTTTCTAGCGAGAGATATTGGCCGAGACCAAACCACCGATAGCTTACGATAACAATGCATATCGCTGCAATTAGCCCAACTCTACCTATCCATCTATTAGACATAATGCTCCTTGATCTAGGCTACTCTTCTAGACGAGTGAAAGGACAAGCCTTTTAGCTACGATTTTCATTTAAGAATGCTTATATGTAAACATTTACTATTCAGTAGTCCTTAAGATTTGGGGTAGGTTTTCATCTAGATGAGACTGACTGTTGTTCGGTCATGATGTTTTGCAATTGCAAAATCTCTTCACAAAAATACTATCAATCGACAGAGGCCCTGGTCCCGTGACGACAAGCCATCCGAGCAACAGAATGTATAAAAACTCTGAGAATCCAAAAATATCTGTAAATGTTGTGATCTCCGCAGATTTTGCGGTGATAATCGCAACTACCATGATGGCTATTAATGGAATGGAGGCTAAGCGGGTCATCACGCCGAACAACACCATTGCACCAGCAATCAGTTCTGTTGACGCAACAAAGTGAGCTTGCGCCGCAGGAAACGGAATTCCTAAGGTAGTGAAAAATCCAATGACCTTTTCGATATCATGAAGTTTTCCCCATCCACTTTCCACAAAAACAGCTCCCACCGTGATTCGCGCTAGCAATGGCGGAAGCCAATTGATTTTTGCCAGTAATTCTCTTGCGCATTCTATTTTTTCTTTCATTTTATCGCCTCTTCTTTTGTTAATTTTAAATCACAAATAATTCCGCGTCGAACCCATTGATTGAACCAATTCATTACTTCAGCGCCAAAGTCTTGGTGAGGTAAGCTATCTTGAGCTTTTTCAAGGGAGGTGACAAGGTTTGCACCCGAATTCAGTTGCGCGAGAATGAAGTATTCGGGAGCAGTTAGTGTTTCTAAGGAAACAGCACCATTTTCTCGAATGAAAATAAAACCATTGCGTGAGATGGATGGAGTAAAAGTTTGATCTTGCAAACTAATGGACTCATCCAGCAGTCGCCAAAACTGATCAAGAGGCCACTGGGATCTAACTAACTTAGTAGATGGGGCCAATTTAAAAATAATATTTTCCCAATTCTCATTCGAAAGCTTCGAGAGTTTTGAAGGATTCAGCGTACCGGAGTTTTCAGCATGGAAAGACTCGATGAGAGTCCACTCCATTTTGGCTAAAGGTTCGAGAAAAGGGTAATCTTTGAGATCAGTGTATTTGGATATAAATTTTGAAAAGCTTCGACCGACTTCTCCGATATTGGTACTTCGAGACGGAAACTCTTTAAGATAATCAGAAACTAATTTTTGAAATGAGTGTTCACCAAGAACACGAGCTGTTATGGAAAAGTCGGTCTTCATTGATTCAAGCACACGCGCAAAGTAGGCTTCGGCATAAATATCAAGCCGCTCCTCCTTGCCAATTGGTGGTGTTTCCGCGATCCATGGAAGCGCAGTTTTTTGTGGAGATGTATACCTCTCTAAAAAAGGACGCGCTTGGGGGAAAGGATCGGCGAGAGCTTCACGGACCCCGCGCGGATCTGTTACAATCCATCTCATCCAGAGCTGAAGCTCATGAAGTGAAGGGGCCTTATTTTTATTTTCCATGGCCCCCCTTAAGACTCATTTGTTGGAGCTGCCGCGCATGGTTGGCTTCCGCTTGTAGAATTGAAAATTCAGGGATTTTGTCATCCCATTCAATTAGAGTCGGAATCTCTCCATATATCTGAGTAGCTTTGGAGTAAAGATCCCACACTTTATCAGTGACGGGTCCATCGTGGGTATCAATTAGACACTCTCCAGACTTAGAGTGTCCAGCAAGATGGAACTGTTTCACGGCGTGCTTGGGTAGATTCCGTAGGTAGGTTTCAGGATTAAAATGCTGGTTGACTGAGCTGACGTAGATATTATTGATGTCAACAAGGAGCCCGCAGCTTGTGCGATTCGCAATCTCACTTAAAAATTCCCACTCTGGCATCTCTGAATGCTCAAAGGACAGATATGCGGAAACATTTTCAAAAACGAGCGGTCTTTTCAGGAAATCTTGAGCACGAATAATTTTATCGGTTAATAGATTTAGTGCTTCTTCTGTGTATGGAAGAGGAAGAAGGTCATGGAGATTTTCTCCTTTTACACCGGTCCAACATAGGTGATCAGAAACCCAAAGAGGTTCTGAAACCTCAATGAGGTTTTTAAGGCGCTGCAAATAGGATAAATTTAAATCATCAGTTGATCCAATAGAAAGGGACACCCCATGAAGCACAATGGGATAGAGGTCGCGAATTTTTTCTAGAATCGCAATAGGTCGCCCTCCTGTCCCTCCTTCAATACCCATATAATTTTCTGAAATTGCCTCAAACCAAGAAATATTTGGCCGATTCTCTAATATGTAAGAGTAGTGGGGCGATCGCAATCCGACGCCAATTTCAACTAGGTTTGTGTCTGCCCCACTCGCTCTCTTCATATCAACTCAACTCCAAAATATTGATTGGTGATTACTTCTTTACGACTTCGAAATGAACTTTCTTGTCTTTTTTTGCAAGAGCGTCACACTCGGCCTTGGTTTTCTCTAAAAACCCTTTTCCGCCGCAGCCATTCTTACCAGCACAATCATTTTTGCTGACCTGTTTACAAGATCCCTTGCCTTTACAAGAATTGGCACCAATACAGTGACCCTTTTCATTGGTTCCCGCAGCATCATCGGCAAATGCTCCACTCGAAAGAGCCATTGTAGAGGCGCCGATAATTCCGGCAATAGCTGCGTGGAACAAGAATTGGCCTTTGTTCTTAGTCATGTTGTTCTCCTTTGAACTCTAAGTTCATATTTTGGGATAGCTGTATTGCGTTCCCTGTTTCTAAGCCATCATTCGTCCAAATTCGAAAAGGGTTACAAGTAGGATAAAATTATATCAAAACCCGACCTTGCCGGACCGCGCATATTTCCATAACTATTGGATTTCCATCAGCTTTGACATTTCTATCCCAAGTTGAGAAGATCTGAGCACAATATTTCAGCATAAAATATTTATTTTTGTAACTAATTTGGTGGTCCGAACGAATGAAGAAAAGAGAAGTGTCTGAGTCTGGTGGTCTTGGCCAGTCGGATGACGAAGCCATACTTTCAGCATTAATGAGAAAATCTCTCGATGGAGATTCGGAAAGTTATCGTTTACTTCTCAAGAAGGTGAGCGAGTTGATGTTACCATTTGTTACTAACTCATTATCAAGATTTGGACTTTCTGCGACGGGCGGACAGGAAGACGTCATTCAAGAAATTTTGCTGGCAGTTCATCAGAAGCGCGCCACGTTTGATCCTGAACAATTTTTTCTGCCTTGGATGTATGCCATTGCAAGATATAAAGCCATCGACCACTTACGAAGAAATAAAATTTTTTTTCGATCCGCTTCAATAGATGAATCGGTTGAACAACTTGGATTTGGTCAATCACTTGAATGGGGAGCGGAGCTGGACATTAAGGTATTGTGCGGAGAGTTGCCTGATAAACAGCGAGATGTCCTCTTACTTGTAAAGGTGGAGGGACTTACCATTGATGAGGCAGCAGCAAAAACTGGATTTTCACCTAGTGATATAAAAGTCACCGTTCATCGGGCATTAAAAAGTTTAAAGAAAATCGTGAAGGATGCTGGCCATGAGAACTGATGATCTCATTCATGAATTGTCGGTAGATCTCAAGTCGGTAAAGCCTTTGGCAACTCCGATGCGTATGACAGTTATTTTCGTAGTTTTTGGTCTTGCTTTGTTGGGCGTTTGTTTTTTGATAATGCAATCGCGCGCAGATTTAAAAGACCATTTGGTGAAGCCAATATTTTTATTGGAAACTTCCCTCTCTTTTCTTTTAGGTTTGGTGGCTCTGGCGTGGTCTTCCTTTCTTATTCGACCTGGACAGGAAGTGAAAGCAAAGAAACTGAGTGGAGCAACGTTAGCAATTTTATTTTGCACACTTAGTTTAAGTGCTTTTGAGGTCGTTCTGATGGAGCCCAGTCAAATTCAGACTGGTTTGAACTCAGCAGGAATTCATTGTTTCATGAACGTGGTCGTATATGGTTTGCTCCTTGGAGCGGTTTGTATGTATTGGCTGCGCAAGGGCGCTTCCATGAACTCACGCCTAAGTGGTTTTGCGATTGGAATTGCGTGTTTGGGTTTTGGAAGTTTGGCGATAGGTTTTTTCTGTGGAGTCGACAATGGGATGCACATATTCATGTGGCATTTTCTATTGCCAATGGGTGGACTGCTTTTCTGCGGAATAGCCACGGCTAGGTATTCGCTTAGATGGTAGAGGTTTTAAATACTTCATATCGGGAAAAAGGTCTTCGCATAAAACAACCTTGATTGGCCGCGAAGTACGGAAAGTTCAACTGCAAAGTTCAGATTTAGGTTCAGGATATGCAGGGCTTGAGCTTTTAAGATTCCAAACTTTCCGGATATTTTAGAATTGTCTTTTTTTTAACCTCTACGTCTGCGAAGCCGTTGAATTGTAGAAAGCGGCATCCATTCAGGATAATCGCTATTTCTTTTAAGAGTCTCTTCACGGACTTCTAGAAATCCTTTATCTACAACCCAGAAGTGCATTTCGATGGCTCTTAAAAGTGCTACGAGATTCTTTAAACTGGGATTTCCGCCTTTAGAGAGCATCCTGTATAGAGTTACACGGTTGATTCCAGATTCTTTGGCGATGCGACTTGGCCCTAGCTTCTTTACTACCATTAGAAGACCCTTGCGATAAATAGCGAGGTCGTCAGATTTATCGTATTCAATACAGAGCTTTAAGAACTCCGAGTAAACTTCAGAGTCATTCAAAAATTGCAGCAAATAGGCTTTGGGCAGCGCTCTTGTCGCCGCCCCCCGCAGGATCGAGACCCTAAAAATCTCTCTCGCAGCTTCCAACTTCGATAATACTTGGGCTTTGTTTCTCCGCATAAGTGTTACTTATATGCAACAGCTGAGCATTTGTCACTGCTCACTGTCAAAAATAATTCCCCAAGGATTTTAAAGAGATAAAATTATTTTTAATTATTTTCGTAAGCGTGAATTTGCACAGAATCTGAACCTTTAAACCAGTTATATATGAACTGAAGCGCAGTTTTTGGCCAAAAGGTGTCGGTTTGCCTATATATGAGGGGGTCTAAGTTTTTTTGCCACTCACTTCATCGGAAATTTATTGCACCACTCCCGCGCCTTCCTTGAGGGAAGGCTTGGGCCATTTTTAATTCAAATCCAATTCATTTGAGATTCTATTAACTTCTTTTTTAGGCCACAGCCCGAAATGGAGGTGATGACGAATGCTATATATGCGTTTTTTGCTGGCCTATGGCTTTTGCTTCGGTGGCGTTGAATTTGTCTACTGGAACATGAAGCTAAACGGCTCTGCGAGGGCCATAAACCCCGCATGGCGGTTTGTTTCCCAGATTCATGACATCTTTATCACTGTGACGATGATTGGCGCATTAGGGGCCATCATGCTTGCGGTGATTTATTTTATTTCTGAGGAAAGATCCTATTATCCACGCGAACAAGAGCGAAGGCTAGAGTCTAAACCCGTTGATCCTGCGGTACTAGCGGAGGAAAGGCGACTTGCTGAAAAAGACCGCTTAAAGCGCGAGGAGCAAATAAAAATTGAGGAAGACCTGCGAAAACAAGCTGAGATCGAACGACAAAAACGCTTGGAAGAGGAACGAATTAAAATGTCAGCCGATGAGGTGACACGTTCTGCACTCCAAGATTTTCTATAGGGAGAGATAATGGTTCTTACCCAAAGAGACAAAAAGTTACTATCTGATCTCACGCGCTACGCATTGATGACGACCAAGCAAATTCAACGAACAGTCTTTAATAGTATTGCGGTCACGACCGTTTTGCGACGCCTTAGAGTCCTTGAGAGAAAAGGCTACATCCAAAGAGTTGAGGGCCTAGCGAACGCTGAGAAAGCGTGGACGGTGACGCTAAAAGGTTGCGAAGGAACCGCTGACCGCATTCCTAAACGCCATTTCAACCGTTCTACCCTGCCTCATGACGTGAAGCTAACGGACTTGCGACTCGCTCTTGAAGGACACGGACTCGCCCATTCTTGGATCGCCGAACACGAGATCAGATCCCAGATGGCGCGGAGTCATGGACTTTCCCGAATGCAGGGAAGGAACGTGCCCGACGGACTCATGGGCATTGAATATCAAAGTGTAAAGCATTCGATTGCGATTGAGTTGGAGCTGCATTTCAAAAACCAAGGACGTTACAAAAATATTTTTGAGAACTATCGTTACAAGAAAAACCTCTGGGGCATTTGGTATCTGGTCGAGAGAAAATCCCTTGGCAAACACCTCGATAAAGTTTGGAGAAAGCTTTATGGAGAAACTCAATCGCCGCTTTTTATGTGGTCTCTGGTGGACGAAGTGATTTTAAATCCACTTGAAGCACCGATTTACTATTACGATAAATCGTTTCAAGCGAAAGGATTCTGGACGATGAAAGCAGTAACCGAATCTGCTCAAGAGACCGCCCACAGCGTGAGCAAGATGGAAGACGAAATAATTAAAAATGAATCGGAGCTAACTATCGAAAAAGAAAAAGAACTTCCCGCAAAGGCAAGTTAGAGGGGACTGCCGCCTCCACCGCTGGCCACCCTCCCCCAACGATGTTGTTTGGGATGGTGGCCAGCGCTTACGGCGGCAGAAGTAGTTGGGTGGAGGCGGGAAGTTCTGTAAGATGTTTAGGATAAAAGAATAGAAGAGAAGAAGAGGAAGGAATTGAGAAGAATAGAAAATAGGCAGTTAAAAAGGGTGTTAGATGAAAAAGAAATGGGATGTGAAAGAGATCGAAATTATCCCTATGCGAGTTTCTCATGAGGAATATGAACGGCTACTTGATGAAACGGCGGAACTAGTTTATCGTTATTTTTGCCAGCTCCAAGAAGACCAATCCTTGGCTCCTGTAACCGATACTGCTCCGGCAGTAGGAAAGACAGGAACCGATGGCTAATTTAAAGTTAAATCCTAAAACCAAAAATTTCAAAATTGCGCTCTACATCAGAGTATCGACTGAGGAACAGGCTGAAAACCCTGAAGGCTCGATCCGCAATCAAGAAGATCGTCTGCGTCAGGCCGTGGAATATAAAAACCGAAACGGTAACTATGGGGAGATCCGGGGCGTCTTTGTAGACCCAGGCATTTCAGCTAAGGACATGAAGCGGCCAAAGCTCCAAGAGCTTTTGCGGCTTATTCGTTCCGGCGAAATTGATCTTGTGATGGTGACTGAGATTTCACGGCTATCAAGAAACACCCGCGACTTTATTGTAATGTGGGACATGATGCGTGAACAAGGTTGCGGCTTTACTTCCTTGCGAGAAGATTTTGACACGACGACCGCCGCTGGAGAAATGGTGCTCTTTCAACTTATGAACCTGGCGCAATTTGAACGACGGCAAACAAGTGAGCGTGTTGAGTCGAACATTGCGGTAAGAGCGGCCCGTGGTCTCTATAATGGTGGCTGCGTACCAGTGGGATACAAGACCATTCCTGATAAAGCGGGCTACCTCACTATTGATGAAGAAATGGCGACGACCGTAAGATGCGCGTTCACCTCATTTTTGCGCGAAGGCTCTCTATCTCGCGCGGCGCTGTGGCTCAATGATAATGGTCACAGGCTCAAGCGACATCGGGAAGGTGGCGGAAAGTTTAGCCGTGTTGGCCATTTCACCGTTGATAATCTGCAAGCTCTGTTGAGAAACAAAGCCTACATCGGAGTAAAGACCTACACCGTTAAAGGAGAACAGCGGGAAGCGAAAGCTGTATGGCCTGCGATTGTTGAAGCAGATATTTTTCACCGAGTCGGCAGCGTATTGGAGAAAAATAAAAGCCGTCACAAGCCGCATAAAGAAGGTCGGAGGCCCTATTTTCTATCGGGAGTTACACATTGTTTAACGTGCTCAAGCTATATGCCGGGAAAATCTGCGACTGGAGGCAGTGGCAAAGTAGCCTATTATGAACACGCCTGGGCGACGAAAAGGGATTCTACGCTATCTAAGAAATTATTTAAATGCGATCCACACCGAATACCTGCGAAAAAACTTGAGCCGCTAGTGATGGAAAAGTTTAAAGAATTTCTTTTAAATCCTTACTTTGCGAAATCCATTCTTGAGAAAGTAAAAAATCACCATAAAGAGAATCCACATCGAAAGGATGAGGAAAGACTCAAAGCAAAAGTTTATGGAGTCACAGGACAGATTGATGGGTTAGCGGAAAGGCTTGCGGAACTTCCAAAATCTATTTCAGCGGCTCCAATCTATAAACAGATGGAACGCCTTGAGGAAATCAAGCGAAACTATGACAACGATTTGGCGGCACTCAAAGTCACGGGGAAAACGAGTTTTGATCGTGTGGTGAATTTTGATGTGTTTGATGATTTTGCGAGCCACTACCGAAAGTTCTTTACCGCCGTCATTCCGCCAAATGATTTGAAACAGATGTTAAAGAGATTCATTCATCGTGTGGATGTCGGAGTAGATAAGGTGAAAGTTCATTGGCTTGTAGATGGTGAGCATTATGATCGGGAGCTAGCTTTGCTGCGGGCTGGCTCCCGCCCCTCTGGGGGCGTCTTAAATGTAAGTTCGCATAGCTTGACATTTGGTGCCCGAAAGAGGACTTGAACCTCCACGCCCTTGCGAGCGCTAGAACCTGAATCTAGTGCGTCTACCAATTCCGCCATCCGGGCTAGATCAGGCGCACAGATTTAACGAGATTTTGTGGGCGAGTCAAAGCCCAAAAAGGGACGGAATCAATCCCCTGTGATTTCTTTGCAGCTGTTATGAGCGACCAGAGCTTCGGCTGCCACAGTCTCGCGGGCTTGGCGAAGGGCCTCGATGACTTTGCCTTGGTCATGACCGTAAATTTCCTGAACTTTATCATTTTCTTCCAACTCACCAGTTTGAATCATGGCTGTGTTTTTAGTCCGAGGATTGATCACAAAAATGGTCGGATAGCCGCTGATTTTCTGGGGTTCTTGCAACTGACTTAATAATTGATCGCGAACAGCCAATCCGGTGGATATTTTATCAAAATCCTCATTCACCATGTTGTAATAGTGCGTGGCAACTTCCGTAAAGACAAACTCATGGACAATGGGAATGGGGCTTTCCGCAAAACCGTTAAACATGGTTCCTAAACTCTGGCACCATACGCAGGCTTCGTAACCGATAACTACGACCAGTGTTTTTTGCTCATTTTGTGCCTGAGTCAGCGCTTGTTGGTAGATCTCGTTTTGGTCTTGGCAATGACGGAAGAATTTTCCATCAATGCAGGCGGAGGCTGTTTGCATGTTTAAAAAGTAAAATATACCTAAAATGAGCAGGGCAAAGTTTTTGCGAAGGCAAGATTTCATAAACGCATTCCTCGGGGTGACGGTTAAAAATTACATCATCCGTTTCAAGTTGAGTCCGTCTTAGCGTTTTATCTTTGATCTGAGCACTCAAAAAGGATTGATCTAGTTGAGTTTCAAGTACAGCAAGTTGTATGCCGAGATATTTCTTTCAATTTTTGACAATCCGTTTGCTTTCGTTTTTGGGAATCAATAGTTTGCTGGGGATGTAATAAACGTCTGGAAAATGAAGTTAAAACAAAGGAATATTAATATGAAAAAGTATGTTTTAGGAATGATAGTAGGATTACTCGTATCACCGGCATTTGCTGTCACTCCTGTGGTCATCGACTGCTTTCGCGGCCCTTGGCAAAAAGATGTAATTTGGGATCATCCCAATGCACAGTTTGTCGACACATTGATGGCCAACGGGTACAGCATTGGCACAGCGACAGACATCGCCAATCATATTTGCCGCGATGAAACCTTAGCGCGTATCGATGATCCAGATGAAAGAGCAGAAGAGATGAAAGCCAAGCTCATTGAACTCATAAACGTAGTTCCTCGCGACGCGAAGTAAATAGCAAGATAGTCCATGTACGCCCTCGAGCATAGTGAGGGAGTACAGACGGTTCACAGTTTTCGGAATGTGGGAGTTGTTCGGATATCTGAGATCAGAATTGCTTTTTGGCGTGCGAAGGTTAGGATTTTTTCAACGCTATTGATTAATAGTGGCTGAGCCAGCTTCATCAGCACTCGTATCGGCACTTTCAGGCATCGGTATATTAAATGCAGCGTAGATCAAAGGGTAAAAGCTCTCAGGAATATATCCGCTCTCCGGGACACTCATGATAGTGGGTGTGTTGTCGTCTCCAGGGCGCCAAGAGCTGACGATGAGATTTCCCTTCGTATTCTTTGGAGCATTGGTACAAACTTGGCTGCGATAAAGACCAATGCGGTTTGGCTCAGGTGTGCCAAGGTTTGTGCCGGTCGTAATTAACCGTGCTGTCATTTGTCCATACCAAGGGATGTAAGCACCGTGCATATTTCGCGCTCGTAAATCGGAGGTGTAAGGTGGAACTTCCTCGAGAAAAGTAAGGTTGGGGGCTCTCCAAGTTGTGGTGCAGTAGGTGGCGGCATCCGTAGCAGAAAAGGTATACTCATCGGCCAGTCCCGCAAGATGAGCTATTTCATGAATAGCCACTTCCGGAGGCATAACGGAGGTCATGGCAGCTCCGATCCCATTCATATCTGCAGAGGCAGCCTGCCGTGTATCTTTTTTTATCACGAAAACTTTATCAGCATTCAGATCGGCAGCTGTTCGTGAGACGACGTCAGGGCATTGGAGAGTCCCTTGCGACAGCACGTTGAAGGTGCATGAGGTGTTCAGTGTCTGAGAATCGATTGTTTTTGTTGTTATCGTCAAAGATTGCGCGTTGAGCATGCTGGCATACGGTTCTGTTTTCGACATCATATCGACAACCGCTTGGGCAGCAGCTGGATCATCACTCACAATCACTAATTTTCCGGCCTCGCTGTTTACATAAAATACCGTTGTTATCGTAACGAGAAAAGTCTGAATTGAGATATGAAAAAGTTTTGTATTCATAGTGAGAGAGGCCCGTAAGAGGTTCCGTCATTCATTTGTATTTTTATTGCTTTGGTATCCATGGTGAATTTGTTCCAAGGGAGTTTGATTTGCACAAGACTTTCCTTGAGAGGGGAGCGTCCGCCATTGAGTTTTTTATTTTTTATCTTATCAAATAGAAGAGTTTGCGAGACCATCATCGATCGTTCCCACATCGGTTTTCCTTTGGAGTCTAAAAAAATAGTTTTTGCATTGGCTGCTCCACCGGGCGGTTCCACCGGTTCGCAGTAACGGTCGGTAAAATCAGTTGTGCGAAGTTTGGTTGCCGTTTTTTTTACCGAGTTCACTTGCCACTGCGTGAGTTTGGTCAGTCCACAACGGAACTCGTTGGAAAGTTTTGTAGTCTCGGCATGAACAGCGACAGGTAACAAAAGGAATAAATAAAGCAACCATGTTGTCATGCCTTTATGGTAGGCGTTGTTGTGTGTAAGGACAATACGAACTAGATGAAGGTCGCGGGAGAATTCAAAACAGGGATTTTGGTCATCCGTCTGCTTGCGATCAATACTCTCCATATTCATTTGAGACGTACAAGAATTAGCAGTGGCCAAAAGTTCAACGACACGGAGAAGCTGTTTGAATTCGTAGGCCTGAGTCTCTTATGTAGCAGATTAAAACAGGACGTGAACAAACTCTAGTCGACTAAAAACAAATAGAAACAACATTGGGTTGGCATCCTTTTTGAACCTATTTTTGTAAGTCTGGAGGGGGAATTTGGACTGCGGGCGTAAAGCTGGAGTCTAACACGGTGAAGAAGTTACAATAGCGGGCTGGCCCAAGCTGCTCTATATTCAGAGCATTTAGGAGTCAGGAAATGGGAAAGCCAAAGAGAAAATTCAGCGACGAGGTAAAA
>JBGSUL010000078.1:0-4203 GCA_041736155.1 Bdellovibrionales bacterium
ACCGTGGAATTTTTTATCATCGACATCTAAACCAATAAATACTACGTTCCTCATGGATTTCCCCCTTTTGTTTACAGTTTTACTGTATTGAGGTAACCAGCCCTCGTTGGCAAGAGGGGGCGTCCATTATTTCTGAGCAAAGTGAAGGACCTCGCGCTATTTCAAAACTGCCTTCAACAAATTCACAATCGGTGTCACAAGAGGTTTCGACATGGTGTAACCACTCACATGGATCATCTTCACAATCAGCGGAGTGAGATGTTTAACTAAGCTGTCGGTCTTCTCTTGATTCTTGGATTTATCAAAAACCCAAAAGAGCATGACGCCCATAGAGTACATCCACAAGAGTTCAGCGAGATAGGGTTCTAAGCGGCTATCGTATTTTACCGAAAAATGCTGAAGCAATTCCTTAAAGCTCGTTATAACTTCGTCGCGTATCGGTTGCGTGGCCTCAGTAAATGGTGAGATTTGCGAGCGTGGATCTGTGGCTGATCTTGAAAGTGCAATCAATAGTTCGCGGTAGGGACGGTACGTCGTTACACGATGATTCACCACAAAGGCGAGTGCCGTAGAAAAGTCTTTCGTATTTACTTTCGCCAGCTCCACACCTTGCGCAAACTCAATGAGGGACTCTTCGTAGAAGCGCTGAATCACTGCCTCTTTAGACGGGTAGTAATAGTAAAATCGCCCCAGCGACATATCCGCAAGCTGAGCCAAATGGCGCATGCTTGTGCCCTCCACGCCAGACTTCATAAACTCTTTTAAGGCCAATTGGTAAAGTTCGTCCTTAGTCTTTTGATTTTTTGATGGTTTTTCGACTTTACTCATTGCTGGCTCCTGACCTACTGAAATCACTATGCTTTTATGGATACTAATAAAAAAGTTGAACATGTTCAAGAAATATGTGATAGATACTGAACGCGTTCAAATTTTATCAAAGGAGCTAGAATGCAACAGAATCAAAGAGAGCTGAAATCGCAAATTTGTAGACTCACCTTTAAATTTGCGTTCGTGGGTTGGTTAGCTGCGGCGGCAACAACAGGCTTGATGTTTATGACTTATGGGCATGGTTCGTTTTTGCATCATCTTAAGCAATTCGCGGCTTCGGCAGGAGCTATGGCGGCGGTCTCCGTCATACCTCTTTTGCTTTCCACATGCCTTGCCAGCAAATGGGTTGGCTGGATTGCATCAGACGAAGATGCGGAATTCCCAACTTATACTAAATATTGTTATGTCGCGCTGTTTGCCATTTTGATAACCGTCGGCGGGGCGGGCGTCTTGACCGTTCTTGGTATAAGTGTAGTGAGCGCGATTAGCAGTCTCATAAATAACCCTCAATTTATAATTTCAAAGCGCGATATATCCAATGTGGCCTTCGTGCTTTTCCTCGGCGCCGGTTATCCCATAGTCTTTGGAGTGTGGATAGAAGTTCCAATGTTATTTCTTTACAGCCATTTAGTCAGAAAAATTGTGAAAAAGAACAAGCAGAACTCTGCGCTGCCGGTAGACGTAGCTCATCTGACTTGATGTGAAGGACAGGTTTTTTTCAAGGATGACGGGGAGACTGGTAGATAAAATGCGCGGGAAACCAGGTGGGCGGCGTCACCAAAAACAGTGACGTTCAATTTTAATTTTCACACAGAGCTTAATTTGACAGTCGTGGGTGTCTGGCGTACCTGAGATTCAGAGATAAACACAGGGGGATATCGAGCATGAGATTCTTATTTTTTTTACTTTTGATTATTTCAACATCGAATGTTTTTGCAGGAACACATCGCGCTTACACATGCATCAGTGATCAGCCAGGCGTCGACATTATTTTTACCTACAGTACGGCGGGGAAGACGTCAGGAAGTGATACACCTGGGTATTGCAAAATAGATAGCTTCACAGCAGCAAACAGTCGCCCGGAGCCCTATGAACACTTTTTTTGTTGGGTCATGGATACGCAGACAGACATTACAGATAAAGGTGATCGTGCACTTCTTTTTAAAGATTTTTTGGGCGATGGTGCTTATTTGTACTACCAGCTCAATATTCCCATGGACTCTATGGAGAGAGACTCATTTAATGGAAAAATTCGCCTTTTATCAAGAGCTCCAAAGAATCTGCAAAAATCGCTTAGCGAAAAAAATGCCGCCAACATCACTTGCACGGCGAGTGATATGGAATTTATAAACTAGGAATGTAATGAAGGTGAAAATTATGAAAATTTTAATTGTTTTACTTGTCAGCGCTAGCGCACTGTTTTCGACACAAGCACGAGCTGAAGACATCAGCTTTAAAGGCTACGATCTTTCAGTATATCAAAAGTATGACAAATGGTACTTTGCAATTAGCTGGAGCATCGCCGCACCTATAAAATCTATGGACCCTATGAATCAAAGCAACAAGCCCAGAAAGAGGCTCAAGCAGAATGCGAAAATATCGAGTTGGACGACGGCTGGTCATAGTCATTCCTTTTTTAGAAAGTACTACAAGGTTTTAGCCTAAGTCTGTGTTCTTTTTATACGCCAAGTCAATAGACATTGAGAGATTCCATAGTTATCAATAGAAGTGGCTTTCTAAATACAAAAGGAAGCCTGATGAAAACCTACGTATTAATAATTATCGTCTCTTTAGTGTCCCCTCTCTTTTTTGCGCAAGCACAGAATTCCAGTGCTCGTGATGCAAAAACAATCGAAGTTATCAATCGCCAAACATCAGTCAAAACACAGGATAAAGTGAGTGCCTGCTCGATTTTTTCGGCGACAGCCATCCTAGAAAATAAGTTGATTCAACTGGGGTTAGAGGGACCCGAGGTGGATTTATCCGAGCAATGGCTGGTGTATGTGACAGCCGGCCAAAAAGGAAAATACGGAATCAAGTCTCAAGACAATATCCGAGCTTATAATCATTTCGGATTTGTGACGGAAGATTTTTGGCCATTCAATCCCACCCCTTGGAGTTCCACAAAAGAGATTTCTCTTTTTGCGAATCCATCAAATTTTTTTAAACGCAAAAATCGTTGTGGTAATCTTAAAAAGTCAGGTTCAGAACTTCTCAACCACTGTTATATTGGCCAAAGAGATCCACGCTTACTCATGGCAAGCGACGAAGAACTTTTGAGTAAAGGGAACGAACTTTCAGATCCTGAATTCTATAACATTCGAGCCTATGCCAATGAAATGAAGTCGAACTACAAAATCAATGGATTCATACTTCGTCCAAGCAGTAACAAGAAAAAGATTTTAAATCTTTTAAATAATGGCGAGGCTCTTTTGTTGGATGTAGATTTTTACTATGAGGCGTGGAACCATAGTAAAGCACCGGACAAAGGACTCACGCGAGATATGGACCTTTGGAGTCAGGGAATCGTCAGTTACCCACACCCTAAATCCAAGGATTTTCACACGAGCCCCTCGGGCCATTCCGTGGTTGTTGTTGGTTATGATGAAAATAAAGTCATCGAGAGAACTGTAGAGGGGGTTGATGGCAAACCTCTTACCGTTCGCACAGTGGGTGTTTACTATTTTAAAAACTCTTGGGGATCACAAAGTTTTGGAAGAAACTTTACAATTCAGGGTGAAAATTTTCCTGGCTATGGAATGATTTCGATGGATTATGCCAATCAAAAAGGTGAGTTTGTGCAAATCACCATCAATGGGAAGTGATTTTCGTCGTCATGAGCTAAGGCGAAGGATCAACTTGGAAAAGTCACTAAGGTTACTTTTTCTACCTTTCGTAATGTATCGCTTTTGAAACTTCGAGCAAAAAATCTTGAATCTTCCTGTTATTTTCACATTCAAATTTCGTTCATAAAAGTACTGAATTGGCGTTTGCTTTAACTTTCTTACAAAAATAACTTTACGAGTCATAATTTTAAAAGAGCTATGCCGTATTGCATAATAAAATCTAGATCATGAGATTTTTGTTCGTTATTTTTACATTCACAAAAACTCGCAGGGCCTTAAATTTATTTTTGTTTTTTGTTCTCTACCAAAAAAGAAAGATTCGAATTTTACAAATTCAGTAGCGTGCATAGTATCTTTCAAACGAGTTCTCATAAAATTTGGCGCAACACTTTGGACTGCGGGCGTAAAGCTGGAGTCTAACACGGTGAAGAAGTTACAATAGCGGGCTGGCCCAAGCTGCTCTATATTCAGAGCATTTAGGAGTCAGGAAATGGGAAAGCCAAAGAGAAAATTCAGCGACGAGGTAAAA
>JBGSUL010000079.1:0-30327 GCA_041736155.1 Bdellovibrionales bacterium
GGATCACAGACTTATTGCACTTTAAAACAAAATGAATAGGTTTGCGACTATCCAAGACTCGAGCCGTCTTCCGTTTGCCTATGAGCAAAGAGCCACCAAATTCTTTCTCAGTCTTTTTAAAAAAGTTCATTTGTTTCGCCACAAAACATCTCCCTAAAGTAAAAAGACTATACATCGACTTTTAAAACTCACTTTTTAGGAATATTGAAATTTTAAACAGTCATCTAAAAACATTCCTATTCATCTCTTAAACACTCAAAACACCTTCGCCCCAACGACCAAACAAAAAACACACCAAGCTTGCTACCCAAGCAATTTTAATTAACTAGAGAGAAATTTAAAAACACAAAAGTAACGTCAAGATTATTCTTCTAGAAAACAAAAAAAACTAACTCATCTACAATCTAAAAAAAGTACTACTAGGTCCTTCGCTATGATCAGGACGACGAAAGTGTGTACCTCCAGGTTTCCCTTTTCTCTCAAATTTAAATTTCCTCGCTCGATTTTTAGACTTCTTCCTAGGAAGGGAAGAAGTCAGCCATCCATGGATGGAAAGACTTCGCGTACTTTGATCTGCTTTTAAAATAGATATCCTTCGCTTTGCTTCGGAAACATTAAGTCGTCCTGAGCAAAGCAAAGGACCTCGTGTTTACTGTGTGGATCAGCTAAGAAAATTTAAAGCCGGCGTTTTGCAAAATTTGTTGAGCGTGTTCGAGTTCGTGGGCTTTGACCATGATGTAATCGGTGTCATACGTTGAGATGGTAAAAATGCTGATTTTGGCTTCAGCGAGGGGATTGGCGATGGAGGCGAGTATTCCGGTGAGTGCAAAATCTAATACGCCCTCAACTTTAAAAACTTTCCAGTTTTTCTCAGCCTTGATGTTACCTGGTACGTTTGTTTGCTCACAGACAACCGATAATTCATCCATCGTTTTGCTGACATTGTAAAAAGATCCGCGCAGGGCCCAATCAGGGATGGCTGAATGAGGTTCTAGGCGGCAAACGGCAGCGGTTATTTCGAGAAGTATTAGATTCATAACTCGGAGGTATAGTGAATACTCAACTAAAAATCAAAATAATTCCCTTGCCCTAAAAAAAGGGCCCCTCTAGAGTTTTAAAGAAAAGGAGAATTATGCGACATTTTATTTTATTAAGTATCTTCTGTATCAGTTTGTATTCACAAGCTAAGGCGGGAGAGGGGCTCACGCGAGAGCAAATTCATGGGGGTATGCAAAAAAATACCGCCGAGGTTTTTGGCTGTTATAAATCAGAAATAAAGAAGCATCCAGAACTGAAAGGAAGAATTCAACTTTCATTCGATATTGATTCCCAGGGAAAAGTTATCAATTCCAAAATTTCCAAAACAACTTTAAACCATAAACCCACAGAAAACTGTGTTGTAGAAAAAAGCAAGATCTGGATATTCCCTCAACCCATCGGCACACAGCCCGTACATGTAGAGTATCCGTTTGAGTTTCGCCGGACTAGCGAACATCTTGGAAAATGATGTACGGTGGGCCGGGCGGTAATGGCGGTTCTGAGCCGGGGCTCGAGGCGCTTTTTTCGGCGGCGACGAGATCGTCGATACATTTCTTTTTATCTGTGGGTGCGGTTTTGTCTTGGCAAATGCAATCGTGTTTTTGTGAGCCGTCGAGGCCCACGCAGCGAGGATCCTCGGATCCACCGGCCAGCGATTGTTTAAGACGTGCCTGTACTTTTTGAAAGTCGTAGACAATGGACGTGATTTCGCGGGTGATATTTCCGACAAGGCCAATGCAGCTGATGCGGAAATTGATTTCGTAATCAAAATAGAGCGGTTCTTTTTCTTGATTAAAATTGGTCGTATTAACACCATAGCCACTGATAAACCCGAGAAAGTCTTTCTCGTCGCGAAACGGGCCGCCCAGATTGATGTCCGAACGGCGTTTGATTATTTCATCGGCGACCTTGTCCGTAATTCCCGGATCTAGCGCCATTAACAAAGCGCGCTCAGCGTGGTTGATATTGATTCCTTTACCACCAAAAAGCGTAAGATTAGGTGCGAGCACTTCATAAATTTCGTCCTCCATACCTTTGACCATGTGTAACTCTTCGATGGTTTTAAATGGCTGATTGGGAGGAATGTAGTCGCTACGCATGTCGCGGTAGTAAGAACCTTCGTCGCCCCCCATCAGGCTGGTTTTGTCGGCGTCGATCCAATCGGTGATGTGGTTCACCAGATCTTCAAAACGATAGTTGAAATATTTTTTCGCCCACGGACTGTCGGGGGTGCGCAACTTCGATTGGAAAATATCCAGAATTTGTTTGCGCGTTTTTTCGCGAATCCCTTCGGAGGGAGAAATCAAATCGTTGATATCCATCTTGGAACTTTCGCTGGAGATTTGCGCCTGAAACTTGTGTTTAAACGTGCTTTGCGTATTGGCTTTTTTAATGTCATCGCTATTAGAAATAGACATTTCGGCGGGGGCCACCAACGGCCACGACAGTGGAAATTGCCAAATGATATCGAGCATGGACATGTCAGGCAGGTTTTTCCCCAAGCTGCGCGAGGCTTGTTGATAAGCTTTAATCCTTAAAAGGCTGAGGTCGGTGCAGGCTTGGGCGGCGTAATAAGCTTGCACGCGTTTGACGTTGTTCAATGAGCCTGTGTATTCCACCACGGTGTCTTTGGAAATTTCCAAAGCGATAAACATCAACAAACTCATGAGAAAAATTGAGTAGAGAATGGCCGAACCTTTTTGATTACGGAGATGAGGAAATAAAATCATGGTCCAGTCCCACCACCAGAAAGAGCGCCGTTGTTTGCGCCGCCGTTAACTCCGCCGTTGGCGCCGCCATTCGCACCTCCGGTGTTGCCTCCAGGTGTGGTGCTGGGAGCAAAACGTTTGGCCGGATCGATGTTGTTGGGAAAACGTACGGTGGCAATAATTGTTTGCGAAAATTTACCCATGTTTTTGTTGTTTGGATCGTTGGTAGCCAAAAGAATTTTCACTTGGCAGGGAAACATATTTTGCGTATTGGCACTGCCATTGTTGTCCGAGATCCACTCACGTTTCCATTCTTTGTCATTGGGATCTTCGCTGAGATATTCAATGCGGAAATCGCTGACGTTTTCCACGAGAGCATAGGCATTTCCTCCGCGGGTCACATCATTGTCGATCAGCGTGGAGGACCGGCGCCATAAACAACGGCTGGATTTGCCAGTGATGTTGGATTTACAGTCTGCTAAATAGTAACCCACCTCGGCTTGGTCGCTCTCTTGTGCATTGGCCACTGTTCGTTGATGATTCACTGTCGTGAAGTGCAATTGATTTTCTTTGCCAATAAATTGTGTCAACCGTTGTGGAGGCGGGGGGAGTTGCAAGTCACCGACCGCACCGGTCGGATCCACCGGTTGAGCCGGGGCTCCGGGCCCACCGGGTGGTGGTTTCATGGCAGCCTGTTGTTGTGCGAGAATGGTTTGGCGATCGATTTCGTAAAGTGCGTATTGGTAATGGAAAGCGCGCTCGATGTCGGTGGAGATAAATCGAAGCGCATCAAATACCACAGTCTCGGTTTTTAAACGGGCATCAATTTTATTTTTATTTTGTAAAGCGCCCTTGATGGCACGCGATGAAATCGCCGCCATGATCGCCAAAATTCCTAAGACAATAAGAATTTCTAAGAGCGAAAATCCTTTTTGGCCGCCTGGATAACCAACGCGTGGTTTAAGGCCCATTGGTGGCTCCTCCACTGGCACCGCCGCCTGGGATTCCACCGGCGCCACCTAACGAGGGCATAGGGAGTGGCTGATTGTAATCCACTAAAAAAGTAGAGGCGGAGTAGGAAATGGACGTCTTTTTAAGATTGTACGACACAGTGATGGTTAACTCTTTGACCGCTTGATTAAAATAATCCGTCATTTGTTCCAAAACCATGGTGAGCATGGGGTTGGGGGGTCCCTTCTGCTGCGCCAGCAAAGGCGCGAGATCGGGGAGTTCAAATTTCTTTGAGTGAAGTTTCCAGGTGTATTCTTTGTAGTCGTTGCTGAGGGCACTAAAATCACCAGTATCATCCTCGGGCAACATAGAAATCTCATTGCGGTAGCGTCTTACCGTTTCTGCCACTTTCAGATCCAGTAAATACGCCACTTGATGATTGATCTTCATTTTTTTCATTCGCATATTGCTGGTTGACCACGCCATGGACACCACAAGCAAAGCACCTGCGATCACCGTCAGGGCGACCAGCACTTCGAGCAGAGAAAAACCACGATGATTGAGACGAGGAAACTCCATAGAAAAATTATAAGCACTACGGTTGGGGATGTCTATGACAGAAGAGACTACTGAGGCTGCGAGTTTTGCAGGTCGTTCAACTTTTTTTCTTTATTGATGATATCGACGCGCCCGGTGAGAGGGTGGATGGCAAGAGACCAGTTGAGTTGTTGCCCATCGGTGAGGTGAATCACCGCCTCTTCCACCCTTCCCTCGGGAAAAAAGTGGATAAAAATGCGTCCAGAGCTGTATTCTTTTTTCTGTGCAGCGATTTCGACACTTTTAAAGAACAAACCATCGGGGAGAGGTGTGGCGCCTTCTTTAGAAACCTCATTGTCCATATCAAATCCGCTGGGATCTTTGTCGCCGTCGCGCAGGCTTTCTTTTTCTTTCTTTATACGCTCTTCATCATAGGTCACCAAAAAGCGTTTGCTGGTGGATTCCACCCAATAGGTTTGTTTTTCTTTGCTGTCTTCCGGAAGATTAATCACCAATCGATAGGTGAGGTTGCGCATCCGCGCTTTGTTGCGGAGATCGCGAATTTGTGCGGAAAAGACCCTTACGTCGCGACGAATTTTACGATTGTCTTTTTTGCTAATACTTTGGCTCATAACGGCCACCATCAGACCGACGATGGCCAAAACAATGAGGATTTCGATCAAACTAAAACCTTGAGTAGAACTCGTTCGGTATGTTTTCACGCACTCCTCAGAAAAATGAAATTATTTTAGATTTTTGCTCGAAATATCAGCATCAACACCTTCACCACCGGGGCGTTTATTTTTACCATAACTTATGATTTCAAAATCAACACCGTCAGAAGTGTATTCGAACTTGTTTTTCCAAGCATCTGTCGGCTCATCTTTAGCGTAGGGAGAAGGTCCCCAAGATTCACACTCCGCTGGTTTTTTAACTAGAGCGATAAGGCCTTGTGCAGCCGTTGGGTAACTGCCGCAATCGTTATTGTACATATCGAGTTTGTTAACGATGTCTTGCATGATCAGTTTTGTCGTTTTGACGTTGGCGTTTTGTTGCGCGCCACCCACACGAGTGGCGATGAGAGCCACGATACCGCCGACCAGAGCGAGAACGATTAAAATCTCGATGAGAGAAAAACCTTTATTATTTAATGCAAGCGAGGATCTTTTCACTTTAACTCCTTAGTTTATGAGATGGTTATAGCAAGAGATTCTTTTACTGTACAGTGTTCAGCATATCCATCATCGGCACAAGGACAGAGATGACGATAAAACCAATGACACCCCCCATTAGAACCGTCATGATGGGGTTGAGTACAGAAGTGAGACCAGCCACTTTGTTTTTCACTTGGAAATCGTAGGTCTCAGCCACTTGATTTAGCATTCTTTCCAACTCTCCTGTTTTTTCCCCAATGCTCACCATATGGATCACGATGGGTGGGAACTGTTCCGATTTTTTCAGCGGGCCTGCGATGGATTCCCCTTCGCGAATGTTATCACGAGCATCATCAATCGCTTTCGCCAAAACAGCATTGTCGACCACGTTGCGGACGATGTCCATGGCGTTCAGCATGGGAACTCCCCCGGTCAGGAGAGTGGCAAGTGTGCGTGTAAAGCGGGAGACGGCAATCATGCGGGCAATTTTCCCCACGATCGGTATATGGAGCAGAATACGATCCCACACCGGTCGTCCGGTGACAGAGTTTTTCCAAATCATAAAGAAAGCAATGCCACCCACCAGAAATACAATAATCAGATACCAATAGCTGACCATAAAGTCGCTGGCATCGATGACAATCTGTGTGTACCAGGGGATTTCTACACCTTGATCAATCAGAATGGTGGTAATCGTGGGGAGAATGTAAACAAACATCCCCATCAAAATAAGAATCATGGCGATGATCGTAATCATTGGTTGCATCAAAGCGGATTGTACACGGGACTTGAGTTCCGAGCGCGCTTCTGTAAATTCCGCTAAACGCAGGAGAATCACATCGAGGGAGCCCGACATTTCGCCGGCGCCGACCATGGACACAAAAATAGTATCGAACACTTTAGGGTACTTGAGCATGGCTTTTTGCAAAGTACTACCTTCGTTCACTTGGTTTCGACAGTCTGCCAAAACTTCTTTAAGGTAATAGTTTTCCATTTGGTCAGAAACTGCACTTAAACAATCGACGAGGGGAATGTTGGCTTTGACCAAGGAGGAGAGCTGGCGGGTCATGTTGGAGATTTCATCCACGCTCACGCGCCCCGCAGATCGGGACGTATTGGCCTTCTTTTTTTGCTGGGCTTTCATTTTGTCATTGAGGGTCATGACATAAATGCCATCTTTTTTGAGCTTTGTGCGAGCCGTACGTTGGCTGTCGGCATCGATGATGCCTTTCACATTTTTGCCGGCGCGGTTAACGCCTTTATACTCATAAACGGGCATAGAGAAACCTCATCTATTCGATGCGTGTACCTTTACAGGTCTGTTTGCGTATTCGAGAGAACTTCTTCGATGGTGGTAATGCCATTGAGAACTTTTTCTACTCCATGATCGCGAAACGTACGCATTCCTTGTTCGATCGCTTTTTTCTTAATCGTCCCTGAATCTTTACGTTGCATGACCAATGTACGGATCTCTTCACTCACGATCAAGAGTTCTTGAATCAGAGTTCGTCCGAGGTAGCCTTTGTAATTGCATTTTTCGCAACCCACAGCTTTGTGGATACGGCCTTTTTTAGCGGCTTCCAGAGGAATATCGAGATTGGCCGCATCGGCTTCGCTCGGTGTATGGGGTTGTTTGCAATGCGGACACAAAACGCGCACGAGACGTTGTGAAATTACACCTAAGAGAGACGTCGCAATCAAGAACGGTTCGCAACCGATATCGGTCATCCGTGGGAAAGCGCCGGCGGCATCGTTGGTGTGAATGGTGGAGAGCACTAAGTGACCTGTTAAAGACGAGTTGATGGCAATTTCCGCTGTTTCTAAATCGCGAATCTCCCCGATCATAATGATGTCGGGATCTTGGCGAAGAATGGCGCGCAACCCGCTGGCAAAGGTGAGGCCGATCTTGGAGTTCACCTGAATTTGACCGATGCCAGGAATTCGTTGCTCCACCGGATCTTCCACCGTGATGATGTTGGATTCAATCGAGTTGAGACGCGTGAGGCACGCATACAGCGTGGTCGACTTACCACTTCCTGTTGGGCCCGTTACAAGCACAATCCCGTAAGTGCGATGAATGAGGTCTTCCAGATGTTTCATGCTGTGCTCGGAAAAACCTAATTGTTCAAGAGAGAGAATCACGTTGGAACGATCTTGAAGACGCATGACCAGACGCTCGCCAAAGGCCGTCGGTACGGAATTCAAACGCACATCGATGTCTTTGCCACCGATACGCAAAGGAATGCGACCATCTTGCGGTAAACGTTTTTCGGCGATGTTGAGATTGCCCATCACTTTAATCCGCGAGGTGATGGCGTTTTGCAGTTTTTTAGGCGGTTTGTAAATATCGTAGAGAATACCATCGATGCGGAAACGCACGACCATCTCTTTTTCGTAAGGCTCAATGTGAATATCTGAGGCTTTTTCTTTGACAGCACGAGAGAGCAGGGTGTTGACCAGTTTAATCACCGGCGCCTCGTCGTCCGATTCTAAGAGATCGACAATGGACTCATCGAGATCGCCATCGCCGCCTTCGATTTCTTCCAGACCTTGCAGTTCGGAAGTGCCTTTTTCATAAAGACGGTTAATAGCATCGAGCAGGCGTGTTTTGGTGGTGACTAACGGAATCACTTCTTTTTTAAACAGCGTGCGCAAGTCATCAAAAGCGATAAAGTTCAAGGGATTGGTGGTGTACACAAAAACGCTGAATTTGTCTTCCTTGGCGGGGAGGACTTCTTTGCTTTTGGCGTAGTTGATGGGAATGTTGCGAATCATATCCATCGGAATGTCATTAAACGGAATATCTTTGGAAAACTGAAAGCCTAATTTTTTGCAGAAGTGGGAGAGAATTTCTTCGCCGCTGGTTTCGCGGGTGAGAGTAAGGTAGGATTCGAGAGTGGCAGCGCCGTCCACTGGCGAGTCGAGCAGGGTGCGGATTTGTGACTCGCTGAGTGAAGTGATTTTGCTTAAAACGTTTTCGTAATTAACTTCCGGCGCTGACATTCTTACTCCAACTCCTCTTCAATAGGGAGTGCTTGTTCCAATTCTTCTACGGACATCTCTTCTTCACTGGCCGCTGGCGTTTCTGCCGGTGGAAGTGATTGATCTTCGAGTTTAAACTCATCCGATGCATTAGCAAATTGTCCCACAGGAACGAGGTGATGTCCAAACGGATCGCGTCCATTGAGGTTGCGTTTGACCCATTCAATGCGATCATCGTATTTTTGTTTGGTCAGTTTACGATGATCTTGCGAATTGCGTACGATGCGCGGAGAGAGGAAAACCATCAAATTGGTTTTCTTGCGACTTGCTGAGCGTCCCTTAAATAACCAACCCAAAACGGGTATATCTCCTAAAAAGGGAAGTTTACGTTCACTGAGACTGTCGGTCTCTTGCATCAATCCACCCAGAACGGCCACGTCGCCACTCTTCAGGGTTAAATTTGTTTTGATCGTTCTCTTTTTAAGTCCCACAGAAACTGCAGCGAGCTGGACCGCTTCCACTTGTTTTTTGCTAATATCGTTCGCCTTTTGTTCCACATTGAGGGTCACGATGTCGGAGTCGGGACTGATAAACGGCTTCAGCTTTAGAGAGATGGTGGCATCGCGGAACTGTGGTGTTTGCGATGTCACGTTGTTGGCTGTGCTTTGCGCGAGACCCACTGGGATTTCATCACCCACTTCGATAAAGGCTTCTTCGTTATCCATGGCCATAATTTGTGGAGTAGAGAGAACGTTGGCGTTGATATTGGTTTTGAGAGCCTCGATAAAAGCCAAAAGATTGGGCACGCTCACAGTTGTTCCCGCAAACTTGATCGAAACCTTATCGCCACTACCAAAACCGAACACGCCACCTTCTGTTCCGACGTTGGTGAGTGTGCCAGCAGCGTTACTGCTGGTGATGAGGCCTTGTCGGCCCGCTGTGTTGGCATCAGCATTGGCAGGATTGTTGTCGCCGTTGAATTTAATAACGTTCACGCTCCAGGTGTCAGCTTTGGAAGCTTCCATTTCCACAATGTAGGCTTCGACAAAAACTTGGTCTTTGGCGAGATCGATTTTTTCCAAGAGCGAAAGGACCGTGCTGTAGTCTTGTTTGTTGGCAGTAATGATTAAGCTATTGGTGTTTTCATCAGCCTTGATGATTACGTCGCCACCAAAAAGACTGCGTTTTTGTTTAGGTGCCTGAAAAGCCGCAGCGTTATCACCCGAAGCCGCAGGAGTGGGCGATGCCGCCTTCTTTTCCTGCTCTTGCGCAATACCATTCAACGTGTCGGCGATTTTTTTTGCTTCACCGTGTTTGACATAATAAACGTACACGCCGCCGGCATCGGTGGGATCCAGAGGGTAGTCGAGTTGCTTGACGAGTTTTACAATGCGCTCTATCCCTTCGCTGTTTCCCACCACGATGATGGAGTTGGTGCGTTCGTCAGGAGTCACCAAAGAGAGAGACTCGTTCTTTTCTTGCGCGCCAAAGCGGGACGCTGGGCGGAACGTGTTTTTCTTTTTGTCTTCGCCTTTGTTGATGATTTTATCGACTAGCTCAGCAATGTCTTTGGCTTTGGCATTTTTAATAGGAATCACTTGCAGGCGCTCTTCGAAACCGGGTTTGTCCAACTCTTCGAGAACTTGCGTGATTTTGCTCACATTGGAACCTAAGTCGGTGATAATCAACGAATTGGTTTTTTCGTAAGGAATCACCTGGCCCGCCTTGGACTTGATGATTTTTTCAAAGGTCTTAGAGGCATCTTCAGCACTTAAAAACTTGAGACGAATGATTTTAGTGATCAATTGATCGCCATCTGGATAATAAGCACCGCTGTAAATATCAAGTGCTCCCGTTTTGGCATCATCAAGTTTTTGAATCTTTAAAAATTTACCAGAGGGCACAACGGTCATGCCGTTCATGGAGAGAGCGGAAAGGAAAGTTTGCCAAGCTTCGGCCACAGTGATCGGGCCAGGGGAGATGATGGTGATTTTTCCATTGAGGTTTTGCTCAAAAATAAAGCGCTTGCCAGTCAAGCGGGCAATGGCATTCACGACGTCAGCAATCGGCGCGTCTTTGTAATCGAAACTTTGTACAGTGTCGGGAAAGTTTTCGTTGCTGATATCCTCTGGCTGCGCATCCATAAAGGGCAATTTTCCTTTAACGCCTGTCGCGGGTATGTTGCTGTTGCTCGAGGTGATTCCTCCAGGGGCCGATGGTATATTGTTGGAATCGAAAACCGGGCTGGAGAAGCGCGAAGGTGCCGAGTTGCCATTGGCTCGATTGTTGGGGCGAAAGCGCGACGGTGCTGTCGGGGGTGGCGCGCCCGAAGGATCATTGTCATTGAAATTATTTTCTTCACCTGCCGAGGGCGGTGGCGGTGGAACTTCTTCAGCTTCTTCGAGAAGCTCAGCATCGTCTTCAAACTCATTTTGAGCCTGCGCGGTCGACTGAGTCAGAGCGAAAAGAAGGGTGAATGTAAAAAGGAAAATTATTTTCATCATAAGCCTCTTTGGTTGCTAGTGCTGTGAGTGTCTGAAGTTTAGTTTTTAGAGAGTTTATAGAATTGAGATCGAGGCGCGACGACGAAGGACTGGCCAAAAGCCAATTCAAGGAGGAAGCAACGATGAGATCAGTTCTATAAACTCTCTAAAAACTAAACTTCAGACACTCACAGCACTAGAGTCTATTAAACCCCAAAAAAATAGAGAGCTTAAGCACGAATTGACTGGATGACCGAGTGGCGAGGCTAAAGTCGAGCGCAGAGTCGAGCTGATGACGCATTCGACAGAGGTCGAAACCCGTTCCGTCAGAAATCTCTGCTAAAAAGTCGAGGAGATGGAAACCAGGGGTCCCATATTTTAATTCTTTTTGTTAGTCTGGAGGCTGTGAAAATACCAATTTTGTCGTCACTGCTAGAAAAAATGAATCGAGGGGAACGTCCGCCCTTTGAGAAATATTATATCTTACTGTTTCTTATCTTTGTCGCGTACCTTGTTGGCGACTTAGGCAGTCTCTTTGTGCGGCAGTATTTGTTGCCGACCACCGTGCCTCCTAAAAAGATGAACATTGCGCGAAACCGCACTCAGCGGGCCTATAATTATCCAGATATCATCGCGAATAATATTTTTAATGCTGATGGTAAAATTCCACCTTCAGTGGCGCAGCTTGAGGGCGGGATGACGATGGATGGTTCTCCGCGTTTAAGCCAATTGCCTCTCGATTTGATTGGAACCATCGTTCATGCCAATCCGGCGCGTTCAGTGTCGACCATCAATCAGCGTGGTCAAAATAAAGTGGAAGCGTTTATGGTGGGGCAGATGATTGGCAATATGGCCGAAATCAAAGAGATCGAACGGGAAAAAGTCATTTTCCGCAATTTGCAAACACAAAGCTTAGAGTATATTGAAATCCCGCATGATGAAAAAATTATTTTATCTACGGATAAAGGTGTGAGTGCGGCTTTGCCAGCAACCGGAGAAAAAACTGACTTTAAGATGAAGCGCGAGGAAATCAATCAACAACTCGAGCGTTTACCAGAACTTCTTCAACAAGCCCGTGTCGTTCCCGAGACAGGACCCGATGGGCAAGTCAAAGGCTATTGCATGGTCGAAATGCAGCCGGGAAGCCTTTACGAAAAACTCGGATTGCGCGTCGGCGATTGCATTCGCGGTGTGAATGGGGAACCTGTGAACAGCCCGCAAAAGGCGATGCAGCTGTATCAAGAATTACGCAGCTCCAATAATATTAAGCTCGATGTCGATCGCAGTGGCCGCCCTGTGAATTTCAATTACGATGTAGAGTAATTGGTCCGGCGTATCTTTCAAAAATTTACACTAAAAATGGTAATAGGAACTAAGGCTAGTTTTTAAAAGTCGAGCTCGCCCAAGGGGTGGTTTTTATCAAATTGTTTATCTTTTATACTCAGAATTCCGAATTGATACATGGAATCGTCCGAGGTGTAAAATGTTTATTAATATTCTTTTTATTTTATTCGCACTTATTTTGGGGGCCTGTTCAAGTCTTTCGCTGAAAGTGAATACCACTCCGCCCGAAGCGGATGTGATCGTTCATACGCCTAACGGATCACAAAAATTAGGTGTTTCTCCATTGATTATTAAAGACGAACAACTTCAATCATTACCTGAGGGTTTTACCCTAGAGTTGAGTAAAGAGGATCATTTGCAACAAACCGTAATGATCGAGAAAAAATCAATCACTGCAAATGGGGAGTTAACTGTTAAACTCAAACCTTTAAATAAGGCAGAAGCTAAGCTGAATGACCCAGACGTCAAAGCAGCCGTTGAGTCTATCGCCCGCCAAGTGGCTGCGATTCAATCTTCTTTGTTAAAAAAGGAGTTTATTCAAGCAGAAATCCTCACTCGGAATTTGCTTAATAACTATCCCAACTTTTCTGTTGGCTGGAATTTGTTGGGCAATAATTACTATCTTCAAGGTAAAACAACAGAATCTCTTTCTGCCTACCAAAAAGCTCTGACTTTGGAGCCAGACAATGTTGAGACACGAATTATTTTGGATAAAATCAATCGGCTTCCTGCGAGTCAAGGAGGACTGTAATGTTTCACTTGATTGGGATTACACTCATTGTTGCCTTAGTGCAAAGTGCTCTTTCCATGCTCGGCGGTCAGTATGAGTTTTACTTTGATCACGTTGCTTTACTTATTGTGGTCGGAGGAACTTTGACTGTTGGCATGGTATCATATCCTGCACGAGACTGCTGGGAAGCTCTGACGTCTCTTCCGCAGGTAGCACGATCCGTTTCAAGCACATTAGTAAAGGATGCAGAGAAAATTATTAAAGCTTCTACACTTTCCCGCTTAGGAAAAGGATATTTAAAATCGATGGCAAGTGATAAAGAGTCTCATCATATCCTTCGCGATGGTGTGGATATGATAATCTCGGGCATGACTCAAGATGAAATACGCGATGTCATGACAGAAAGAATTTACCGCGAACGACAACGCGATGAAAAAAAGGTTATGATTTTTCGTAACCTTTCCAAGTACCCTCCAGCCTTTGGGCTGACGGGAACAGTTTTGGGTCTTATTAATATGATGCGTGGAATGAGTGCCAATGCCTCGTCCAGCGAAGTTGGATTAAAAATGGCACTTGCGTTGATTGCCACTCTTTATGGCCTTCTCTTGGCCAATTTTTTCCTTATTCCTATAGCAGAACAATTTTCAGTGAAGGCAGATGTAGATAAAATGCGCAAAGAGCTGTTGCTTGAAGGTCTTTTGATGATTTACGAAAAACGATCGCCGATGGCCGTACAAGAAATGATGAATTCTTATTTGGAAAACGACGATAAAATTGATCTTTTAGGTTTAAAAGAGGCTTCATGAGAAATAAGGGGTCACGCAAAAGTTTTAGGTTAAGATCTAAAGCGGCGACGCCAGAGATCCACAATAACTGGGAAATCAGTTATGGCGATATGGTGACCCTTTTATTAGGATTTTTCGTTATTTTCTTTAATATTAAGCAAGATGAGCCTTCGCGAATTCAATTTTTTATCGATGAATTTAAAAATCATCTGACTCATTCGACAGCCCCACAGACACGAGAGCCCCAGCAAGAAAACATATTGCAGATTTTTGAGCCCATCGCACGCGAAACAAAAACCTATCCTTATCAATCAGGTAACAAATTGGTCATAGAATTTCCAGGAGTCTCCTTTTTTGAAGCAGGAGAGGCTCTCCTCTCGCAGGAAGGGCAAAACGCGCTAGCAAGTTTTGCCCAGAAGGCAAAAAAGTTTACAGGACAGTTTCGTTTTGTCGTGCGTGGCTACACAGATCATAAGCCTCTTGGCAAACATCCTCTTTACAAAGACAATCTGGAGCTTTCCGCATTTCGATCCATAGCGGCCATTCGATTTTTGCACAAGCAAGGAATTCAACTTTCACAAATGCGGGTTGGTGGATATGGTGAAAGTGAGCATATGGAAAGGCAGCTTCCCGAATCGATTCGCAAACAGGATCGTAAGGTCGTAGTCGTAGTGGAACCTTTAGATCGCACGGAGAGAGAAGAATTGGCCGTTCTTCCTACTGAACTTAAAACTCTTTGTCAGATTGATGAAAAAAACCTCCGTAGAATGGTCTGCTTAGAGAGTCATTTGCTTTTGCCGCAGGAAGTGCAATGGAAAGTTCGTCCTTATAAGGTAAGAGCGGTTTCAAGTGCTCCACCGAAAGAGAAGAGCCATTGGATTCACAATAACTTTCTCTACCGATTTTTAAATGAATATCATGATGTCCAAAATGATGGAGGTAATCCATGAAGTGGTTGATAATGTCACTCTTTGCTATCGTTTCCTTTTCGGCACACGCGGATCGTGTGGCAGAAGTGGAAGATTATTACACAGAGAGAACGTCGAAATTTATCCAGAGTCGCTTTCCATCACAGGCCTTTACGGTCATCGTGCTTGTGGAGGCACAGCGCTCCCAAAATAAAAAAGAAAAAGCAGAGAATCTTCCTTATTTTGACGCCGTCGAAAAGGAACATGATGTTTGGAATAAAGCAGAGGTGCCGCTGAGTACTCTCATCAGCTTTGTGGATAAAGTATCGATTAAAGTAGAGCTCGAATCTGCAATGGAAGAGAAAGAAGTGCAGATATTACAAGCACAGCTTTTTGACTATTTAAAATTATCAACAGCTTCTGATAAAATTGAAATCATAAAAATCCCTCTACGTCCTTCAAATCAAGTGAAGCAAGAAGCTCCTGCGCCCACCAATTGGTGGTTATGGGCGGGGTTTGCTATTGCTCTTATGAGTCTCTTTTTTGCATTTATGCAATGGAGTGTGCGAAGCCTTATAAAAGGGCTATCGCAACCCCTAGCGGATCTTAATAAGTCGAGCCAGACATTGGCGACACACGGATTTAACAGTAGGGAGTCTTCACCTACGACGTCTTCATGGAGTGGGACGCAAAATAGCTCAGACAGTTCTTATGAGTCGCGAAAAATGTTTAAGGAATTATTTACCGAAACAAAAATTCTATTTGAAAATCCCACTCTAGAACTTATGGAGTTTTTAGAGGAAGAAGGGCAGCGCAATCCCGCAGCCATGTCGGTCGTTTTTGCTGAGTTAGACAAAGAGTCTCTTAAGGATCTTTATGCCTATGGCACTGGCGATTGGTGGTATTATGCGTTGGCAACTCCACCCCAAGTGAGTCCTGCTGCCATTGATGTTATTTTTAAAATTCATAAGCTCAAAATCAAAAATGAACTTTCTACATCCGTCCCTATGGATGCGGATTTGAAAGATTTTTCTATCGTATTGAATCGACTCAATGATGAAGAATTGGCCCAGGTTTTAAAACCGTCGGGCTACATGCCGTCGTCATTTGTCTTACAATTGCTTGCCAAGAACAAAGCGATGCGTATTTGTAAAAATATTTATCCAGGAAATTGGGCCCAATTTGTGGACCCCCTTTCTCCTAAAGGCAAAATGAATTCTCAGCAGATGAAAGAGCTTAAGAAAGAAGCTCTCAAGGTACGACCACTGCGTGAGATGAAAGCTGTCGATGCCTTTTTTAGTGAAATAGAGATTGAGAAATACTTGGATATGGCTTCCACCTGGGATGAGCGTGAGTACTATAAAGTGCTTAAAGAAGATTCAAGAACCAAAAAGTCACGAGTTCCTTTTTTCAATCTCTTTGAAATCTCGAAGGAAGCGTTTGGCGAGATTTTACAAGAGATAAGTCTTGATGAAATCGCTTTGATTTATGGTGATTGTGAAATTAAAGAGTGTGCACGATTTTATGAGCAATTAACAGAGCGTCAACGTTTCCGTTTAAAAGAAATATTAAACCAAAAAGAAAAAGTACCTTTTGCAGATGAAGCTAAAAGAGGAGTTAAAAATAAAGTACGTCTTCTTCTCGAACAGCAGCAAAAGGCAAATGTTGTGGCACAGACTGAGATTCAAGAGGCAGCCTAATGAATAAAGTTCTCTTTATGCTAGCTTTTCAATTTTGTTTTTTGTCTGCGTATGCAGGCAAGTTGCAATTATCTGCGCATACGGGGATGTGGGCGTTTACTACGCAAAATATTAGTGCCACAGAAGAATCTGAGTCGGGCTTCGGGGCTTACAATGTTCAGTTAGCTTATGGTTTTGCAGAAAAATTTTCCGTAGCTACGGGGATCAATATCTTGATGAGCGACGGATTTGGCGGTAGTCAGGGATTTGGTGTCGATGTGGGTGTGAATTATTACCCCTTTACAGCATCCACCAGTCAGCTTTTGCAGACAGAAGCTGTGCAATTAGCACGAAGCGAATCGTGGCGTCCCTATGTTGGGCTACATTTGCGTCAACGCACCTTTAATTTAGCATTATCGACATCCTTTTTTGGACCTGGTTTGTCAGTAGGTGTGGATTACCAATATAGCGAAACGTGGTTTTTGAATGCCGAAATTCGTTATGATCAGCTCATGGGAGCCGATGAGGCCGAAGCGACGCAAACCAATATCCTTTTAGGAGCAGGCTTTGAATTTTAGTTTTTCGGACTTTTGTCCGATAAGACATTTGATGGTATTTGCTGCACGTTTCATCTTGATACTATCGATACCCTTTACCATTTCTTGCAAAAAAGATGATGGCTTTGATCTATTGCAAGGAAGTGGTGGCGGATCGAGCAATGTTAACCAATTGACGATCGAAGATTTTTCCCCCCAAGGCGATCCTATCATTATTGAATTAAGCAATACGGAAACTTTTGAAATTGAAGCTGCAGCTCCTCTCGGTAGAACCATTAGCTATAAGTGGTATCTCAATAACGTTCAACAGGCATCCATTGCAGAGTCTTACTCCCTTACAGCGAGTGCGGGCAATGTGGGGAATCACACCGTAAAAGTCGTGATCAACGATACAAAAACATCTTTGGAAAAAACATGGAATGTAAAAGTAAATTCACCTCCCGACGTAACGGCGGTGACAACCGGAATTCCTAAAGTCTCGGTGGGCTCGTCGATTGTGATCACTGCGGCAGGTACAGATGCCAATAGTGATGTGCTGACGTACACATGGCTTTTGAATGGTGTCCCGTCGGCCTTATTAATTGGTTCGGGTGCCACAGCCACACTCACCGGGGATGCGACACTGGTGGGGGATATCTCAATCACCGCCGTTGCCGATGATGGGACCGCCACAGACTCCGTTTCTTGGACGGCAGAGATCAATCATTTTCCACAGGCCTGTAATGAATTAGCACAAAACGAAATATGCACATATGGTGGAAATCCGAGTTTGGGTGATAATACAAATCCTTCTACGAGTCCGACAGGAATACGTATTCGACCCATTGCACAGGTGCAGGACAGTGCGGGAAACTACTTTATTGCTGATTATGATAATGCAGTTGTTTGGTATTGGAACAGAACTGGCTCTGCTGTCAATCGTGTGGGTTTGTCTATTCCAGCCAATACATTTAAAGTGGTCGCAGGGACTGGGGAATATTCAACCGGGTCTGATGGGGTTGCTATTAGTACGGCAATCAATCGTCCGCGCGGACTTTGGTATGATGATGCCAATGAAGTTCTTTATATCTCTGATTACTCTGGAAGTCGTGTAAGATACGTTGATTCCACAGGTCAGATGTATACTGGCATGGGGGCGGGCGCGGTCAATGTCGATGCGAATCCGGCCTCGACACATCAGTGTACGAATCCTACAACTTTGTTTCCTTACAATGGCAGTCTTTATGTCGCTTGCTACGGAAATCACCGAGTGAAGCGATGGGATTTATCGACGGATTTGGCTTACACTGTTTATGGCAACGGAACAAACACGATGGGGGCCAATGGTTCAGTGCCAACTGCGGCAGGTGGACAGAACCCTTATGATATATTTGTAAATTCAGAAGGAATTTATGTCGCACATATGGCTCAACATCGCATTCGTTTTGTCAATCATGGTATCGCCAGTAAAACTTTCTGGACAGGAACCGCCAGTGTCATCACTGTGAATACAAACACGGTCAGTACGATTATTGGAACGGGTGCGACAGGAGCCACAGCCAGCGGAAATAGTCTCGCTGTGGCCATCGGCAGCCCGAGTGGGCTTGCGGTGATTGGTGATAGTATTTATTTCCATATTCGTGATGGAAATAATGATCGTTTTTATTTAGCAAATAACAATGCCTTTGATGTGACGATTGGTACCATCACCATTACACAGAGAACCACGGGACGTTTTACAAATATTGCTGCGGGGTACAATGGTGCGTCGGTCGCAGTGAACAACGCACAAATTTCGGAGCCATATACTCTGACGGTTGACCCCACGGATAGCAACTACTTGGTTTTTAGCGATTACAACAATTTTCGTTTACGTCGGGTGAATCTGACAACTAACTTGGTGGAAGTGGTGATTGGATCCGGCAATGGTCGCAGTGGTTTTAATGGAGATAGTGAGCTTCCGACGATGGAATACCTATTTAATCGTCCGAATGGTTTAGTGTACGAGAACTCAACAGATACTTTGTTTTTTGTAGATCAAGATAATAGTCGAACACGCAGTATCGATAAGTATGGTCGCGTGCAAACAGCTTTGGGGCGAGGTCAGGGGAATCCTGTACTTGATAACGATTATCCATCCAATGCGCTCATGTTTACGGCTCTCAATGGTACAAACAATCAAATGAATGGAATCGGTCTTTTGCCAGATGGAAGTCTTTTGCAGTTGAATTCTCGAGTGCACAATTTCCGTATTTGGAACCGTACGACGACCCCTCAAACCTACGGAAATATTTATATTCCAGATGACTTGGTTTCGAATGTGGCTGGAGATTATAACTCAGCAGCGGGGAATGGTCCGGCGGGGTCAGCTCTTACTTCGCTGATGAACTTCCCATCAGATGTCTTAGCTTATGACAACTCAGGGACTTTGGAAGTATTTGTTGTAGATCAATTCAATCACTGCGTGAAGAAGTTGGACACTTCAGGAAATATCTCATTTGTTTTAGGCAACTGCGGAGACGCCACACCCACAGACACGACACATGATGTGCTTGTGGCCGCACTCGAGATGAATCGCCCGCATGGAATTGCTGTTGATGAGTTTGGCAATTTGATTATTTCAGACACTTTTAATAATAAAATTAGGTATTGGAATCGTTCGGCCTCGCAAGTCACATTTGGATCGCAAACGATTGATCCTGGTCACGTTGTGACGATTGCCTGTTTTTCTGGGACGGGTGGGAGCGTTGCCGAAAATATTTTGGCCACGAGCTCTCGCTGTGACAATCCCATGGGGCTTGATTACAGAAATGGCACTCTCTGTTTTGCCAATTTTGGTCGACATAATGTGCGCTGTATTGATCGCACAACAGGGAGAGTAAATACGGTTGCTGGGCGTGTTGTTTCTCTCAATCTTTCTGGTGGGCCTGTGGGTCTAGAACAAGAAGGGGTTGCGGGAACATCGGTGCCCTTGAATAATCCGGTCGATGTTTCTTTTGATGACCAAGGTGATCTTTATATAAGTGATCGTACTAATCACATTATAAGAAAATTGAAGTTAAGCCCTTAGGACGTTTCCTCGTTTTGTACTATTTCTAAATGAAGAAGCGTCAAGTTTGGAAACTCTTAGCACTCAAAACTTGCTCTTATACTACTCATAAGCATTGCCCCTTTTACGCTCATGATGCACCTGAGCTCTAAAAATTTTTCCTATCATTTTGTAAATTATCTGGATTCCATTTTGGTACCGCATTGGTTAATACTCACTTCACGGATTTAGGGGTTAAATCCAAGGGGGTTAAAGAGATGAACACAGTACTCGTGTTTACAGGGCGTGGGGGAATTGATTCGGCAGACTTTAGATGGCAGCTACTCAGAGTGCCAGAGGTGTCGAGAGTGTTGAAAGAAGCACAAAGTCTTCTTGATCAGTGGGGAGCTCAAGAGAGAGATCTCGTTAGTTTTATTCTCGGTGATATCAATAGCTATCTTTCTGGAGGTTTGTGGCGCGAGTTGTCGTCCAAGTTGATGCAGATCGGTCTATATCGCCGTTATCAAAAATCATCATCGAATCCTCAATTTGTAATAGGGGACTCGGGAGTGTTTTCAGCCACAGCTGTCTGTTTAGGACAGCAATCCTTAGCAGAGTTTGTGCAAACGTTTGTGATGGAATTGGAAAAACGTTCGCAAGAAGAAAAGTCTTCGGAGTTTCTCGTCGGTCACAGTCTAGAAACTTCCAAAGTGTACGAATGGCAAAATGGCGAATATATAGTGACCGCTGAGGGGAAAGAGACAGCGGGATTGTTAGAAAATATTCGCAAAGACCATTTGGTAGATCAGGTGATTACAGTGGGAAGTGCAGCACCGTTAAGTATGTTTAGCCAAGGACACGATGTGGGGATCGTGGAGTCCGTTGTTGTTGATCCACTTCTCGGTTGGATGTTGCCGTATTTACGCACGAGCGTGATGGTGCCGACCGTGGTTCCACAGGCTGCAGCAGCGGCTGTTTAGTAGTTCACTGATCCTTGGTTCACCTATAAGTGGCTGGTTTATTGGTCACCTTACAGGTGAACTAGATTAAAATCAGGCGCTGCTGAAAAGGGGTTGGGTTTTAAGAAAAGTGGAAGGTCCTCGTCGGGGGCGAGGACAGAGTAAAATCCAAAAGGGATTTTTGTCGAGATATAAGACAGCGGAGCCCGTGTCACATAATCACCAAAATAATTCGTATGAACCAAAAGCTCACCACGTTGGCTTTCGTTATAAGCTTGCGTGAGAAGAGAATAAAACACTTCGTGGTTATCGGCCGCAGTGTGCGTGAGATATTTTAGCTGAAAGGGTTGCCCGGGGTGCGGCAATGGCTGTGTCCAGCGGAGTAGTGAAGACAACTTGCTGGATTGGTAGATAACAAGGCCACCGCTGTGGTAGTGGCGGGGAATAATCTGCTGAATGCTGTGATTGTTCCACGGAGCCATGCAGCCCACGATCTGATCCTTAAAATTTCGCGCAATTAAAAAATTCTCCAAAGAAAATTGCGGCCATGTTTTAAATTTGTGCTCTAAATTTTCGGCCGTGGTATTAAAATACAAACGACTTCCAATTTTTTTCTGCATCATATACTCGTTCAATTCATCCAGATCTTTAGGACGAGCATGATTGACACGAATGCTCGGCATCGGTGAAGGCGAATAGGGCCATCGGCCCAAAAAGATAATGCTGTTCACTTTGCGGTAGAGATAATAGTGCGGCAAGAGTCGTCGCATTTTGCGTGGACGTAAGAGCGCATTGTAGGCTTGGTTCTCAAAATGCTCCATGGCCGTAAAAACATAACGACAATTTTTTTCGGCTAATTTTTTATATAGAAAAGGCACAAAATGGTGGGCCCATTGCTGAATGGCCATACGTTGAGGAGCAATGCGCAGATCGCAGAGAAATCCAACGACCTGCTCTTGGCGGTTAAAGTAAGCTCTTTGAAAACAAATGGTGGCGGCGCCCAAAAGCGTGTCGTTGTCGTCCATCAAAAGGGCGGTGATAAAATCATCACTAAACAAACGATAGTGGGCAAAAAAATTAACAGGACGTCGAATAGAATAGTCAAAATGACCATGGACAACCTGTTCCTCGAAAAAGGCTTGTAGCAGAGGGGAGTGTTTTTCTTCGGCTTCCACCAAGCGAATCATGCGTTTACTTTTTCCATGTCACCTCAGCTGCGCCGAGATGATGATTAAAGTAACGGGCAAGAATAAAAAAATAATCGTTGAGGCGGTTGAGGTAAGGAATCAAAGTCTCAGGCAAAACTTCTGTTTCAGCCAGTGAGCAACACAGGCGCTCTGCGCGACGACACACAGTGCGAGCCACGTGGGCGTGACTGGCTAAAAGATGGCCACCAGGAAGAATAAATTCTTTGAGAGGGGGAAGATCTTTGGAGAGCTCGTCCATTTCTTTCTCGAGAGCTTCGATATGCTGGGCGGTGATCTGTGGTAATTGCTCTGCCAATTTGGCATCGGGGCAGGCCAGTTGACTACCTAAATTAAAAAGTTGATTTTGGATTTGCGTAAGAAATTCGCTGACACCATCAAATGCGGCTGTCGGAAGATGGCTCACCAGAACACCCAAGTGCGAATTCAACTCATCCACCGAACCATAACAATCCAAACGGACATGACTTTTGCGAACACGCTCGCCATTCACGAGGCTGGTTTTGCCACCATCGCCGGTTTTTGTGTAAATTTTGGGCGAGCTCACAAAGACTCCTTTTTTGCACTTCTTGGAATTTTAGGTTAGGCTCTAAAAGATAAGCCATCACTATTATGAAGGAAAATACCTCGAGGAGGAAGCTTAAAATGAGTTCTTTTTTTGTGACAATTCCTCACTCTGGCGAATTTGTTCCTGAGCAAGCCACATGGCTCAAAGGATTGCCTGAACCTGTACTCATGCGCGATGTGGATCGTTATGTGGATCAACTTTATGTTCCTCATCTCCAACAATTGCAGGTGCCCCATATTGTGGCCGAGTGTCATCGTTATGTGATTGATCTCAATCGTCTAGAAAAAGAGTTCGATCAAGATTCTGTGCTGGGAGCGATAGAGCCCTTGGGAAAACACCCCAAAGGTTTACACTGGTCGATGACGACCTTCGGAGAAAAACTGATCACCGAGCCTATGTCTCTCGAGCTCCACGAAAATTTTGTAAAACTTTATTATCGCCCTTTCCATGACAAAGTTCGTGCGTTGGCGCAAACTTTTCCCAGTGGTCCTATTTTTCATATCGATGCTCATAGCATGCCATCGCAGGGCACAAAAATGCACAACGATCCCGGCGAAACACGCGCAGACATTGTGGTCAGCGATTTTCATGGCAAGAGTGCTCGCAAAGATTTCGTCGATCTCATTATCAGTTCCTACGAGCAAGCGGGCTTTAAAGTGGCGTACAATTGGCCCTATTTTGGCGGCGGCATTACGCAAATGTATGGCAAACCAGAGCAGGACCATCATACTGTGCAAGTGGAGCTCAATCGCGCTTTGTATATGAACGAAGACACCAAAAAGAAATCGCCCCTGTTCGCAGAAACCCAAAATAAAATCTCTCAAGCCCTCAAATCTATCGTAGCGAACCTTCCGAAGTAAAAAGAGGGATTTTCTGAATCTCTCTTTTTAGACCTCTCGCCAACATGGATGTTGGATTTGCGAGCTGAGCCCAAGGACCCGCAGAGATGACCTTCGGGCCTCGTTTACGAGCGAAGCTCGTCACTGCGGGGGATGGGCGTGTCTAAAAAGAGAGGTTCAGAAAATCCCCCTTTTTGCAGTGGAGGGCAGTCTAAAATATCGCAGCGCAATTCCCAGTGCTTTCCCTGACATTTAGCATTAATGTTAGATTTATGAAATTTCGCTCCATCATTCACTTTTTGGCGTCGCTAAAATTCGCTGTCGTGATTATTTTGGCTATCGGGACTTTGGTTGCCTGGGGAACTCTTGTTGAAGCTCATTATATGGACGCCAAGATGGCGCAAGAAATGGTCTATCACAGTGTTTTGTCCTATACTATTTTCATTCTCTTTGCGATCAACCTCACAGCGGTGATCATCGATCGTTATCCGTGGAAAAAACATCATCTCGGATTTATTTCGGCGCACGTCGGGATTTTGATTTTGCTTTTGGGCTCCTTGGTCACTCGTTACTACGGCATTGATGGCAGCATGACTCTCGATATTGGCGGTAAAAATAACTTCATCACCGTGCCCGAGACAGATTTGATTCTCTACACTTCACTCAATGGCGAGAGCTTTCAGAAATTCTATGAGCAAAAAGTTAATTTTTTTAGTCATCCCCCCTCAGCGCAAAAACCTTTAAAGATTCCCCTCGCCAGTGGCGACATCGTTTTTGACGATTTTTATCATTATGCTTTGGTCGACAGTAAGTTTGTCGAGTCGCAGGAGAATGACGATCCAGCAGCGGTGCGTTTTCAAATTAGCAACGACCGTGTTAATCAAACTCAGTGGTTGATGGGCAAAAAGAACCAACCCAGCGAAGTGGCGTTGGGTCCTGCGCGCATTGTGCTCAGTGCACAACCGTTTTTTTATGTTTCTGGCAACGTTCTTGTTTTGCGTCCTCTCGATGGGCAAAGAGTTCATTACGATGTGTACAGTGATCGCGCCAAAGGATTGATAAAAAGCGGCGAGGCCAAAGCCGGAGATCTTTTCCCCTTGGGCTGGATGAATTTAGAATTTCGCATTTTAAAATACCATCATCACGCACGGCAGGACATAAAGTATCTCAAACGTGAGCAGTCGTCGCCCGAGGCCACGTCAGTGGTGCGTTTTACTTTTGGTGGCAAGGAACACTGGCTGGGATTGAATACGATGGTTCGTCTTTTTGGTGATGCAGAAATGTATGTATTGACCTACGGCAATCGTCGTTTGCCTTTGGATTTTGAAATGTATCTTAAAAACTTCGAAGTGGGTCGTTACCAAGGAACCATGCGTGCCGCCAGTTATCAGAGTTTGGTTTATTTGGGTGATGAACAACGTGAAGTTTTGATTTCCATGAATGAACCTTTAAAACACAAAGGTTTTACTTTTTATCAAGCGAGCTTTCAGGAAGACGAAATGGGTCGCCCGACGGCTTCGGTGCTTTCGGTGAATTACGATCCAGGACGTTGGTTAAAGTACTTAGGTTCCCTCTTGATTGTATTTGGTGCCATTCATTTATTTTATCGACGATGGAAAAGAGCGAGAGGTCAACATGCTTAAGTTCATAATGCTTTTGTTAATGTCCGCAAGCGCATCTGCGCAATCAACGAGTGAATTTTCCGCCGATTTCACCATGGAAACTTTGCCTGTGCAGAATGGCGGACGTCTTAAGCCGTTTGACACCTATGCCAGGGAAACACTCACGTTGTTGCACGGGCGCGGCACATTCCGTGTGGATGAAAACAAACCTTCGCGTCCGGCGATTCATATCGTCTCTACCTGGATGATGGTGCCCGAGGTGTGGGATTCCAAAGAGTTTATTCGCGTGGATCATTTAGGTCTCAAAAAAGCTCTCAATCTTTCCACCGATAAAAAGTTCTTTAGTCCGCAAGAACTTGTGCGCAACACCCGTTTCGGCGTGATTTTAGGAGAGCTCAATAGCAAACGTCAGTTGAAAGAAAAATTGAATCCGTTTGATCAAGCTGTGCAAAAATTAGAAATGCAGGTAGGTTTTTTTCAAGAAGTGCGCATGGGAGCTTTACGAATTGCTCCCAATAAAGATCAGCAAAATATGTCATGGTTGAGCATTGCTGAGTTGGACGAGCAACAAAAAGAACTTTTCTTTAGCGTGCTCAAAAATTACATGGCGACGTTCGCGGGAGAAGAGGCGGAAAAGGGGACCCTCAGTGAGGCGACAAAAGCCACCTTGCAAAGTTCGATCGATGCATTTGTACAAAGTGTGGCTCAGAACAATCCGTCGCTCTATCCTTCCTCTGCAAAAATGAAGTGGGAAGTGCATTACAATCAGTTTGCACCATTTTTAAAAGCGGCGATTTTTTATGTGCTTGCCGCTATTCTGATGTTCTTGGCGTTATTGTTTCATAAAACATGGTTGGCACGGGGAGCGTGGCTATCGACGGGCATAGCATTTTTGTTACACACCTATGGTTTTGGTTTGCGTGTGTATCTGACGGAGCGACCGCCGGTTTCGAATATGTTCGAGACAGTGATTTGGGTGGCGTGGGGCGTGATTGTTTTTACAAGTATATTGAGTTGGGTCAAAAAGAAGAATTACATTTTACTCTCGGGCACCATGGCGGCGGCGTTGGCGATGATTATCGCCAACAATGCACCGGCGATTCTGGATGGAACGCTCCAACCGCTTGAGCCCGTATTGCGCAGTAATTTGTGGCTCATCATTCATGTGATGACAATCACACTGAGCTACGCCGCTTTCTTTTTGGCAGTGGGTATAAGCAATGTCGCTCTTTTTCATATCATTCGAGGAGCGAAGGTGCAGTCGGCAGAAATCAACGACTACGTTGATACATGTTACAAGAGTTTACAGGTAGGAGTCGTGCTTCTTGCCGCGGGAACAATTCTCGGTGGTGTATGGGCCGATTATTCCTGGGGTCGTTTTTGGGGTTGGGATCCAAAAGAGACTTGGGCATTGATTGCGTTGCTTGGATATTTGGCGCTACTCCATGGCCGCCTGGCGGGCTTAGTAAAAAACTTTGGTATGCTTGCCGGATCGATCATCGCCTTTAATTTAGTGGTGATGGCTTGGTACGGAGTGAACTTTGTTTTAGGCGCTGGTTTGCACACTTATGGTTTTGGTGCGGGTGGTGTGGAATATGTGGCTGCCTTTGTCGGTTTGCAATTTCTTTATGTTGTATACGCCGGGTTGATGATCAAGAAGGACATTCGTCACTAGTGAAGATGGTCTTTCGACTCGCTCAGGGATCTTGCGCGCGTTAGAGAGAAATTGGCGGGGCTGTTTGTTGTTCTTGCAGCTCTACGTCTTGAAGATTTGCCGGAACAGGAACTCTGACTTTAATATTAAAATTGCTTTCAATAGCTTTTACAAACTCGGATATTTTAGAAGATCCCCAAGAATTATAGCAGATCATCTTGAGGTCGCCTTCAAAATCCACAGTGATTGTCTCAGTGCTTGCTTTACAAGCCACCTTCATGCGGTCAGCTAAGTTGGGAATCGCATACAGTCTTGGGTTTTCACCGGTGTTCGTAACTTTTGTGGTAAATAAATCGTTTCCCGAGTCATGGTCTTGAACGGCTTGGTAGCACTTGGGAGTCATATCCACAATGGCATGACCTTGCAGTTTACAGGCTCCATTAAAGGTGTCCGCATCCAAGGACTCAGGTATTGGTACGAGTGTGGAGAGGCAGATTCGATTTTCATCATAGGGGGTGACAGCAATGGAGGACACGATCTTGGGGATTGAGACTCTGAGTAGATTCTGGTTGACGGTCTCGCTGACAATTTCGCATGGGGGTATCACACCATAAAGGCGCGTTCGCTGAGCTCTTGGTTGAATGACAATATTTAACTCTCTGGAAAATGTAAGTTCAGTTTTGGGTGGCAAATTGGTTACAGGTTGCTCGGGGTAGTAGATCTCAAGGTTCTTGGACTCAATAAACTCGGGAGTGCTTGGTGGGGAGGAATTCAAACCTTCATGGGACCAACAAAAATGAACAAAAAGTAGAACTAGGACGTGGATCACGCATCTCCCTCACATTTATGATTTATCATAACCCATGGTAGATAGCGATGAAGGATGGGAAAATATGCCTAAGGTCCAGGCCAGGCAAAGATGTTGCGCCTACAAGCGAATGTTTAAAAGACCGCTCACCGCGACCGTATCAACAACGTTGTGATCGGAGTAGATGATATAGGCGAAGCCTTGATCTTCGGGGTCGATAAAGCCCGGCTCAATTGTCATGTTTGCGCTGAGGACTTTTCCAAAGAACAGATCAGATAACGTTTTATCTTTAAGATCGAGAATTTGCGAAAGCCCCAAGGTTTGGCGTAGGCGTGTACCGAGTGATTCGCTTTTTATATGGACGGAAACAGGAATGTACATCAATCGTTCAACCTGTGTGTTTTTTTGAATATGACGGATGTTAAGCACAGCCGAATTATATATTGTTTCTCCAGGGAAATCTGCGGACGTAGTGGCTTTACCAGAAATTTCCAGCCACGCTTTATCGTATGTATAAAAAGTCGTATCGAGATTGAGTTCCGCGGCAGTGAGGGTCGCTGTGTGACCTGTCACCTGTGCGAAAGTAGGTGATTGAAAGAAAAAACAAAGTGCGAAGGGAATCAGTGTCCACATTTGCAAATGTAATTTCATAAATACTCCTCTGACCAAGACGGGCTTCATATCGAGCATAATAGCCGAATTCAGAGGCAGTTCCTATGTTCCGTGTAAAAACAACAGACTTGTCTAATCTGTTAACACTCGAGCGGCACCTCATGAATTTCAGCGAGTTATGAGCTGTTGGGGGTTGAATTTGACAAAGAGCTTGAGGGATTTTTATTCAGCGGAAGGATCTGACATCAAAGCCTGTTCTCCAAAATATATTTATAGCGATTATGCTGGCCACAGAGCACTTGCAGGTTTGCAAAATCATTTCCCCCTCCGCGGGACACGCTCTTTATGTGATCCAATTGTAAAAAATGACGACTTCCGCAGACTTTTCCCGTCTGTGGATCGCGATACACACATTTTGCATCGGGGTGAAGCAATTGTTTTTTGATTTGTTGAGGAATGGGTCTTCTAGGTTGTGAGCGTTTCATAGGAACTGTCGGACTGAGTTCAGTTGTTGATTGTGTCACTGCCGCTACGCCAGCGGGAGTACCGGTTATTGCCGTAGCGGAATCTCCCTTGGTAGTCGTGGAGAAGGAGCTTTCGTTATAATGCCTCGTAGCTGTATCTGTTTTTTGCATACGTCGCGAAAGTTCTTTCTTCGCTAAATAGGTAATCAAGCTGGCCCAATTTTTTTCAGGCACAGCATGGGATAGCATCGCCTGAGCCTGTTCGAGTAAATTCATTTGTTCCTTGGTCAAAGTTACGGTCACGGTGACTGACTCATCTCGATGTTGAATTATTTTACTCTTAGGCACGATGTCGATGTTTAAGGTCTTCGCAATGAGTTGCTCCGTTTGTGTTTGGCTCTGGTTTTCGATCTTTTCGAGAAGTTCTCGTTTCGTTGCGAGCGGTATGGCCTTTTTCGTTTGTCGTTTTATTTCACGCTCGGCCCTTTGCAGCAGCCCCACTTGGCTTAAATTCACAGATCCGTTTTCAATCTGCTTTGCTGCATCCGGGATTTGTTGCAACAGTCGAGCACCATCTATTCTGCGCATGGCGGCGCTGGGGCTGTAGCCATAACTGTGAACCAAAAACTCAAACAAGCTGGGGTAAGCTTTTTGGAGATAGAGCTTTCGCTGGTCGATCTCGGCAATGCATTGTAAAACTAAATGTGTAATTTTGCGTTCTGTTTTGACGAGTTTTTTCAAGCGCGATTCCAAATTGTCGTTGGATAAAGCTTTTAAATTCATAAGTTGAGCCCTTCTATTTTCACTACCGCTACGGTAGCAGAAATAAATTTTTTGATTCCACTGCTGTGTTCGCGAGGAATAAAAATTTTTTAGCATAGGTTTTTATTTTCGTATTTTTGAGGTTTTAGAAAAGCCGGACAAAATTTTTGAAAAGTCCATTAAGAATAGGTCAGACGATTTTAATCGTCCTCCATCTCCGGAACTTTTAACGTGCACCATGGAGTATGCACACAAAATAAAAATCGCCCACAAACAATTTTAATGAGCCCAAATCCCGTCAAGTTTTTTTGTGTCCGGTTCACCGGATTAAAATAAAATGCAATCGTGGACTCGGGTTGTTCTTAATGGGCTTTGTTGATGGTTAAATAATTGGGACTTATTCCATAGACGGGCGAGGTCTGGTGGTGCGGGATTATTTCATTCAATGTCTGGATAGGTTCTCATATCATGCTTGAACTAGTTACCATTTACAACTTACGATTATGAAATGACAGTCATTAAAGCCTGGTTATCAGGATTCTTCGTTTGCCTTCTCGTCACCATACTTACTTATGTGCTTGGCCAAAATAATTGCAGGGGAGCTGGATGCGCTCAAGCTGAATTAGTTTTTTTGTGGTTCCCTATTCTTTTAATTCATACGACACTTACAATAAAAGTGTTCGCAGCTATTAAACAATATTCTAAACTAAAAATAGCCACTCAAATTTTCACTTCAGCTTTTCTTGTGAGCCTTCCATTGAATCTATTCACATTATATGCACTGCTGCTGGGCCGCCACAACAGCACCTCAGGAATGATAATATCGATGCTTTGGACTGCGGGCGTAAAGCTGGAGTCTAACACGGTGAAGAAGTTACAATAGCGGGCTGGCCCAAGCTGCTCTATATTCAGAGCATTTAGGAGTCAGGAAATGGGAAAGCCAAAGAGAAAATTCAGCGACGAGGTAAAA
>JBGSUL010000108.1:0-1620 GCA_041736155.1 Bdellovibrionales bacterium
ACCATCAAGCACTACGCAATGAAAATGGATGTGCAAATTTAATCGCGAACCAAAGCGCTGAATAAAACTCACCGCACCTAATTTGGCATCCTCCGTAATCCCATCACACGATTTTTTTAGTTGCTTTTCAATTTCATCAATCAAGACCCTTAACACCTGACTCGCCAACGCTGCGTCTTTTGTGAGGTGATAACGCAGCCATTTTGGCACGGACAGCACCCATTGCCGCAACGGTAATTTGGGGAGAACCTCCTCGAGAAGATGCAGTGTGATGAAGATCATGTGCATAGTGTTGCAGGAGGGACAAACTCCACGTTTTTTACAGCTATAGGCCACAATAAAATCACCACGGCAGTTTGCACAATAGGCTCTGGCAGAAACCGTGGGCGAGAATCCCGCACTTAAAATAGTCTTTAAACTCTTTCTCCACATAGCCTGGAAGCACCTCATCATGCCTTAAAGAATAATTGCTAGACCACTCTAAAAATGTGTTTTGCACAACCTGATAGAGGATGGTATCCTGCGGTTTACGACGCTTGTAAATGGGTGGGGTAATGCAGTTCAAGAGAGGAGTTCCTGGCGAACAAAAGGGGTTATTTCTGTTCAGGAAGGATGGTCCACGACAAAAACGTCGCCAATACAGGGATAGTACGCAATGGCTTTCGTGGCTTTTTTATGAAGGGTGGGTCTTGATGGCTGTCAGGCGGGTCTACCAGCGGTGTCGTCGCACTCAATATGTTCCCTGGCTTCATCAAACAATAGCAGCGCCTCCGGGAGCCCCCTGCCCACCAGTCGGCACGTCCGTGGCGCATTTGAAGGCGGTTTTGATGTGGTTTGCTATAAGGCTTTAAGCCGATGTGTAAATGTTGCGTTCTCAGAGCTTGACCCTAATTGTGCCCAAAGTTGTTAGAACTTTCCGAGGATTGAAAGTGCGTGCAAGCTTAATGGATATTACCCATTTTTTGTATCCAGCTTTTGAAGTTGGGGTCATCGATAAAATACTGGCCACGCACAGGCGATCGTCCTATTAATAGTTTGCGAGACAAGGAACGCATAGCGGATTGCATTCTGGGCACTGAGAGCTCAGGGATCTCTAATTTCTTTGAAAATTCGCTTCTGGTTTTCTCGCTAAATATCGCTACAGCGTCATTCGCAAGTTCTTGTAATACAAACTGCTCCAGCGGTGAGCAGTTATCCCACATTTGCTCGAATGCTCTGTCATTCAAGATATCCGCTAGTAATTCAGTTTTTGCTTGGTTGATTGGCATATTTGGGTTTAGGGCGAGTCGCTCCACCAGGGAGCGCACAAGTTGCGGCACTTTCTCCATCTCCAAAAAAACTTCCCACAATACATCCAAATCGAGCTTACGCTGGGTTGCCTTTTGAAAAATAGTGGCCAAATGATCGGTAAATTCTTTTCCTAACTCTGGGAAAGGAAGATTTTGCCCAAAATGGAAAAAGGGAGCCGTTTTTTCAGAGAACATGCGCCTTAAGCCATCGCGCGATGAACCTGTGAAAATGGCTTTTACGCTATCTTTATTGATATCAAGCGCGGTGCGCAATCCGGCAATAAACTGGTCGTTTTTCTTGCTTTGCGTAAGCATTTGCACCTCATCCAGC
>JBGSUL010000011.1:0-6706 GCA_041736155.1 Bdellovibrionales bacterium
GGATCGCTATTCCCGTCGAAAAGTGCTCTTTAACGATCAAACTCTTCTTTTTCTGTGTAAAACGTTTACGCTTTGTAGGCGTTACTTCCATAAAGACCCCCTGGGGTTGGGTGTCCAAATCAAATCGGGGTCACAAACAGGTTATGGCAGGCCTCTCACTCTCCCCTGCTAGTTTTTTGGTCCTGCGACCCCATTAATCACCGCAATTTAACCCTCAAACCATTACCTAAAAGCTTAAATTCACAGACTCTTTGACGAGCGAGAAGTCTCATTTTGACTCACGGTATCCTGAGCGAAGCGAAGGACCTCGAGATTCTTCGCTTCGCTCAGAAAGACGGGGGAAGTGTCATTTTTTACTGCCACAGCGATACCAGCAGTGCGTTAAAAAATATCGTCCTGAGCAAGGCGAAGGATCTCGGTGAAAATCCGGAGTTTTGAACTGTTAATTTGGCTTGTAAAGGTTTGTAGAAACAAGCCCCCCCTTTTGAATCGAAATTGATAGATTTCGGATACTCGAAAATTTGGTCAACGAAAAACCGCGTACGAATCTTATTATACGCCGTTATTACGAAATAGTATCGGTATTGTACCGATACTTTTGTTCCGAGATTTTGGTAATTTTTTTATGTGGTTTGTCGCGCTCGATAGTTGCATAATTCACATGAAGACCTCCACCGCACCATGAGGGGGTACGACTCTGCTGAGAGGACACGTTGTCCGTGTCTAAAATTTAGCAACTTTAAAAAGCCAAAATAATTTTCGGCAGTTTATTCGTATTTAAAACTCTGGTGCACCGGCGTCGATCCATTCAATCACTCTGATCTTCAATTTAGAATCGAGTGGTATCTTCGGCGGCATTTTGTCGGCTTCTAAGGACATGCGGATTTTATTCAGTGACTGAATCACTTGCGTATAATCAGCAAGAGGAAATTTAGCAAACGAAGCATGACAACGAACACAGCGCTTATCAAAAACTTCTGTTTTAAAGTCTTGATAATTGGTGATGGGTGGATAATCCACCTCGGGAGCTTTTTCGGGAAGACCCAAATGCACCCACTCACGCACCACGGATATTTGTTCATCGGAAAGTTTAGGTTGCTTCTTGGGCATGGCACCAGAGACGAGCGCCTTCACAAAAGGTGTGTCAACTTCGCCATCTGCCACAATAAAAAGTTTAATGTAGCCAACTAAGGCTGTATAAGTCGAGAAATCATGATTGCTAAAAATTCCCGAGCTGTCGTGACAGTCCAAACAATACTTTTTAAATAAATGCTCACGGAGAGAGTCATAATTGGGCTCCAAAAGAGCCGTTTCGGCTTGATCGTCCTTGGGGCTGTCTAAGATGGAAGACCTGGAAAGAACCGTGTGCTCGGGCGAACAGCCCATCATGACAAGTACAACCAACAACCCCAACCACTTCATCTAAGCCCCCCGACTTGTTCAACTTGTAACAAATCATCTCAGGAAGGTAAAGGGGGCGGCCACGCATAGTTTTTTATACAGGAACGAACTATTTCTTATGTGAAAACTTCTCAATTTTGTTATAAGAACGACATGAACGTTGCCATCCTCTTCCAAAATCCTCACGTGATCGTTGTCGATAAACCTGCAAAATGGCTCACAGTCCCTGGGCGCACAGCAGATGATCCTCGCACTGTTCTCGGGCTCTATTTGCAAAAAGAGCTGGGGCTCAAGATCTACCCTTTGCATCGTTTGGATGCCGAAGTCAGCGGAATGGTGGCTTACGCCCTCACCGCCGAGTTTCACCGCGCCGCCAGTCGCCTTTTTGAAGAGCGCGATATTCGTAAAACCTACCAAGCCTTCACCAATCCCGGTCCTTTTCCACTGGATACCTCCGTGCGCTGGGAGTCCGTGCTTTTTCGAGGAAAAAAGAGAACCTACGAGGCCGCTCACGGAAAACCATCGATCACCGAAGCCAAAGTGGTTCGCGTTTTTGATCAGGGTTTGGAATGGCGTCTCTCCCCACTGACTGGCCGTTCCCATCAGTTGCGCTATGAACTTTACAAGCACCATTGCCCTATCTGGGGCGACTCCCTTTACGGTTCCCACATCGATTGGCCAGCTGGGGGCATCGCTCTTCGCGCCATCCAACTGGACTTTCCTGAGGCATTTGCGACCCAGTGGCAACTTCCCGCTTCAATCACCGCGTCCACTCTCGTGATTTGAAGAAACTAGACCACAGATGAGCTTTGCTTCTGGCAAAAATTTGGTATGATTTAGGTGGTACAATTCCAGGGAAAGGAAGCCTATGAATTACCGTCACATTTTATCGTTGTTCACATGTCTTTTTGTAGCTGCCAATGTAGCAGCGGCTCCAAAAGAAAAACCCGTTACACACGTTGCCGCGATCGCCATGGCCAACACCATCAATCGCATGGGCACCGTTGATAACTATCTCAAATGGCTCGGCAAACGTTTGCCCGCGAAAGATATCGAAAGCCTGAAGCAAGAGATGTCACTGTACGGGATCACGCCGGATCTCAAATTCCCAAAAATGTCATACAAAGACGACAAGGTTTTCTTCGACAAGAAAAGCACCCTTGTGATCGGCAAAGAGATCACGGTGGGTGGAAAACGTTTTTCTGTTCAACAAAGATCCATCCGCGATACATTTGCTGATATCTGCGTGCAAATCAAGTGCGTAAAAGTGCCAGGTAAAAGCGCCGCATTTTCGATCTTTCCTAAAGCCGACGCGAGTTATGGTAACGACTATAACGGCAATAACGGTGGCGGACTCTTCGGTAACTTTAACTGGGGTAATGCTCTCTTAGGCGCTGTCGCTGGTGGAGCTTTAACGTGTCTCTTCTCCGGTGGGATTAATAATAACAACAATAACAATGGTTATTACAGTAACAATAGCAACTGTCAGCAGAACTGGTGGAAGGGCGCTCTTGTCGGAGGCGGTATAGGCGGATTTATTAATACCGAGAACAATTATTCCTGCGGCGGAAACTGTAATGTTACTTGTAATGGCGATGATTATTACATGAGTAACTACAGTCAGCCTTACTACGATCAAGGCTACGGACAAAATGGCAGCTACTCACAAAGTGGCCGCACAAGAATTTATGCCGGTGGCATCACGGGTGCGTACCCGAACCAGTACCAAACTCAACAGTACCCACCTCCGTGCAGTCAGTACCCGCAATATGCGACGGAATTAGCTCAAGATTACAACTCACCGAACACGGGCTACACACCCTGGGCACAAGCTCCGATCCCCAATTATCAAGATCCCGGTGTTCCCACTTTCGCCGACCCTACACGCGCAGCGGCCAGCGAACCTAAAAAAGAAAAAGCCAAAGGAAAATAATTTTTTCCTCAATTTTGCTTCCTTAAAAGGCTCTCACCCGAGAGCCTTTTTTTATTTCTCAGCTCAATCATCGTCGGCTAAAAAAGCCTTTTCGCGCAGTTCGCGGTGGAAGCTAATGGCAAACCTATGAGCTTCATCACGCAGACTCACCAAAATACGAAACGCCTCAGAGCTTGGCGAAAACACGACAGGGTTCTGACGATTGGGCAAATAAAAGCGTTCCATGGTTTTTTCCACCTCGCCTTCATCAAAGCGCCCCTTGGTGCGCTCCTTAGCGAGCCCAACGATGGGAATATGCTCTTTGTCCAAGTCTTTGAGCGCCTGCATAGCAAACCGCAACTGACCTTTCCCACCATCGACAACTATCAGTTGCGGCTCTTCCCACTCCGTGTGTTTAAGTCGGCGCGAAAGAACTTCCTTCATGGCTTCAAAATCATTCATCCCTTCAAAAGATTTAATTTTGTAACGACGATACTGATCCTTGTTGGGCACTCCGTCTTCAAACACAACTTGCGAGCCAACAGTCTCCTTACCTTGAAAGGTCGATATGTCATAACACTCGATCCGTCGAGGAAAGTGTGGCAATTTAAGTTTGTCCTGAATCAACTCTAAAGCTTCTTTCTTCTCTTCACTTTTGGTCACATGATTGAGGAATTTTTTCTCTGCATTGGTTTGCGCCATCTCTAACAACTTCTGGCCAAAACTACTGGTCGGAAAAAGAATCTGCACCGGATGGTCGCTATAAAGCTTAAGCACTTCGCCTAAAAGTTTGCGCAAGTCATGGCCTATATCCAGCGGTAAAAGAATCTCATCTGGCACGACGTTTTCTGCATAATACTGATTGAGGAACGTCATCAACCAATCACGCACATCTTCATCGGGCGAAGAGCAATCTAAGAGCGGGAAAAAGTGCCCCTTGTGGCCGATCACGGCGCCTTGGCGAACGTGCAGCGAGCAAATCAAAGTTCCACGTTGATCGCCATAAAAACTAAACACATCCTGGTCTTTATCAATATCGGTATTGATCACCGATTGCTTTTCTAAAACACGCTGAATCGCCCGCAAACTGTCGCGCACGCGTGCCGCCATCTCAAACTTTTCCAAGTCGGCCAAGCCGTTCATTTCCCCTTCGAGTTTTTTTAAGAGTTTAGAATTTTTGTTCTTAAAAAAACCTTGCGCCAGTTTAATGGATTCCCGATAGTCTTCCACTGAAATCATTTCCACACAGGGCGCAGAACACTTGCCGATGTCATAAGAAATGCATGGACGTTTGCGTGTTTTTAAAAAGTGATCCGTGCAGTCGCGCAGTTTGTAAATGTTGTTTAAAAACTCAATCGTATCATGCACGATTTGCCCACTCAAATAGGGCCCAAAATAAAGTGAGCCGTCTCGCTTCACCTTGCGCGCTAAATAAAAGCGCGGGTATTTATCTTTCACCGACAGGCGAATGTAGGGATAGGATTTGTCATCCTTCAGGTGAATGTTGTAACGCGGGCGATGCTTTTTGATCAGCGTCGCTTCCAACAACAGCGCTTCCGCTTCTGTTTTGGTGATGATGTATTCAATGTGAAAAATATTTCGCACAAGAAACTGAGTTTTGGGACTTTCGTGATTTTTTTGAAAATAACTGCGCACACGATGGCGAAGCTCTTTGGCTTTGCCCACATAAATAATTTTGGTGTCCACATTTTTCATAATGTAAACACCGGGAGTGAGCGGAAATTCCGACACCAATTTTTTAAGAGAATCTAATTTAATCTGTAATTTATTTTCAATCATGATAGCTCTTGGCTATTGTATTGACCTGCACGTTGCTAGACACTTAAAAACAATTTGTCATCCCGCGAAATATGGAATAAAGCCACTGGATGATTTTTTTCATTGGACTTTATCTCTGCGTGCAGCTCGCCATCTGTTACTGGGTGGCTCGCCGAGTTCATAGCTCCAGCGATTTTTTCCTCGCCGGCCGTAACCTGCCTCTCCCCATTGTGGCCATGTCCCTGGTAGCCAGTTGGTTTGGTGCGGAGACCTGTATTGGCTCCTCGGGCGCGGTTTACATGAGTGGTCTCTCCGGGAGCCGCGCTGATCCCTTCGGTTACAGTCTGTGCTTGTTACTTATGGGACTTTTCATTGCAGCTCCTCTCTGGCGGGGCGGATATATCACACTCTCTGACTTCTATGCCGAACGCTACGGGCACCGAGTGGAAAAACTGACCGCGTTTATTCTTATACCCGGGTCCCTGATTTGGGGCGCTGCGCAGATTCGTGCCTTTGGACAAATTGTCAGCAGCACCACACAACTGCCCGTGGAGACCACAATCTTCTTTTGCACCTTTGCCGTCGTCATCTACACCCTGCTCGGCGGTCTCCTCGGCGATATTCTCACTGACATGGTCAAAGGTGCCTTGATCTTTTTTGGACTGATTTTTTTATTTATCATGATCGTAAGCAGCGACAATTTTTCGTGGTCACTCTTTTCGCAAATGGATCCCCGTCGGTTGAGTTTTCTCGCCAACAATGAATCCTTTTTGCAAAGGGCGGATCGCTGGGCCATTCCCATTCTTGGCTCGCTGGTCGCGCAAGAACTGATTTCACGAACCCTCGCTGCCAAATCCCCCGAAGTGGCTCGTCGTGGAAGTTACTGGGCGTGTTTTATTTATTTATTTTTAGGACTCATACCAATTTTTCTTGGCCTTATCGGTCCACAAATTTTTCCCAACGTCACACACAATGAGCATTTTCTCATCGACATTGCTCAAAGTTATTTACCACCTTTTTTCTATGTCATTTTTGTTGGCGCCTTAATCTCAGCGATCCTCTCCACCATCGATACCATTTTACTTTCCTGTGCCGCACTCACCTCGCAAAATATTATTTATCCATTACTTAAAAACAAAAGTGAAAAACATAAATTGCATGTAGCGCGGGTGATTGTTGTGATCGCTGCACTCTGTGCCTATGGCATCGCCCATTTCTCCACCGGCATTTACCCACTTCTCGAAGCGGCTTCATCGTTTGGGACTTCGGGGCTTCTCATCATTACTTTTTTTGGCATTTACACTCGCTGGGGAGGCCCCCTGGCCGGTACTTTGGCGCTGATCTCAGGTATGATCTTTTACCAATTGGGGGATTTGCTCTGGGTTCTGGAAGCGCCTTTTTTAACAGCTATTTTGGCAGCACTCATCGCCTACATATTAGGCGCGGTTATTGAAAGCAAACGCCAAGTCCCTACCCAAGCTTCCTCATATGGACGCCACCCCGGTCAAGTGTAAAAGTGGCCTCGGGTCGGAGTGTCTGTTTGATGAGCATTCTTGAACATCATCCTCATATTCGCGTGCTGGTTAACGCATTAAGTGTTGTCCGAACTTGGCC